>CAVZYK010000016.1:0-65094 GCA_963779505.1 uncultured Actinomycetes bacterium | reverse complement strand
CGCACGTGCAGATCTACTACTGCCCCGTCTGAAACGGCTATGACCGACGGGCCGCGAGTCTCGTGGCCGAGTTGAACGGGACGGAGCACCTCGCCGAGATGGCGGCCGGAGAGAAGAGCCAGTTCGACGTGCTCGTCGACGGTGAGCTCGCATTCTCCAAGCAGCAGCAAGGTCGTTTCCCGGAACTCGCCGACGTGCTGGCGCTCCTGCCCTAACGCGCGCTCAACATGGCTCCCCGCTACCCTCGTCGCCGATGCGTCGCCTCCTGATCCTCGCGCTCGTCCCGCTTTCACTCGCTGCCTGCGGCGGCGACTCCAAGCGGTCCTCCACCGCCGCGTCGGCGACGACGACCGGCGAGTCGCAACAGAGCTATGTCACTGCCGGCAACCAGGTCTACATCGCGTCCGACAAGCGGATCTTCAAGATCGGCCGCCTCTCGCGCGACCCGAAGGGCTGGGGCCGGACGGCCGCGTCCGCGCGCCAGGGCCTCGACCCCGAGATGAAGCAGGTGCAGCCGCCCGCCGCCCGCGCCGAGGCGTTCAGGCAGATGCTGCGATACGGCAACGCCCTGGCGTTGTCGATCCAGGAGGTGCACGACGCGCTCGTCAAGAAGGACTACGACACGGCGTCAGCCGCTCAGCTTGCGGCCGGGCAGATCCAGGACCGCGTGCATACGGCCGCCAGGAAGGCCGCCGGCCTGACGTTCTGCCAGCAAAGCTTGACCAACTGGCCGGCCTAGGCTTTCGGGCCTCCCGCGAAGCTCGGATAGCGGCCCGTCAGCAGGAACAGGTAGCAGTAGGCCTGCATCTCGAACTGCAGCATCCAGGCGCTCAGATCCCGCATCCCTTCGTGCATGCGCCCGAAGATGAGTGAGTAGAACCACCCGAGCACAGCGATCAGCGTGTTGACGAGGCGGAAGACATAGGCGAGCACGAGCGCCGGGATGGCGAGCAGCCCGCGGAAGAACACCGTCAGTCGGCTCTGCGGCGCCGCTTCGTCGACGCGCAGGTCGATGGGATACGTGCCGGCGACCCGCCGAACGGCGGCCACGGGTTGGCAATCAGCAGCGTGTAGGCGGCGACGTGCGTCGTCAGGCGCTGGTACCGCGCGAGCAGGTTGTGCAGCGAATCCGGCACACGGCCCGTGAACACCGCGACAATCCAGGCGAACAGGAGCGCGAACGCCGCAACGATCCCGAAGAAGTAGAGCCAGATGAGCTGGGGGATCGCGAGCAGGAGGCGGAAGAACACGGTCAGCGGGTTCCGGCGCAGATCGTCGTCGACGATGAGGCCGATCGGATGCCGGTCGGCGATAGCGGCGGTCTCGGTCACGATTCGCCCCTTTCGAACTGGAAGCCGCTCCCGCTCGCGAGCGTCGGGTAGCGGTCGGTGAGCAGCAGCAGGTACGCCAGAGTCTGCACCTGGAAGCGGACGCAATAGCGTCCCGAGGTTCTGGAACCCCGAGGGCACGCGCGCGACCGCGAGGGCGACGAACCACGAGAGGATCGCGACCACAATCAAGACGACCGCGAGGACGTACGCAAAGACGATCGCCGGAATCGCGAGCGGCAGCCGGAACCCGATCTTCCAGCGCGACTGCGTGACGGGCGGGTCGACGCGCAGGTCGACGGGATAGGTGCCGGGCCAGCCGCGGAACTTCGGGTAGGGATCGGCCAGCAAGCAGACGTACGCCGTCACGTGGGTCGAGTACCGCGCGTAGCGCGCGAGCCACTCGTGGATTGCGAGCGGCGTGCGGCCGCGGACGAGCGCGATGAACCAGTTGACGATGCCGACGACGACGGCGACGAAGCCCCAGTACTCGACCAGGTAGATGTGCGGCAGCGCGAGCACGAGCCGCAGGAACGTCGTCAGTCGCCAACGGCGCCGGTCGTCGACGTCGCGGACCGTGATCGGGTGCAGCCGCTCGAGGTCGGCACCGGTGAACTCCGCCGGTCGCTTCGCGAGGAATGCTGCGACCCCCTCCGTGAAGTCGTGCGTCTGGGTCATCTCGGCCTGCGTGACCGCCTCGAGCTCGAGCTGCTCGGCGAAGGTCGTCTCCTGCGCGGCGTCGAGCAGGCGCTTCGTGTGCCAGACGGCGCGCGTCGGCATCGCGGCAAAGAGCTCGGCCACCTCGTGTGTGCGGTGCTCGAGCTCGTCGGCCGGCACGACTTCCGAGACGAGGCCCCACGTCCGTGCCTCCTCCGCGCCGAGCCTGCGGCCGGTCGTCAACCACTCGAAGGCGCGGGCGGCGCCGAGCAAGCGGCGCACGAGCCACGTGCCGCCGGAGTCCGGGACGAGGCCGATGTTGATGAACGCCGGCACGAAGCTCGCGCTGTCGGCGGCAATGCGCACGTCGCACGCAAGCGCCAGAGACATGCCGGCGCCGGCGGCCGGGCCGTTGACAGCTGCGACCACGGGCTTCTCGAGCGCCCGGATTGCGAGCACGTTGCGGTGGTAGTTCTGCCGCAGATTCTCGGCCACGTCGCCCGCACCGCTCGAGAACTCCTGCAGGTCCTGGCCGACGCAGAAGCCGCGCCCGGCGCCGGTGATCACCACCGCGCGTACCGACGGATCCTCGGCGTCACGCAATGCGGCCTGGATCCCACGATGCATCGCACCGTTCAGCGCGTTCAGCACGTCGGGCCGATTGAGCGTGATCGTCAAGACCGCTCCCGCGCGCGAGACCTCGACGTCTGCCATCGCGCAAGACCTTAACCGCACTAGAGTCCGGCCGGTGAACAACGCATACGACGCCTATCCGAGCCTCGAGCTCGACCGGCCCGCGCCGCACGTCCTGCGGCTGACGCTCCGCGCCCCCGGGAAGCTGAATGCCGTCAGCGGCACGATGCACCGCGAGCTGGCAGGCGTCTGGCGCACGATCGCCGACGACGACGAGACGCATGCGGTCCTCGTGCGCGGCGCGGACGGGTCGTTCTCGGCCGGCGGCGACCTCGACCTGGTGCTCGAGATCGCGAACGACCACGCGACTCGGCAACGCGTCTTCCACGAGGCGCGCGACCTCGTCTACAACGTGATCGACTGCCCCAAGCCGATCGTGTCGGCGATGACGGGCCATGCGATCGGGGCAGGGCTCGCCGTCGGGCTCCTCGCCGACATCTCGATTGCGACACCCAACGCACGGATCGTCGACGGGCACACGAAGCTCGGCGTCGCGGCCGGCGACCATGCCGCGATCGTCTGGCCGCTGCTCTGCGGGATGGCGAAGGCGAAGTACCACCTGCTGCTCTGCGAGCCCGTCGACGGCGTCGAGGCAGAGCGCATCGGGCTCGTCTCGCTCTGCGTGCCCGAGGACGAGCTCGAGGAGCGCGCGCTCGCGATCGCGACGCGGCTCGCGACCGGCTCGCAACCGGCCCTCCGGCACACGAAGCTCGCTCTCAACAACTGGCTGCGGCTCGCAGGTCCCGCCTTCGACGCGTCACTCGCGCTCGAGTTCCTCGACATGACGGGGCCGGACGTGCACGAGGGTGTCGCCGCTATCCGCGAGAAGCGCGCGCCGAACTTCGGCTCGTCCTAATCCAGCGAGACGAACTCGACCGTCGGCTGCGGGAAGCCGCGCTTGTAGGCGTCCTTGCCGGTCGCCATGAACTCATCTGACGACGCGGCCGCCTTGAACGCGTCCCGGTCCGCGAACTCCCATTCGGCGTAGTAGCGGTGCGCCGGCTCGCCCATCGGGCTGCCGAAGACCTTGCCGTGGCGGAACGTCGCGCCGGGAACCTGCCGGCAGAGCTCGGCATGCTCCACGTACGCCGTCGCGTCGGGCTCTTCGTCGTACAGTACGAGGACTCTGACCACACCTGCCTCCTTCGTCGGAGAGAAAGGAGCGTAACCATGCCCGGCAAGATCGTTCACTTCGAGCTGGTCGCCGCCGACGCAGACCGCGCGACGGCCTTCTGGAGCGGCCTCTTCCCCTGGCAGGTGGGAGAGAGCGCGATGGAGGGCTTCGACTACCGGATGTTCCGGACCGGGGACGACCAGGGCGGTGCGATCTACCCAGGCGAGAAGCCTGTCGGTGCACCGATCGTCTACTTCGACTGCGACGACATCGACGCGTCGGTCGCGCGCGTGCGCGAGCTCGGCGGCGAGGCCGAGGAGAAGCAGCCGGTCCCGACGCACGGCTGGTTCGCAGCCTGCAAGGACACCGAGGGCAACAGCTTCAGCCTCTGGCAGGTCGACCCGAACGCCGCTTGACGGGCGTCGCAGTCCTCCTGACCGTGCTCGCCGGCCTCGCCGGCTCGGTGCAGGTCGCGGTGATGGGCCGCTTCGGCGGCAGGATCGGCGTGATCGAGGCGCTCACGTTCTCGACCGCCGTGCAGTTGCTGCTCTCCGCGACGATCCTCGTCGTCGCGCGCATGGGCTTCGGAGGGCTGGGCGGAGCCTTCCGAACGCCCGCGTGGATGTGGTTGGGCGGTCTGATGGGGCTGATCGTCGTCGGGACGATCACGTTCGCGCAGCCGCGCATCGGTGCGACGGCGACGATCGGGATCCTGATCGCGGGCCAGCTCGTGATGGGCGCGCTGATCGACCGCTACGGGCTCTTCGGCGTCGAGCGCATCGACATCTCACTGCCGCGCGCGGTCGGAATCGTGTTGCTGGGAATCGGCGCGGGCCTCTCGCTCGTTCGATAGCTCCGGATGACACACGGGGCGAAGGTGTGGACCGCGCTGGTCACGGTCTACGTGATCTGGGGATCGACGTATCTCGGCATCGCCGTGACCGGCGAGACGATCCCGCCGCTCTTTGCGGCGTCGACGCGCTTCATCGCTGCGGGCAGCCTGATGGTCCTCGTCGTCCTGCTGCGCGGCGGGCAGCTGCGCGTCTCCCGGCGCGCGCTCGGCTCGTGCATCCTGATCGGCTTCCTCCTGCCGGGCGCGAACGCGGTGCTCTTCTTCGCCGAACGCGATGTTCCGACGGGGCTCGCCTCGCTGATCATCGCCTCGGTGCCGCTGTGGGTCGTCGTCCTGCGGCTCGCGGGACGTGAGCGGCTGCCCTGGCAGGCACTCGCCGGCGTGGGAGTCGGCTTCGCCGGCGTCGCCGTGCTGGCGCAGCCGTCGGGCGGCGCGACGTACTGGGGGATCGCGCTCTGCGTCCTCTCGGCGATCATGTGGTCGGTCGGCTCCGTGCTCTCGGCCCGGGTGACGATGCCCGACGACCCGTTCGCCGCGACGGCGTACGAGATGCTCGCGGGCGGGCTCTTGATGCTGCCGATCGCGGTTTTCACGGTGCACGACTTCTCGCCGTCGACCGCGTCGATCCTCGGTTGGATCTACCTGGTCACGTTCGGGTCGATCGTCGGCTACACGGCGTACGTCTGGCTGCTCGCGAACGCGCCGCTCGGGCTCGTGTCGACCTACGCGTACGTGAATCCGGTCGTCGCGATCGCGCTCGGTGTGGCGTTCCGCGGCGAGCAGCTGACCTGGCGGCTGCTCCTCGGCGCCGCGATCGTCGTCGTTGCGGTCGCGACCGTCGTGCGGCAGGAGCCGCCTTCGGCGACGCAGCTCGAGGAGGGCGTGCGTTAGCGTGGCCCGATGGCCGAGCTGATCGTCGCGCGCGTGCTCGAGGTGAACGACCACCCGGGGTCGCGGGCGCCGTCGTATCTGCTGCGGATCGATCTGGGCGGCCGGGGCGAGCGCGAGGCGCAGATGGAGCCCGGCGGCTACTCGAAGGACGGCCTCGTCGGCACGCTCGTCGTCGTCTCGCTCGATGACGAGCCGATCCTCCTCGCGGCGCGCTCCCACGCGCACGGGCCTGTGCTGCTGCGGCCGGACGCCGACGTCGAGCCCGGCACGATCGTCGCGTGAAGCTCGGGATCATCGTCCCGCAGGGCTGGCGGGAGGATCTGGAAGGGCGCGACTTCGAGACGATGGTCGGCGTCGCACGGCGCGTTGAGGAGCTCGGGCTCGACTCGATCTGGCTCTACGACCACCTGCAGACGCGGGCGGGCGACCCGGAGCGGGTGCTCGAGTGCTGGACGTCGCTGGCAGCGCTCGCGCGCGAGACGTCGCGTGTTCGCCTCGGCCAGATCGTCACGTGCTCGCTCTATCGCAACCCTGGTTTGCTCGCGCAGATGGCGGCGACCGTCGATGCGGCGAGCGGTGGCCGGGTCGTCGTCGGCGTCGGCGCGGGCTGGGACGAGCGGGAGTACACGGAGTTCGGCTACGCCGACGCGCTACCGCCGATCCGCGAGCGCCTCGCGCACCTGGAGCGCACGCTGCAGGTGCTGCGCGAACGGCAGCGCTCGCCGATCCTCGTCGGCGGCGGAGGCGAGAAGGTGCTGCTGCGGCTGGTTGCGCAGTACGCCGACGCGTGCAACTTCACGGACTCGTTCGACCCGGCGTTCTACCGTCACAAGCTCGACGTCCTGCGCAGACACTGCGACGACGTCGGCCGCGACTACGACGCAATCGAGAAGACGGCGTCGTTCACGGTCAACGCCGGCGACGACGTCGACTTCCGCGCGCTGGCGGCGACGGGCATCGAGACGTTCATCGTCTACGTCGACCCGCCGACCGATCTCGAGCGTCTGGAGCGCTTCGCCCAAACGGCCCTGTCCGGGATGTGACGTTCACTTCTCAATGGCTGCCGCCGTGACGTAAGCAAGACGAATCCTGCACAATCACGAACGACGCACGGGCCGCGGTCGGATTGACCATTCCGCACGCGGCAAGAGTCGTAGTTTCCCGTAGTGACCCGCGCGCCGGCGCGGCGTAGCATCGCGCCATGCTCCGCCGGCTCGCGTTTCTCGCCGCGGCGACCCTGCTCCTCGCGGCATGCGGCAGCACGAAGACCGTCACGGTCACCGTTGCCACGACAACAACGTCCGGAAGCAGCAACGTCAGCGCGCTCGTCGCCGAAGGCGCGCACACCTTCAACCAGTTCGCATGCGCGCAATGCCACGGCCCTAACGGGAGGGGCGGCGTGTCACCCGCGGTGCCCGCGCTGCAGATCGTCGGCAAGGCAATGACGCCGGCCCAACTCCGGACGATCATCGATCACGGCCTGGGCCAGCCGGCGAACCCGACGAAGCCGTACATGCCGGTCTGGGGACAGGTCATCTCGGGCCGTCAGGTGACGGCGCTGGTCGCGTACCTGCACGCCGGGCTACCGTCCGTCGCGGGAGCCACGGCGCCGCCGGTGCAGACCGACCAGGGCCCCGTGGTCGAGGGCGCACAACTCTACGTCCGCTACGGCTGCGTCAACTGTCACGGCCCGAACGGTCTCGGCGGTGTGCCGAATCCCGTCTCCGAGGACAAGACGATTCCCGCGTTGTCCGGCGCCGATTTCTTCAAGGAGTTCAACACCGATCAGAAGATCATCGACGTGATCCGGAGCGGCAGCGTCCTCGGGCGAGCGCCGATCGTCTCGATGCCGCACTGGGGCGGCATCCTGACCGACGCACAGCTTCAGGCACTCGTGGCGTACATCAAGACGCTGAAGCACGGCTAGCGCGCTCAGAGGCAGATGTCGTCCGGCTTGACGGGGACGCGGGTCAGGTCGCGGCCTGTTGCGGCGCGGAGCGCCGCGACGACTGCGGCCGTCGAGACGACCGTCGGCGGCTCGCCGACTCCCTTGACGCCG
Organism: uncultured Actinomycetes bacterium; assembly: GCA_963779505.1. Classification (GTDB taxonomy): domain Bacteria; phylum Actinomycetota; class Thermoleophilia; order Gaiellales; family Gaiellaceae; genus PALSA-600. The sequence continues at coordinate 57,499 of CAVZYK010000016.1, read as the reverse complement.
TAGGGGGCGTCGGGCTCGGGGTCCTCGATCAGCACCGACTCGACCGGCGGCATGTCGAGCGTCGTCGGGATCAGGTAGTCCGTGAAGCTCGCGTTCGTGATCAGGCCGTCGCGGGTCTGGATCTCCTCCATCAGCGCGAGCCCGAGGCCCTGCGCGGTGCCGCCCTCGATCTGCCCCTCGACCTGCTGGGGGTTGATCGCCTTGCCGACGTCCTGCGCAGCGCCGATCCAGACGACGCGCGTCAGACCGAGGTCGACGTCCACCTCCGCAACGACCTTCATCGCACACGCGGCGAAGGCGACGTGCGCGCGCTCACCCGTGATCTGACCCGTCTCCGGGTCGAGCGGCGTCGTGCGCGGATGGCGGTAGATCTTCTCGACGTCCACCTCCTCGCCGGGGCGCCGCTGCTGCTCCTCGAGCGCCTCGCGGCACGCGTCGCGCACCGCGCCGGCCGCCATCCACGTCATCCGCGACGCCGAGGCCGAGCCCGACGAGTCGACGGTCGCCGTCTGCACGGGCGCAAGCGTGACGTTCTCGATCCCGAGCTCCGTGCGCGCGACCTGCAGGATGACGCCGGTCACGCCCTGGCCGACCTCCGCCGCCGCGCAGTGCACCTCCGCGGACCCGTCGGCGAGGATCCGCACGCGCGCGGCGCAGTAGTCGTCGAAGCCTTCGGAGTAGGCGATGTTCTTGAAGCCGACCGCGAAGCCGACGCCGCGCTTCACTCCCTCGCCGCGCGTCGTGTTGCCGGCGCCACCGGGCAGGCGCAACGGGTCGCGCGGCAGCTCTTCCGGCGGCGGCGGCTCGAGCGCAGCTGCTGCGCGGATCGTCTCTGCGATCGGCAGCGAGCCCGTGATCTGCTGCCCGGTCGGGAGCACGTCGCCCGGCTTCAGCGCGTTCAGGAGCCGCAGCTCGATCGGGTCGATCTCGAGCGCCGCAGCGAGCTTGTCCATCTGCGCCTCGGCGGCGAACGCCGTCTGCACGGCGCCGAAGCCGCGCATCGCGCCGCAGGGCGGGTTGTTCGAGTAGACCGACGTCGACTCGATCAGCGCATTCGGCGTCTCGTACGGCCCGACGGCGAACGAGGCGGCGTTCGACGTGACCGCGGTCGAGCTCGAGGCGTACGCGCCGCCGTCGAGCAGGATGCGCATCCGCACGTTGACGAGCTTCCCCTCGCGCGTCGCGCGGTGCTCGCACCAGATGCGTGCCGGATGACGGTGTACGTGCCCCGTGAACGACTCCTCGCGGTTGTAGACGATCTTCACCGGGCGGTTCGTGTGCAGCGCGAGCATCGCGCCGTGCACCTGCATCGAGAGGTCCTCGCGGCCGCCGAACGCACCGCCGACACCGCCGAGATGGATCCGCACCTGCTCGAGCGCGAGCCCGAGGCAGGGCGCGACCTGCGCCCGGTCGACGTGCAGCCACTGCGTCGCGACGTAGATGTCGACGCCGCCTTCGCCGTCGGGAACGGCGAGCCCGGACTCGGGGCCGAGGAACGCCTGATCCTGGATGCCGATGTCGTACACGCCCTCGACCGTGACGTCGGCCGCCGCGTCTGGGTCGCCGTGGCGGATCACCATGTGCCGCACGACGTTCGGCCGGTCGTCCTCGCGGTAGCCGTGACCACGCGTCGGCTTCTGGGGATGGAGGTCGGGCAGCTCCGTCGCGCGCTCCATGTCGGCGACCGGATCGAGGGGCTCGTACTCGACGACGATTCGCTCGGCGGCGCGGCGTGCCTGCTCCGGATGCTCGGCCGCCACCAGCGCCACCGGTTCGCCGTAGTAGAGGACGCGGTCGATCGCGAGCACCGGCTGATCCGGGAACTCGAGCCCGTACGTCTTCTGCCCGGGCACGTCGTCGTGCGTCAGCACCGCATGCACACCGGGCATGGACACGGCCTGCGAGATGTCGATCGAGACGATGCGCGCGTGCGCGTGCGGGCTGCGCAGCGTGTGCCCCCAGAGCATGCCCGGGGCGATCAGGTCGCTCGCATACGCAAACTCGCCCTTCACCTTCGGTGGCGCATCGATGCGCGCGACGAGGTCGCCGACCTTGCCCACCTGCAGCGTGCGGGTCGCGGTCTGCGTCATGACGCACCCGCGGCGAGCCGCACGGCGTCGAAGATCTTGGCGTAGCCGGTACAGCGGCAGAGGTTGCCGGAGAGCGCTTCGCGAATCTCGTCGTCGGATGGGCTCGCGTTCCGCTGCAGCAGATCCGCCGTCGCGACGACGAGGCCCGGCGTGCAGAAGCCGCACTGCACGGCGCCCGCATCGACGAACGCCTGCTGCACCACGTGCAGCCGATCGCCGTCGGCGAGGCCCTCGACGGTCGTCACCTCGTGGCCGTCAGCCTGCGCGGCGAGCACGAGGCAGGCGCAGACGAGGGTGCCGTCGAGCAGCACCGAGCACGAGCCGCACTCACCCTGCTCGCACGCGTTCTTCGAGCCGGGGAACCCGAGCTTCTCGCGCAGCGCGAAGAGCAGCGACTCGCCCTCCCAGCAGTCCGCCTGATGCTCCTCGCCGTTGACGCGCACCGTGATCCTCATGCCAGCACCCGTTCGAGCGCCCGACGAGTCAGCACCCGAAGCGCATGACGACGGTAGGCCTCGCTGCCGCGCACGTCGTCGATCGGAGAAGCGGCGGCGGCGACCTGCTCCGGGAACGAATCGGCCTCGTCGCGCGGCGCCGTCACGAGCACGGGCCGCGGCGCAGCGGAGCCGAACGACGCGCGCAGCTCGTCGCCCGCCGAGACGGAGAGCGAGACGACCGCGATCACCATCGCGTTGCGCGGGCCGACCTTCATGAACGTCTGAGGTGCATTTGACGGCGTCAGATGACACGAGCGACGATCAACTCGTCCGGCTCGAGCGCGTTGCGCTTGACGCCGGTGACGAAGTCGAGCGAGCGGCACGCGGCGCGTGCCGCGCACCGACGTGCACTCGACCTCGGCTGCCTCGATCACGAGCGGCGGCAGCGCGTCGCCCGCCGGTGACGCAGTACCGAGGTTGCCGCCGATCGTGCCGCGGTTGCGGATCTGCGGCGAGCCGACCGTGCGCGACGCCTCGGCGAGCGCGGGCAGAACATCCCGCAGCTTTCCGTGCTCGATCTCGGCGTACGTCAGGCCGGCGCCGAGCCGCAGCGAGCCGTTCTCGCGCGACCAGCCGCGCAGCTCCGCGACCTCGTTCAGGTTCAGCATCGTCTCCGGCCGGCCGCGGTCGAAGTTGAGGGCGACCATCAGGTCGGTCCCGCCCTGGATCGGCCAGGCGTCTGGCTGGTCGGACTTGAGGCGGAGAGCGTCGTCGAGCGTGCGTGGTGTTAGGACTTCCACGGATCGGACTGTACGGTTCTGCAGCAATGGACGCACCCCTCTCGCGCCGTCTCGCCGTCGCGCGCGGTGACGAGCCTGCAGACCTCGTCGTCCGTGGCGGCAAGGTGCTCTCGGTCTTCACGCGGGAGTGGCTCGAGACGGACGTTGCAATCGTCGACGGCTGGATCGCCGGGCTCGGCGACTACGAGGGCCGCGACGAGATCGACGCGAGCGGGCGCTGGGTCGTCCCCGGCTTCATCGACGCGCACATGCACCTCGAGTCCTCGAAGCTGCTCGTCGACGAGTTCGCGCGGCTCGTGCTGCCGTTCGGCACAACAGCCGTCGTCGCCGACCCGCACGAGATCGCGAACGTGCTCGGCACCGACGGTGTCCACTGGCTGCTCGACGCGACCGCCGGCCTGCCGCTCGACGTCTACTTCATGGCGTCGTCGTGCGTGCCCGCGTCCGACTTCGAGTCGCCGCGGCGGCGGCTGAGCCCCGGCGACCTGGACGCGCTGCTGCGCCGGCGGCGCGTGATCGGCGTCGCCGAGATGATGAACTTCCCCGGCGTGATCAGCGGTGCGCCGGCCGAGCTCGCGAAGCTCGGCCTCGCGGAGCACGTCGACGGCCACGCGCCTGGTGTGCTGGGACGCTCGCTGATGGCGTATGCGGCGGCCGGCATCCGCTCGGACCACGAGGCGTACACCGTCGCCGAGGGCCGCGAGCGGCTGCGCGCGGGCATGTGGCTCCTGATCCGTGAGGGCTCGGCGGCGCGCAACCTGCAGGCGCTCCTGCCGCTGCTCGCCGAGTACGGCCCGTCTCGGATCGCGTTCTGCACCGACGACCGCGAGCCGGAGCACATCGCGGACGACGGCCACATCAACTCGATGGTGCGCGACGCCGTCGCGTTCGGTATCCCACCCGAGGACGCGCTGACGGCGGCGACGCTCAGCCCGTCGCTCTGGCACGGCCTCGCGCACCTCGGCGCCGTCGCACCCGGCTACCACGCCGACCTGCTCGTCCTGCCCGACCTCGAGCGCTTCGTGCCCGAGACCGTGCTCAAGCGCGGCAGTCCCGCGGCGGAGATCCCCGAGGCGGAGGTGCCGGACTGGGTGCGCCACACGGTTCGGATCGGCGCGTTCGGCCCCGAGATGTTCCGCATCCCGTGGGAGGGCGGCGACGCGCGCGTGATCGGGATCGTGCCGGGCCAGATCCTGACGGACTCCCTCGTGGACGCGCCCACCCACCGAGCCGGGGAGGCGCTGGCCGATCCCGAGCGCGACCTCGCCAAGATCGCGGTCGTCGAGCGGCATCTGGGCACGGGCCGCGTCGGGCTCGGCTTCGTGCGCGGGTTCGGCCTGCAGCGCGGCGCGCTCGCATCGTCGGTCGCGCACGACGCGCACAACGTCGTCGTTGTCGGGATGAACGACGCGTCGATGGCCGCCGCCGTGCGCCGGCTTGCAAACCGTGGCGGCGGCATCGTCGTCGTCGACGGCGCCGAGGTGCTCGCAGAGCTGCCGCTGCCGGTCGCCGGCCTGCTCTCGGACGCACCGCTCGCAGAGGTGCTCGAGGCCTCGCACGCGGTGATCGCCGCAGCGCGCGAGCTCGGCTGCGAGCTCGAGGCGCCGTTCCAGCATCTCGCCTTCCTCGCGCTGTCGGTGATCCCGTCCCTGAAGCTGACCGACCGCGGGCTGGTCGACGTCGACCGCTTCGAGCTGGTGCCGCTGGAGGCCGAGTGATCCTCGGCAACGCGTGGGTGCTGACCTGCGACGACGCGGGCACCGAGCACGAGCGCGGCTGGATCCGGATCGAGGACGGGCTCGTCGCCGAGCTCGGCGCGGGCGACGCGCCCGACGGCGCCGAGGATCTCGCCGGCGCCGTCGTCACGCCGGGGCTCGTCAACACGCACCACCACCTCTACCAGACGCTGACGCGCGCCAGGGCGCAGCAGGCGGACCTCTTCACGTGGCTGAAGACGCTCTACCCGACCTGGGCGCGCATCGACGACCAGATGCTCTACGCCGCGGCGCGCGCCGGCATCGCCGAGCTCGCGCTCTCCGGGTGCACGACCGTCTTCGACCACCACTACGTCTTCCCGCGCGGCGTCTCCGGCCTGGTCGAGGCCGAGATTCGCGCCGCGCAGGAGCTCGGCGTGCGCATCGTCGCCTCACGCGGGTCGATGGACCTCGGCGAGTCGGACGGCGGCCTGCCTCCCGACTCGCTCGTCGAATCGATCGACGACATCCTCGCCGACACCGAGCGGCTCGCCGGTCTCGCGGACGGCGACCGCGTCGGCATCGCCGTCGCTCCCTGCTCGCCCTTCTCGGTCACGACGCGATTGATGGAGGAGTCCGCGCAGCTCGCGCGGCGGCTCGGCCTGCAGCTGCACACGCATCTGGCCGAGACGGTCGAGGAGCACGCGTACTGCCTCGAGCTCTTCGGCTGCACGCCGGTCGAGTACCTGGAGCGTGTCGGCTGGGTCGCAGAAGACGTGTGGTGCGCGCACTGCGTGCATCTCTCGGACGGCGACGTGCAGACGTTCGGCAGCCACGGCGTCGGCGTTGCCCACTGCCCGACCTCGAACCTGCGCCTCGGTGCGGGCGTCGCCCCCGTGCGCGACATGCTCGACGCCGGCGTGCGCGTCGGGCTCGGCGTCGACGGCACGGCGTCGAACGAGCGCGGCGACCTGTTCGTCGAGGTGAAGCAGGCGCTGCTCGTCGCCCGCGGACGCGGCGGCCCCGACGCCATGACCGCTCGCGACGCGTTGCGGCTCGGGACGCGCGGTGGCGCATCCGTGCTGCGACGCGACGACATCGGCTCGCTCGAGCCCGGCAAGCGCGCCGACCTCGCGATCTGGCGCACCGACGGCCTCGAGTTCGGCGGCGCCGACGACTTCGTGGCGAACCTCGTGCTGAGCGGCCCGCACCGCGTCGACCGGCTGCTCGTCGGCGGCGAGGAGGTCGTGCGTGGCGGCGCGCTCGTGCGGGCCGACGAGCAGGAGATCGCCCGCGAGCACCGCAAGGAAGCGCGGAGGCTATGGCAATGACCGTCTCGACCCATGTGCTCGACACCGAGCGCGGCCGGCCGGCTGCGGGCGTGCGCGTCGAGCTGTACGGCCCCGACGGCTCGCTCGCCGGTGCAGGCGTGACCGACGACGACGGCCGCATCGCGCGCCTCGCCGAGTCGGACGCAGGCACCTACCGGATCGTCTTCCACCCGCCGTCGCCGTTCTTCAAGCGCGTCGAGCTCGAGATCGAGCTCGGCGAGGGCCACTTCCACGTGCCGCTCCTGATCTCGTCGTACGGATGCGCGAGCTACCGCGGCAGCTGACGGCGGAGCAGCTCGCGGAGCTGTTCGAAGGACGCACGCGGTTCGTCGAGCGCCTCGCGGCGCTGGAGGACCCGCTCGGGCAGGCCCGCACGGTGGCGCTCGAGCTGTCGGCCGACGAGCAGAAAGAGCTGCTCGACGCGCACCCGCCGATCGGCGGCAAGGCGACCTCCACGCGCTCCGCTGCAGAGCAGGGCAGCGACGACGACCCGAACGTGCTCGCCGAGCTCGCACAACTGAACGCGGAGTACGAAGCGAAGTTCGGCTTCCGCTTCGTCGTCTTCGTCAACCGCCGGCCCCGGCGCGAGATCGTGCCGATCCTCCGCGAGCGCCTGCAGCGCAGTCGCGCCGAGGAGCTGGCGACGGCCGTCGACGAGCTCGTCCAGATCGCGATCGACCGGTGGCAGTCGTCCTAGCGCTCTCCGGCATCTGGTGGGACTGGGGGAACATCCTGTTCCGCTGGCTGCACGTGATCGCCGCGATGGCGTGGATCGGCGCCTCCTTCTACTTCATCGCGCTCGACAACCACCTCGAGCCGCCGAAGGACCCGGATGACGCGCGGCGCGGGATCGGCGGGGAGGCGTGGGAGATTCACGGCGGCGGCTTCTACCGCGTCGAGAAGTTCCGTGTCGCGCCCGACCGGTTGCCCGAGCCGCTGCACTGGTTCAAGTGGGAGGCGTACACGACGTGGCTCTCCGGCTTCGCGCTCTTCGTCGTCGTCTACTACGCCCACGCGACGGCGTACCTGATCGATCCCTCCGTCGCCGACCTCGAAGCGTGGCAGGCGATCGCAATCTCGATCGCCGGGCTCGCGCTCGCGTGGCTCGTCTACGACGCGCTCTGCCGCACGTTCGCGAACGACGAAGCGCTGCTCGCCGTGCTCGTCTTCGCATTCATCTGCGCGTCCGCGTGGGCGTCGTTCGAGCTCTTCGCCGCGCGGGCGGCGTACCTGCAGGTCGGCGCGATGATCGGGACGATGATGGTCGGCAACGTCTTCTTCGTGATCATCCCGGCGCACTGGAAGCTGGTCCGCGCGAAGGAAGCGGGGCTCGAGCCCGACCCGAAGTGGAACCGCGACGGCAAGACGCGCTCGGTGCACAACAACTACCTGACGCTGCCGGTCGTCTTCGCGATGCTGTCGAATCACTTCCCGCTCCTGTACGGCCAGGCGCACGCCTGGATCGTGCTCGTCGCGATGCTCGCGATCGGCGCGCTCGTGCGGCACTACTTCAACCTGCGCCACCGCGGCCTGAACGTGTGGCCGATCCTCGGGCTCGCCGGCGCCTGCGTCCTAGCCGTCGCCCTGCTGACGCGGTAGACGGCTTGACGTAGTGACGTGCGTCACGTTCGGTGACGCAGGGGTCTCGACGAGCTCGAACTGCATCGGGTCGACGCCTTCGAAGAGCCGGGTGCCCGCCCCGAGCAGCACCGGCGCGATGTGGATGTCGAGCCGGTCGAGGAGTCCCGCGCGTAGGGCCTGCGTCGCGACGCTCGCGCCGCCGCTGATGCGCACGTCCTTGCCGGCGGCTGCCGCGCGCGCCTGCTCGATTGCAGATTCGACTCCGTCGGTGACGAACGTGAACACCGTGCCGTTCGGATAGCTCTTCGGCTCGCGCTCGTGATGCGTGACGACGAAGACCGGGAGGCGGAACGGGGGCTCGTCGCCCCACCAGCCGGCGGCGTTCGGATCGTCTTCCCAGGGGCCGGAGCCGCCGCTGAACATCTTGCGGCCCATCACGACGGCGCCAAGCGTCGCGAGACCGCGCGCGACGAGCGCGTCGTCCTCATCGTGCACGCCGCCCTCCTGGCCGTGTTCCGACCGCCAGGTGGCGAGCCCGAAGACCCATTCGTGGAGCTGCATCCCGTTCTGCCCGAGTGGGTCCTCGAGCGTGGGGCTCGGCCCGGCGACGAAACCGTCGAGCGACGTTGAGATGTCGAGAATGATCTGTGTCATGCAGGTAGGACCGCGCCGCGGACGCTAAATCATCGCCGGCTCGACGCGCCGGCTCTTGCGCACGAGCCAGATCGCGGCAGCCATCGCGGGAACCATCAGGCCGAGCAGCCCGAACTCGAGCAGCGTGTTCGTGAGCGCACGGCCGGTCTGAGGGCCGCGCTCGAACTGCGCCGTGACGATCAGGATCCGCCGCACGACCGCGATCAGGCCGATGTAGAGGAAGGGCTCGACCGCGATCTCGTGCGTGCGCACGACGAAGCGCAGCGTGTAGAGGAGCTCGCCGACGATCAGCGCCAACAGGACGCGGTCGAGCACGAGCACTGCGACTTCAACCGCTCCGGCGTGGTGACCGATGCCGCGAACGAGGCCGCTGACCGTGCCGACGATGATCAGCACGCCGGCGACGCCGAGCAGCACGCCGACCGAGGCGTAGAGGACGAGCTCGAACGAGACGAGGCCCTCGCTGATCGCGCGCGTCCCGCGCTCGACCGCCGCGCTGCCTTCGTCACGGGCTCCCATCGACGAAGCCTAGATGAACGTTCCGACAGGTAGGGTCTCGCCGTGCTCGAGATCGTCGCAGCGGGGATGCGCTTCGTCGCACGGTGGGAAGAAGAGCTCGCGCCGAAGACGGTCGCGGCGTTCAAGGCGTCGCTGCCGCTCGACGACCGGATCATCCATTGCCGCTGGAGCGGGGAGTCCAACTGGATCCCCTGGGGCGACCGCGACTTCGGGATCGGCCCGGAGAACGCGACGTCCTACCCGCACCCGGGTGAGCTCGCGCTGTATCCGGGCGGGCAGAGCGAGACCGAGCTGCTCTTTCCGTACGGCTACTGCTCGTTCGCGTCGAAGGCCGGGCACCTGTGGGCGAACCACTTCGCGACGCTCGTCGAGGGCGCGGAGCAGCTGCCCGAGCTCGGCCGCCTCACCCTCTGGGAGGGCGCGCAGCAGATCACCTTCCGGGAGCTCTAGGAGCTCAACCGGCGGGCGAGCTCTTGCTCGCACTCGCCGAGGAGCATCGCCACTTCGACGCGGTCGGCGTCGGAGAACTCACGCGGCTCCTCCCAGCTGACGTTCGCAGAGCCGATCACCGCACCTCCGGTGCCATGCAGCGGGAGCGTCGCGCAGGCGTGGTCCTCGTCGCGCACGCGCACGAGGCCGGGGTGGTCGCATGCGAGTGCCTCGTTGCTCGTGATGAAGATGCCCTCGTCGCTCCGGATCACGCGCGCAAGCGGATACGGAGCGTCGGCGGAGAACGCAAGCCGGACCGGCGCCGTCGAGAACGGCGTCACGCGTGCGACCTCGAGCATCCTCCGGTCGCTCGAGAGCGTCGCGACGAACCCTGCGTCTGCTCCGAGCCCGGCCAGCCGCCCGCCGAGCATGGTGGCGACCTCGTCGAGCGGCACGGACGGTGCGTCTGCGTAGACGCCCTCGAGCCGCCGCATCAAGGTCTCGTCCTGGTCGCTGGAGCTCATCAGAGCCCCATTGTCGTCGTTCTCGGCCACGGTTGCCAAACGGGCGCCCGCGCCGGCCTATTCCCGACCGGCTAGAGGAGGACGGCGACGGCGCGCTCGGCCGTGTCGAACGCCCGGCCGAAGATCTCACGCGCGTCCGTGTCTCCGTCCGAGTCCAGCCACTCCCGGAGCCCGGCCGGGTAGACGGCGGCCAGGAGCGTCGCAGCCAGCCGGCATGAGGTCTCGGTGGCGCCGGGATAGTCGCGCCGCAGGCCCCTCAGGATCGTCTCGCCGAGGCGCGCGGTCAGCTCGAGCCGGTGGCCGGAGATGCGTGGATGCGCCACGAACTTGGCCTGCTGGACGAAGAGCTCGCGATTCCGCTCGACGAAGTCGGCGCCGTCGAGAAACCCGCGCCGAATCGACTCGAGCACGGGCGCGCCGGTCGCGATCTCCTCCTCGACGCGGCCGATCAGCTCGGGTGAGTAGGCGAAGACGACCTCGGCTTTCGTCTCGAAATAGCGGAAGAACGTGCGCGGGGAGACCATCGCCGCCTCGGCGATCTCCTCGACCGTCACCTCGTCGAAGCCCCGCTGCTCGAACAGGTCGAGCGCCGCCTGCTTGAGGGCGATCCTCGTCTGGTGCTTCTTGCGCTCGCGCAGGCCGTCGGCGTTCATCCCGTTTCCATCCTAACGAATATGGCAGTTGCTGTAAACTGGCACCTATGACATTTGTCGGAACTGACTCTGACGCCGCAGCCGCGGAGCAGCTGGCAGCACTCGGTCACTTTGCGGGCAGCGTCGCGCACGACATCAACAACATGCTGTTCGCCGTCAACGGCTTCATCGACCTCGCGCTCGCCCACGAGATCGACGACGGAGCAAGGCGGCATCTGCAGAACGCAAGCGACACGCTTGACCGTTCCGGCGAGCTGACGCGGCAGCTGCTCGCCTTCAGCCGCGGACAGGCGGTCGAGCTGCAGCCGCTCTCGCCTCAGCCCCGCTGTCGGGGCGGCTGCGGGGCTGCTCGACCAGGTGACCGGCCACGAATGTCTGATCGATCTGCACCTCGCAGACGAGCTGCCGCCGATCATGGCCGACCCGACCCAGCTGGAGCAGGCCCTGACCAATCTCGTCGTCAACGCGCGCGACGCAGGTAGTGGGACGATCGTCGTCGGGACGCGGCTGCGTGTGCTCGACCGGCCGCTCGCGATCGACGACGCCGCCCTCTGCGCCGGTCAATGGGTCGAGCTCGCGGTGTCGGACGACGGACACGGCATGGACACCGAAACGCAGGAGCGGCTGTTCGAGCCGTTCTTCACGACCAAGGATCACGGAACGGGCCTCGGTCTCGCCACTGTCTTTGCGATGGTGCGCCGCGTGGGCGGCGGAATCTGCCGTCGAGTCCAGCCCCGACGCCGGCACGACGATGCGTCTACTCTTCCCGCCCGCCGGCCCCGCGGTCTAGGAACTAGAGCTAGCGCTCTTCGCGCACGTACGGCGTGCCGAGTGCTGCGGGCGCGCCGAGACGACGACGAGCGCCGGCGCTCGAGACGAGCACCAGCACCACGATCGTCATCACGTAGGGCAGAGCCTGGAAGAGCTCGGGCGGGATGCCGCCGAGGATCCCCCGGGCCTGAAACGTGAACGGGATCCCGGAGAACGCGCCGAAGAGGTACGCGCCGACGAGGCAGAACGCGGGCCGCCAGAACGCGAAGATGACGAGCGCGATCGCGATCCACCCGGCGCCGGCTGTGATTCCGTCGACCCATTGCGGCGTGATCGAGAGCGTGAAGCAGGCGCCGCCGACGCCCGCGAAGGCACCGCCCGCGATCGTGTGCGCGTAGCGGTAGCCCGCGACGTTGATGCCCATCGCGTCGGCAGCCGCCGGAGACTCGCCGACGGCACGCACGTTGAGGCCGGGTCGCGTGCGGTTGAGGTAGAGCGCGACGAGCAGCACGCACACCCACGACGCGTAGACGAGCGCCGACTGCTTGAAGAAGATCGGGCCGACGACGCTCGCCGTCTGCCAGCTGTGCGGCAGGAAGGGCGCGAACGAGTCGCGCGCCGGCGCGTCCGCGAGCTGTAGGTCGTTGCCGAGGTACGACGACAGGCCGGCCGCGCCGGCGAAGATCGTCAGCGCGAGCCCGGACACGATCTGGTTCGCGCGCAGCGTGACGACGAGGAAGGCGAGGATCGCAGCCATCGCTGCGCCGGCAATCGCGGCGACGAGGATCGCGAGCGGCAGCGACGCCGTCCGCTGCACGGCCCAGAACCCCATCACGGCGCCCGTGAGCATCATCCCCTCGACGCCGAGGTTGAGCACGCCCGAGCGCTCCGCGAGCAGCTCGCCGAGCGCGGCATAGAGCAGCGGCGTTCCGTACACGACCGCCGAGGCGAGCACGACGACCAGCACCGAGCTGTTGACGCCGCCCGCAGCGAGGATCACGCCGTCGCCCCTGCGACTCGGGCGCGGTGCGTGAAGCGAATGCGGTAGCGGACGAGCAGCTCCCCTCCGAGCGCCGAGAACAGGATCAGGCCCTGCATGACGCCGACGAGACCGGACGGGAAGTCGGCGCCCTGCAACGTGTAGCCCGCGTTCTGCAGGCCGCCGAGCAGAACCGCGATCAGGACGACGGCGAACGGGTTGTACCGCGCGAGGGCGGCGATCACGATTCCCGCGTAGCCGTAGCCGGCGGCCGTCAGCCCGCGCGGGTCGAGCGAGTGGCGGAAGTCGCCGTCCTGCGAGGCGCCGCCGATTCCGGCGACCGCACCCGAGAGCGCCATCACGGCGAGGATCTTCCGCCGCGTGCGCATGCCGGCGTAGCTCGCGGCGCGCGGCGAGTCGCCGATCACCTGCACCTCGAAGCCGAACCGCGTGCGCGTGTAGAGCAGCCAGATCCCGGCTGCGATCACGACGCCGAGCAGGAAGCCGAACGGCAGCACCAGCGAGCCGACGTGCGACACGGGCCAGCTCGCTGCGTCGGGCAGGTTCTTCCCCTGCGGGAACACCTTCGCCGTCGGGCTCGAGGTGTCGCGCCAGTACGACTCCGAGTCGAAGATCAGGTAGCTGATCACCAGCGCGACGACGTAGTTGAGCATCAGCGACGTGATGATCTCGTTCGTCGAGAAGAACGCCCGCAGGATGCCGGGGATCAGCGCCAGCGCCGCACCGCCGGCTGCACCGGCGAGGATCATCGCCGGGATCGAGAGCCAGCCCGAGTGGTTGCCGATCGCGATGCCGGCGGCCGCGCCGGTGATCGCGCCGGCGTAGAGCTGGCCCTCGCCGCCGATGTTGAAGAGGTTCATCCGGAACGCGACTGCCGCACAGAGCCCGGTGAAGAGCAGCGGCGTCGCCGAGACCAGCGTCGCGTTCAGCGATTGCTCACCGACGAACGCGGAGTCGAAGAGCCGCCGGAACGTGTGCCCCGGCGGGTGATGGGTCGCGAGCAGCACGATCGTCATCACGACGAACGAGACGAGGATCGACCCGATCGGCACGGCGACGAGGAGCCACCGCGGCTGCTTGAGGCGGCGCTCGACCCGGATCATGCGCCGTGGCCCCCGGCCATCATCAGACCGAGCTCCTCGACGGTCGCCTGGTCGGCGGCGACCTCGCCGACGATCGCTCCCTCGTACATGACCGCGATCCGGTCGGCGAGCGCGAGGATCTCGTCGAGATCCTCGGAGATCAGCAGCACGCCGACGCCGTCCGTCGCGGCGTCGCGCAGGTACCCGTGCACGGTCTCGATCGCCGAGACGTCGAGCCCGCGGGTCGGCGAGGCGACGACGAGCACGCGGGGCTCGCCCTCGAACTCGCGTGCGAGCACGACCTTCTGCAGGTTGCCGCCGGAGAGGCGGCGTGCCGGCAGCTCAGGCCCTCCGCCGCGGACGTCGTACCGCTCGATCAGGCGTGCGGCAAGCTCGCGAATGGTGCGCAACCGCAGCATCGGGCCTCTGCGTGACCGTCCGGCCGCGGTAGGACTTGAGGACGACGTTCGACGCGATCGACAGCGAGGGCGCGACGCCGGTGTGGAGACGGTCTTCGGGAACATGCGCGACGTGCGCGCGGATCGCCTCGCGGGCATCGCCGCCGTGCAGCGCCTTTCCCGCGACGACGACCGAGCCGGCTGACGCGCTGCGCATCCCGGTCACCGTCTCGGCGAGCTCGCGCTGTCCGTTGCCGGCAACGCCGGCGATCGCGACGATCTCGCCGGCGCCGACCGTCAGCGAGACGTCACGCAGTGCATCGCCGCCGCGGTCGCCGACCGCCGAGAGGCCGCGCACCTCGAGCACGGGCTCGCCGACCTCGGTCGTCCGGACGCGCCGCTCCGGTGCCGCGACGTCGCGGCCGACCATCAGCGAGGCGAGCGAGTGCGGCGTCGAGTCGGCGGTGTCGACCGTCGCGACGTTCCTCCCCGCGCGCAGCACCGTGACGCGATCGGAGACCGCCTTGACCTCGTGCAGCTTGTGCGAGATGAAGATCACCGTCCGGCCCTCGGCCGCCATCACGCGCAGCGTCTCGAACAGCGACTCCGACTCCTGCGGCGTCAGGACGGCGGTCGGCTCGTCGAGGATCAACACCCGCGCCTCGCGGTAGAGCGCCTTCAGCAGCTCGACCCGCTGCTGCTCGCCGAGCGAGAGCTGCCAGATGCGCGCACGCGGGTCGACGGCGATGCGGTAGCGCTCGCCGAGCTCGGCGACGCGGCGCTCGATGTGCCGCGGCTTGACGGTGAACTTCTTGCCCTCGCCACGATGGTCGCCCAGGATCACGTTCTCGGCGACGGTGAACGGCGCAACCAGACGGAAGTGCTGGTGCACCATGCAGACGCCCGCGTCGAGCGCGTCCCTGGGCGAGGAGAACGCGACCTCCTTCCCGTGCAGGTGCATCTCGCCCTCGTCCGCCCGGTAGAGGCCCGTGAGGATGTTCGAGAGCGTCGACTTGCCGGCGCCGTTCTCGCCGAGCAGTGCGTGCACCTCGCCCTCGGCCGCCTCGAAGTCGACCTTGTCGTTCGCGACGACGCCGGGGAACCGCTTCGTGATCCCTCGGAGCTCGACGGCGGGTGGCATGGAAGAGAGGGCGGGCGAGACGCGAGGTCTCGCCCGCCCTGTTGGCTCTAGCCCTTCGGGCTCCCGATGACGCCCTTCACCAGGTAGTTCATCGACATCAGGTCGGCGAGCGACGCGCGCGCGCCTGCCTTGATGCGCAGCTTGCCCTTCTGGTCGTAGATCGGGCCGCTGAACTCGTTCCACTTGCCGCTGACGATCAGCGCCCGCTGCTGTGCGATCAGCTTCTTCGTCGCAGCAGAGACGCCCGAGCCGTACGGGGCGAGCAGCGTGAACCCGTCCTTCATGCTGCCGTAGTAGCTGCCCGTCTTCCAGGTCCCGTTCATCGCAGCCTGTCGTGCGCTTGACGTAGTACGGGCCCCAGTTGTAGACGGCGGCCGTCAGCCACGAGTTCTTCGCGAACTTCTTCGCGTTCGAGTCGTAGCCGACCCACGGGATCTTCGCCGACTCGGCGTACTGGCCGGCAGCGGGGCTGTCGACGTTCTGGCCGATCACGTCGGCACCTGCGGCATGCAGGTTCTCCGCGGCCTTCTTCTCCTTGTCCGGCGAGAACCAGGAGTTCGTCCAGATGATCTTCACCTTCGCGCCGGGATGCGACTTCTGCACGCCGAGCGTGAACGCGTTCGTGTGGCGGATCACCTCGGGGATCGCGAACGGGACGACGTAGCCGACGGTGCCGGTCTTCGTCGCCGCGCCGGCGGCGATGCCGGAGAGATAGATCGCGTCCTCACCGGCGCCGTAGTAGACGGCCATGTTCTTGGACGTGAGGTAGCCCGTCGCCATCTCGAACTTGACGTCCGGGTACTTCTTGGCCGCCGCGACCATCGCCGGCTGATAGCCGAACGAGGTGGCGAAGATGATCTTGTTGCCGTCGCTGATCAGGCTGTCGATGACCTGCGCCACCTGCGGCCCCTCGGGGACGTTCTCCTTGTAGGTCGTCTGCACCTTCGAGCCGAGTGCCTTCTGCACCGCGAGCCGGCCCTGGTCATGTGCCTGCGACCAACCGCCGTCGTTGTGCGGGCCGACGTAGATCCACGCGGCCTTGAACGCCGCGTTCGGCTTCGCCGAGCCGGGCGACGTGCCCAGGGCCAGAACGGCGGACGCCGCCGCGATCACGAACAGGACCGCGGCGAGCGCGAGTGTCCTCTTGGTCAATGTGCTCCTCTCCTCCTGAAAAACCGGGTGTGCCGGGGGGTGGAGGCGAATCTATCCGACCTTTCGGTCGGCTTCTAGGCCCGTTCGGGAAGTGCCTGCAAGACGGGGTCTTCGGCACTCCACGGGAAGACGATCCAGCGGTCGGTGCGGCGCCAGACGTACTCGCACTTGACCGTCGAGCGGGGCTTTTCGTAGAGGACCGCGCACCGCACCTCGGCCACTTTCCCGAGGCAAAACTCCTGCACGAGCTCGAGCGTCGCGCCCGTGTCCGCGACGTCGTCGGCGATCAGCACCCTGAAATCGGCGAAGTCGACGAGGTCGGGCACGGGCGGCAGGATCATCGGGATGTCGAGCCGCTCGTCGATGCCGGTGTAGAACTCGACGTTCATCGTGAACGTGTTCTTGACGCCGAGCGCGTAGCCGAGCGCGCCGCAGACGAGCAGTCCGCCGCGCGCGATGCCGAGGATCAGGTCGGGCTGGTAACCGTCATCGGCGACGGCCTGCGCGAGCTCGCGCGCCCCCGTCCCCAGGTCGTCCCAGCTCATGATCTCGCGGTCGCTGTCGGTCAAGACACGAGCCTAGCGAGCGCGTCGGTGAGCGCATCGACGGCGACGCGCGATGTCGTCGGGGCTCGACAGCTCGTCTGGATGGTGGCTGATGCCGCCGTTCAGCGAGCGCACGAAGAGCATCGACGACGGCACACCGGCGGCTGCGAGCACCATCGCGTCGTGCCCCGCGCCCGAGACGAGCCGCGGCGCGTCGGGCAGCACGGCCGCGAAGGCGTCGGACATCGGCACGGGGTCGGAGCGCCAGTCGAGCTCGAAGCCGATCTCGTCGATCAGCTCGTCGAGCAGCGCGGCGTCGGCGGAGCGGGCGTCGACCGACACCGTCGCCTTCGCCGGGACGACATTGGTCGCGTTCGGCTCGACCTCGATCGCGCCGACGGTCGCCACCGTCCCCTCGCGCGCGCAGTCGCGCACGTGCAGGACGAACCGCGCCGCCTCGAGCAGCGCGTCGGCACGCGCGTCCATCGGCGTCGTCCCGGCATGGTCGGCGCGCCCCTCGAACACCTTGAACCCGCGGGCCTGGCCCGCGATCGCCGACACCACACCGAGCGGCTCGTCGAGCTGAGCGAGCACGGGCCCTTGCTCGATGTGCACCTCGAGGAACGCGTCCGGCAGCTCGGTCAGGCGCTTGCTCCCCATCGGCCCGGTCTCCTCCGCGCGAAAGGCGACGACGGCGAGCGGCGCCTCGGGCAGCCGCTCGGCCGCCTCGATCGCCGCGACGACGCCGAGCGCGCCGTCGAAGCGGCCGGCGGTCGGGACGCTGTCGAGGTGCGAGCCCGACCAGACGCGCGCCTCGCCGCGGCGGCCGAAGAGATTGCCGGCGTCGTCGCTCGTCACGTCGAGGCCGGCTTCGCGCAGCCAGCTGCGACGCCAGCTCGTGGGCGGCGTCCTCCTCCGGTGAGTAGCCGGCGCGGTGCTGCCCGATCGCGTAGAGCTCGTCGAGGCGGGCGAGGATCCGGCTCATGCGCGCAATGCTCGCAGGACGTGCCGGCCCGCGAGTGGCAGCAGCGCGATCGACGCGAAACCCCAGCCCCACGAGGTCGCCGCCACGAGCACGCCGAAGAGCGGCGGATACGCCGCGCCGACCGCGTTCAGGACCGTCTGCTGCAAGCCGATCGCGGCGCCGCTGCGCGCGCGGCCGGCGATCTCGGTGGCGGCCGCGAACGCGAGCCCGTTCCAGCTCATCGCGAATACGCCCGTGACGATGAGCGACGGCACGAGCAGCCAGAGTGGGGCGCCGACGAGGAGTGCGGTCACGAACGTCAGCGTTGCGCTCGCGAGGGCGATCGCCCGGAGCGGCGCGATGCGGTCGCCGGCGACGTCCGACCAGCGTCCCGCACCGATCCGCGCGCCGATGCCGCAGAGCTGGATCGCGGCGAGCACGCCCGCGGCCGTGCCGGGGTCGAGGCCGCGGCGGTCGTGCAGGAAGAGCACGGCGAAGCCGACGACGCACATCTGCGGCGCGACGACGAGCGCGCTGCCCGCGGCGAGCGACCAGACGCGAACGTCGCGCAGAGGCGCCGGACCCGTGTGCACGACCTCGTCGTCGGGCGCTCCCTCCCGCAGGACGAGACCGCCGATGACGGCCGCGGCGAGGCAGGCGGCGCCGAGCGCCCCGAACGCCCACGGGATGCCGCGGTGCGTGCTCGATCGGCGGGATGAAGATCGAGACCGCGAAGCCGCCGATCGGGATCGCGGTCTGACGGATGCCGAGCGCAAGCCCGCGCTGCGTCGCGGGGAACCAGGACATGACGGCGCGACCGCTCGACGAGTGCACGCTCGCGCCGGCGAGACCCGTCGCGAAGAGGCAGGCGAAGAGCGCCCAGAAGCTGTGCGCCTGCGGTCGCAAGCAGGAGCGCGCCGCCGCACGCGCCGATCCCGACGACGAGCACCACCCGCTCGCCGAAACGGTCCGCCGCCATCCCCCACGGCACGAGCGTCAGGACCGAGCCGAGGAGCGACGCGGAGATGAGGACGCCCGTCTGCGCGAGCGAGAGGTCGTACTCGTCGCGCAGCGCGGGGCGAGCACGGCGACGCCGAACCAGATCGCCGAGTACGTCGACTGGGCGAATGTCCCGGCGGCGAGGACCGCCCAGCGGTAGGGGCGGGGTTCTACAGCCCGAAGCGGGTTCGTCGGCCGCGTGCCCGTGTAGGTCACGACCGACTTCGTCTCGAGATAGAGGTCGAGCGTCTCGACCGCGAGCTCGCGCCCGAAGCCCGACTGCTTGTAGCCGCCGAACGGGATGCCGGGGAAGGCGGTGTACGGCATGTTGATCCCGACCGTGCCGGACTTGATCTTCGACGCGACCCGGTGGCCGCGCCCGGGGTCGCCGGTCCACACGGTCGCCATCAGCCCGTACTTGACGTCGTTCGCGATGCGCACCGCGTCGGCCTCGTCCTCGAACGGGATCACCGTCACGACGGGGCCGAAGATCTCCTCCTGCGCCGCGAGCATGTCGTTGCCTGCGCGGGCGATCACGGTCGGCGGGTAGAACGCGCCCGGGCCGTCGCCGATCGCGCCGCCGGTCGTGATCTCCGCGCCTTCCTCGCGCGCGCCCTCGACGAACCCGTGCACCTTCTCGCGGTGCGCGGTCGAGATCAGCGAGCCCATCTGCGTGTCGCTCTCGAGTGGGTCGCCGACCTTGACGCGCTGCGCGAGCTCGGTCACCTGCGCGACGACGTCGTCGTAGATCGACTGCTCGACGAGCAGGCGCGAGCGCGCCTCGCACGACTGCCCTGCCGAGGCGTAGATCGCCCAGACACTCGCCGGGATCGCGTCCGCGAGGTCGGCGTCGGCGAAGAGCAGGTTCGGGCTCTTGCCGCCGAGCTCGAGCGTCAGGCGCTTGATCGGGTCGGAGCAGAGGCGCATGATCTCGCCGCCCGTCCTCGTCGAGCCGGTGAACGCGACCTTGTCGACGCCGGGATGCTTGACGAGGTACGCGCCGGTGGTCGGGCCGTCGCCCGGGACGATGTTGATCGCGCCGGCCGGGAAGCCGACCTCGGCCGCGAGCTCCGCGATCCGCAGCACGCTCAGCGGCGTCTGCGGATCCGGCTTGAGCACGACCGAGCAGCCGGCCGCGAGCGCGGGCGCGAGCTTCCAGGTCGCCATCAGCAGCGGGTAGTTCCACGGCACGATCTGCGCGGCGACGCCGACCGGCTCCTTCTGCGAGTAGAAGAGCAGCGAGCCGCCGATCGGATTCGAGCGTCCCGCGATCGTTGCGATCGCGGAGGCGTAGAAGCGGAAGTTCTCGGCGGCGCCCGCGATCTCCGCCTTGACCGACGAGATCGCCTTGCCGACGTTGCGCGACTCGAGCTCCGCGAGCTCCTTGCGATTGGCGACGATCGCGTCGGCGAGCGCGTGCAGGAGACGCGAGCGCTCGGTGCCCGGGGTCTTGCCCCAGGCGCCGTCGAGCGCGGCGCGCGCAGCGGCGACAGCGCGGTCGACGTCGGCCTCGCCGCCCATCGCCGCGCGGGCGAGCAGCTCGCCTGTCGCCGGCTCGGAGACGTCGCGCACCTCGCCCGAGGCCGGCTCGACGACCTCGCCGTCGATGAAGAGCCCGTGCTCGGTGGCGACCGCCATGCCGGTGACTCTAGCTCGCGGTGGCGAGCAGGTCGCCGATGCGCACGTGCTCGGTCAGGAGCTTCGTGAAGCGCGCGGGGTCGCCGCCGACGTAGGCGCGGCAGAGGTCGCGGCCCGCCGAGTACGTGACCACGTAGGCGCGCCACGTCGGGTCGGTGGCGAAGCTGACGCTGTGCTTCGCCTGATCGGGCGGGACGAGGTTCCAGCGCTCGATGTAGGCCTGCGCCTCGTCGTGCGACGCGCCGTGCTGGTGGATCATCAGCGCGGCGTCGAGCCCGACGGAGCGCAACGGCTCGATCGCCTTCGCGATCTGCTCGCCGAGCTCCGGGGTGACGTTGATCCCGTGCTTGCGCAACACGTCGTACGCCGCGGCGCGCGTCTCATCGTCGAGTAGATCCTCGCCCGTCTCGGCGATGCCTTCGCTGAGCACGGCCTGCGGCGTCGGCACGAACTGGAGCGACTCCTCGATCGCGCCCTGGTCACGCGCGAGCAGCTGCTCCTTGACTGCGTGCTCGGTGTGATGACCGGGATAGACCTCGTGCGCGGCGAGGTGGATGAGGTCGAGGCCGGTCGTCGGCACGTCGACGTTCATCACGACGCGACTCCGCAGATCGCCCTGGTAGTAGTTGAACGCCCACCACGGCTCGCCGGTGACCGGGTCGATCGTCAGCGCCTCGCCCTCGGGCAGCTCGACGAACGCGCGGGCCGCCTCGCGCAGGATCGGCAGCAGATCGTTCAGCACCGGGACGGCGAGCGCGCCCTCGACGAGGTGCTGCGTCCGCCAGCCCTGGCGGCGCTCGAAGAGCGACCCGTCACCCGGCAGCAGCTCGTCGAGTTGCGCGTGCGCCGCTTCGTAGACGCTCGTGTCGACGAGCTCCGGGCGCACGCCGTAGCAGCCCTCGACCTCGTCGACGTACGAGATGTCGTCGCCGGCGAGCACGTGCGCGTAGGTCGCGCAGCCCTTCACCTGGTCGTAGAGCCAGCCGTCCGGCAACTCGGCGAGCAGCGCATCGCCGTCGGCAGCGAGCTGGGCCGCGTCGATCTTGCCCTCGGCTTCCGCCTGCTGCTGCAGCTCGGCCGGGCCGTAGTAGGAGTCGACGAGGCCGTCGACGTGCCGACCGAGGCGCAGTGCAAGCAGGAGATAGCGCTCGGCGACCGTCATGCCTCGAACAATGCCGCCTGTCCCTGACCGACGCCGACACACATCGTGGCGACACCGTAACGCGCGCCGCGCCGGCGCAGCTCGTGCAGCAGCGTCACGGTCAGGCGCGCGCCGCTCATGCCGAGCGGATGCCCGATCGCGATCGCGCCGCCGTTGACGTTCACCTTCTCCTCGTCGATCCCGAGCTCGCGCACGACGGCGAGTGACTGCGACGCGAAGGCCTCGTTCAGCTCGAGCAGGTCGAGCTCGTCGACGGAGACGCCCGTGCGCTCGAGCAGCCTGCGCACCGCCGGCACCGGGCCGATGCCCATCACGCGCGGGTCGACGCCGGCGACCGCGGAGCCGCGAAAGCGGCCGAGCGGCTCGATGCCGAGCTCGCGCGCCTTCTCCTCGGACGCGATCACGAGCGCGGCTGCGCCGTCGTTCAGGCCGGACGCGTTGCCGGCGGTGACGGTGCCACCTGCGCGAAAGGCGGGCCGAAGCGACGCGAGCTTCTCAGCCGACGTGTCGGGGCGGGGATGCTCGTCGCGCGTCACATCGCCGACAGGAACGAGCTCGTCGTCGAAGCGGCCCGCCTCGGCGGCCTCGGCCCAACGCCGCTGCGAGCGAAGCGCGAACGCGTCCTGATCCTCGCGTGTGACGGCCCAGCGCTCGGCGACGTTCTCGCCCGTCTCGCCCATCGTCTCGAGCGGGAACCGCTCCTCGAGCCGCGGGTTCGGGAACCGCCAGCCGAGCGTCGTGTCGTAGAGCGTGCGATCGCCGCGCGGATACGCCGCGTCGGGCTTGGCCGTCACGAGCGGCGCGCGCGACATCGACTCGACACCGCCCGCGACGAAGAGGTCGCCGTCGCCGGCAATCACCGCGTGGCAGGCGCCGACGACCGCGGCGAGACCCGATGCGCAGAGCCGGTTGACGGTCACGCCGCCGATCGACTCGGGCAGGCCGGCGAGCAGCACGGCCATGCGGGCGACGTTGCGGTTGTCCTCGCCCGCCTGGTTCGCGCAGCCGAGCCAGACGTCTTCGATCTGCGCCACCGGCACACCCGCGCGGTCGACCGCGGCGCGGAGCGCAAGCGCCGCGAGATCGTCCGGACGCGTCCCCGCGAGCCCGCCGCCGTACCGGCCGACCGGCGTGCGGACGGCCGAGAGGATCACCGCGCTCGTCATCCGCCGACGAACTCTGGCTCGCGGCCGAGCAGCTCCTTCACCGCGCGCCGGCCGCGTTCGCCCATGTCGAGCGTCAGGTCGTTGACGTACATGGCGACGAACTCGTCGGCCGTCGCGGCGTCGATCCCGCGCCCGAAGCCCATCGCGTAGGCCATCGCCTCGTCGCGGTTCGCGAGGCCGGCGTCGATCGCCTCGCGCAGGACCTGCGAGATGTCGTCGAGCCGGTCGAGGTCGCGGCGGGCGGCGACGAGGCCGAGCGGCAGTGGCAGTCCCGTCTCGTCCTGCCACCAGACACCGAGATCGAGCAGCTTCTCGAGACCGGCGTCCGCATAGGTGAGCTGGCCCTCGTGGATCACGAGCCCGGCGTCCGCGCGACCGGAGACGACCTCGTCGAGCACAGCGTCGAACGACAGGTCGCGTGTCCGCACGCCGTCACCGAGCGCGAGCTTCAGCACGCGCGTCGCCGTCGTCAGCGGCCCCGGCGTCGCGATCTCGAGGTCTCGCAGCTCGTCGAGCGAGAACCGCTCGCGCGCGACCACGATCGGGCCGTAGCCCTCGCCGAACGAGGCGCCGTGCGGCAGCAGGGCGTAGGTGTCCGTCACCTCGGGATACGCGCCGGCGGAGAGCGCAGTCACCTCGAGACGCCCTTCGAGCGCCCAGTCGTTCAGCGTCTGGATGTCCGAGACAACGGGCTTCAAGTCGAGCCCACGCTTGTCGACGCGATCCGCCTCGAGCGCCCAAACCATGAACGCGTCGTCGGGATCGGCGCTGTGCCCCACCTGGATCATCCGGCGCCACGTTACCCTGGCTGTGTGAGCAAGGCTGCGCTGTCCGAGTCGATCCAGGATTACCTGAAGAGCGTCTACAAGCTGCAGGCGCTCGAGGGCCGCGTCACGATCGGTGCGCTCGCCAAGGATCAGTCGGTCTCGCCGGCGTCAGCCTCGGCGATGGTGAAGAAGCTCGCGGCACTCGGCCTGCTGGAGCACGAGAAGTACCGCGGCGCGCAGCTGACGAACGCGGGCGAGCGAGTCGCGATCGAGGTGATCCGTCACCACCGCCTGCTCGAGCTGTACCTGGCGGAGACGCTCGGCGTCCACGTCGACGACGTGCACGACGAGGCCGACCGGCTCGAGCACGTGATCTCCGAGGAGCTCGAGGCGCGCATCGACAAGGCGCTCGGCTTCCCGACGCACGACCCGCACGGCGATCCGATCCCGGACGCGAATCTGCGCTGGCCCGCCGAGCAGACGTAGGCACGCGGTTCCACCTCAAGCCGCTAGGCCGCCGGACGGCGGCGCTAGAATCCGGGCTCGTGGGGATCAGGGAAGCAATCGGCGGAGCGTTCTCGTTCCTGAGGATCCGTTCCAGCGCCGAGGATCGCATCGCGCAGTACGTGATCCGCGAGCACCATCGCGGCCGGCCGCTCACCGAGATCCTCCAGGACCACTACGTCACGAACCGCTGCACCCCCGAGCAGATCGCGCGCATCCTCGAGCGGAACGACGTGATCCACGCGGTCGGCGACGACATCATCGCCTCGGCGCGCACGGCGATCTAGGAGAGCTGGCGCGCGAGCTCGACCACGCGCGCAGCGACCGCGAGGTCCCAGGCGGCGAGCCCGCTCGACTTGAAGAGGAGCACGTCGTCCTCGCCGACACGTCCGTTGACAGTGCCGGCGACGACGTCCTGGAGCTCGTGGACGTCCTCCCAGCGAACGCGGCCGCGGGTTGCCGGCTCGATCAGGTCGCCCGCCTCCTCGCGCGCCTGCTCACGCGAGTCGACGTAGATCGCCGCCGTGCGCTCGAGCACGGGATCGTCGAGCTCGCGCGCGTCTGGATCGTTGGCGCCGACGGCGAGCACGAGCGCGCCGTCGCTCAAGCCAGTCGCCCTGCAGGACGGGCGTGACCGACGTGGTCGCGGTGACGACGACGTCGCAGCCGCCGGCGTCCTCTGCCGACGACGCCGGTTCGCAGTCGTGCTCGCGGCAGAACGCGTTGCGCGAGCCGGCGTCGCGGCAGTAGACGACGACGCGCTGGAGCGACGGCAGCTGCGCCCGCAGCGCGGCCACGTGCGAGGCGGCCTGCCGGCCGCAGCCGATCACGCCGAGCGACGATGCGCCGGCGCGCGCGAGATGCTTCGCGGCGACCGCGGACGCGGCCGCGGTGCGCAGCTGTCCGAGCGTGTCGGCTTCGAGCACCGCAACGATCTCGGGCTCGTGGATCGTCATCAGGACGACGAGGAACGGCGTGCCGCCCGGCGTCCACGCGAACGTCTTCAGGCCGGCGAGCCCGAGCCCGCGGTCGACGCAGGGCATGACCGCGAACTGCCCGTCGGGAATCGGCAGCCGCACACGCGGCGGGTTGTCGACCTCGCCGCGGGCGAGGCGCGCGAACGATCCCTCGACCGCGTTCGCCGCCACGGCGGGCGTCAGAACCCGCGCGACATCCGCCTCGGTCAGGTACGCCGGCACTACTCGGACTTCTTGATGAACGTCATCTCGCCGCTCGTCTCGAGGATCCCCCACTCGATCTCGTCGAGCGAGCCGATCCCGTTCTTCCGGGCGGACTCGAGCACCTCTTCCTTGCGGATGCGCTCACGCTTCGTGTTCCGCTCGAGGCATTTGCCGTCCTGGACGATCACGATCGGCTCTCCCTCGAGCACGAGGCCTGCCTTCTTCGGGCTGCGATAGCCGATCCAGGAGACCGATGTCTGCATGACCGCGATGGTGCCCGCGGCGAGCATCAGGCCGGTGAACGAGTAGTCGCTCTGCGTCACGCCCTGCTGGATCAGATCACCGAGCACGATCAGGAGGATCAGGTCGAACGGCTCGAGCGTCGAGAGCTCGCGCCGCCCGACGACCCGCGTGATGAAGAGCAGGAAGCAGTACATCAGCGCTGCGCGAATCACGACATCCATCGAGGCTCTCCGGGTCAGGGGAAGACGGTCAGGGTGCGGTGGACGGACAGGAGCAGCTTCTCGCCGTCCTGCAGCTGCACGTCGGTGACGCGGCGAGCGACGTTCGCCGGATTCGTCTGGAACTGGATGTAGAGCACGTGCCGCTCACCGGCCGGCACGTGACCGAGGTCGAGCGACAGCGAGCCGTTGCGACTCGCTTCGCCGACAGGAGACGGCTCGATCGTGTTGATCGTGTTGTTCTCCAACCAGCCCTCGCTGAGCACGAGCGTCGCCTGCTTCAGCTCCGTGATCGCCCGGATCGTGAACCGCGCCTGCCACAGCAAGCCGCCGCGAACGCGCGTCGGCGACGTGATCTGCAGATCGGCCTCGGGGCTCGCTGCCCGCGCAGTGGACGGTCGCTGCCCGAATGCGTTGAAGAGGCCTGCGAGCACGAAGAGCGCGAGCAGACTGAACAGGCCGCGGCGCACCCAGATGTGCCAGCCGCGTCCCTGCATGTCGCGGTAACGGCCGAGCTTGATTCCCTCCGGGGCGTCCGCCACGGGGCTGGGTTCACCATGGGTGGTGCGTTCCCTCTCGGGACACACACACCTGGGTCAGAGAGCTAGCTTGGGCTAGCCGGGACGCCGCAGAATCTCGTTCGCGTCGAGTTCAGACAGAGCAGTCCGAGCAGGTGTCTGCTGCTCGTCGAGCACCACGACTCGACGATGGGGAAGTCGGGCAGCGAGCTCGAACGCAGTGGCGGCCGACTCGTTCGGCCCCAGGGCGGGCGGCGAGGGGTCGGCAACGCTCACCGCCGGCTCGTCGTCTGCCACACCCGCCGGCAGCTCGGTGACGGCGCCGGCAAAGACTCCCGCGTCGGCGAGCAGCACCATCTGAACGCTCGGCCGCACCAGGAGCTCCCGCACGTCCCCCACGGTCGCGTCGGCGGGGAGAGTCTTCGGCTCACGGAGCATGACGTCGGCGACGACGGCTCCCTCGGCGATTTCAGGTCCGGCTGCGCTCATGGCTCCTCATTCTAACGGCTCGCGAGCATGAGGTCGCAACGGTATTGCCTATGCACGCTCCGTCAGCGCTTCCGCTCCTGAATCGCTAATGTGGACGGACTTGCGGACTGGAGCATGGGCATTGCTTTGGTACATCTGACGGAGGAGCGGCAGATCGTGACCGGACGGTTGAGTAGAGCTGGGCTGTTGCGGCGGGGCGCCGCCGGCAGTGGGGCGTTGCTGCTTTCCGGGTCGGCGGTGTCGGTCTTCGCGACCGCGGCCGGGGCGGCGACGATCCCGGACAGCGACCTGACGTACCTGCGGCTGCTCGTCGGTGCCGAGCTCCTTGCTGCGGACTTCCAGGCCCAGGCGATCGCGAGCGGCAAGCTGACGACCCGCGCTCGCCGCGGCGACCAAGCAGATGCTCGCCGACGAGAAGGCGCACTACAACAGCCTGTCGACGCTGATCACCGGCGCGGGACAGGTGCCTGCAACATCCGACGACATCAACTTCACCTATCCGAAGCGGAGCTTCGGCTCGGAGGCCTCGATGCTGAAACGTGCGAGCTCGATCGAAGCGCTGACGTTGGGCGCGTATCTGGGAGCGGTCGAGAACATCCAAACACCGCAGCTGCGGTTGCCGATCGGGCAGATCGCCGCGAACGAGGCGCAGCATGTGAGCGCGGTGGCGGTCGCGGCCGGGAAGCCGATCATCGGTCGCGCGTTTGCTCCCGCGCTTCAGATCGACGCTGTGTCAGCCGCCCTCGACGCGTACGAGAGCTGATCATGCCGAGACAGCTTTATGCAGCGAGTGAGGCGGCGGCGGCGCTCGGGATCAGCCTGGACACGCTGCGTCGCTGGGACAAGTCCGGCCGCATCAAGGTGGAACGCGATGCGGCCAATCGGCGCGTCGTTCCGGCCTCCGAGATCGAACGCTTGCGCGGCGACGGGGCCGGTGCGCATCTCAGCGCACGGAATCGTTTCAACGCCGTGGTGACCGACGTCAAAGTCGACGGACTGATCGCTCAGGTCGAGATGGTCGTGACGGAGCCCGTTCGGCTCGTCGCGGTCGTCACCCGTGACGCCATCGAAGAGCTCGGTCTGAAGAACGGCATGTCCGCGACGGCGATCGTCAAGTCCACCAGCGTCATGGTTCAGATCTAGAAGCGAAAGGGGTTCGTCAGTGCCTTCGAGAAATCATCGCCTCGCCGTCGCGGCCGTCGTCTCCGTCCTTGCGCTCGCGGCGCTGGCGACCGTCGCAGGACGAGCTTCGGCGACGCCACGGGCGCACGGTGCGTCGCCGGCGCAGATCACCGTCTATGCCGCTGCATCGCTGACGGACGTGTTTCCGAAGATCGACTCGAGCCCACGGTATTCGTTTGCCGGGTCGAATGCGCTCGCCACACAGATCACGCTTGGCGCGCCCGCGGATGTCTTTGCTTCGGCGAACCTGACGCTCCCGAACCAGCTCTTCCAGAAAGGCGTCTGCTCGCAGCCGGTCGTCTTCACGCGCAACACGCTGGTGATCGTGGTGCCGAAGGCGAACCCGAAGAACATCCACAGCGTCTACGACCTGGCGAAGAGCGGGGTCAAGCTCGTCGTCGCCGGGCCGGGCGTTCCTGTGGGGAGCTACACGCTGCAGATCCTCAAGAACATGAGCCTGACCGCAGCGGTGACGAAGAACATCGTCAGCCAGGAGACCGACGTTCGCGAGGTGCTCGCGAAGGTCGCCCTCGGCGAAGCGGACGCAGGGTTTGTCTACTCGACAGATGCCAGGACCGTTCCCGGGAAGGTGACCGTGCTGAAGGTGCCCGCTTGGGCGCAGCCGAAGCTGCAGTACGGCATCTGCGTCGTCTCGAAGAGCAGCAACAAGACCGACGCGCAGGCGTTCATCAACAAGGTGCTGAGCACGGCCGGGCAGAAGCAGCTGCTCGCCTACGGGTTCCTGCCGCGCTTCAAGCCCAAGCCGCCGACGCCGAAGAAGTAGGACGCCTGCCTTGAGGTGTGACGGCAAGAGAGCCGATCGGTATTGAGACGGGCGGCTCTCACCGGTCTCTACGTCGCCGTCAGCGTCGTGACGCTGGCGTTCCTCGCGTTTCCGATCGTCGCGATCTTCGCGCACACCTCGCCCGGGCATCTGCTCGACCAGCTCTCGAACCCGGTCGTCAGGGATGCCTTCGTGGTCAGCCTCAAGACCAGCGTGCTCGCCCAGCTCTTGATCCTCCTCTTCGGAACTCCGACCGCCTATCTACTCGCCACCAATCGTTTTCCGGGCCATTCGCTCGCCATCACCATCGTCGAGTTGCCGCTGGTGCTGCCGCCTGCCGTTGCAGGCGTCGGGCTGCTCGTCGCGTTCGGCCACGTCGGTCTGCTGGGCTCGAGCCTCGACGTGCTCGGGATCTCGCTGCCGTTCACGCAGAGCGCGGTGACCGTCGCGGTCGCCTACGTCGCGAGCCCGCTCTACATCCGCCAGGCGATCGCCGCCTTCGAGGCAACGGATCCGAACCTCACAGCCGCCTCTCGCACGCTCGGGGCGAGCCCCGCGCGGACGTTCTTTCGCGTCGTCCTCCCGCTCGCGCGCGGCGGTCTGATCGCGGGGCTCGCTCTCTCGTTTGCGCGAGGACTCGGTGAGTTCGGCGCCACGATCATGTTCGCCGGCAGCCTGCAACACGTCACCCAGACGCTCCCCCTCGCGATCTACGCCGAGTTCGACAAGAACTTCGACGCGACCCTGGCGATGAGCGGCGTGCTGGTCCTGATCAGCATCGTCCTCCTCCTTGGCCTCAGAATCGGACTGACATGGCAAGCCTCGTACTCGAAGAGATCGTCATTCCTCTTCGGGCCTTCAGCCTCCGGCTGAGCCTGGACGTCCGATCCACGGTCGCGCTGGTCGGGCCTTCCGGCGCCGGCAAGACGACCGTGCTGCGCGCCGTCGCCGGGTTACTCAAGCCGGAATCAGGGCGGATCACCGCCGGCGAGTCGGTCTGGTTCGACGGCGAACGGGACGTCTGCCTGCCGCCCGACCGGCGACGCGTCGGGCTCGTCTTCCAGGACTACGCCCTCTTTCCGCACATGACCGTCCGTCAGAACATCGAGTACAGCCGGCGCCACACGGCCGACGAGTACCTCGAGCGCTTCAACATCGGGCATCTCGAACACGCACATCCCGGCGAACCTCTCGGGCGGAGAACGGCAACGCGTGGCCCTCGCGCGCGCGCTCGCCCGCGACCCGGACGTCCTGCTGCTCGACGAGCCTCTCTCTGCGCTGGATGCTCACACGAAAGCGGACGTTCGGTCGGAGCTGCAGCAGTTCCTCGCCGGTCTCCAGATACCCGTCTTGCTCGTCACGCACGACTTCGACGACGCCGCCGCGCTCGCCGACCGCATCGGCGTGATCGTCGACGGGCAGCTACGCCAGATCGACACACCCGGCGAGCTGGTCGCGCATCCGAGCGACCCGTTCGTCGCGTCGTTCACCGGCGCGAACCTGATCCGCGGTCACGCTGCGCCGTCGAACGGCGTCACGCGCGTCGAGCTGACGGACGGCACGATCGTCACCACCACGGATGCCGGTCACGGCGAGATCGTCCTGGCCGTCTACCCGTGGGACATCACCGTCGCGACGGATCCACCGAACGACTCGGCGATGAACGTGATCAGCGGCCCGATCCGCAGCATGGCCGAGCTCGGCAACCGCGTCCGTGTGACGATCGGCCCGATCAGCGCAGAGATCAGCGCCCACTCACTCGAACGGCTCGGGCTCAGCACGGGGCAGGTCGCATACGCCTCGTTCAAAGCAACAGGCACCCGCATCGTCGCGAAGGAACGGCCCGCGGACGGCTAGGAACTGGTCGTAGTCGTGGTCGCGGCCGAGCCCGGGCGGGAGGTTGTTCTTCACGGCTTCGAGATTCGCCTCGCGATCGGGCCCCGTCGCGGCGATCACCAGGGGATAGGTGTCGTAGACAGCCGCCAGCGGCAGCTCGGACTTGATCGACTGGCACGCCCGGCTCGAAGTCCGGCTTGTTGCTGAACTGGAAGAGCGTCACCTTGTTCGGTGTCACGGTTGCGCCCTGGCAATCCTTTGCGACGTCGAACTTTCGCGTCAGTTGCAAACCGGGCAGCGTGGAGAGCTGCGCACCAATGCTCTCCTGTTCCTCGCTGCACACCTGGAGGCCCGCGTTGGCGAGAGCGGTCGTGGCGGGGTCGTAGTTCTTTGATTGGGGTTCGTGGTGGAGTCGCTGCTGTCACTGCCGCCGCAAGCCGTCAGCATGACGACGGCAGCCACGGCCGCAATCCCGATCACACTTCGCCCACGAACCGCCGCCTGGTCACGGTACGAATCAACCAGGCGCCGAACCGGGGAACATCCCCCGGAAGGGATGAGGCGCCCAAATCGCCTGTGAACCTCTGGGAACTGGCGGGAAGGGCGGCCGTTGACGGCGCGTCGGCCACGACCTAGCGTTGTCCTCGTGCCGTGCAGCGTCATCTGTATCTCGCGCTCGTCGGGCTCAGGCGGGGACGGCGTCGGCCGCCTCGTGGCGGAGCGACTTGGCTTTCTGCATGTCGACGAGGAGATCGTTGCCAGGGCGGCGGCTCGGGGAGGGATCTCGGCCGCCGACGTCGCCGACGAGGAGCGGCGCAAGTCGCTGACGGCACGCATCCTAGGCTCGATCTTCGATGGAGGCGGCGGCGCGATGGCACTCGGCGTCTCCGTGCCGGTGATGACCGGAGAGGAGCTCGGTAGCGGCGAGATCCAGGCGCTGATCCGCGAGGCGATCGAGCAGACCGCCGCCCGCGGAGACGTCGTCATCACCGCGCACGCCGCGTCGCACGCGCTCGAGCCGAGCGCAAGCATCCTCCGCGTGCTCGTCACCGCCTCGCCGTCGACTCGCGCAGTTCGAGTCAGCGAGGAGGCGGGTGTCGACATCGCCAAAGCCGAGCGAACGGTCAAAGCGGCCGACGCTGCCCGGCGCGATTATCTGAAGCGGTTCTACAACGTGACGGAGGAGCTCCCGACGCAATACGACCTGGTCGTCAACACCGACCTCATCTCGCTCGAACAGGCCGCGGCAATCGTCGCCGGTGCCGCGGCCGAGCGGTCGACGCTCGCGACACCGCCGACCGGCTCGTGACCTGCAACGAAAAGCGACCCTCTCTCGAGGGTCGCTTTGGCTCAACGATGTGATGCGCCCGGCACGATTCGAACGTGCGACCCCCAGCTCCGCAAGCTGGTGCTCTATCCCCTGAGCTACGGGCGCGTCGGTAGGGCAGTGTAGCCGCATGGATCCTGGCCGCCCGGGATGGCTCTTTGTGGAGCTGTGGAGCACGGCCCGCCACTCGGTGCGGCTCGTGGCGGAATTGCTCGCCCAGGAGGGGGTCGGCGACGACGAGCTCGCCTGCCTCCTGCAGCTCGCAGCCTCACCGGACGGCCTGACGATCACTGAGATCGCCGACGCGATGGGAGTGCCGTTCATGTCGGCGAGCGACGCCGTGACTCGACTCGAGCGAGCCGGCGACGCCGAGCGCGTGCCACACCCGAGCGACGGCCGCTCGTCGCTGATTCGACTGACCCGGGCGGGGTCGCGGCGTGCCGAGGCTGCCGCAGCGCTTCTCGACCGGCTCGCCCGCTCGTTGACGCGAAGCGCAGGCAGCTCGCCCACGCACACACGCGCGGAGCTCGCTCGACTCGCGGACGTCTTCGTGCCGGAACGGTGATGCGAAGGCCAGATCGGCCCTTCTGGTGTATCACGGATCCGTGATACTCCGGACCGATGCTTCGCCGCCTCACCGTCGCTGCGTTCCTGCTGCTCTGCGCGGTGCCGGCGGCGGGCACCGCACCGCCGCCGCTCCCCGGTGCGCAGGTCGGGCCTGCCTGCCGGACGACCGCGATTCCCTATCCGCAGAACGCGCTCGCCGCCGCTGCCGGCTCACTCTGGCTCGCGTGCCGCGACGGTTCACGCGTCGAGCGGCGCACGCCGACCGGCAAGCTCGTCGCGACGATCCGAACGCCGGGCTTCCGGCCGTGGGCGATCGCAAGCGCAGGCGGCGCGATCTGGGTGGTCGACCGCGACCAACCCTCGCTCCTGCGCATCTCGACCAGGACCAACAGGCCGGCGAAGCGCATCCACCTGCCGGAGGCGCCGATCTACGTCTGGGGCGGAAGCGGCGTCGCGTGGCTCGCGTTCGACGACAGCGGCTCAGTGGCGCGCGTCATGACGTCGACCAACGGTGTCGGGGCGCGCATCTTCGTCGGCGACGGGCCGTCGGGGTTCGCCGCCGGCGCCTCGACGTGGGTGCTCTCGCATCGCGACGGTGCGCTCGTGCGCTTCGACGGCTCGCGGCCGAAGACGCTACGCCGTCAACCAGCCGACGACCGGCGCACGCCGGAGCGGATGACGCGGGCCGGCGACTCGCTCTGGATCACGGGTCGCGGCCTCGACCTCGTGCGGGTCGATCCGGTCACGGGCAACGAGCGTGGCACGACCGAGATCGGCGCGGCGGGCATCGACGTCGCCGCGGTCGCCGGCCGACTCGCGGTCATCTCCGCCACCGCGACCGGCGCGCGGCGTGGCGATCCGATCGTCGCCGCGATCTCGTGGGTCGATCCGGCGACGGGCACGGTCCTTCGCACGAGCGAGGCGACATCGGCGACGTCACTGACCGGCGTGGCGGTCGCGGGCGGCAAGCTCGTCGTGCTCGACGGCCTGCACGGCAGGCTCCTGACGCTTACGCCCTGACGCGGGCCGTCGCGTCGCCGACCTGAAGCTCGGCGTCCGCGGGAACCTCGACGCGTACGTATGCAAGCGCGAGCCCGGGCACCGCGCTCGTGACGCGGCCGACCTCCTTCTCGCCGAAGACGACGGGCGTCTCGGGCTCGGGCGCGTCACCGCTCACCTCGAGCACGCGCAGGCGACGATTGACCTTGCCGCGATAGTGCTGACGGGCGATCGGCTCCTGCCCGGGATAGCAGCCCTTGGAGAACGAGATCGCTCGCTCCTCGAGGCCGGCCTCGGCCGGCAGAACGCGATCATCGATCTCGCGGCCGTAGCGCGGCGTCGCCGCGGCGATGCGCAGCGGCTCGAGCTCGTCTTCGGCCGCAGCGTCCAGCGACGCGTCGAGCACCTCGACTGCAGGCTGCCCGTAGTCGCGGTTCGGGATGCCGTCGCCGGCCTCACCGAAGACGATCGTCGAGGTGTGCTCCTCGGCGGCGATCTCGCACTTCGCAGCGAAGCGCATGCGGGTCAGCTGCGAGAGCAGCGGCTCGCCGAGCTCGGGCTCGGTCAGGAGCAGGACGTCGTCCGCACCCCGCCGCCAGACGAGCACCGGCGCGATCACGCGCGCCTTCGGCGTCAGCAACAACGCGTCGACGGAGCCTGCCTCGGGCACGTCGTTCGAGAGCATCCGGTTCAGGTAGTCGACCGCGTCCGTGCCCTGGACACGAACGTAGGCGCGGGGTCGCCGCGCGGCGGCGGGCGTAACGATTGCCATCGCTGCCTAGACTAGACAGCGTGTTCAGGTCGAAAGCGGAACGGAAGGTGCGGGATGCGGGCTACGACCCCGCCCGGCTGCCCCCCGGGCAGTACCTGACCGCGAAGTGGCCGGTGCTGCACGCAGGCTCGGTCGCCCGCTACCCCGACCTCTCGACCTGGACGCTGCGCGTCTTCGGGGAGGTCGAGGAGGAGCTCGAGCTGACGTGGGAGCAGCTGAACGCGCTCCCTCGGACCGAGAACACGCAGGACATCCACTGCGTGACCCGCTGGTCGCGTTTCGACGCGCAGTTCTCAGGCGTCCATTGGCGCGAGCTCGCGAAGCTCGCGCGGCCGAAGCCGAGCGCACACTTCGCGATCGCGCACGCCGAGGCCGGGTTCACGGCGAACGTGCCGCTCTCCTACCTCGCCGACGACAACGCGCTGCTCGTCACGCACGCGGACGGCGAGCCGCTGACGCCCGACCACGGCTATCCGCTGCGCCTCGTCGTCCCCGGCAAGTACTTCTGGAAGAGCGCCAAGTGGCTGCGCGGGATCGAGCTCTCGAGCGTCGACAAGCCGGGTTTCTGGGAGCGCTACGGCTACAACAACGACGCCGATCCCTGGACCGAGCAGCGCTACGGCTTCTAGGGGCCGAACGACGGGATCACTCGAACGAGGGATCGGCCGACGGCGTGTGCCGTCGATAACCCATGTAGTTCCACCCTCCCCATCCCCTTAGAGAAGCCACCGCAAGGTGGCTTTTCTAGTTCTCGGGGCCTTGCCGCTCGGACTCGCGGGCCTCCCACATGAGGCCGACGATGTGCGGAAGGCCGGCGACGTCGCTCGCGACCGTCATCCAGTCGACCGTGATGCCGTTCGCCAGCGGGGTACGGCCGAAGGCGGGCAACTCCTCGATCGACGCCTGGATCGCGTCCTGGGCGGCGGCAGTTGGGTTCTGATCGCCGACCTGCGAGCCGAGCAGGTCCTCGCGGCTGACGCCGAGCATCCGGCACGCGAATGTGTTGACGGCGACGTAGCGGCGCTCCTCGTTCCAGACCATGACCCCGATCTCTGCATGCTCCGCGGCGTCGCCGAGAAGGGTCTGCTGGAAGAGCGTGTGGGCGCGCGCCTTCATCGACTCGTCCATGCCGTCCGAAGGTACCTCGCCATTCCCCGAAAGAGAAGGGGCGGCCTGACGGCCGCCCCTTCGGTCGTGCGTGAGCCCGGGGGCTCGACTACATCATCCCGCCCATGTCCGGCATGCCGCCGCCCATCGGGGCGCCGGCCTTCTCAGGCGCCTCGGCGACGATCGCCTCGGTGGTGAGGATGTTCTTCGCGATCGACGCCGCGTTCTGCAGCGCCGAGCGGGTGACCATCGTCGGGTCGGTGATGCCGGCCTTGACCAGGTCGGTCACCTCGCCCGTGTCGACGTTCAGGCCCTCGCCCGGCTTCGCCGAGCGAACCTGCTGCACGACGACCGAGCCCTCGAGGCCCGCGTTCGTCGCCAGCTGGCGGAGCGGCTCCTCGAGCGACTTGATGATGATCTGCGCACCCGTGCGCTCGTCACCCTCGAGGTCGCCGAGCACCTTCTCCTTGACCGCGTCCGACGCGTTCAGCAGCGCGACGCCACCACCCGGGACGACGCCCTCCTCGAGCGCGGCACGAGCAGCCTGCAGCGCGTCCTCGACGCGATGCTTGGTCTCCTTCATCTCCGTCTCGGTGGCTGCGCCGACCTTGACGACCGCGACACCGCCGGAGAGCTTCGCGAGGCGCTCCTGGAGCTTCTCGCGATCGAAGTCGGAGTCGGTGTTCTCGATCTCGGACTTGATCTGCTTGATCCGGCCCTTGATCGCGTCACCCTCGCCTGCGCCGTCGATGATCGTCGTCGTGTCCTTCGTGACGACGACCCGGCGAGCGCTGCCGAGCTGTGTGGTCTTCGTGTTCTCGAGCTTGAGGCCCATCTCCTCGGTGATCACCTCGGCGCCCGTGAGGATCGCGATGTCCTCGAGCATGCGCTTGCGGCGGTCGCCGAAGCCCGGCGCCTTGACGGCGACGGCCTGGAAGGTGCCGCGCAGCTTGTTGACCACGATCGTCGCGAGCGACTCGCCCTCGACGTCCTCGGCCACGATCAGCAGCGGGCGGCCGGCCTGGATGACCTGCTCGAGCACCGGCAGGACGTCCTTGACAGCACCGATCTTCTGGTTCGCGACCAGGATGTACGGGTTGTCGAGCACGGCCTCCATGCGCTCGGCGTCCGTCACCATGTACGGCGACAGGTAGCCCTTGTCGAACTGCATGCCCTCCGTGAACTCGAGCTCGAGGCCGAAGGTCTGGCCCTCCTCGACGTTCACGACGCCGTCCTTGCCGACCTTCTCGATCGCCTCGGACAGGACCTCGCCGATCTCGCTCGAGCGCGAGGAGACGGTCGCGACGCGCGCGATGTCTTCCTTGCCGGAGATCTCGGTCGACTGCGACTTCAGGTTCTCGACGACAGCCTCGACGGCGTTCTCGATGCCGCGCTTGAGACCCATCGGGTTCGCGCCGGCCGAGACGTTCTTCAGGCCCTCGCGGACGATTGCCTGGGCGAGCACGGTCGCGGTGGTGGTGCCGTCGCCGGCGACGTCGTTCGTCGCGGTCGCGACCTCGCGCACCAGCTGGGCGCCCTGGTTCTCGAACACGTCCTCGACCTCGATCTCACGGGCGATGGTGACGCCGTCGTTCGTGATCGTGGGCGCGCCGAACTTCTTGTCGAGGACGACGTAGCGGCCCTTCGGGCCGAGCGTCACCTTGACTGCGTCGGCGAGGATGTCCACGCCGCGCTGCAGGGAACGCCGCGCGTCCTCGCTGAACTTGAGCTCCTTGTGAGCCATATTCTCGAATCTCCTCTTCTGCTTACCTTAGACCGCTGCGCGGTCGCCGACGACCTTCGCCAGGACGTCCGACTCGCGGAGGATCAGGACTTCGTCGGCGCCGAGCTTGATCTCGGTGCCGCCGTACTTGCTGAAGATGATCTCGTCGCCCTCTTCGAGGTCCATGGGCACGTGCTCCCCATCCTCGTCACGGGCGCCGGGGCCGACGGCCAGGACGCGGCCGCGCTGCGGCTTTTCCTTCGCCGTATCCGGCAGGACGATGCCGCTGACCGTGGTCTCCTCTTCCTCGAGGACCTCGACGATCAGGCGGTCGCCAAGCGGCTGTAGATTCATTGGTGTCAACCTCCGAGCTTGTGACATGCTTGTGCTTGTCGCTGGCACTCTACCGACCCGAGTGCCAGCCCCGCAAGGGAACGGACAGGATCTAAGTCGCCAACGCTGAGATCGGAGCCGGATGCGGCGTGAATTCTCGGCCGGCGGCGTGCTCGTGCGCCGGTTGCAGGGCCGCTGGGTGGTGGCCGCGATCCGCCCGGGCGGCAAGCCGGCTGGTGTCTGGGCGCTCCCGAAGGGGCGGATCGACCCCGGTGAGCGCGGCGAGGCGACGGCGCTGCGGGAGGTGGCGGAGGAGACCGGGGCGCACGGGCGCTCGCTCGGCAAGCTGGGCGACGTCCGCTACTGGTTCAACTGGGAGGGCGAGCGGATCTTCAAGGTCGTCTCGTTCTTCCTGATCCGCTACTCGGGCGGGCGGCTCGGCGACATCCCGCCTGCGTTTCGGCACGAGGTGGCCGAGGCGCGGTGGCTGCCGCTCGAGGATGCGCCGCGACTGCTGGCCTACGGCGGCGAGCGCGACATGGCGCGCAAAGCCCTGGCTCGACTCGCAGATGAGGGCGTATAGTCCGCGGCCCGTGCCCGCGTACGCGCTGAACTTCTATTCGCCCATCGTCGAGGCGCAGCTCAAGTCGAGCCGGAAGTCGGCGACGATCCGCCTCGGCGACAAGTCGCGCAAGTACCAGAAGGGGATGATCGTGTCCGTGCTCGTCGGCGCGCGCTACAGCCCACGCCAGCACGTCTTCGACGCGGTGATCGACAAGGTCGAGGTGAAGACGATTCTGGAGCTCTCCCCGAACGAGATCGAGCACGACAACCCGGAGATCCGCCACACGGATGAGCTCCTGCGCTGGCTCGGGCAGCTCTACAACCGCGAGATCCTCGAGACCGACACGGTCACCTTGATCCGCTTCTCGGCGATCAAGCCGAGCTACGGCTTCTGAGCTCGCTACGGCTTCTGAGCTCGCTGCGGGCGGGCCGGCTGCTTCAACACTCCCTGATCGCGGTCGCCGTTGCCGCCGCCGCGGCCGGTTGCGGCGGCGACGGCCCACGCTCTGCGGACTCGCTGCGGAACTGCGTCAGTGATCACCTGCCGCGAGGGGCGGTCGACCGGGTCGCGGCGAGCACGGTCGAGGGCGTGACCACGATCACCTACGTCCACCGCGGCAGCGAGACCTCGGTCTCGATCTTTGCCTCCGAGGCCGACGCGAAGCAGGCAGAGCTCGCAGAAGCCCGGCTCGGGGACGCACATGACAGACGCGTCGGCAATGTGCTCTACAGCGGTGGTGGAGCGGCCGAAGCGGCCATCGCTGCCTGCCTGCGTTGAAGGTTAGTGCCGCATTAGCGGCGAGGCGTTTCATCCTCGGTCGGATGGGAGCCGAAAGGAGAGACGCCATGCTCGCAGCATGGAGAACCAGCTGCACCGAGGGGTCGCACCGCCGCACCATCATCCTCGCGCTGCTCGTGGTCGCGTTTGCGGGGCTTGCAGTCGGAGCTGCACCCGTGCCCGCCCGCGGCGCCGACGAGCCGGCCTGCCCGAGCTCGACCGATCGTGCATATGCGCTGACAGCCGCAGCCCTGACAGGCCCTGCGGACACCGAGCTAACGATCCGCATCACCGCTGCTCCAGGCTGCGCCGGCGCAACGGCGGTGAAGCACCTGCAGGTGAAGACGTTCGACGAGAACGACGGACTCGTCGACGTGCTGAACCTGAAGGGCGTTCCCGCTCCGCAAGGCAGCGCGACCGTCACGCTCGACCGAGTGGCGCGCGGACGCCGGATCGCGGCGGAGGCGCTCGTACAGACCGGGACACCATCCCGCACCTATGTGCTCGACGACAGTGCGACGTCGCGACTTCGGCCCGACCTCATCGTCGCGAGCGTCGAGGCGCCGGCGCAGACGCTGACAACCAGGCCTGTCGACGTCGTCGCCGACGTGGCCGAGGTCGAAGGCGACACCGCCGCGACGGCACACGTCACGCTCGTGACCGCGATCGGCCCGCTGGCCGGCCCGATCGATGTCGACGTGCCGGCGGGCGGCAACGTCTCGGTCACGTTCCCCGAGGTCGTCCTGTCGAACGCGGTCACACAGGACTTGAAGGTGATCGTGTCCGGCGCCGCGCCGGCGGAGTACGACGTGACGAACGAGGACCGGAGCACGTCGATCGACGTGACACGGAACGAGCTCGTCTCGTCGCACTTGCTCGTGCCGAGCCTCGGCGGCTACGGCTACCAGTTCAACGGGCATCTGTACGCGCCGATCACGAACGCACCGCCGGCGTCGCTGCCCGACCTCGAATCGAAGGTGAAGGCGCTCGAGCCGCAGTTCGTGCGCATCTTCTACAACGAGATCTGGGAGGCGAACTCGAACAACGCCCACCCGGAATGGCCGCAGAACCTCGAGTCGTTCAAGGACACCGTGCAGCTCGCCGACGAATCGGGGGCGACCGTGGCGATCGCCTACCAGACGATCGCGACCGCCAAGACCTCACCTGTCCTGTGGATGTCGCGCTTCGCCGACGTCCTGCAAGACCTCGTCGTGACGCGCGGCCTGACGAACGTGCGCTGGGTCTCGATCGCGAACGAGCCCAATTCGACGGCATTGACACTGCCGCAGTACGAGGCGCTCTACCGCGCGCTCGACGCACAGCTGCGGGCACGCGGACTACGCGGGCAGATCGGGCTGATCGGCGGCGACCTCGTCGAGCTGACCGAGGGAACACCGTCCTCTCACCGTGCGTGGTTCGACTACATGGTCGCGCACATGAACGACGTGATCGACGCGTGGTCGGAGCACATCTACTGGAACTACGACGACCACTTCCGCATGGAGGAGCGACTCAAGGACGTCGCGCATCTCGTCGACCAAGAGCTGCCGGTCAGCGCGCGCAAGCCGACGTTCATCATGGAGTACGGCGTTCGGGGCTACAACACGTGTGGGACGAAGCCGCAGCTCACGGCCGCGTACTACCGCGACGCCGACTGCACCGATCTGCGCCGCATGAGCCTGGCCGGGTTCCAGAAGCTGTGGTTCACGATCGACTCGGCGCAGCTCGGCTTCGAAGGTGCGTCGAACTGGGACCTGTACTGGTCGACCTACGACCTGACGAAGGCGAACCAGTCGTACTGGACGATCGGTCCGCCGGAGGAAGGTTGGGCGCTCTACCCGTCCTACTACGCGTCGCAGCTCGTCTTCCAGACGACGGCTCCCGGCTGGCAGGTGCTCGCCGTCGACCCGTGGACGCTGGACGACCAGGCCACGCGCTACGACGACCCGCATCCCGATCAGCCCGAGCAGGAGCTGACGGCCTACAGCGGGCCGGACGGCCAGCTGACGGTGCTCGGGCTCGACACGAACGGCGGCAACCTCGTCGCGCCGAACGGCGAGTCGTCGTCCTACAGCATCGGCGGGCTGCCACCGAGCACGACGTTCACGCTTGCGCTGTGGAACGCAACCGGAGACGGCAAGAACTCCGTCGCGGGCACGATCACCACGACCGCCGCAGGCGTCGCGCGGTTCGACGTGCCGCTGCAGGCGGCCTTCGTCCTGACGACGGTTCCCGTCTCGTAGGTCGGCCTTGTGAGCCTGGTCCGCTCCGGCGAGCCAGGCTCACCTGCCGCAGCGCGATAGGGTCCGCCCATGAGCGAGTCCCGCCGTGACGACACCGGCGTGTTCGACGCGGCCTACGGCCGCTTCGCAGACGAGTTGTACGCAGACGATCCGTCGTGAGGCGTTCGGCGAGGACATCGGCCAGACGTCGTGGCTGACAGCCGACGAGCAGCGCGGCTTCTGCTCCTGGCTCGATCTCGGCTCGTCGTCGGAGCTACTCGAGGTGGCGAGCGGTTCCGGCGGCCCGGCGCTCTTCACCGTCGAGGAGACGGGCTGCCGTGTCGTCGGCGTCGACATCCACGAAGAGGGAGTCGCAACCGCCAACACCGCCGCCCGGGAGCGTGGCCTGGCAGAGCGCGCACGCTTCCTCGTCGTCGACGCGCGCGAGCAGTTGCCGTTCGACGACGAGTCGTTCGACGCCGTCATCTGCATCGATTCCATCAACCACTTGTATGACCGCGCCGCGGTCCTGGCGGACTGGCGGCGCGTGCTACGTCGCGACGGCCGGCTGTTGTTCACCAACGCCGTGACATTGACCGGCCTGGCGCGCCGGGAGGAGCTCATTGCGCGGAGTAGCTCCATGGGCGATTTCGTCTTCGCCCCCGCAGGTCTCGACGAACGGCTGGTGCGCGAGGCCGGCTTCGCCGACGTGCGGGTGGAGGACGTCTCGGTGAATGCCGCCCGCATCGCGGGCGCCTGGCGCGACGCCCGCGAACGTCGCCGCGAGGCGCTCGACCGGATCGAGGGAGCCGAGGCGAACGCGTCGATGCAGGCGATGCTGCACGCCACCTCGCTGCTCGCCGACGAGCGGCGCGTCTCCCGCTTCGCGTACGTCGCTCGGCGCCCGTAGACACGCGCCCGGCGGAGCGGTTCGACGTTCCTGTTAGCCTCGTGACGGGAGACAAGCCCGCCAACGCGACACCGCGACGTCCATGGCAGATCGCCCACTGCCCAAACGATCAAAGGAGGTCAGATGGCCGACGTGTCCGCCCACACGCCCATCTTCTCGCGCGGCAGCACCGTGCTCGACTACTGGCTCGCGCACGCCGAGGGACTGACGATCCAACCGCTCGGCGCCCGCGTCGAGGAGGTCGTCGTCGTGGCCCCGGTCGGCCGCGCCGAGTCACTCGTCGTTCGCTCGCGCGTCACGCGACGCCGCAGGACGATTCCGGCCGCTTCGATCGCGGCCGTCGCGCCCTCGACCGGCGACCTGCTGCTCGACACGCCGGAGCCACGTGCGCCGTTCAAGGTCCCGCGCCCCTCGCCCGAGCGAATCGCCGCCGCTCGCGCCTACGCCGCAGGTTCGGCGCAGCGCACGCAAGCCGGGACCCGCTCCGCCGCCGAGTGGCTGCGTCCGCATGCCACGCGTGCCGGCGAGACGACTGCGCGCTACGGACGCCTGACCGCCGCCGGTGCCGCAGCGGGTCTCGCGTGGCTGGGACCTCGCATCGCCGAGTTCGCACAACTCACGGTTGCCGGCGCCGTCCTCGTCGTACGAGGGACGGTGCACGCAGCGCGTCAGGTCGAACGCGCGACCGTGGCCGGAGTAGGACGCGGACGGGCGTCACTCGAAGCGCGGCGCGAACGCCGTCAGCACACGCCGGGCGACTAACCCGGCGATGCTGTTCGAGCCCGACTCGCACGAGGCTCCGGCCGGTGAGGCGTGGAACGAGGAGCGGGCTCGGGCCGGGATCCGCACGATCGTCGCTGAAGCCGAGGCGGCGTTCGACGACGGCTGGGTCGACCATCCGCTCGACGGCGAAGCCGATCGGTTGCGCTCGCTCTACATGGGCGGCGCGGGAGTCGTGGATGCGTTCCGCCGCCTGAGCGCCGCCGGCCTGGTCGAGTTGCAGCGGGACTACGTCCCGTACCTCGAGCACTCGGCCGTGGCGCCGCCCGACTTCGAAGACGCGAACGCCGAGCGCAGTCTCTGGATGGGCGAAGTCGGCGTGCGGCTCGTGCTGCAGCGTCTGTCGCGGTCGACGGAGAACCTGAAGCGGCTGGCCCAGCTGGTCGACGCAAATGCGCAGGCCGAGCAACAAGAGTTGATGTGGGGCA
This sequence comes from uncultured Actinomycetes bacterium, assembly GCA_963779505.1. Lineage (GTDB taxonomy): Bacteria > Actinomycetota > Thermoleophilia > Gaiellales > Gaiellaceae > PALSA-600. The sequence goes on along the minus strand of CAVZYK010000016.1, from coordinate 14,537 downwards.
GCCCCGGCACGATCCTCGTCGGCCGCGAGCTCGGGCTTGACGTCGACGAAGCCGTCGACTGGCTGCGCGCGCAGCGCGCAGCCGACGGGCTCTGGACGCAGGATCTCTACGGCAAACAGCGGCGGCACATCGGGCCTGCGCACGGGTTCGCAGGCTGTGCGCTCGCGCTCGCGGACGGCGAGGGCGTCTCTGACGTCTTACGCCGGTACGCGATCGTCGAGGACGGCCTGATCAACTGGCCGCCTGTCGCCGACGAGCCGTTCCGGCACGGGACGACGCAGCTGATCCGCACCCAGTGGTGCCACGGAGCGCCCGGCATCGTCTCGACGCTCGGTCGCTGGCTCGACGACGATCTCGCGCTCGGCGGCGGCGAGCTCACCTGGCACGCCGGGCCGCTCCGCAAAGGGCCGGGGCTCTGCCACGGCACCGCGGGCAACGGCTACGCGCTGCTCGTGCTGTTCGAGCAGACGGGCGACGAGCTGTGGCTTGCGCGCGCCCGCACGTTTGCGATGCACGCGCTCGCCCAGGTCGAGCGCACGCGCATGGAGTACGGACGTGGTCGGTACACGCTCTGGACGGGCGACGCCGGCACGGCTCTCTATCTCGCGGACTGCCTCGACGGAACGCCGAGGCTGCCGTTGCCGTGAGCCGCCGATGAGTTCCCGGCACCACCGTCGTCTTATGTGCATATCCCCCGACGAGCAGGAGGCTCGAGATGTCCAAGGTGCAGTCCAAGTTGAACATCGCGCAGGTCGGCCGCGTCTGCGTCACCGTCGCCGACACGGACCGCGCGATCGAGTTCTACGTCGACACGCTCGGCTTCGAGAAGGTCGTCGACGTCCCGATGGGTGAAGACATGCGCTGGGTCGAGGTGTCGGTGGCCGGCACCCCGACGACGATCGCCCTCGCACCGCCGCCGCAGGGCAAGGCGGCCGGCGGCAGCCAAACCGGCATCTGCCTCGACACGTCCGACGTCGACGCAGACCACGCAGCGCTGAAGGCCGCAGGTGTCGACGTCGACGCCGAGGTCAGCCGCTACGGCGGCGCGGTGCCGCCGATGTTCTGGCTCCGCGATCCCGACGGCAACTCGCTGATCGTCGTCCAGCCCACGGAGTAGCGCCACCCAGCTCGACCAGTTCGGTGCCTGGCACCCCAGTGCCAGGCACCTGCCGTTGGGAGCTCGCGCAGGCGCTTCGGCGCCGAGGGTCTAGCCGTGGCCTTCCAAGGCCATGTCCTTCAAGGCCAGGTCCCGGGGACTGTCCCTGGGACAGGGCCGTAACTGGCGCGCTTGTCTCGCCGGTCGTCGCTCAGTAGGTTCGACCGCGATGGACGAAGCGTGGCCCTGGCCCGCGTCGCTCGACGCGCTGACGGCGGCTCCCGAAACGCACCGAGAGCTGTTCGAACGCGACACCCTCCGCGTGCTCGAGACCAGGATCCGACCGGGTGAGACCACACGCGTGCACACGCATCGCTGGCCGGGCGTTCTCTACGTGCTCTCGTTCGACCACTTCGTCCGCCGGGACGCCCACGGGGTGAGCCTCGTCGACACGCGCGCGGCGGGGACGCTGCCGGAGCCGGGCACCGCGCTCTGGAGCGACACGCTCGGTCCACACACGCTCGAGAACGTCGGCACAGCCGACCTCCACGTGATCGGCATCGAGCTGAAGAGCGGCTGACGGGTCTCGGCTACTCGACCGCGTCGAGGAAGACGAGCACGCGTTCCGCGAGCAGCTTCGCGGCAGCCTCGTCGTAGTCAGGCAGGCTGCTGTCGGCGAACAGATGCTTGTCGCCGGGATAGAGGAACAGCTCGGCGCCGTCGACGCTCTCGACCAGCCCACGCGCTGCGGGAAGATCCTCGAGCGCCCACTCGTCGTCCTCCATCATGTGGATCTGGAGCGGGACTCCCGGGGGCCAGCTGCCGCCGAACTCGGCGGCCGGGAACGCGGCGCTGAAGAGCAGCGCTCCCCGCGCACCCGTACGCGTCTGCGCGAGCATTTGCGCCGGCAGCACTCCGAGCGAGAAGCCGGAGTAGACGAGCTCGGTCGGCAGGCCGTCGGCGGCGCGAGTGCCACGCTCGGCAAGCGTCTCGAAGCCGACCTGCTTTGCGTAGCCGACGCCCTCATCGAGCGTCGCGAACGTGTTCCCGTCGTAGAGATCCGGCGTATGCACCGTGTGTCCGGCGGCGCGCAGCGCCTCGGCGAATAGGAGGAACCCGGCCGTCTGTCCCTGAGCGTGGTGGAAGAGCAGTATCTCGGCCATGCGGCATTCCTACCATGGGTCAGCGGTTCTGCAGCGTGTCGAGCCCCACCGCGAGCACGATCCCGAGGCGGCGGTCGAGCTTGCGCTCCGGGTCACGCGAGAGGTCGAGCACGTACTGGTCCCGAAGGTTGAACTTGCGGTTCACGTGCCCGATCACCTCACCGCCCGCGAGAATGTCGAAGTTGTAGGGGATCGGGATCAGACCGCCGATGTCCGGCACGAAGTCGATCACACGACGCAGAATCGCCATCGCCTGCGAGCGCTCGTGCGCGATCGCAATCTCCTGCTCGTCCGGCGTCTCTATCCGCCAAGTCGAACGCACGAGCGACTTGCCGAAGATGTGACTGAGGATGCCGATGTGACCGTCCTGCGCATCGTTCACGTCATAGCGCGAGCCGCCCGTGTCCAGCCAGGACCGGCCCTGGATGTGAAAGACCTCCTGCGTCTCCGCCTCATCGGCGAAGAACCGGATGTGCTCTTTGACCGCCATCCGCTTCTGGCGGACGAAGGCGACCGGCGGACCCACCGGGTGCTCGGCCTCATCCAGGGGCGTGATGCGGAAGAGGTTGATCATCGGGCGGACGAGCTGATCGACCAGATAGCGGTCGTGCTCGAACGACCCCAACTACTTGCCGGCCTTGCGGATCCGCATGCCGAGCAGCTCCGGCTCCCGCAGCGGCGCGCTGCATTCCTCGCATTCGACGGCAAACGTGGACGAAAACGGAGCCGAGCAGGCGGGACAGCGCCGCAGGATCATGCCGCCGCAGGAGCACGTGGCCGGCACGTCGGCCTCGGAGTCCTCGAACCAGCGCACGGCGCCCCCGCAGGAGAGGCAGAAGGCCGACCAGTGGCCGAGCACGTTCCGGCGCTCCTCACGGAGCCAATCGGCCGCCTTGCCCACACGGTCAGAGTACCGGCACGGTTACGATTCCCTCGCTTCCCACCGTCGAACCGAGGAGTGCAGTGGCGATCGCGCGCGTTGCCGAGCCGACCGGCTCGTTGCAGGATGTGAAGGAGCAAGGCCTCGACCGCGAGGACCTGCTCGGGATCTACCGCAACATGCTCGTCACCCGCGGCGTCGAAGAGCGCGGGCACATCCTCTACCGCCAGGGAAAGATCCCGGGCTCGTTCTACACCGGACGAGGCAACGAGGCTTCGGCCGTCGGCGTCGCGACCGCGATGGGGCCCGACGACGTCGGCACCCCGCTGCACCGCGACATGGGCGTGCACATCACGCGCGGCGTCGAGCCGTGGCGGATCTTCGCGCAGTACATGGGCCGCCAGGACGGCCCGACGCACGGACGCGACGGCAACGTGCACATGGCCGACGAGCGCCTCGGGCTGCTCGCCATGGTCAGCCACCTGCCGGCGATGCTTCCGGTATCGGTCGGCTGCGCACTCGCGTTCCGCATCCGCGAGGAGAAGCGCGTTGCGGTCGCCTGGTCGGGCGAAGGCGCTATGGCGCGCGGCGACGCGCACGAAGGCATGAACTTCGCCGGCGTGCGGAAGCTGCCCGTCGTCTTCATCTGCGACAACAACCAGTGGGCGTACTCGACGCCGACGCACCTCGAGTACGCCGTCGACCACCTCGCAGATCGCGCGCAGGCCTACGGCTTCGACGGTGTCGTCGTCGACGGCACGGACGTGCTCGCCGTCTACCGCGAGGCGAAGCGAGCGATCGAGAAGGCGCGCGCCGGGGGCGGGCCGACCCTGATCGAATGCCAGACGCTGCGCATGGAGGGTCATGCGGTGCACGACGACGCGTTCTACGTCCCGAAGGAGCTCTTCGAGCGCTGGGCCGAGCGCGACCCGATCGAGCGCTACCGCACCTGGCTGCGCGAGCAGGTCGACATGACGGACGACGACGAGGACGAGATCGCCGCGTACGTCAAGAAGCTGCTCAACGACTCGCTGCAGCGCGCGGAGCAGTCTCCGCAGCCCGACCCTTCGACACTGCTGGAGGGCGTCTACGCGACGCCCGAAGACCTCGACACCCCCCACCACAAGTAGTGGGGGCTTAGCGATGGCCGAGAAGACCTATCTGCAGGCAATCAGCGACGGGCTGCGCGGCGAGATGCGGCGCGACAAGCGCGTGTTCGTGCTCGGCGAGGACGTCGGCGTCTACGGCGGCGCGTTCAAGGTGACGCTCGGCTTCCAGGAGGAGTTCGGTGCGTGGCGCGTCATCGACGCGCCGCTCTCCGAGACGGCGATCGTCGCGGGCGCGACCGGCGCCGCGATCATGGGTATGCGGCCCGTCGCCGAGATGCAATTCGCCGACTTCGTCTCGTGCGCGTGGGACCACCTGGTCACGATCGCCGCCAAGCAGCGCTGGCGGGCCGGCACACCCGTGCCGATCGTGTTGCGGCTGCCCTCCGGCGGCGGCTTCTCCGGCGGCCCGTTCCACTCGCAGAACCCCGAGTCGTCGTTCGCGCACATCCCCGGCCTGAAGTGCGTCTGCCCGGCGACGCCAGAGGACGCAAAGGGACTGATGATCGCCGCGATCGAGGATCCGAACCCGGTGCTCTTCTTCGAGCACAAGCACCTGTACCGGCGGATCAAGGCCGAGGTGCCGGACGAGCGCTACGTGACCCCGATCGGCAAGGCGCGCATCCACCAGGAAGGCGACGACGTGACGCTCGTCACCTGGGGCGCAATGGTCTACACGGCGGAGGAGGCGGCGAAGCAGCTGCCCGACACGTCCGTCGAGATCATCGACCTGCGCACGATCATGCCGTGGGACAAGCAGGCCGTCCTCGACTCGGTGCGCAAGACCTCCAAGGTGCTCGTGCTGCACGAGGACACGCGCACCGGCGGCTTCGGCGGCGAGATCGCCGCGACGGTCGCCGAGGAATGCTTCGAAGACCTGGACGCGCCGGTGAAGCGCATCGCCGCGCCCGACACCCCGGTGCCGTTCTCGCCCGTGCTCGAGAAGGCATTCATCCCCCAGGTCGACGACGTCGTCCGTGGACTCAAGGAGCTGTCGGAGTACTAGTGACTCTCCCAGGGACGATCTTCGGCGCCTCGCCCGCGATCACACGTCGCGCTGCGGCGTCCTCAGTCGCGGAAATGGCACGAGCCATTCCCGCTCCCTGCGTCCTTGCATCGCTCGGTGCTCGCGACCGAGTCACTCGAATTCGTCACTAGGAGAATCACTTGGCCACCAATACCGCAATCGACGTCGTCATGCCGCAGATGGGCGTCTCCGTCTCGGAAGGCACCATCACCAAGTGGAACAAGCAGGTGGGGGACACGATCGAGGCGGACGAGACGCTGCTCGAGATCTCGACCGACAAGGTCGACACCGAGGTGCCGTCGCCCGCGTCGGGCGTCGTCAGCGAGATCCTCGTGCAAGAAGGCGAGACGGTCGACGTCGGCACCGTGCTGGCGCGCATCGGCGGCGAGGCCGGGGCCTCTGCGCCCGCAGCACCCGCGCCCGAGCCGGCGACGCAGCCTGCGGCCGAGGCCGCGAACGCGCCTGCAAGCGAAGGCGCGGGTGCCTCGGAGGACGCGCAGCCGCTCTCACCTCCGACCGAGACCGTGTCCGCCCCGTCGGGCACCGACAACGGGAAGTCGTTCGTGTCCCCGGTCGTCGCGCGCATCGCAGCCGAGCACGGGATCGACCCGTCGCAGGTGCCGGGCTCCGGCTCCGGCGGCCGGGTGACGAAGAAGGACATCCAGGCCTTCATCGACGGCGGCGGACAGACGACCGCGGCTCCAGCGCCGGCCGCACCGGCGGCTCCTGCGCCCGCTGCAGCCCCGGCACCGCCCGCTCCCGCGAAGGTTGCGCAGGCGCCGGCAGCCGCAGGCGAGCCGGGTGTCGGAGAGGCCTTCGAGCCGATGTCGGCGATGCGCCGCGGGATCGCCGACCACATGCGCAAGTCGCTCGACACCTCCGCGCACGTGACGAGCGCGATCGAGGTCGACATGTCCAAGGTCGTCGCGATCCGCAACAAGCTGAAGAAGGAGTACGCGGACGCGTACGGCGTCAACCCGACGTACCTCGCGTTCATCGCGCGCGCGACCACCGAGACGCTGCGGGAGTACCCGTGGGTGAACGGTGAGCTCCGCGGCGACAAGATCGTCACGAAGAGCTTCGTCAACCTGGGCTTTGCGGTCGAGCTCGCCGACGGCAAGGGCCTGATCGTGCCGGTGGTGAAGAACGCCGAAACGCTCAACCTGCTCGGCATGGCGAAAGCAATCGCCGACATCGCGAAGCGCGCACGCGACAAGCAGCTGACGCCCGACGACGTGACGGGAGGGTCGTTCACGATCACAAACCCTGGCGGATACGGCACCTTCCACGGCACGCCGGTGATCAGCCAGCCGCAGGCAGGCATCCTCGGCACCTACGCGATCGTCAAGCGACCGTGGGTGATCGAGGACGAGAACGGCGCCGACGCGATCGCGATCCGCTCGATCATGAACCTGACGCTGACCTACGATCATCGACTCGTCGACGGCGCGTACGCCGGCCGCTTCCTGCGCGACCTGCGCGAGCGCCTGCAGGCCTGGGGCGAGAGCGACTACTGAGAGGCTTGACGTGAAACGCACGCGCACCCGTGGCTGGCGACTCAGACACGGCGCAGCTCGCCCGGGTCGGGCTTGAACGTAGACACCGCTATGCCCTACGCCCGACCCGAACGACCTGCTTGGTCTGAGCCATCCCCACGAGCACGCAGTTCCACATCAAGCCTCTGAGGTCTCTCCTCGTCACCGGCTGCTCGACGGGCATCGGTCGCGCCACCGCGACACGGCTCGCCCGCAGCGGCGGATGGCGGGTGTACGCGAGCGCGCGCAACGTCGCAGCGATCGAGGGACTCCGCGCGGACGGCTGCGAACTGCTCGAGCTGGACGTCACAGACGATGCGTCGAGACGCGCTGCGGTCGCGACGATCGAGGAGCGGGACGGCTTCGTCGCGGCGCTCGTCAACAACGCGGGCTACAGCCAGTCCGGCGCGTTCGAGTCCGTCTCGGCCGATCGTGTGCAGCGTCAGTTCGAGACGAACGTCTTCGCGCCGATGGAGCTGTGCCGCCTCGTTCTGCCGGGGATGCGCCGCGAGCGACGCGGTCGCATCGTCAACGTCGGCTCGATGGGCGGCAAACTCACCTTTCCCGGCGCCTCCGCGTACCACGCGTCGAAATACGCGATCGAGGCGTTCTCCGACGCACTGCGCTTCGAGGTGGCCGGGTTCGGGATCCAGGTCGTCCTCGTCGAGCCGGGGATCATCCGCACCGAGTTCTCCGCCACCGCCGCCGGCGAGCTCGCAGAGACATCGCCCGACGACGGGCCGTACGTCGGCTTCGACGCGTTCGTCGCGGCGGCGACCGTGAACGCCTACGAGCGTGGCTTGCTCGCGCGCCTGGGCGGGGAGCCCGACCGAGTCGCACGCGTGATCGAGAACGTGCTGAATGCCGACAACCCGCGCCCGCGCTACCTGGTTACGCCCTCGGCACGACTGATGGTCGGCCTCAGGCGCCTGCTCGGCGACCGGCTCTGGGACCGCATGCTCGCGTCCACCTATCCCCGCCCGAGCTAAGCTTCCGTGGTGAGCCGCCCGGCGCACCTGCTCAACCTCGGCACCGTCGAGTACCGCGAGGCGCTCGACCTGCAGCACAGGATCGCCGGCGAGGTCGCGAGCGGCGAGCGGCCCGACACCGTCCTCTTGCTCGAGCATCCGCCGACGATCACGCTCGGTCGCCGCACCGAAGAGGGAGAGGTGCACGTGCCGGACGGTTCCGATGTCGCGATCGTCGAGGTCGACCGCGGCGGCAAGTCGACCTACCACGCGCCCGGACAGCTCGTCTGCTACCCGATCTTCGACCTAGCGCGTCACGGACAAGACGTGCAGCGCTTCTGCCGCGACCTCGAAGAGGCGCTGATCCGGACGATGGCGGCGTTCGACGTCGGTGCAACGCGCATCGAGGGGCTGACCGGCGTCTGGCTCGAGTCGCCGCCGCGGAAGATCGCGTCGATCGGGATCCACTTGACGCGGTGGATCTCGACGCACGGCTACGCACTCAACGTCGACCTCGACCCGGCGCCGTTCACCGAGTGGATCACGGCCTGCGGGCTCGACGGTTACGCATTCACGTCGATGGCACGCGAGCTCGGCCGGCCGCTCGCAGTCGACGACGTGCGACCGGCCGCCGCACAGGCGCTGGCCGACGTGTTCGAGCTCGCATTCGCCGAGCAGGCCGCACCGCCGCTCGCCGCGTAGCGCCCGAAACTGCACGAACCTGATCCGGCGTAGAGCTACGGCTCTGGCGGACGCGACCACTTCGGCCGTGGGCGCTCTTCGCGCGTCATGCCGTCGAGGCGGTCGAGCAGGCTCTCGGCGTCAGCGGCGACGGCGATCGCCGCCAGATCGCTCTCGCGCACGAAGCCCTCCTGCGTCGCGTGGCGCGCGAGCGCGATCAACGGCCGCCAGTAGTCCTCGACGTCGAGCAGCCCGACCGGCTTCGCGTGCAGACCCAGCTGCGACCAGGTCAGCTGCTCCATCAGCTCGTCGAGCGTCCCGAATCCGCCCGGGAGAGCGACGAAGGCATCGGAGAGCTCCGCCATCAGCGCCTTCCGCTCGTGCAGTGAGCCGACGACGTGCAACTCGCTCAGGCCGGGGTGTGCGAGCTCGCGCTCGACGAGCTCCTGCGGGATCGCGCCCACGACCTCGCCGCCCGCCGCGAGCGCCGCGTCCGCGACGGCGCCCATCAGCCCGACCCGGCCGCCGCCGTAGACGATGCCGAGGCCGCGGCCGGCCGCAGCTGCGCCGAACACGCGCGCCGCGTCGGCGTAGGCGGGCACCCGGCCGCTCGAGGCACCACAGAAGACACAGACCCGGCGCACCGCGCGAGGGTACCCGTGTTCTCTACCGTGGCGGCATGCCGCGTCCCTTCAGCTCTGCGACCGGCGAGCCTCCCGAGCGGCCCGAGGATCCCGCGGTCAGGCGCGCCAACCTGCGGCGGGTCGCCGGCCTCTTCCGCGACTACCGGCTCCGTCTCGCCGCCGTCCTCGGATTGATCGTGTTCTCCGCGATGCTCGGCGTCGTGCCGGCGTTCCTGCTGCGCGGCCTGCTGCAGGCGATCCAGGAGAACGACACCAGGCAGCTCTCGATCGACGCGGCCGCGATGATCGTGATCGCGATCGTCACCGGTGTGCTCGGCGTCTGGCAGACGCTGCTCTCGAACCAGGTCGGCCAACGCGTCATGCACGACCTGCGCACGGCCGTCTTCCGCCACCTGCAGCGGCTCTCGCTGGCCTTTTTCACCCGCACGCGCACCGGCGAGGTGCAGTCGCGCATCTCGAACGACATCGGCGGCGTCCAGAATGTCGTCACGAGCACCGCCACGTCGATCGTCTCCAACGTGACCACGGTGATCGCGACGATGATCGGCATGATCGCGCTCAGCTGGCAGCTCTCGCTGTTCGCGTTCGCGCTCATCCCGGTCTTCGTCCTGCTGACACGCCGTGTCGGCGCCGAGCGACGCAAGATCGCCACCTCAGCGCAGGAGACGCTTGCCGACATCTCGAGCCTCGTCCAGGAGTCGCTGTCCGTGTCCGGGATCCTGCTCGGCAAGACGATGGGCCGGACGCACGAGCTCGCCGACCGGTTCGAGTCGGAGTCGCAGCTGCTCTCGGAGCTCGAGATCCGGCAGCGCATGGCGGGCCGCTGGATGATGGCGTCGATCCAGACGACGTTCGCCGTCATGCCGGCAGCGATCTACTGGTTCGGCGGGCTCGCCCTCGCACACGGATCGCAGGCGATCACCGTGCCGACGCTCGTGGCGTTCACGACGCTGCAGACGCGCCTGTTCTTCCCGGTCGGCTCGCTGCTCGGCGTCAGCCTCGACGTGCAGACGTCACTCGCGCTCTTCGACCGGATCTTCGACTACCTCGACCAGACGGTGGACATCGAGGAGCGCGAGGACCCGGTCGAGCTGGTCGACCCGGGCGACGTCGTCTTCGACGGTGTCTCGTTCCGCTACGGCGAGGAACGCTGGACGCTGCACGACGTGACGTTCCGGGTGCCGGCCGGCAGCAAGACCGCGCTCGTCGGCGAGACGGGATCGGGCAAGACGACCCTCGGCTACCTCGCCGCGCGCCTCTACGACGTCAACGAGGGCGCCGTCACGATCGACGGAGTCGACGTGCGCGACCTGTCCTTCGACTCGCTCTCCCGTACCGTCGGTGTCGTCTCGCAGGAGACGTACCTCTTCCATGCGACCGTGCGCGAGAACCTGCGCTTCGCGAAGCCGGACGCGAGCGACGCCGAGGTCGAGGAGGCGGCCGCAGCCGCTCGTATCCATGATCTGATCGCCTCGTTGCCGGAGGGCTACGACACCGTCGTCGGCGAGCGCGGCTACCGGTTCTCGGGCGGCGAGAAGCAGCGGATCGCGATCGCCCGGACGATCCTGCGCAACCCGCCGATCCTCGTCCTCGACGAGGCCACCAGCTCGCTCGACACCGAAACCGAGCGCCAGGTGCAGGCAGCCCTCGACCGGCTCGCCGAGGGCCGGACGACGATCGCGATCGCGCACCGGCTCTCGACGGTTCACGACGCCGACCAGATCCTCGTCCTCGACCGCGGCAGGATCGTCGAGCGCGGCACCCACGACGAGCTCGTGGCGCTCGGCGGCCGCTACGCCGAGCTGGTCGACCGGACACCGGCCCTCCCTCTCTAGACTTCGCCGGGATGGAGACCTCACTCCCCGTCGCCGAGCGCCCGCGCCGCCCCGAGTGGATGAAGGTGCGCGCCCCGTCGCAGAACGGGAGCTACTTCGACGTCAAGAAGCTGCTGCACGGCCAGCGCCTGAACACGATCTGCGAAGAGGCCCGCTGCCCGAACATCGCGGAGTGCTGGGGTCGCGGCACGGCGACCTTCCAGATCCTCGGCGAGACGTGCACCCGCGCGTGCCGCTACTGCTACGTCAACTCCGGCAAGCCGAACGAGCCGGTCGACCCGCTCGAACCGCTGCGCCTCGCGCACGCCGCCGCCCAGATGAATCTGAAGCACGTCGTCGTCACCTCCGTCGACCGCGACGACGTCCCCGACAAGGGAGCCGGCCACTACGCGGCGACGATTCGCGCAGTCAAGGCGAAGCTGCCCGAGTCCAAGATCGAAGTGCTGACACCCGACTTCCTGGGTGTCGAGGAGGAGGCGCTGCAGACCGTGATCGGCGCGCGCCCGGACGTCTTCAACCACAACATCGAGACGGTGCGCCGCCTGCACCGCCGCATGCGCGGTGCGAAGGCGAGCTACGACGGCGCGCTGCAGCTGCTGAAGCGCGCGAAGGAGATCGCCGCCTACGCCGATCCCTTTTACCCCTTGCTGACGAAGAGCGGCATCATCGTCGGGCTCGGCGAGACGAACGACGAGGTCGTCGAGACGATGCGCGACCTGCGTGCGCACGGCGTCGATGTCGTCACGATCGGCCAGTACCTACAACCGAGCCAGAAGCACGCGACGATCGACCGCTGGGTGCACCCCGACGAGTTCCGCTGGTTCCGCGAGCAGGGCGAGGCGATCGGTTTCGGCTCCGTCTTCTCGGGGCCGCTCGTGCGCTCGAGCTACCGCGCGGACGAACAGCGCCACGCGGCCGAGACCGGCCGCGGCGCCGTCGCCTACTAGAGGCTCGTAGAACGACGAAGGGCCGCCCTGCCGGGCGGCCCTTCGGCTAGCCAACAACTGCAGCGCCGGTTACGGCAACGTCAGCTGCCAGGCGCTGAGACCGTGCGTGGCGGCGTAGAGCTTCCGTCCACTCGGTGCGATCGTCAGGCCTGCGACCTCGACGCGAGGCAAGCCGTCACCTGCGACCTCCCAGTTCGTCGAGCCACTCGGCAGCAACATGACGCCGAAGTCGTTCGAGACGTAGAGATCGCCGTTCGTGTCGGCAACGACGTCGGTAGCCGGGATGTCCGGATACGCCGTCGTGCCCGTGCCGTCGAGCGATGTGAACGTCGCGGTCCCCGTGCCCGGGTTGAAGACGACGCTGAACACGTGACCCGGCTGGGCCGGCGTGTTGGCGTTGAACCCGGAGTAGGTGATCCACGCGTGGTTCGCGTTCGTCGGGTCGAAGTAGATGCCGCTGATGAAGCGGCCCGGTGTCGTCGGCAGGTCGATCCGCGAGTACGTCACGGAGCCTGCCGCCGCGTTGGCGTTCTTCGAGACGAAGAGACGTCCGGTACCGGTTGCCGCCCACAGCGTGCCGGTGTCACTCGCCGCCCGCTCGATCGCGACGACGTTCGAGCCGGCACGGGAGCCGTAGGAGGCGGCCGTCAGGTCGGTTGCCCCGGCCGGCCCGATCCGCTGGAAGTCGCCGCAGCTCGTGTCCGCGGACGACGTCGTGAACTCGGAGCAGTGGGCCTCCAGGAAGGTGGGATCGCCGCCCCAGTCCTGGGTGCGCCAGACGCTCTGGGAGCCCTGGAAGATCGAGCCTGCCGTCGCCGGGTTCGGATCGGCGATCACCGGCGGGTAGAACTGTGCGCCCTCGGGGCTCGAGACGATGTCGCCCGTGATCACGACCCACTTCGAGGGATCGCCACCGCGGAAGTTCGCGTCGTTCGCCTGTCCCGTGAACGTGTTGAAGCGCACGTTTGAGTCGTCGGCCTTGAAGCCGGACTGGCCGCCGTCGCCCCAGATCGTCTGGTTCCACGACTGGTCGCCCGCGAAGCCGACCCAGGTGCCGTTGTCCTGCGTGCCGCCCTGGAGGCTGCGCGGGTCACGCGGGTCGACGGAGAGACTCTGGAACTGGAGCGTCGGCAGGTTCCGGTTCAGGTTGTCGAACGACGTCGGGACGCGCGACAGGAGCTGCTTGCAGTCGGCGAGGTTGACCGCATTCAGCCCACGTGAGTCGCACTGGGCCGAGATGTCGGCGTAGTCGCCGCTCGACCGCATGATGCCGCCGTCAGAGCCGAAGAACACCATGTCCGGGTTCGTCGGCGAGATAGCGATCGCATGCTGGTCGGGGTGCATGCCGTCCTGGCTGCCCGCCGGGCTGGCATCGCGGGTCAGGTCGCTGAAGTTCGCTCCCGCGTCGGTCGAGTAGAGGAACGCACGTCCGTTCGTCCGCTTGCCGGCGTCGCCACCGAGCACGGGGACGCCCGCGTTGTCGTAGTCGTAGCTGCCGCCGAGGTAGACCGCGTCGGGGTTACCCGCCGGGGTGTAGACGACGTTGTCGTACCAGCACTGCGCGCCGCAGTAGCCGGCGCTCTGGATCGTCGTGATGTCCGTGAAGGCGGGTGCGGCCGCGGTCGCGTCGTCGGAGCGGAAGAGCCCCGCTGCGAACGTGCCGTTGTCGCCTGCGCCCACGTACATCCGCGTCTTGCCGTTCGGCAGCTTCGTCACGGCGATCGAGTCACGCTCGATGAACGAGGCGGTCGGGTGCGTCGGGCCGAAGATGCGGGCCCACGAGGTCCCGCCGTCCAGCGACCGGTAGACGCCCTGGCCGAACTCACCGGCGTAGACGATGTCGGGGTTCGACGGGTCGAGCGCGACGTTCGTGACGCCACGCAGCGGGAACGGCAGGCCGCTCGCCGGGATCTGCGCAGCACTGTTGTTCAGGTAGGTGAACGTCTGGCCGCCGTCGGTGCTCTTGAAGACACCGCGCGCGGGGAGCGGCGTCGGTGCGCCGATGACGCCGGCGGAGAGAACGGAGCTGATGCCCCGTAGACCGCTCATCGAGCCGACGTAGAGCACGTTCGAGTTACGCGGGTCGACGACCACGCTGTTGATCGAACGATCCTTGAACGCATCGCCGGTGTACGGCCCCGACACGGTCGTGGTCGTGATCGCCGGCAGGTGCGTCCACGTATCGCCACCATCGGTCGACTTGAAGAGGCCGAGGCCGGCCTCGTTGTCGACAGCCGCGTTCGGCTCGCCGGTGCCGGCGTAGAGCGTGTCGGTCGCGGCGTCGTAGGTCAGGGTGCCGATCGCGTTCGACGGCAGACCTGCCGAGACCCACGTCCAATTCGGGTTGTTGTGCAGGGCCTTGTCAGTGCGCCACACGCCACCGCCCGCAGCTGCGAGCCAGAGGCGACAATGGCCCTGGTTGCAGTTCGGGTCGATCGCGAGTGCGGTCACGCGGCCCGAGGTCTGGTACGTGTTGCCCGAGAAGTTGAGGATGCTCGGCTGCGTGGAATTGCTCGGACCGGCGAGCGTCCACGTGCCCGCCTTGTTCTTGTTCTTGCCGTGACCGCGGCCCTGGGCCTGGTCCACGAATTCTGTGCCTGCTGGGTCAGCTCGATCGAGACCGCGTCGGCCGGGAATGCCCGGGCCTGATAGGCC
>CAVZYK010000015.1:0-22524 GCA_963779505.1 uncultured Actinomycetes bacterium | reverse complement strand
CGCTCGAGCTGCCAGACGTCGTCGCGCAGGAGCGGCACCACGGTGCCGTCGCGCAGCACGGCGTCGACGTCGATCTCGGGCCCGCCGACCATGAAATCGGTGTGGACGGTCGAGTCGTTGACGCCCTCGCCCGGCTCGCCCTCGATTGCCTCGGTGTAGGCGCTGCCGTAGGCGACGTGGCACGTTGCGTTCTCGTCGTAGAGCGTCTCGAAGAAGGTCTCGTTCGTCTTGCCGATGCGCGAGGTGCCGTCGACGAGCGCGACCTCGCCGAGATAGGCGGCGCGCTCGTCCGTCGCGAGCTGGCCCTCGATCACATCGGAGCCTTCGTCCGAGCGCACGTCGACGATGCGGCCGTGCTCGAAACGCACCTCGAGCCCTCGCACGATGCGCCCGTAGAGCGCGAGTGGGCGGGTAGAGCGCACGTACCCTTCAGTGCGGCGCGCGTCGGGCGTGGTGAAGACCTCTTCGGTCGGCATGTTCGCGACGTAGGGGACACCGCCCGCCGTCAACGACTCGACGCCCTGCCAGCGCGACTCGGGCAGCAGCCCGACCGTCAAGTCGGTGCCGGGCCCCGTAAAGTGCACGGCGTCGAGCTTCATGTCGTCGAGCAGCCGCGCGCGGCGGCCGATCCGGGCGACGTGCGCCTGCCAGGCGGCGACCGGATCGTCCTCGTCGAGGCGGACGCAGAACTCGACCAGCTGCCACAACCGCTCGACGTCGGGCTCGCCGAACATCTGCTGCGCCCAACCCGCGTTCGGGACGCCGATCACCGTCCAGTTGTTCAACTGCTCGTTGACCTGGCGGTTGTTCTCCTCGGCCAGCTCCAGCATGCGCGCACGCCCGACGCGCTCGCCCGGTAGATCGGCGAGCAGATCCGGCTCCGCGTCGCCCGTCAGCGCGACGACAGCGGCGCGCTCGTCTCCGATCTCCTTCGCCCGCTCGAGCAGCCACGGCGGAGTCCAGGAGAGGACCTCGTCGGGCGCACCCTCGATCAGCGCGCGCCGGAGATGCTGGTCGGAGTAGAGGACGTCGACGTAGCGCGCGCCCGCCCGGTAGGCGGAGCGGGTGACCGCACGAGCCACCTCGGCGTGCTCGACGCGCCCGAGCACCTCGACGAGCTGCCCCGGCTGGACGTTCGCGCCCACCCGCACGGCGAGCTCGGCGTACCGCTCGATCCGGTTCAGAGCTGCCACTCGTCGTTGCGCAGGATGGGCACCGCCTCGCCGTCGGCGGTCAGGCCGTCGACCTCCAACTCCGGGCCGCCGACCATGAAGTCAGTGTGCACGGTCGAGATGTTCATGCCCTCGCCGGGCTCGCCCTCGAAGGTTTCCGGGATTCCGAAGCCGTAGGCGATGTGGCACGTCGCGTTCTCGTCGTAGAGCGTGTCGAAGAACGTGATGCCGGTCTGGCCGACACGCGAGGCGCCGTCGACGAGCGCGAGCTCGCCGAAGTACCCTGCCCGGTCGTCGCTCGCCAATTGCCCGCGGACGACATCGGCACCCGTCGCCGCCTCGACCTGGACGATCTTGCCGTCCTTGACGGTCAGCTTCAGCTGCTCGACGACGTCCCCGAGCAGCGCCAGCGGGCGGGTCGAGGTGACCACGCCCTCCGCCCGGCGAGCATCCGGCGTCGTGAAGATCTCCTCCGTCGGCATGTTCGGGAGGTACTCGCGGCCGTCCGCGTCCCGGAAGAGAGCCGACATCCACCGCGCCTCCGCGAGCAGGCCGACGGTGAGGTCCGTGCCGGGGCCGCGGTAGCGGAGTGCGTCGAAGCGCCGGTCGTTCATCTGCGCCGCACGCTCCTCGAGGCGCGCCGTGTGGTCGCGCCAGGCCTGCACGGGATCGTCCTCGTCGAGCCGGGTGCAGTACGCGACCGCTTCCCACAGCCGTTCGACATCAGGCTCGCCGAACACCTGCCGGGCCCAGCCCTCGTTCGGAAAGGCGACGCCCGTCCAGTTGATCGTCCGCTTGATCATCAGGTCGCGCGCGATCTCGTTCAGCTCGGCCATTCGTGCGCGACCGACGCGGTCGCCGTCGAGGTCCGCGAGCAGGTCGGGCTCTGCGTCACCGGTGATGCCGACCGAGGCGGCTCCGTCGTACCCGTGCATACGGGTCTTCAGCCAGCCCGGCGTGTGCGTGAGGGCCTCATCTGGCCCGAGCTCGATCAGCGCGCGCCGGATGTGTGGATCCACGTAGCGCACGTCCACGTAGCGGGCTCCGGCGGCGTATCCCGCGCGCGCCAGGGCACGCGCAAGCGGTGCATGCTCGATGTTGCCCGTCACGAAGAGCGTCTGGTCTGCACGAAGATTCGCGCCCACTCTCACTGCGAGCTCGGCATACCGTTCGAGGCGGGCATCGATCAGAGTTGCCATACGTCCTCCCGGAGGATCGGCACGGCCGTCCCGTCGTTGGTGATTCCGTCGACTGCCACCTCGGGACCGCCGATCATGAAGTCGGTGTGTATACCCGAGACGTTGATGCCGCGCTCGCGCAGCTCCGTGGGCTCCAGGCCACCGATGCCGTCGATCCCGAAGGTGACACCGGAGCCGTAGGCGATGTGACACGTGGCGTTCTCATCGAAGAGCGTGTCGAAGAACGTGATGCCGGTCTGGCCGACACGAGATTCGCCGTCGACGAGCGCGACCTCGCCGAGGCGCTTGCCGAACTCGTCGATCGCCATCTGGCCCTGCACGGC
The DNA here is from genome assembly GCA_963779505.1 of uncultured Actinomycetes bacterium. GTDB lineage: Bacteria > Actinomycetota > Thermoleophilia > Gaiellales > Gaiellaceae > PALSA-600. The sequence continues at coordinate 19,830 of CAVZYK010000015.1, read as the reverse complement.
CTCGGCGCCGGCCGACGCCGTCACGTCGACTGCTTCGCCGTGGGCGAACCGCACCTCGAGGTCGCGGACGATCGTGCCGCCGAGCTGGAGCGGGCGCGTCGACCGCACGGTGCCTTCGGTGCGACGCCAGTCCGGGCAGGTGAAGACCTCCTCGGTCGGGAGGTTCGGCACGTGCGTGACGCCGTCGACCGTCTCGATGCCGCCGCCGGTCCAGCGCGCGCCGGGGAGCAGCCCCACGGTCAGGTCCGTGCCCGGCCCGCTGAAGCGGATCGCGTCGAACGCGCGCGCGTCGAGCTGCTCGCACCGCGCGCGCAGGCGGGCGGAATGCTCCTGCCAGGCCTGCACGGGGTCGCCGTCATCGAGGCGGACGGAATGAGCGACGGCTTGCCAGAGCCGCTCGACATCCGGTTCGCCGAAGACCTGTTGCGCCTGGCCTTCCGTCGGGAACGCGGCGATCGACCAGTTCACCTTGCGCTCGTTCTGGGCGCGCAACTGCACCTGCATCGCGTCGACCGGCCGCGCCTTGCCGACCCGGGCCTGGTCGAGGTCGGCGAGCAGCTCCGGCTCGGGGTCGCCGCCGATCATGATCAGCGCGCCGCCGGCTGCGATCGCCTCGGCACGGGCGAGCAGCCATGGGGGCGATTCCGTCAGTTCGTCCTCGGGCGCCGACTCGATGAAGGCGCGGCGCAGGTGGTTGTCGGCGTAGCGGACGTCGACGAGCCGGGCGCCGGCGCGGTACCCGGCACGGGCGAGGGCGCGGGCGAGCGGTGCATGCTCGACGAGAGCCGTCACGAACAGGGTCTGGCCCTGTTGCACGTTGGCGCCGACCCGCACGATCAGGTCGGCGTAGCGATCGATGCGTTCCATGCCTGGAGACAATAGAGGCTCCAATATTCAGGTGTCGAGGGGGACGTCGTCCCATGAGTCGCCGAGGCCCGCCAGCCAGTTGAGCGCGTGCTGCCGCTCGAGCGCGATCGAGTGGGCCTCCGCCTGCTGCTCGGGCGCCAGGTGCCGGTAGACCTTGCCGTAGGCGCGGAAGTCGCCCCGCATGGGCGCCGGCAGCAGCCCCTGCTCGAACCCGCGCATCGCCGTCGCGGCGATCAGCTGGTCGAAGCTCGCGTACCGCTCGGGCAGCTCGACGTCCCCCGTCGCCTGCAGGTCGGTCGTGCGCGCCCGCCACAGCCAGAGCCGCGCCGACTCGCGCTCGAGCTCGATCTCTTCGGCATCCCGCAGCCGCGCCTCCTCGAGCGACGCCTCGACCAGCGCGTCCGGGTCGAACGGCTGGTCGTAGGGCGGGAGCTCCACGAGCTGGAGCCCCCAGAGCAGCGTCCCGAGGCCCTCGCCGCGCCAGATGGCGTCGACGACGGCGGGATCGTCGGAGGGCAGGCGCCCGAGCGCCGCCCGCAGCTCCTCGGAGAGGGTGCGGCAGCGCTCGACGACCTCGTTCTGGGGGCGGAGCTTGCGGCGGGCCACCGCCCCGAGCCTAGATGATCGCCCTGTCGATCTCCGCGAGTGTCTCCGCGTCGAGCTCGATGCCCGAGGCGGAGGCGTTGTCGTGCACCTGCTCCGGCCGCGAGGCACCGACGATCGCCGATGCGACGTTCTCGTCGCGCAGGACCCACGCGAGCGCGAGCTGCGGCATCGTGATGCCGAGCCGCTCGGCGATCGGCACGAGCCGCTGCACGCGCTCGAGCACGTCCGCCTTGAGCTTGTCGCTCATCATGCGTCCCATTCGCTCGCTGGTTGCCCGCGAGCCCTCCGGCAACTCGGCGCCCGGCCGGTACTTCCCGGTCAGCACGCCCTGGCCGAGCGGCGACCACACGATCTGCGAGATGCCGTTCGCCCGGGAGAGCGGGATCACGGCGTATTCGGGCTCGCGGTGCAGCAGCGAGTACTGCGGCTGCGAGGAGACGAACTGCGCCCAGCCGTGCTCCCGGCTCAGGTCGAGCGAGGCCTGGATCTGGTCGGCCGTCCATTCGCTGAACCCGATGTAGCGCGCCTTGCCGGCCCGCACGACCTCGTCGAGCGCCTCCATCGTCTCCTCGAGCGGCGTCCCGGAGTCGTAGCGATGGCACTGGTAGAGGTCGACGTAGTCCGTGCGCAGGCGGTCGAGCGAGGCGTCGATCTGCTTCAGCACCTGGTCGCGCGAGAGGCCCTGGTTCTCGTCGTCCATCGGGAAGTAGAGCTTCGTCGCGAGCACGTAGGAGTCGCGCGGCCGCGACTCGAGCACGTCGCCGAGGAACGACTCCGCCGCGCCGAGCGCGTAGACGTTGGCGGTGTCGATGAAGTTGATGCCGGCGTCGAACGCCGCGTCGACGCAGGACCGCGCCTGGTCGTCCGCGACCCCGCCGCCGTAGGTCAGCCACGAGCCGAGGCTGATCTCCGACACGCGCAGGTCACTGTTTCCGAGCTGTCTCAGTCTCATTGCCCGATCGTCGCAAACGCGGCACGGGTGCCGTCGGGACCTACGACTACCTTGGAGAGATGAGCGACCCCCAGCTTGCGCCGCCACGGATGGGGGCCTGCGCACGTCGCATCGCGCCCGTCTCGAACGACACCAAGGCACCCAGCCTTGGCACCGTTCGAGCCAGCCACGCTGCTTGGCGCAGACCCTCCCCGCGACGACACCGCTGGGAGTCGATCATCTGATGGCGAAACCGGCGGCCGTACAGCACGTGTGCAACGAGTGCGGCACCTCGACCGGCCGTTGGCTCGGGCGCTGCCCCGGCTGCGGCGAATTCGGAACCCTGGTCGCAGAAGCCGTGCCCGCACGCGGACAACGCCGGCGTGCCCGCGCCGGCGAGCCTGCCGTGCGGCCGCCGCTTCGCCTGGTGGACGTCGTCGCCGAGGAGTCGGAGCGCCTCTCGACCGGCGTGCCCGAGCTCGACCGCGTGCTCGGCGGCGGCCTCGTGCCTGCGTCCCTCGTGCTCGTCGGAGGGGAGCCGGGCGTCGGCAAGTCGACGCTGCTCCTCTCGGCACTCGGTGCGATCGCGCGCGAGCGGCGGGCGCTGCTGATCACCGGCGAGGAGTCGGTCGCCCAGGTGAAGCTCCGCGCATCGCGTCTCGGCGGCTGCGACGACGTCGAGATCCTCGCGGAGACCGAGCTCGACGTGGTCTGCGAGACGCTCGAGCGCGAGCGGCCCGCGGTCTGTGTGATCGACTCGGTGCAGACCCTCTGGTCTCAGGAGATCGGTTCTGCGCCGGGCTCGGTCTCGCAGGTGCGCGAGGCGGCTGCCCGCCTCTTGCGGGTGGCGAAAGAAGCGGGGGTGGCGACGTTCCTCGTCGGCCACGTGACGAAGGACGGCTCCGTCGCAGGCCCGCGTGTGCTCGAGCACCTCGTCGACTGCGTCCTCCAGTTCGAGGGCGACCGCTACCACGAGCACCGCATTCTCCGGGCCGTCAAGAACCGCTTCGGCTCGACGAACGAGCTCGGCGTCTTCGAGATGACGGGCGCCGGCCTGATCGGCGTCCCCGACCCGTCCGAGCTCTTCGGGCGCACGCACCCGGGCGAGGTGGGGGCGGCGGTCGCCTGCACTCTCGAGGGGACGCGGCCGCTCTTGCTCGAGATCCAGTCGCTCGTCGCCCCAACCGACCTCGCGATGCCACGCCGCGTCGGCACCGGCGTCGACCCCAAGCGCCTCGCGATGATCGTCGCCGTCCTCTCCCGCCACGCAGGGCTGGCGCTCGGAAGCGCCGATGTCTTCGTCAACGTCGCCGGCGGCGTCCGGATCGACGAGCCGGGCGCCGACCTCGGCATCGCCCTCGCGATCGCCTCGGCGGCGAAGGGGCTCCCGGTGCGGGAAGGCGCCGTCGCCTTCGGCGAGATCGGCCTCACGGGCCGGCTGAGACCTGCCTCCCAGAGCGACCGCCGCAGCGAGGAATGCCGCAAGTTCGGCTCCACGCTTGTCCTGGGACCGAAGCTGGACACGCTGCGCCGTGCGCTCGGTGCCGGGCTGGCCGAGAACCCCGCCTGAGCAGGGATTTTCTCAAAAACAGGGTATTTGCAGGGTTTCTGCTATTCTGGAGGCCTCGCCGGTGGAGCCTTCAGGGCCGCCGGCACTTTCGCGACTACGGACGGAAAGAGGCGCTCTTGTACAAGGTCGGAGACAAGGTGGTGTATCCCCACCACGGTGCAGGAACGGTCGTCAAGCGTGAAAAACGCGAGGTTCTAGGCGAAAAACGCGAGTACCTGACGATCAAGATCCTGCACAACGACATGACCGTGAACGTGCCGGCGGACAACGCCGAGCGCGTCGGTCTCCGCAAGGTGATCGACGAAGAGGCGGTCAAGAAGGTCGTCAAGTACCTGACTTCCGGCGGCACGGAGATGCCCAAGAACTGGAATCGTCGCTTCAAGCACAACCGCGACAAGATGAAGACGGGCGACATCTACGAGCTTGCGGAGGTTGTTCGGAACCTGGCGCTGCGCGACGGCGAGAAGGGACTCTCGACCGGCGAGAAGCAGATGTACGTCAAGGCGAAGAAGATCCTCGCGTCTGAGCTGATGTACGCCAAGAACATGAGCGAGGACGACGCGCTCGAGTGGCTCGAGGAGACGCTGACCGAGGGTGCGAAGCCGAAGCTGACGCCGGCCGAGAAGGCAGCCGCGCGGAAGACGCCGGCCGCCAAGAAGGTCGCCGCGCCGGCCGCCAAGAAGGCAGCCGCGCCTGTCGCCAAGAAGGTCGCGCCGGCCAAGAAGGTCGCCGCAGCGAAGCCCGCAGCGAAGGCCAAGTCGGCCGCCGCGAAGACGACCGCCACCAGGGCGAAGTCGACGCCGGCGACGAAGCCGGCTGCCGCCACGAAGCGGACGGCCGCCAGCAGGTGAGCAGTTGGGCCGTTCTCGTCGCCGCCGGGCGAGGGGAGCGGCTCGGGGAAGACCGGCCGAAGGCGTTCGTTCGCCTCGGCGGTCTGCCCCTGCTTGCAGAGCCGCTGCGGCGCCTCGACGAGAGCCCGTGGATCGACTCGATCGTCGTCGTCGCGCCACCCGAGTGGGAGGAGCCGACGATCCTGCTCACCGAGGAGGTGGGCGCGTCGAAGGTGAGCGCCTGCGTCACCGGCGGCGAGACGCGGACCGACTCCGTCCGCGCGGGCGTCGCCGAGGTGCCCGGGGACGCGGCCGTGATCCTCGTGCACGACGCCGCGCGCCCGCTCGTCACCGACGAGATCCTCGAGCGCCTGATCGGCGCCCTGGGGCAGGGCTTCGACGGCGCGGTGCCCGGCCTGCCTCTGGCGGACACGGTCAAGCGCGTGCGAGCAGGCACCGTCGAGGAGACCCTTAGCCGCGACGAGCTGGTCACCGTGCAGACGCCGCAGGCCTTCGTCGCGCCGGTCCTCCGTGCAGCGCTGACGGCAGCAAGTGTGGAGTCCACACAAAGTCCCACGGACTGCGCATCGCTCGTCGAGGCGGCGGGCGGCCGGGTGATCGTCGTCGAGGGCGACGAACGGCTGCTCAAAGTGACGACACGCGCCGACCTCGAGCGCGTTGCGGCATGGCTGTAGAAGCGGTCGTCTTCGACATCGGCGAGACGCTCGTCGACGAGACCGGTATGTGGGAGCGCGCCGCCGCTGTCGCGGGCGTGACGCCGTTCACGCTGATGGGCGTGCTCGGCGGCCTCGCCGCGCGCGGTGAGCACCACGACGACGCGTGGCAGATCCTCGAGGTCGAGCATCCGGCCGCGACGTGGGAGCCGAGCGACTTCTATCCCGACGCGCTCGCCTGCCTCGACCGGTTGCGCGCCGCGGGGCTCGTCGTCGCGGCAGTCGGCAACACGCCGCTCGAGGCCGAGGAGATGCTGCGCCCGCACGTCACCGTCCTGGGCTCGTCAGGCCGCTGGGGGATCGCGAAGCCCGCTCCGGAGTTCTTCGCCCGGGTGACCGACCTGATCGGCGTCGAGCCTGGGAAGATCGCCTACGTGGGCGACCGCGTGGACAACGACGTCGGCCCGGCGCTCGCCGCCGGCATGGTCGGCGTGCACATCAAGCGCGGTCCGTGGGGGTACCTGCACGAGCCGCCGCCCGAGGCGATCCGCATCCGTTCGCTCGACGAGCTGCCGGCGGCACTGGCGTGAGCTTCCGGGTCGGGATCGGCGTCGACGCGCACGCGCTCGCCGACGGGGTGCCGCTCGTGCTCGGCGGAGTCAAGCTCGACCATCCGCGCGGGCTCGCCGGTCACTCGGACGGCGATGTGCTCGCGCACGCGCTCACGGATGCGCTGCTCGGCGCCGCAGGCCTGGGCGACATCGGTGCGCTCTTTCCGTCGGACGACGAGCGCTACCGCGGCGCCGACAGCATCGAGCTGCTTCGCGAGGCGTACGGGCACGTGCGCGAGGCAGGCTGGACGCTCGTCAACGCCGACTGCGTGCTCGTCGGCCAGGAGCCGAAGATCGCAGCACACCGCGAGCAGATGCGTGCGCGCCTCTCCGACGCCGTCGGCGGCGGCGAGGTGAACGTGCGCGCGACGACCACCGATCAGCTCGGCTTCACCGGCCGCGGCGAGGGACTGGCGGCGCACGCGGTGGCGCTGCTCGAGCGCTGATGGAGATCGTCCGCTACGCCGATCGCGACGACCTGCTCGAGATCCGCAGCGACGTCTTGAACACGTTCCCGACGTTCATGAACCACAACGCGATGGGGTGGAAGTACTGGGGGCGCCTCTACGAGCTGTTCCCCGACTTCCAGCTGGCGCTGCTCGACGACGGCGACCTGATCGCCGAGGTGCATTCGCTGCCCGTGCACGTCGACGCCGAGCTGCCGCAGGGCTGGGACGAGGCGTTCGAACGCGGCATGGAGCTCGGCGACGGCAACGTGCTCTCGCTGCTTGCGATCAGTGTGCGTCCGGACCGGCGCGGCGGCGCGGTCTCGGTGCGGCTGATCGAGGCGGCCCGACAGGCGGCTGCCGCCGCGGGACTCGCATCCGTGATCGCCGCGGTGCGGCCGACGCTCAAGGAGCGCTATCCACTGATCCCGATCGAGCGGTACGTCGAATGGCGGCGGGAGGACGGCTCGCACTTCGACCCGTGGATCCGCGTGCACGAGCGCGTGGGCGGCGAGATCGTGCAGGTCGCGCCCAGGTCGATGCTGATCGAGGCGCCGGTCGCGGACTGGGAGGAGTGGACGGAGATGACGTTCCCCGAGGACGGCACCTACGTGGTGCCGGGCATGCTCGCGACGCTCGAGGTGCGAGACGGCGTCGGCACGCACGTCGAGCCGAACGTCTGGATGCGGCACGCCGTCTAGGCCTCCACCCGCCGTTCACCGACACGTCACCACCGCTCATCGGGCCGGTAACCCACGAGAACCGCGTACTGCGCCACATTTGTGGCGTGAGCTTCGAGATCCAGGCCCACCGCGGAAACGACGAGCTGACCTTGCGGCGCCTGCTCGCCACCGCGCCGACGTCGGTCGAGATCGATGTCGGTGTCGCTGCAGGTGAGCTGGTCGTCGCACATGACACGGACTTCGGCGACGCCTCGGGGTTGCGCCTGGAGGAGGCGCTGGCGACGGCGGGTCAGACGCCGGTCGTGGTCGAGGCAAAGTGCTTCCCGGCCGAGACCCCGTCGCCGCGCGCGTTCGCGCAGGCGCTCGCACCTCACCTCGGCCGGATCCAGCTCTGCTCGTTCGAGCCGTGGGTGCTGGTCGAGTCCCGGCGCCTCGAGCCCTCCCTCGCGACCACGTTTCTCTTCAAGGAGCCGACCCGGCTCTCAGCCGGCGCCCAGACGATCGGTCCGCGGCACGACCTCATCACGCGCGAGCTCGTCGAGTCGGCGCACGCAGACGGTCTGCGAGTCGTGCCGTGGACGGTCAACGACGTGCGCGAGATGGTCGCGCTCGTCGACCTCGGCGTCGACGGGCTCGTCACGGACGAGCCAGCGCTGGCGCGGGTCGTCGCCGAGACGCGCCGCTCGCTCGCTGCGTAACTCGCGAACCACGTTCACGACTGTCACGACGGCAATGAAGCGCTCCCGTCCTCGAGCACGACGAGCCCGTCGCGTGCGAGCGCGACGAGCGCATCTCCGTCGGCCGGCTGATCGCCCGCCGCGACCGCGCGCAGCGCGATCGCGCGACGCTGGCGGAACGAGCCCTCGAACGCGGACTGCTTGCGCAGCGGCTCGTAGCGCGAGCCGCGCGACGGGCACTCGGATGCGAGCGGACAGACGCCGCAGCGAGGGATCCGCGCGAGGCAGATCGTCGCGCCGAGGTCGAAGAGCGCCTGCGTGCACGAGCCGTCGAACGCGTGCCTGGTGCGCTCCTGGATGCGGCGCACGTTCGTGTCGACGGGCAACACGTCACGGCCGAACGCGAAGTTGCCGACGGCGCCGGCGGTGTACGGCCCGACGCCGGGCAACTCCGTCAGGTCGTCGGGCCACCCATGTGCGGCGACGTGCTGCGCAGCGCGATGCAGGTTGACGGCGCGCCGGTTGTAGCCGAGCCCCTGCCAGGCGACGATCACGTCCGCGACGGATGCGGTGGCGAGAGCAGCCGCGGTCGGCCAGCGCTCGAGCCAGGCCGTCCAGCGCGGGATCACGCGCTCGACCTGGGTCTGCTGCAGCATCACCTCGCTGACGAGGATCGCGTACGGGTCACGCGTCTCGCGCCACGGCAGCGGACGCTTGTTTTGGCTGTACCAAGCCAAAAGTGCGGCGTTCACGATTCCCAGCGTAGTCGCGAGTCGAGGGTCGGACCAGGGTGATGCCGGATGGCGCAGCGAGCGCCGTCCCGGCACGGTCGAGAGGTACGGCCAGCCACACCGTCAGACGCCGGCCCGCCGAACGGGCGAGCGCGGCGGCGGAGGTGAAGCTGGAGACGTCAATCGATCGAAAGGAAGGCGGAGTCCAATGACCCCCCTCGGAAAGTCAAGGCATCTGGCCGCCCGGATGGGTCGGTGGAGCGCCTCGCACTGGAAGACAGCAACATTCGGATGGCTCGCGTTCGTGGTCGCGGCGTTCGCGATCGGCAGCGTGATCGGTACGAAGAACCTCGATCCCAACAAGGCAGGCTCGGGTGAGTCCGGTCACGTGCAGAGCGTGCTCGCGGACGAGTTCAAGCAGCCGGCGAACGAGAACGTGATCATCAAGAGCGCCGGCTCCACCGTCGACGCGCCCGAGTTCCGGCACGCCGTCGCCTCGGTGATCGTCGCGTTGCAGGGCCAGCGTCACGTCCGTGACATCAACTCGCCGTTCGTGGCGGGCAACGCCGGCCAGATCTCTGCCGATCGCCATGCGGCGCTCGTGCAGTTCAAGATGCAAGGCACCGACCTCGCCGTCTCCGACAAGCAGGTCGCCCCCGTCGAGGCGGCCGTGGCGGCCGTCCAGAAGTCGTATCCCTCACTCACGATCGGCCAGGTCGGCGACGCGAGCGTTGACGAGGCGCTGAACAAGCAGATCGGGAAGGACCTCGAGAAGGCAGGCCTCTACTCGCTGCCGATCACGCTCGCTGTGCTCCTCGTCGCCTTCGGCGCGCTCGTCGCGGCGGGGCTGCCGCTCCTGCTGGCCCTCACCGCTGTTGCCGGCACGATGGGCCTGCTCGCAATCCCGAGCCACCTCCTGCCCGTCGACCAGAACAGCAGTGTCATCGTGCTGCTGATCGGGCTCGCCGTCGGCGTCGACTACTCGATGTTCTATTTGAAGCGTGAACGCGAGGAGCGGCGCAAGGGAAGCAGCGAGCGCGCAGCGCTCGAGGCCGCCGCCGCAACCTCCGGACGTGCGGTGCTCGTTTCCGGCCTGACCGTGATGATCGCCATGGCCGGGATGCTTTTCACCGGCGACAAGACGTTCGAGAGCCTCGGGGTCGCGACGATGATCGTCGTCGGCGTCGCCGTCCTCGGCTCGCTGACCGTCCTGCCGGCGCTGCTCTCGAAGCTCGGCGACCGCGTCGACAAGGTGCGGATCCCGTTCGTATCGCGCATGCGCCGCGAGGACGGCGAGAGCCGCTTCTGGAACGCCGTGCTGAACCCGGTGCTCAAGCACCCGCTGGTCGCGACGATCGTCGCGGCGGGGGCGCTGCTCGCGCTCGCCGCACCCGCACTGCAGATGCACACCGTGACACCGGGTCCGGAGACGTTCCCGAAGTCGATCCCGGTGATGAAGGTGTACGACGAGATGCAGGACTCCTTCCCGGGCGGCAGCATCCCCGCGCTCGTGATGGTCAAGGTCGACAACACGTCGGCCGAACGGGTCCGCGCGGCGATCACCAAGCTGCGGCACGACGCGGTCGCAACGGGCCAGTTCCATGAGCCCACCTCGGTGAGCGTCAACCGGAATGGCACGATCGCGCTCGTGTCACTGCCGATCGCAGGCTCCGGCACCGATACCACGTCGACACGTGCACTCGAGACGCTGCGGGATGACGTCATCCCGCAGAGTGTCGGCTCGCTCGGCAATGCCGATGTCGGCGTTGCAGGCCTGTCCGCCAACTCGGTCGACTTCAACAAGCAGATGAAGGATGCGGCACCGTTCGTGTTCGCGTTCGTGCTCGTGTTCGCGTTCGTCCTGCTGTTGATCACGTTCCGGTCGATCGTGATTGCGGTCAAGGCGGTCGTCCTCAACCTGCTGTCGGTCGCCGCTGCCTACGGCGTGCTGGTGATGATCTTCCAGCACGGGTGGGGTAAGGGACTGTTCGGGTTCGAGTACACCGGTGGCGTCGTCGCGTTCCTGCCGATGTTCCTGTTCGTGATTCTCTTCGGTCTCTCGATGGACTACCACGTCTTCATCCTGAGCCGGATCCGCGAGGCTCACGACCGTGGGATGTCGACGGACGACGCGGTCGCCTACGGGATCAAGTCGACCGCGTCCGTCGTGACGAGTGCGGCGATCGTGATGGTCGGCGTGTTCTCCATCTTCGGGACGCTCTCGTTCCTCTTCCTGAAGGAGTTCGGCATCGGCCTCGCGGCCGCAGTGCTGATCGACGCGACGATCGTCCGCGCAGTGCTGCTGCCGGCGGCGATGAAGCTGCTCGGTGACGCGAACTGGTACCTGCCGAAGTGGCTCGGCTGGCTGCCGCGCGTGCGGCACGAGGTCGAGACGCAGCCCGAGCCGGCGTAGCCGACTCGATTGATCGGTTCGCCCTGGGGGCCTGCGGCGCGCAGGCCCCCAGCCGCGGTCCGGCCGGAATAGGCGCAGGGCTCGGAGCGTTTACTTGAGTACGCAACAAGAAAGGGACTTCCCGATGAATGCAACGATCCACCCAGAGCTGACCCTCGCGACCTTCACCTGTTCGTCCTGCGGCACCGTGATCGAGACGCACTCGACCGGCGCCGGCCAGTCGCTCGAGGTCTGCTCGAACTGCCACCCGGCCTACACGGGCCGTGAGCGCTCGGTCGCGAGCGGTTCGCGCATCGAGCGGTTCGAGCGCCGCCTCGCGCAGGCGCGCGCGTAGTAGTCTTTGAGCCCCGGAAGCGAAGGAGGTGCGCCATGTCGAACCCAATCCATCGTCTCGCAGCGCCTGACGGCTTCCGCCTGACAACCTTGTAGTCGGCCTCAGCCGATTCGTGCGCCGCGAGATCCTCTTTCAGAGAAAGGATCGCTTAGTGCACGAGCAGAGGTTGCCGCGATGAGGCGGCACAGGAAGGGCGGCGTGCGGTTCCGTCAGGACACGCCGCCGGTGAAGCGCGCTCGCGTCAACGGCGAGATCAAGGCGCAGACGATCCTGGTGATCGACGCGACGGGCGAGCAGCTCGGCGAGCGGTCACTGCCGGATGCGCTTCGGCTCGCGGCCGAGGCCGAGCTCGACCTCGTCGAGGTGGCGGCGGCGGCACAGCCGCCGGTCTGCCGCATCGTCGACTACGGCAAGTTCCGCTACGACGCCGAGCGGAAGGAGAAGCTCGCACGTCGCAACCAGGTGCGAGTCGCGGTCAAGGAGGTGCGGCTGCGGCCGAAGATCGGCGAGCACGACTTCGCCTGGAAGCTCGATCAGGTGCGGGGCTTCCTCGAGCAGAACGCCAAGGTGAAGATCGCCGTCATCTTCCGCGGACGGGAGCGCGAGCGGCCGGACCGCGGACGGCAGCTGCTCGACCGCATCGCAGCGGAGGTCGCCGCGGACGGCGCCGTCGAGCAGGCGGCGACCTTCGAGGGGCGGTCGATGTTCATGGTCGTCGCCCCGACGCGAGCGGGTCGCGTGGTGAGCAACGCGTGACGGGCAAGCAGCACGCGCATGCGATCGCCCGCTGCGCGGTCTCGATGCTGTCTGCCGCACCGGCGCGCGGTCGCGGCCGCCGGCAGCGGGAGCTGGCCGGGGTCGCGGCGCTGCTCGCGGACGGCTTGCGCGACGAGGCGGCGCTGGCCGCGCGTGCGGTCGGCATCCGTGACCTGATCGAAGAGGCCCGCGATGAGCACCTCGCGAGCCTCGACGCTGACGACGGGCTGCAGGCCATCTCCGTCGACTGGGCGGAGGTTGCCCTGCTCGTCGCTCAGATGTCCCTGCCACGGCGCAACGCGGCCCCGCGCGGCAGGCGCTAGATCGGTGGCCAGGGGGTGCGCGGCCGCCGCGCGCACCCCCTCACTCGGCGACGATCACGACGAGCCGGCGCGGGCCGTGCACCCCCTCGACGCGGCTGAGCTCGATGTCGGAGGTGGCAGACGGCCCCGAGACGAGCGTCAGCGGACGTCGATCCGTCCGTACGAGCTCCCCCACACGGCGCATCGCCTCGGGCACGAGCTCGACGATGTCGCCGCGCTCGACCACGCAGATGTGCAGGTCCGGCACGAGCGTCAGCGCTCGTCGTCCTTCCTCGGGGCCGCAGGCGAGCACGATCGTACCCGTCTCGGCGATCGCCGCCGTGCTGCCGGTGAGCGCGCCGTCGAGCGTGTCGAAGCCCGCGGTGTCGAGCGTCTCCTCGGGGACGAGCGTGCAGCCGCTCGGGCGCCATTCAGCGCGGAGGCCGGAGGGGATGCCGACGCGCCGTGCGCCGTGCGCCGCGAGGACGCGCTCGATCTGGTCGCCGAGGGAGGCGGCGCCCACACGAACGACCTCCGCTCGATAGTCGGCAACCCGCTCGCAGAAGAGCTCGACGACCTCGGTCGGCGAGCGCATCCCCGTGATCCGGTAGCCGCGTGGCGCTTCGGGCGCAGGTTTCCGTGAGATCGCCGTGATCCTCGCGAGCACCTCGGTGCGTGCGTCGGTCACCGCCGGCCCCACCAGGTGCGGAAGCTCGTGTCCGCCACGGCCTTGAGGTCGCGCGAACGCGTCCAGCCGGAGAACGGTCGCGGCAGGCGGGCCAGACTGCCCTTGCGGGCGAACGGGACCTGCGCGAGCCGCGCGAGGCGCTGGGCGAGTGCGAAACGGCGCGGGCCGCGAAAGACCCACGCGGCGGTGTGCATCACGGTCGACTCGGCCGAGCGGCCGCGCGCACGGACCGCCTCCGCCCGCAGGTGCAGGAGCACGCGCGGGATGTCGATCTTGACCGGACACACTTCGTAGCAGGCGCCGCAGAGCGTCGAAGCGTACGGCAGCGACGACGCGTTCTCGATCCCGACCAGCTGCGGCGTCAGAATCGCGCCGATCGGGCCGGGGTACACCGAGCCGTACGCGTGCCCGCCCGTGCGGGTGTACACCGGACACACGTTGAGGCAGGCGCTGCAGCGGATGCAGTGCAGCGCCTGCCGGCCGACCTCATCCTGGAGCACACGCGTGCGTCCGTTGTCGAGCAGCACGACGTGCAGCTCCTGCGGGCCGTCACCGGCGGTCACACCGGTCCAGAGCGAGGTGTACGGGTTCATCCGCTCGCCGGTGGACGATCGCGGCAGGAGTTGCAGGAACACCTCGAGGTCGTCGAGACGCGGTACGAGCTTCTCGATGCCGAGGATCGAGACGAGCACGGGTGGCAGCGTGGTGCACATGCGCCCGTTGCCCTCCGACTCGACGACGCAGATCGTGCCGGTCTCGGCGACACCGAAGTTGGCGCCGCTGACTCCGACCTTGGCGCGTAGGAAGAGCTCGCGTAGGTACACGCGCGACGCTTCTGCCAGATCCGCCGGGTCGTCCGAGGTGATGCCGGGCGCGATTGTGCGGGCAAAGAGGTCGCGGATCTCGCGCCGATTGCGGTGGATCGCCGGAACGAGGATGTGCGATGACCAGTCACCGTCGAGCTGCAGGATCAGCTCGGCGAAGTCCGTTTCGACGGCACGGATGCCCGCGGCAGCGAGCACATCGTTGAGGTGGATCTCGTCCGTCGTCAGCGACTTGACCTTCACCACCTCGTCGGCAGCGTGCGCCCGCGCGATCTTCGTCACGATTGCCCCCGCCTCGGTCGCGTCCCGAGCCCAGTGCACGTGCCCGCCGCCGGCGGTGACCGCCGACTCGAACTGCACGAGGTACTCGTCGAGCCGGGAGAGCACGTCCGCCTTGATCGCGCGCCCCGCGTCCCGTAACTCGTCCCAGTCCGGAACCTCCGCGACGACCCGACTGCGCTTGAGCTGGATCGTGTCCGTGGCGGCGCGCAGGTTCGTGCGCAGCTGGAGGTTCTGGAGCTCGCGGCCGGCAGCCTCGGGAAACGCCGGGATGGTCACGTGGTCTCCGTCGACGCGAGGATCTCGGCGAGGTGCAGCGCACGGACGGCGGCCGGCCGACGGGCGAGGCCGCCGCCGATCTGCAGCAGGCACGAGCCGTCGACCGCAGTGCAGACCTCGGCACCGCTGTCTTCGATCGCATCGCACTTGTCGGCGAGAATCGCGGCCGACGTCTCGGCGTTCTTGACGGCGAACGTGCCGCCGAAGCCACAACATTCGTCTGCGCGCTCGAGCTGCACGAGCTCGAGCCCGCGCACGTTCCGCAGCAGACGCAGCGGTGCATCGCCGACCCTCGTCACGCGCAGCGAGTGGCACGTCGGGTGGTAGGCGACGCGGTACGGGAACGAAGCACCGACGTCCTCGACACCGAGGCGGTGCACCAGCAGCTCCGACAGCTCGAATACGTGTGGCGCGATCGCGGGCGCGTGCTCCCGCACGTGGCCGACGCACGACGACGACGGCGAGACCACGGCGTCGTAGTCGCCGAAGATCCGCTCGAAGCGCTCGACGAGCTCGAGCCCCTCGTTTCGGTAGCCGCTGTTCGCGTGCAGCTGGCCGCAGCACGTCTGCTCTGCAGGGAACACGACCTCGTGACCGAGGCGTTCCAGGAGCTCCACGGTTGCCCTCCCTGTCTCCGGGTAGAGGGTGTCGCCGAGGCACGTCACGAAGAGCGCAATCCGCATCACGCGACCGTATTGGAAGGGCGGCTAGGCCGCGACGCTGCTCCAGCGGTCGCGGATGAAAGCCCCACCGTCGCGTGCGAGCTGCTCCTCGCTCTCGAACATTCGCCGCCAGATCTTCGTCGCGGCCGCGAGGTCCGGCAGCGCGTCGCCGAACGCCTCGATCACGATCCACCCGTCGTAGCCGATCTCCTTCAGCGCGGCGAAGGTCTCGTCCCATGCCACCTGGCCGGTCCCGGGAGTGCCACGGTCGTTTTCCGAGGCGTGGACGTGCACGAGCACGTCTCGGCAGTCCTGCAGTGCCGCACGCGGATCTTTCTCCTCGATGTGCGCGTGGAAGGTGTCGTACATCAGTCGGCAGTTCGGGTGGTCGACCTCACGCACGAGTGCAGCTGCGTCAGCGGCACAGTTGATCAGGTACATCTCGAAGCGGTTCAGATACTCGACGACGATCGTCACGTCGCGCGTCGCGGCGTGCTCGGCGGCTGCGCGCAGGCTCTTGACCGCGTGCTGCCGCTCCTCGTCGGTCGGACCGGCGCCGGTGAAGTAGCCGAGCGGCGCCCCCAGCGGGCCGCAGATCCTCGTCGCGCCGAGCGTCGCGCAGATGTCGACTGCGGCGTTCGTTGCCTGCAGCCCCCGTTCGCGCACCGCCGGGTCGGGGCTGATCGGGCTGTCGTCGCCCGTACGCGCACCGACGCCGAGGGCCTCCAGGCCGAGGCCGGCGAGCCGCTCGCCAAGCTGCTCGTAGCCCGCAATGGTCGCGGGGGAGGTGTCGAAGATCGGCACTTCGATGCCGTCGTAGCCGAGGTCGCGCAGCTGCTCGAACACCGGCAGGTACTCCGGGCCCGTGACGTCGGTCGACCAGAGGAGCATGTTCATGCCGAGCTTCATCGTGCCTCCAGGTTTCGCAGCTCTGCTGTACGCGTCGTTGCTTGCGATCCTATGGGTAGCCTCGGGCGCGTGAGCTTCCAGCCGCTGCAGGGGATTCGTGTCGTCGATCTCACCTCGTCGCTCGCCGGTCCGACCTGCACGGAGATCCTCGGAGGGCTCGGCGCCGAGGTCGTGAAGGTCGAGCATCCCGGCCGCGGCGACGAGGCGCGGGCGTGGGGTCCGAGCTTCTTCCCGGGCGGCAGCGTCATGTTCTTCGCCGCCAACCGCTCGAAGCGCTCGCTCGCGCTGGACTTCACCGACGAGCGCGGCAAGGACGCGCTGCTGCGGCTGATTGCGAACGCCGACGTCGTCGTCCAGTCGATGCGCGCGGGCTCGGCCGAGCGGCACGGGCTCGGCAGCGACCAGCTGCGTGCTCGGGACCCTCGACTCGTCTACTGCTCGATCGAGGCATTCGGCCCCACCGGGCCGCTCGCGGGCAGCCCCGGTTACGACCCCCTGATGCAGGCGTTCGCGGGGCTCGTCAGCATCACGGGCGAGCCCGATCGCCCGGGCGTGCGGGTCGGAGCCTCGGTGATCGACATCGGGACCGGCGTGTGGGCTGCCCTCGGCATCGTCGCGGCGTTGCTCGAGCGCAGCACGACAGGCCGGGGCCGTGACGTCAGCGTTGCCCTGTTCGACACGGCCCTGTCGCTCGTCGGCTACCAGCTGGCCGCGGCGCTGCAGTCCGGCGTCGCACCGGTCAGGCATGGCACCGCGTTCCCGCTGATCGCGCCCTACGAGGTGTTTGCGACGGCTGACGGCGAGCTGATGATCGCCGCGGCGAACGACCGGCTCTTCCGCCTGCTCTGCGAGCGGATCGGCCTCGATGAGCTGGCGGACGACCCTCGCTTCGGGTCGAACCCGGACCGGCTTGCGCATCGCGACGACCTCTTGCCGCAGATCCGCGCTCGGATCGCGACGAAAAGCTCCTCGCATTGGCTGTCTGCGCTCGACGGGATCCCCGTGGCGCCGGTTCAGGATCTCGTGCAGGTGGGCGCGCATCCGCAGACGCGGGCGGGCGGGATGCTGCAAGACGTCGATGGGCTCGAGGCAGTGGCCTCGCCGGTGCAGATCGATCGGAGGCGGCTCGAGCACGATCGCCCGCCGCCGCGGCTCGGCGAGCACTCCGCCGAGGTGCTGCGCGAGCTCGGTCTGAGCGACGACGAGATCACGGCGCTGGTCGCAGGCGGCGTAGTAGGGTCGGCTTCTTGATCTCGACCCCTCAGAAGATCGTCTGCGTCGGCCTGAACTACCGCGACCACGCCGAAGAGCAGGGAACAGCGCTGCCGGACCGGCCGCTGCTGTTCGCCAAGTGGCCGAACACCCTGACCGGCGACGGTGAGCCGATTCGCATCCCCCAGATCTCGCAGCAGGTGGACTACGAGGCGGAGCTCGGCGTCGTGATCGGCAAGCGCGCCAGCGGCGTCTCGGCCTCGGACGCGCTCGACCACGTCGAGGGCTACGTCGTCGCCAACGACGTGTCGGGTCGCGACCTGCAGTTCGCGGACGGCCAGTGGGTGCGAGGCAAGTCGCTCGACACGTTCCTGCCGGTCGGCGACCTCGTCCCGGCCGCCGACGTCCCGGACCCGCAGGCGCTCCCGATCCGCGCCGTGCTCAACGGCAACCTCATGCAGGAGTCGAACACGTCGAACATGATCTTCGGAGTCGCCGACGTGATCGCGTTCATCTCGCAGGCGATCACGCTCGAGCCGGGAGACCTGATCATCACCGGCACGCCTGCCGGGGTGGGTGCGTTTCGCGACCCGCCCGTCTGGCTGCAGCCGGGCGACGAGATCACGATCCAGATCGACGGCGTCGGCTCGATCACCAACCCCGTCACAGCCGGCTGACGGCTCGACCTTCCACGAAGGAGATGCGAATGTCGTTCGTTCTTGTTGTGCGAATGAAGACCACCGAGGGCAACGCGCAGCGTGCGGCCGAGGTCGCCCGCGAGCTCGCCGAGGCCTCGCGCTCCGAGCCGGGGTGCAGGGCCTATGTCCCCTGCGTCGACACCGAGGACCCCGGGTCGCTCCTCTTCTTCGAGGAGTACGACGACAAGGCCGCCTTCGAGGCGCATGGAGCGACCGAGCACTTCCAGCGGCTGGCCGTGGGCGAGCTCTTCCCGCTGATGGAGTCGCGCGAGCGCACCTTCTACGAGACGCTGTAGAAGCCCTTGCGGAGGGCGCCGTTCCTCGTCGCGCTGTTCCTCGCGGCGCTGGCGCTGCGCCCGCAGCTCGTCGGCATCGGCCCGCTGCTGCCGCTGATCCAGCACGACCTCGACGTCACGCACGCGGTCGCCGGCCTGCTCGGCACGATCCCGGTGCTCTGCATGGGCCTCTTTGCGCCGCCGGCGTCGTTTCTGTCCGGCCGAGTCGGCTCACGCCTCGCGATCGGCGCTGCGCTGGGGCTGATCGGCGTCTTCGGAGTCGTCCGCGCGCTCGCGCCGCAAGCGCTCGGCGTCATCTTGCTGACGTTCCCGATCGGCATCGGCATGGGGCTGGCGGGGGCGATGCTCCCGGTCGCAGTGAAGCTCCGGTTCGCCGACCGTCCGGGCTTCGCGACGGCGGTCTACACGTCGGGAATCACAATCGGCTCCGCGGTCGCCGCCAGCGTGGCGGTGCCACTCGCGCACGGCGCCGGCGGCTGGCGCACACCGCTGCTCGTCTTCGGCGTCGTCTCGACGCTGCTCGCCGGTCTCTGGCTCTGGCTCACGCGCAGCGAGCTGCCACACGAGCGCGTCGAGGCGCGACCGCTGAAGCTCCCGTGGCGACGGCCGCTCGCGTGGCGCCTGGTGGCCGCGTTCTTTCTCATGTCGTCTGTCTTCTACGGGCTCAACGCGTGGCTGCCCGATGCCTATGTCGAGCGCGGGTGGAGCGAAGGCTCCGCGGGGAACCTGCTCGCAGTCCTGAACACCGTCACGATTCCGGTCGGGTTCACCGTCGCCTGGGCCGCCGACCACTGGGGTCAGCGCCGGATGTGGCTCGGCGGGGCGGCGACGCTGCAGCTCGGTGCGCTGCTCGGGGTCGTGCTCGTGCCGGATGCCGGCTGGGTGTGGGCGCTGCTGCTGGGCGTCGCGATCGGGCCGCTCTTCCCGTTGACGATGACACTGCCGCTCGACGCCGCCGAGCGGCCGGCCGAGGTGGCGGCGCTAGCGGGGATCATGCTCGGCGCCGGCTACACGCTCTCGGCGCTGTCACCGCTGCTGCTCGGCGCGATCCGCGACCTGAGCGGCGGGTTCGACCCGGTACTCTGGACGATCGTCGGGCTCGGCGCGGCGCTGGTCATCGTCGACTTCTCATTCAGCCCGGCGCGGCTCGCAGCCGGCAAGGCCCAGGCGTCTCAGGGGTCGACGTAGATCGTGACCTGCTCGGTGTAGAACTCGATCGCTGCGCGGCCCTGCTCGTGTGGGCCGAAGCCACTCGACTTGATGCCGCCGAACGGGACGTGGACTTCCGCGCCCGCCGTCTGCGAGTTGACATGGATCAGACCCGCCTGCGCTTCGTTCTGGAACCGCGTGGCGGTCGCGAGATTCGACGTGAAGATCGCGGTCGAAAGCCCGAACTCGACCGCGTTCGCGCGCTCGAGCGCCTCGTCCAGCCCGGCGAAGCGGTAGAGCGACGTGACGGGACCGAACACCTCTTCGCACGAGAGAAACGCGTCGTCCGCGACGCCCTCGAACACCGTGGGCGGAATCAGGTAGCCGTCCGGGTCGGCGCGCT
>CAVZYK010000014.1:0-57304 GCA_963779505.1 uncultured Actinomycetes bacterium | reverse complement strand
GCCTGGATGCCGAGGAGCGCCCACACGAAGGCCGGATAGGCCGCAACCTCCGTCAGGAGGAATGACGCGAGCGTGATCCAGGGCACCGTGACCGTCGCCACGGCGACGACGAACGGGAGGATCTGATTGGAGGTCAAACGACGGGCGAGCAGGTACGCGGGGATCGCCGCCGAGCTCATGACGAACGCATTCAGGACATGTGCCTGGTGAAAGGCGTGCGCGATCGACAGGCTCCGAAATGCAGGCGCGATCAGCGAGGGGATAGAGCTGATTGATGTTCGAGACCGCCTCCCCGTGCACGCGCGGAAGCGGTGAGTGGGTGTTCGCGATGCTGATCGAAAGGCGCTCGTAGAGCAGCTCGTCGGTCATGACGAACCAGTTGGCCACCTTGCTCGTGAAGACGGCGAGCACCGACCCGAGCGCGAGCCACAGGAGGACTGCGACCGGCAGCAGTGGAACTCTCGAGACGCCTGCCCACCGGGGGCAGAGTAGAGGCTCGACCTCTTAACAACGCGATCAAACCGCCGGGTTACTGTCGCGCGGCCCACTCGCCCAGGAAACAACAGGAGGAGATTTGCCCGTGGAGAAAGCCGCACGCCTCGTGCTCGTCGCGCTGGTCGCGCTTCTGGTCGCCCCCGTGGCTGACCGCTCAGGCCGCGACCCGCATGCCCATCGGATTCTTCGATGACAGCTCGTTTCGGTTCTCGGCTGCTCGTCAGGAGAATCTCGCCGATGCGGCTGCGACTGGGGCGTCGGTCATTCACACGACCGCCAACTGGGCGTCGATCGCACCGACTCGGCCCTCGACGCCGTCCGACGGCAACGATCCGGCCTACCGCATCAACGATCTCGACGAGCTCGTCTTCACGTCGGGCCTGCACGGCCTGCGCGTGATGATCAACGTCACCGGCACGCCGAAGTGGGCGAACGGCAACAAGACGCCAAACCGCCTTCCGACGCGCCTGTCGGACCTGACGACCTTCACCAGGATGCTCGCGACGCGCTACAGCGGCCGCACCGGCCACGGGACGGTTGGGCTCTGGTCGGTGTGGAACGAGCCGAACATCGAGCTCTTCCTCGCGCCCCAGTATTCCGGCAAGACGATCGTCGGCCCTGCGAATTACGCCAAGCTCTACAAGGCGGCGTACGCGGGCATCAAGGCCGGCAACCCGTTGGCGAAGGTCGCGATCGGCGAGACGTCGGCGCGTGGGCGCGACAAGCCGCTCAGCGGCGTCAGCGGCAGTGTCGCGCCGGGCACGTTCGCGAAGCTGCTCGGCAAGGTGGGCGGCCTCAAGTTCGACGCCTGGGCACATCACCCGTATCCCACGTCGCCGAACCTGCCGCCGCTGCAGAAGGTGCGCTACCCGAACGTGACGCTGTCGACCCTGCCGCTCTTCGAGAAGCAGCTGAAGACGTCGTTCCATCGGTCGGTGCCGATCTGGATCACCGAGTACGGCCACGAGACGAAGCCCGGCGAGCCGAAGGGCGTCACGACCGCGAAGCAGTCGGCGTACGCCAAGCAGGCGCTGACGATCGCCAAGAACGATCCGAACGTCCAGATGTTCGTCTGGTTCGTATTCCGCGACTCGACCGGCAACCCGTGGCAGAGCGGCCTCGAGGTCGCGAGCGGCGCGCACAAGCCGGCGTACAACACCTTCAGCGCCATCGCTCGGCTGACGGACGGCCAGACGGTCACGGCCACCGCCGGTCGCGCTCCGCGCGTCACGATCTATGTGCCGTACCTCAGTTACTACTCGGCAACGGGCACGCCGATCGGACTCTCGTACTCGGTGCAGGACGGTTCGAAGCTCGTCAACCGCGCGATCTCGAACGCACCACTCGGCACCGACCAGTCCGTGTCGTTCACACCGGCGTTCACGCCTGCGAAGAACCACACCTACACCGTGACGACAGTCGCGAACGAGCCCAACGGCCACTCGCAGACCCGCATCACGCTCGTCAAGGTCGCTTAGCGATCGAGTAGATCACGCCCCGGCCCCAGTCCGCGACAAGCAGGTCGCGGCTGGGGCCGACGGCGAGCGCGAGCGGATGATCGAAACCGGTCGCGAAGGTCGTCGCGTGTCCACCGCGGATGCGCACGAGACGTCGTCCGTGCGCGCGTGAGAGGTACTCGCCCCACTCGGCGACGAAGAGGTCGCCGCGCCACGAGGTGATCCCGTCAGCCGACGAGTGCGGCTCGAGGTACGCGACTGGAGCGGCGACGCCCTTGCACGCGCCGATCAGCCTGCGCAAGGCGTAGCCGGGCCAGCAGCTCGGCCAGCCGTAATCGGCGCCGCGTCTGATGCGCACGACCATCTCCGCGGGCTCGTTCTTGCCGAGGTCGTCCCGGCCGTTCACGGTCGCGTAAAGACTGCCGTTCGCGAACACGAGCCCGTACGGATTGCGCAGGCCGGTCGCGACCACACGCAGGTCGCTGCCGTCCGCCCGGAAGGAGAGGATCGCGGCGCTGCGCGGGTCGCTTTCGACGCACGCATCGCACGTCGATCCCGAGCCGAGGTAGAGGCGACCGTCAGGCCCCGCGGCGATCGTGTCCTGCTGATGGCGTCCGTAGGGGAGCCCTCGCACGACGACGCGGCGCACGCCGCCGGCGCGTAGCGCTTCCACCTTGCCCCTCTCCGAGACGTAGAGCGTTCGCCCGCGCCAGAGCAACCCGAGCGGGACGGTCAATCCGCGGGCGAACGGACGCCCGGCGCGCGAGCCGTTGCGCACGGCGACGATCTGGCCGGTGTCCTGCGTGACGTAGAGGCGGCCGTCGGGGCCGAAGGCGATCGCGGTCGGGTGGTGCAAACCCGTCGCGTAGACGGAGGCGTGGTAGCCGTGTGGAACGTGGATCGCCGCCGCGAGCGAGGCAAGGAGCAGCAGCCTCATGCACGCACGAGCCGCAGGACCACCGCGACGGCGGTCACCGCCGCCGCCACGCCGACCGCAGCGACCAGCACTCCCGCGTCGGCAGCGACGCCCGCCGTGCCGAGGAGCATCACGTTCACGAGGAGCGCGCCGACACAGAGGGCCGTCAGCGTCAAGGCGCGGCGAATCGCGAGCGCCGGCTCGGTGCGGATCCGCGCGTCGTGCTCGATCGACCACGATGCGAGCTCGGCCGCGAGCAGGAGCGCCACGCCCTCGACGGCTGCCCAGCCGTCGACCAGATCCTTTCCCTTCGCGGGCGGTCAGATACCCAGCGGCGGCGAGGATGATCGTCCACGGGATCATGCTCGGCCAGCGCAGCACGAGTCCCGAGCGCGAGCAGCCCGACGGCAAGTGCGCCGGTGACGATCGCGATCGGCGCGAACCGGCCGGCGGTCGCGGCTGCGTAGACGCACGTGGCGGCCAGTGTGAGCAACGCGCCGAGCGCGGTGATCAGCCGCGCGCGTGCCGGGCGTAGCGCCTGAATGCCCTCACCTCCTCCAGGACGGCCTGCAAGGGCAGCTCGTTGTCCCACTCGACGACCGCGACGCCGGTGCTGCGCAGCCGGTGCCGGAGCGCGTCACGGCGAAGCGTCCAGATGTCGTAGGCGATCGAGTCGAGGCCGCTCGCCGGCCGCTTGGTGAAGGGCACCGGCGAGACGTCGATCACAGCCAGATCGTGACCGCGGGCGCGCAGGTCGATCAGTGCGCCGACCGAACGCGGATCGAGCAGCGGCGAGAGTGCGAGCACGAGTGCGTTCGGCGGCAGCGTCCGCCGCGGGATCACGTCGATCTCCTTCCAGTAGTAGGAGAGGACGATCTGCGTGTCGAGCAGCGAGTCGACGATGCGGTACAGCTGGACGAGGCCGGTGCCCGGCACGAGCCAGCGCAGGATGCCGCCGAACGCAATCAGGCCGACGCGGTCGCGGCGGCGCACATACGCGTCGGCGAGCGCCGATGTCGCGCGCGCGGCGAGGTCGAGCGTTCCCTCGCTGCCGAGCCTCGCTTCGGCGAACGAGTCGACGAAGAGAATCACGTCGGTGTTCCGCTCCGGATGGCTCTCGTTCACCCAGAGGTCACCGCGCCGTGCGCTCGCCCGCCAGTTGACGCGCTTCAGCGCGTCGCCGGCGCCCCACGGGCGGATGTCCGCGAACTCGATCCCCTCGCCCTTCGTGCGTGCGACCTCGTTGCCGGCGAACACCTGCGTGTCGGCCGCTTGGATGACGCGCTGGAGCACTGCCTCGCGCGGGTACGTCCGTAACTCGGGCCGCGTCTCCGCCGTCGTCTCCCAGGTCAGCAGTCCGAGCGGGTCGCGCGCCCGCACGAAGGTCGGGCCGATCACGTGGCCGCCCCAGCGCTGTGCGAGCAGCGTCAGCTCGAGCTCTCGCTCCTGGCCTGCGGCGAGCCGAAGCGCGACGGGGTTGCGCCCTTCGACGAGCGTCACGCCTTCCGGCAGGCGGACGTAGACGTCCAGCCGGTCGACCGGTGTCGTCGAGCGGAGCGTGACGCGGGCGCCGACCTCGTCGCCTTCGAGCGCGCGGTTCTCGTCGAGGCTGACGCCGACGCTCAGCCGTGGCGGGGTCGCGAGCGCGAGCCCCGCCCCGAGCGCGAACAGGAAGGGGGCGGTCACCGCCACGAGCTCCGGCCGGGCAGTGACGAGCGCCGTCAAGAGACCGACGGCCGAGATGCCTGCGTATGACGCGAGCTTCGCGGTCGCGTATCTGGTCAAGCGCGTGCGAGATCTTCGGCTGCGGGCGTCGGCACGGTGTCGAGCCGCTCCTGCACGACGTCCTCGGCCGACACGCGCTGCACCCAGAGCTCCGGGCGCAGGGTCAGCCGATGTGCGAGCGCCGGCACGGCGACCGATTTCACATCGTCCGGCGTCACGTAGTCGCGGCCGTCGAGCGCCGCTCGGCAGCGCGAGAGCTTCATCAGCGCGAGTGACCCGCGCGGCGAGGCGCCCACCTGGATCGACTGGGCATTGCGTGTCGCCGCGGCGATGTCGACCATGTAGAGGCCGACCGGCTCCGAGACGTACACCTCCTCGCACGCCGCCTGCATCTCGAGCAGCGTCTCGCGGTCGACGACGTCGGTGATCTCCACCTCGTCGCGCCCGCGCTCGGCCCGGCCGGCGAGCACCTGCCATTCGTCCTCACGGCTCGGATAGCCGACCGACATCCGCAGCAGGAAGCGGTCGAGCTGGGCCTCGGGGAGCGGATAGGTCCCTTCGTACTCGATCGGGTTCTGCGTTGCGAGGACGAGGAACGGCGGCCCGAGACGGCGCGTCTCGCCCTCGGTCGTCACCTGCCGTTCCTGCATTGCCTCGAGCAGCGCCGCCTGCGTCTTCGGCGGGGCGCGGTTGATCTCGTCCGCGAGCAGGAGGTTGGCGAAGATCGGGCCCGGCCGAAACTCGAAGTCGGCGTCGCGCTGGTTGAAGATCGACGAGCCGGTGACGTCAGACGGCATCAGGTCGGGTGTGAACTGGATGCGGGAGAAATCGAGCGAGGTCGCGCGCGCGAACGAGCGTGCCATGAGCGTCTTCGCGAGCCCGGGATAGTCCTCGATCAGCACATGCCCGTCGGCGAGCACGCCGAGGAGCAGCAGCTCGAGCGCCTCGCGCTTGCCGACGACGGCCTTCTCGACCTCGTCCATGATGCGCCCCGACAGGCGCCCGACCTCTGTCAGCTCCATCGCCATCGGTCACATCCTCGCAAGGTCGGCGACGAGCGCGCGGAGGTCTGTCTCGCTGATGCCCTTTGCGAAGCGGTCATCGGGCGGCGGCCGGTCGGGGCGAAGCAGGTCCCACCAGCGCCCGAGCGTCTCCTGATTCGCGTTCTTGCCGCTGCGCGAGAGCCGCATCTCGGCGATCTCGCGCAGGTGGGGAAGCAGCCGGTAGTGCAGGTCGTAGGCCGACGCGGTCGCGAGCGTGACCTCGCGCTGCAGCTTCTCGATCTCGGGCAGTTGCTTCTGGCGGCGCTTGGCCGCGCCGAGTGCCGCAGCGAGCTCGGAGCGGTGCCGGTGGGGCACGCGGTCGCCGGCTGCGGCGACGATGCCGAGCATCAGCAGGCCGCCGACGAGGAAGACGTACGCATGCAGCGTCACGTTCCGAAGCGAAGGCTGGGCGAGCGCGACGTACCCGGCGATGACCGAGATGAAGAAGAACATGACGATCAGGTCGAGCAGGTGACGCCTCACGCCGTCGCCTCCATGTCGTCGCGGATCTCGCGCAACGCTCCGATCGCGTCCTGTTTCATCGACACGTCGATGTCGCGTCGGCTGAACTTCGCCTGTTCGAAGAGACTCGTCAGCCGTTGCACCGCGTCGGCGCGTCCCGTCAGCCCGAGCAAGATCCGCCGCAGGTACTCGAGTGGCGTCTCGCTCGGCTTTCGACGTAGCCCATGTCGCCCGAGCACACCCTCCATCCGCGCATAGGCGGCGATCACGGCGCGGCGCGCGTCGGGCTCTGCCTCGAGGTCGTCGATTGCGTCCGACATCGACGTGATCAGGTCCTCGGTCATGTTCGGCTCCGGTCCGGCGGTCAGTGACTTGCGCTTCTTCTGACGGCGGTAGAGCACGTACATCGCCGCCGCGCTGACGATGATCCCCGCGAGTGCGATCCAGAAGACGAGCCATTCGAAGTGCGGCTCGTACTTCGCCGCGCCGGTGCGGTGAGGACGGTTCTTGAGCGCGTTCTTCGACTTGTCGAGCGCCGAGGTGTCGATGTGGAAGATCTGGTTGTGGTGGCGCTTCATGTAGATGACCATGAACGCGAGGAAGCCGAAGAAGAGCATCGTCGCGAAGTTCGAGAGGATCCGCGACTTGAAGCTCTTGCGGGCGACCTGCCCTTCCCGTGCCTGGATCAGGAACCCGTACGCGGCGACGGGGATCGCGAGCACGAACACGATCAGGAAGAGCGTGAACGCGTAGCTGACGTAGCGCGGCGTCGGCTGGGCCTGGGACTCGTGACCGAGCCCGCTGCGGCTCGCGAACGCCACCACTGCGAGCAGCGCGAGGAGCGCGACGGCGACGATCGTCAGCTTGATACTGCGCGGGGCGTTCTCCTCCTGAGGCTGCATCGCCCAAACCTAGACGTCGTCCGGCGCTGCGAGTTGTTGGGTGAGCGTTAACCTCTCCGGGATGACCTCCCTGTCAGGCAAGCGCGCGATCGTCACAGGGCGCCTCGAGCGGGATCGGCGCGGCTACCGCGCGAGCGCTCGAAGAGGCCGGCGCCCGCATCTTCGTCGGCTCGCGCCGTGACGGCACTCTCGACGTCACCGACCCGGAGAGCTCGCGCGCGTTCGTCGACCGGGCGCTCGCTGACCTTGGCGGCCTCGACATCCTCTTCAACAACGCGGGCCTCGCGCTCGGCCGTGACCCGGTCTGGGAGTCGAGGGAGGAGGACGAGCGCCAGGTGATGGAGACGAACGTGCTCGGCCTGATGCGCATGACCCGCCTCTGCCTGCCGGCGCTGATCGAGGGCGAGGGCGGGCACATCGTCAACATGGGCTCGGTCGCCGGCATCTGGTCGTACGTGAACGGCTCGTCGTACGTTGCCTCGAAGTTCGCCGTGCACGGCTACACACGTGCGCTCCGAGACGACCTGCAGGGCAAGCCTGTTCGGATCACGAACATCGCCGCCGGCATGGTCGAGACGAACTTCTCCGCCGTTCGCTTCCGCGACGAGGAAGCCGGCAAGGCCGTCTACTCGAACGTGGCGATGGGCGGCCCGATCACGGCCCAGGACGTCGCCGACTGCGTGCTCTTCGCGTTGACCCGCCCGCCGAACGTCAATATCGACGAGATCACCGTGATGGCGCTCGCCCAGGTCTCCGGCGGCAACATCCTGCGCGAGAGCTAGGAGGTCGCGGGCTCGGCAGTCGGCGCCGTGACCGCATCGCGGCGCTCGAGGGTGCGCACGTCGCGCGAGAGCAGGACCGGCGCAGTCGCGCCGAACACCAGAATCGTGCAGCCGATCAATGTCGCGCGCGTCCCGATCGCAGCGGAGATCGGGCCGACGGCGGCGAGCGCGAGCGGCGTCAGTGCGAGGGAGCCGAGCATGTCGTAGGCGTAGAGGCGGGAAAGCTTTTCTGGCGGAATCTCCTGCTGCATCGCCGTGTCCCAGAGGACACCGAAGATCTCGATGCAAAATCCTGCGGCAAAGGCGCATGCGATCACGACTGCCAACGGCGCCGGGCCGGCGAGGGCGAGCAGGGGTAGCGCGAACGGGAAGACGGCGAGCGTTGCGACGAAGAGAATCCGGCGCGGCCGCCAGCGCAGCATCAGGAAGCCGCAGAGGATGAGTCCGACCGACGTCGCGGTCAAGACCGCGCCCCACGCCGCAGCGCCCCCGAGATCGTCCTTCGCGATTCCCGGGCCGAGCACCATGATCGCGCCGTTCTGGAATGCGTTCACGACCCCGAACTGCAGCACGATCACCCAGAGCCAGGTGCGCGACCAGAAGTCATGCCAACCCTCGCGCAGCTGTGGTGGCGCGGCAACCGGTCGGCCCAGACGCCGCCGAAGAGCAGGAGGACGAGCACCGGGATCTGCCGGGCCGCGAGCACGATCCCGAGATCCGTCGTCGAGCCCGTCAGATCGAGGACGGCGAACGCCAGCGCGACCGGGCCATCGCGCTGCCCGCCATCGAGATCGTGCGGCCCGCGAAGAGCAGGCGGAACTCGCGGTGGCGGAGCGGGCCGACCTGCTCATGCGCTCCGCCAGTTCGCTCGCAGGTACGACTCACGGAAGCCGGCGCGGAGGATGTTCCGGTACGACGGCCCTGGCCCGTCGGCAGCGGCAGCTCCGGTCTCGGTGTAGACCGCGTCGGCACCGAGCGCGCGCGCAGCCTCGATCCGTGCGAGCAGGATCGCGATCTGCGCGCCGCGGCGGCGATGCGAGGGGCGGGTCGCCGCCATGCCGAGCCAGGCAAGTCGGCCCTCGACGTAGAGGGCGCCGCAGCCCGCAGGCTCGTCGCCCGACCAGGCGAGGAAGCAGCGCCAGCCCGGCAAGTCGACGAGCGGTGGGAACAATGCTCGTGCCTTGGCGGGTATCCCGTAGCCCTCGACGAGGGTCAGCGCGAACACGTCCGCGTCCTGCGTCTCCTCCACATGCAGCTCGTTCGCCGGCGGCTCCGTCGACTCGTCGCCGAGCTCGAACGTCATCCAGGCCCGCGCAGGCTCGTAGCCGACGCGGGGTAGCGCCTCGACGAGCTCGGGATGATCGGGCGGAGCGACGACAACGTGTGCACTGTCGCCGTACCACGCGTGGATGGCGTCCAGATCGACGCGCGGCTCGACCGGGAGCGCGCGGTTCACCTCCGGAATCGGCAACAGCGGATGCTGGGCGCAGAGGGCGCCGCCGACGAGCTCGGCGCGTCCGCCGATCGCACGCGTCGACGAGCCGAGCGCGGCGGCTTCGATTCGTTCGTGGTCGGTCACGCCGTCTGTATTTCCCAGTAGCGCTTCATGCCCTGCCACGACTGCCAGAACGGCGCGACGCGGTCGTAGGCCTCGGCGTCTGCTCCTGCGTCGGCGAGCGCGGCTTCGACGAACGCGTCCTGATCCATCCCGTCGCGAACGCGGGCGGCCCAACGGTCGAGCTCTGCGTCGAGGCGGTCGAGATGAGTGGCGACGTCCTCGTGCACGCCGAAGTGGATCAGGGCAAGGCGCTCAGGCGAGCGAGACCGGATCGCTTCCGTGGTTGCATGCCACGCTTCGACGTCCACGTCGGGCGGCGGCGAGACGGGCAGCACGTACGACGCGCCGGGCATGCGAACGCCGGCAGCGTCGCCGGCAAGCAGGGTTCCCTCGCGCAGGTAGCTGACGTGGTGCGACGCATGGCCTTGTGTCGGGAACGCCTCCCAGCCCAGCACGTCGCCGTCCGCGAGACGGACGTTTGACTCGGGCACCGGCGCGAGCTCACCCCAGAGCGGGTCGAAGAGATCGCCGTAGAGGCGCCGCGCCGAGCGCTCGAGCTTCGCAGGGTCGACGAGGTGCGGCGCCCCGATCTCCGACACCCAGACCGTCAGGTGCGGGTGGTCGCGCACGATCGGGCCGGCGGCGCCTGCGTGGTCGAGGTGGATGTGCGAGAGCAGCAAGTGGCGGAGGTCGCCGAGAGCGACGCCGCGCTCGGCGAGCCCAGCCTCGAGCGCCGGTCGCGTCGACGTCGGACCGCAGTCGAAGAGTGCAAGGCCGTCGTCAGTTTCGACGAGGTAGACACCAATCGCGCGTTCGCGAGTCCCGAACAAGAGGTCAATCGGCTGCAACGAATCCATAAGCCAATCTTCTCAGTCGAGCCGTACGTTGAGCGCATGCGGTGGCTGATCACGGTGGTCGCGGCCCTCGTCCTGGTCCCCGCAGCTCAGGCCCAGCAGACGCCGGAACCGTCGCTCGTTGCGACGCGTGTGATCGGCATCCACTACCACGCACACGACGGCCAGTTGCGCCCCGCGTGGCTGCTTCTCCCCGTGGGTTACGACGGCGAGCGTCCGTTGCCGCTCGTCATCTCGCCGCACGGACGAGGCGTCGGAGCCGCGGCCAACATGCGGATCTGGGGCGACCTGCCCGGCGAGGGAGGGTTCGCCGTCATCAACCCCTCCGGCGAGGGACGACGGTTGCACCAGTACTCATGGGGCTACCGCGGGCAGATCGACGACCTGGCGCGCATGCCCCGAATCGTCGAGGCGCACGGGATCCGGGTCGACTGGTCGCGGATCTATGCAATCGGGGGCTCGATGGGTGGTCAGGAGACGTTGCTCCTCGCGGCGCTCCACCCGCGCCTGCTCGCGGGTGCGGTCGCGTTCGACCCTGCGACGGACATGCGCCGGCGCTACGCCGACTTCGCCCACATGAAGGGCGGCGCCGTGTTGCAGGCGCTGGCGCGAACCGAGATCGGCGGCACGCCCGCGCAGGTGCCTGCCGCCTACGCCGCTCGCAGCCCTGACACGTTCGCGGCGCGCTTGGCGAGGGCCGACATCCCGATCCAGCTCTACTGGAGCACGCAGGACCGGATCATCCGCGACCAACGGCTCGAGACGCAGAGGCTCGCTCTCTCGCTCCGGCAGGACGACGACGAAGCCCGCCTCTGGGACTTCACCGGGGCATGGCAGCACACGGCCGAGATGCGCGCGTCGAACCGCCTGCCGCGTGCGCTCGCGCGCTTCGGGCTCCTGCCGTGGGGCGACGTTCCGCCGCTGCCGCGGGGGAGCGTTTCACGCCAAGCCTCCTAGGCGCGCGCCGGCGCTGGGCGCCTGACGAGCGCCGCGTCGAGGTCGGCGATCAGGTCGTCAGCCGACTCGATCCCGACCGAGAGCCGGACGAGGTTCGACGGCGGCGCGAAGGGCGCGCCGGCGGTCGACGCGTGCGTCATGCGGGCCGGGTGCTCGATCAGGCTCTCGACGCCGCCAAGCGACTCGGCGAGCGCGAACAGCTTCGTCCGCGCCACCAGTTCGATCGCCTCGTCGTCCGTCTCGGTGAGGAACGAGATCATCCCGCCGAAGTCGCGCATCTGCGCGCGCGCAACGGCGTGGCTCGGGTGGCTCGCCAGGCCCGGGTAGAGCACGCGCTCGACGGCGTCGTGGCCCTCGAGGTAATCGGCGATCTTGCGCGCGTTCTCGCAGTGCTGGCGCATGCGGACGGCGAGCGTCTTGATCCCGCGTAACACGAGCCAGGCGTCGAACGGGCCGGGCACCGCCCCGAGCGACTTCTGCAGGAAGAACAGCTTCTCACCCAACGCGTCGTCGTTCGTTGCGACGAACCCGCCGACGGTGTCGCTGTGGCCGCCGAGGTACTTCGTCGTCGAGTGGATGACGGCGTCGGCGCCGAGGTCGAGCGGCTGCTGAAGGTACGGCGTCGCGAAGGTGTTGTCGACGACGAGCGTCGCGCCGACCGCATGCGAAGCAGCTGCTGCCTTGCGAATGTCGACGACGTTGAGGAGGGGGTTCGACGGTGTCTCGACCCACACCATGCGCACGTCTTCGTCGAGGTACGCCGCGAGGTTGTCGTCGAACTCGCTCGCGGGGACGTACGTGAACTTGTAGCCCTTGGGCTCGTAGACCTGAGACGTCATCCGGTAGACGCCGCCGTAGACGTCCGCGATCAGTACGACGCGCTCGCCGGGGTCGACGAGATGCATCAGCGTCGACGTCGCGCCGATGCCGGAGCTGAACGCGACGCCGTGGCGCGCGTTCTCGAGGCTCGCAAGCGCGACCTGCAGCGCGGTGCGCGTGGGATTACCGACGCGCGAGTAGTCGTACCCTTTGTGCTCGCCGACCGCCTCCTGCACGTACGTGGAGGTCTGGTAGATCGGCGTGATGATCGCGCCGGTCGAGGGATCCGGCTCCTGCCCGTCGTGGATGGCGCGCGTCTCGAAATCCATCTTCACAGGCTAGACGAGTTCAGCGTTCAGCCAGCGCGCCAGATCCTTCAGCGGCCGGTCCACGGCGTACGCCCGACCCTCCCACCAGATACCGAGGACGCGCAGCACGCCGGCCTTGCGGTCGTGGAGCGGCTCGATCCGCCCGACGATGCGGTCACCCCGCAGGATCGGCAGGACGTAGTAGCCGTACTCGCGCTTCGCCTTCGGGACGTACATCTCGAGGCGGTAGAAGAAGTCCCAGAGCGCGAGCGCGCGGTCGCGGTCGTGCACGAGACGATCGAAGGGGGAGAGGAACGTGATGCGCGCGGCGGGCACCGGGCCGTCGACTGCGTCCGGGTGGGCGATCAGGCGTCCGCGCCGAAGCTCGACGCCCAGCGAGCGGAGGCGCTTCTCTTCGATCTGCCGCTTTGCCTCTGCCCACGGGATCCGCTCGGTCTCGGGGTACCAGCGCTCTGCGAGATCCCACACGCGTTGCTTCCCGCGACGCCCGACGACGGCGACCTCGCCCATCGCGTTCAGCACGCCGAGCATCAACCCCATCTTGCGCTCGCCCCACCAGCGGTGCGCCTCCCGGCCCGTTGGGCGGTGGTCCTCGATCTCGCGCGAGAGGAGCGGGCCGCGCTGCTCGAGCTCGCGCAGGACGTAGCGGCGGAACGCCGCGTTGCTCTTCAGGAACTCCCGGCGGTACCGCTGCCATGTGCCTTCCTTCGAGCGCATTCGCGCGCGCAGGAGCGGCAGGTCTTCGATCGGCCAGACGAAGGCGTTCCATTCGACGAGCTGTTTCGTCTCCCAGAGCAGGTGGTCGAGCTCAGATCGGTCGTACGCCCTGCCGAGCCGGCTCCAGAGCACCAGATGCTGCGGCGGGGCGACCGAGGAGATCGGATCGAGCTGCAGGAAGCCGAGGCGCCGCACGGTGCTGAGCGCGTCGGTCGCGGAGCCGTCGAGCTGCTGCGCACGCACCGCGATGCGGCGCGCCTCCTCGACGGAGATCTCACGCACGTTCGACACCGCCAAGTCCGAGGACGCGGGCGAGCCTCGCCGCCGCTTTCTCCAGCTTCGCGTCGACGTCGCCGCGCACGCGCGGCTCGGGCGTGAAGCGCCGGACGCGCAGCACGCCCGCCGCGCGGTCGGCCTTCAGGTCGGCACGGCCGATGAAACGGTCGCCCGCGAGGAGCGGCAGCACGTAGTAACCGTACGTGCGTTCGTGCTCTCGCTTGTAGACCTCGATGACGTGCTTGAAGCCGAAGAGCCGCTCGAGCAGCGGCCGGTCCCAGACGAGGTTGTCGAACGGACAGACGAGCGTCGGCGGCGCGGGCGCGCCGTCGAGCTCCTCTCCCGGCAGGACGTAGAAGGGCACGCCGCCGTCGTCGGCCTCGACCTCCCGCAGCCGGCCCTCCGCGAGCAGCGCATCGAGGTGCGGCTGCAGGCGCGCGCGCCCGCCCTTCAGGCGCCAGTGCTCGCGGATCGCGGGCTCCGTCAGCGCGCCGCGGGCGCCGACCGCGAGCAGTGAGAGCTCGCGCAGCGTCTCCGCCTCCGACGGCGTCGGTGCACCGAGCACGTGGTCGGGGATCACGCGTTCGGCGAGGTCGTAGCGGCGCTGGAAGCTCTGCCGGCCGGCGATCGCCAGATGGCCGCGGTCCCAGAGCGCCTCGAGCACCATCTTCGCCGGCTTCCAGTTCCACATGCCGCCACCGCCCTGGCCTTCGAAGTCGCGCGAGCCGAGCGGCCCTTCCTCGCGGATGCGGGCCAGCACGGGCTCGACGAGGTCGGCATGCTCGCGCAGCGCACGGTCGTGGGAGCCCCAGTGGCCGCCGCCTTCCATGACGGTGCGGAAGTGGGGCCAGAGCTCGATCGGAAGCAGAGACGCCTCGTGCGCCCAGTACTCGAAGATCCGCCCCTCGCCGAGCAGCTGCGCGACCGTGTCGCGCGGGTAGGCGCCGATCCGCGCGCCGAGCGTCAGCCGGTGCGCGCGATCGACTGCCGTGATCGAGTCGAGCTGCACCGCGGTCAGCCGGCGGATCGTCGCCTCGACGTCGCCCGCGTCGCCGCGCCGGAACCGCCCGGCGAAACCCTGACGTGCGACGACGAGCCGACGCACGGCAGTAAGCGAAACGGCCATCTCGTGAGCCTAGAGATCGGGCCGCGGTTTGTGGAACGCACGAAGGTGGTTCTGTGAAGCTGAACCACCTTCGAACGTCAGCTCTACGTGAGTTGCTCTGGCTTCAGCGCGCGTGCGAGAGGTAGTCGAGTAGATCGGAGCGCGTGACGACGCCGGCAGGCTTGCCGCCGTCGGCGACCACGACCGCGTTCGAGCCGCCCGTGAGCGCCGTCACGATCTCGTCGATCGACGCGTCCGCCTCGACGGTCGCGAGCGGGCCCTGCATCGCCGAGGCGACGTCCTCGTGCAGCGCGTCCGCGTTCTTGAACACGCGGTCGAGCAGCGCGCGATCCTGCAGTGAGCCGATCACGTCCGCGAGTGACGCGACATCGCCGTCGCGCACGACCGGCAGCTGCGAGATCGAGTACTGCTCCATGACGCCGATCGCCTCGGCGACCTTCTGGTGAGCTGAGATCGTGACGAACGACGGCGTCTCTCCCTGCTTCGAGCGCAGCAGCTCGCGCACGGTCGGCGTCGGTGCGGAGCGCTCGAGGAAGCCGTGCTCGAGCATCCAGTTGTCGTCGAGGAACTTCGAGAGGTACGAGCGGCCGGAGTCGGGCAGGATCGTCAGCACGCGCGAGTCGGGCCCGAGACCGCGTGCGTAGACGAGAGCGCCGGCGATCGTCGAGCCCGACGAGCCGCCGACGAGCAGTCCCTCCTCGCGCGCGAGCCTGCGCGCGGCGAGGAACGAGTCGCGATCCGACACGCGTACCCAGTCGTCGACGACGTCGCGGTCCATCGTCTCGGGCCACGTGTCCTTGCCGATCCCTTCGACGAGATAGGGGTGCAGATCCTCGTCGGTCTTCGCCGTGTACACGGATCCTTCGGGGTCGACCCCGACGATCTTCACCTCGGGCTTGTGCTCCTTGAAGTAGCGGCCGACGCCGCTGATCGTCCCGCCGGTTCCGACCGAGATCACGATGGCGTCGAGCTCGCCGCCGGTCTGTTCCCAGATCTCCGGCCCCGTCGTGCGGTAGTGCGCCTCGGGGTTCGACATGTTCGAGTACTGGTCGGGCTTGAAACCGCCCGGGATCTCCTCCGCGAGCCGCGACGAGACCGAGTAGTACGACTCGGGCGAGTCGTGCTCGACGGCCGTCGGCGTGATCACGACCTCGGCGCCGTAGCCGCGCAGCATCGAGATCTTCTCCTGGCTCATCTTGTCGGGCATCACGAAGATGCACCGGTAGCCCTTCTGTGCCGCCGCGATCGCGAGGCCGACGCCGGTGTTGCCCGACGTCGGCTCGACGATCGTGCCGCCGGGCTTTAGTTTCCCGTCACGCTCGGCGGCTTCGATCATCGCGAGCCCGATCCGGTCCTTGTTCGACCCGCCCGGGTTCAGAAACTCGAGCTTGGCGAGGATCGTCCCCGGCACGTCGCGGGAGACGCGGTCGAGTCGGACGATCGGCGTGTCGCCGACCAGGTCGATCACGGTTGGGTAGTCGCGGGCCATGGGCGGGCGGAAGCGTACCCGCCGCTACGCCGTCGTCACCGCTCCTTCCGGTGCAGTCGCCAGCTCGTCGCGGCGGATCAGCACGAGCGTTGCGATCAGGCCGACCAGCGAGATGCCGACGGTGACCCAGAACGCGAGCTGGCAGCCGCGTGTGAAGGCCACCTGGTCGAACGGCTTCACCGTCGCGGCGTTCGCGTAGTGCGTGAGGAGCACCGACGACGTCACTGCGACGCCGACGGCGCCGCCGATCTGCTGCGCCGTGTTGATCAGGCCGGATGCGAGTCCCGCCTCGTGTTGCTGGACGCCGGCGAGTGCCGCGATCGAGACCGGGATGAACGTGAACGGCAGCGCGAAGCCGACGAGCAGGTACCCGGGGAGGAGGTCGGTCGAGTACGACGCGTCGACGGGGATCTGCGTGTACCAGAGCATTCCGGCCGTCATGCCGACGAAGCCGACCGCCATCACGATCTTCGCGCCGATCCGCGTCACGAGCGCTTGCGCGACACCGGCCCAGACGACGGCCGAGCCGGCCGTCGCGACGAACGTGACTCCGGTCCGGAGAGCGGACCAGCCGAGGACGTTCTGCACGTACAGAGTGAGGATGAAGAAGTTCGCGAAGACGACGGCTCCGAGCAGCAGTCCCGCGACGTTCGCGCCCGCGACCGTGCGGACGCGGAAGATGCTGAACGGCATCAGTGGGTAGCGAACGCGCGACTCGATCACGAGGAAGATGCCGAGCAGCACGAGCGAGGCGGCAATGCGCGAGAACGTCCACGCGGAGGTCCAACCGTGGTCGGGAGCCTTCGAGACGGCGTAGACGAAGAGCGCGAGTCCGGACGTGACCGTGACGGCGCCTGCGATGTCGGGCGAGCTCTTGCGATCCGAGCGGCTCTCGCGGACGAAGCGCGGCGCGAGCAGGAAGGCGGCGATGCCCACCGGCACGTTGACGAAGAAGATCCACTCCCAGCCGAGGTACTTCGTCAGCACGCCGCCTGCGAGCACGCCGACCGCGGCGCCCGAGCCGCCGATCGCACCCCAGATGCCGAGCGCCTTGTTGCGCTCGGGACCTTCCTCGAACGTCGTCATGATGATCGAGAGCGCGGCGGGCGAGATGATCGCGGCGCCGAGCCCCTGCAACGCGCGCGCGGCGATGAGGACGCCTTCGGACCACGCGAAGCCGCAGAGGAAGGACGCGATCGTGAAGACCGCGACACCCGTCAGGAAGACGCGGCGCCGGCCGAAGAGATCGGCGGCGCGGCCGCCGAGCAGCAAGAAGCCGCCGAATGTGATCGCGTAGGCCGTGATCACCCACTGGAGGTTCTCGCGCGAGAAGTCGAGCGCTCTGCCGATCGAGGGCAGCGCGACGTTGACGATCGACACGTCGAGGACGGTCATGAAGAACGCAGCGCAGACGATTGCGAGTGCCTTCCAGCGCCGCGGATCAAGCTCAGCCATTGCGGTTCCTTCCCTTCGATTTCCCCTTGCGCGCGGAAACGCGACCCACTGCGATGCTATTCCACGGACGCGCGGTGGGAGTCGCTAGTGGCGGAAGTGGCGGCGCCCGGTCAGCACCATTGCGGCTCCCGCCGCCTCGACCGCTGCGATCACCTCGTCGTCGCGCCGTGAGCCGCCGGGCTGGACGAGCGCGGTCACGCCGGCGTCGAGTGCCAGTTGCGGGCCGTCGGCGAACGGGAAGAAGGCGTCGCTCGCCAGCGACGAGCCGGCCAGCTCGTGGCCGTGCTCGCGCGCCTTCTCGATCGCGATCCGCACCGAGTCGACGCGGCTCATCTGGCCGGCGCCGATGCCGATCGTCTGCAAGTCCTTGACGAGGACGATCGCGTTCGACGCGACGTGCTTGCAGATGCGCCACGCAAAGAGCAGGTCGCCCCACTGCGGCTCGGTCACCTTGCCGCAGACGACCTCCATCGCCTCGCGATCCTGGACGTCGCTGTCGCGCTCCTGCACGAGCAGGCCGCCGAGCACGCGCTTGACGTCGCGCTCGCCCGGTGTCTCGGAACGGCGCTCGCGGTCGGACAGGATGCGCAGCGACTTCTTCGAGCGCAGCGCGGTGACCGCGAGGTCGTCGTAGTCGGGCGCGAGCAGCACTTCGACGAAGTGCTCGGCGATGCGCGCGCCGAGCGCGGCCGAAACGGGACGGTTGAGGACGGCGACACAACCGAATGCAGAAACAGGATCGGCTGCGAGCGCGCGTTCCCACGCCTCCTCGACCGTGGCTGCAACCGCGACTCCGCACGGGTTCGCGTGCTTGACGATCACCACGGCCGGCAGCGCGAACTCGCGCAGGATCCGGCGCGCAGCCTCGAGGTCGGCGAGGTTGTTGTACGAAAGCTCCTTGCCGCCGAGCTGCTCGACCTTCGAGAGCAGATGCCGCCGCGCGCCTTCCTCGCGGTAGTAGGCCGCAGCCTGATGCGGGTTCTCGCCGTAGGAAAGGTCGGTCACCTTCTGGAACGTGAGCGTCAGCTGCTCGGGGAACTGCTCCATCTCGCCGAACCAGTTCGCGATCGCCGCTTCGTACGCGGCCGTCGTCGCGAACGCGGCGCGGGCGAGCTCGCGCCGCGTGTCGAGCGAGACTTCGCCACGCTCGCGCAACTCGCCGAGCACGACGTCGTACTGGTCGGGCGACGAGACGGCGACGACGTGCGCGAAGTTCTTCGCCGCGGCGCGCAGCATCGACGGTCCGCCGACGTCGATCATCTCGACCACCTCGGCCTCGGTCGCGCCACGCCGTCCGGCGACCGACGTGAACGGATAGAGGCTGACGCAGACGAGGTCGATGGGCTCGATGTCGTGCTCGGCGAGCGTCGCCGTGTCCTCCGGCAGGTCGCGCCGCGCGAGAATCCCGGCGTGGATGCGCGGATGCAGCGTCTTGACGCGGCCGCCGAGCATCTCGGGCGCCTCGGTCACCTCCTCGACCCGCGTCACGTCGAGGCCCTGCTCCTCCAGGAACGACGCGGTGCCGCCCGACGAGACGATCTCCCAGCCGAGGTCGGTCAGCCCACGCGCGAGGTCGTCGACGCCGGTCTTCTCCCAGACGCTGATCAGCGCACGGGGCATAGGTCTCCCACGACCTGCGGCAGGAGGCGGTGCTCGACCTCGTGGATGCGCTCCTCGAGCGTCGCGCGCGGCTCGACGGGCACCTCGACCTGGGCGATCACGGCGCCCGTGTCGAGCCCTTCGTCGACGTAGTGGACGGTGACGCCGGTCGTGTCGACGCCGGCGGCGAGCGCGTCGGCGATCGAGTGGGCGCCGGGGAAGGCGGGCAGGAGCGACGGATGCACGTTGACGATGCGCTCCGGGAAGCGGTCGAGGAACGGCTTCGTCAGCAGATGCATGTACCCGGCGAGGACGACGAGCTCGACGCCGTGCTCCTCGAGCCAGGTCGCGAGCACGAGGTCGCGCTCGGCGCGGTCGGCGTGGCAGTCGAGCGAGAACGTCGCCGTCGGGATCCCGGCCTCGCGGGCGCGGATGAGCGCATACGCGTCGCGGCGGTTCGACGCGACCGCCGAGATCGGCAGCTCCGCGTCGAGGAGTGCCTGCAGGTTGGTGCCGTTACCGCTGACGAGCACGCCGATCATGCGATCCGCCCGATCACGGTCTCACCCGGCGCCGGGTCGGAGACGACTGCGCACCAGCCGATGCCGAGATTGAAGACACGGCGCAGCTCGTCCTCCTCGACGTGCCTTGCCAGCCACTCGAAGACGGGCAGGCGTGTCCACGCATCCCAGTCGACCGACGCGGTGCGCCCCTCGGGGAGCACGCGCTCCAGATTCCCGAGGATGCCGCCGCCGGTCACGTGCACGAATGCCTTCGCGCGCCCGCGCAGCTCGCGCGCGACGTCGAGGTAGAGGCGCGTGGGCGCGAGCAGGTCGTCGCCGTCGTAGTCCTCGTCCTCGAGCACCCGACGCGCGAGCGTGAAGCCGTTCGCGTGCAGGCCCGCCGACGCGAAGCCGATCACTGCATCTCCTGCCTCGACCGTCGAGCCGTCGATCAGATCCCGGCGATCGACGATGCCGACACATGTTCCGGCGAAGTCGAGCTCGCCCGCCGCGTAGATGCCGGGTAGCTCCGCGGTCTCGCCGCCGACGAGTGCGACACCGGCGGCGCGGCAGACCTCGGCCGCGCCGTCGACGAGATCGGCGACTTCCTCGAGCTCGATGGTGTTGGCGGCGACGTAGTCGAGCAGCATCAGCGGATCCGCGCCGCAGGTCGCGACGTCGTTGATGCAGTGCGCGGCCAGGTCGGCGCCGCAGTCTCGCAGCCGCCCGCGCGCGCGGGCGAGGACGAGCTTCGTGCCGACGCCGTCGGTCGACGCGGCGAGGAACCGGTTCTCGTCGAGCGGATGCAGGCCTGCGAAGGCGCCGAAGCCGGTGGCGCCCGTGGACTCGACGGCAGCGCGGAGGCGCTCGACGACCGTGCCGGCGGTCGCCAGCGAGACACCCGCGGCGTCGTAGCTGTGGGTCTGGCTCCTCAGAGGATGGAGCATACGACCGGCTCCGGCCGTGGCCGTCCAGCCATGTCCCAGGGACAGTCCCCGGGACATGGCCCGCGGGGCTAGGCGAAGCGCTCGCCGGCCAGCTCGGGGCGGCCCTCGGGGCCGTCCGGCAGGAAGCGCACGACCGTCTTGCCCACCGCCACCGAGTCGCCGCCCGTCAGCTCGAGGCCGAGGACGTCTGCGAGCGCTCCCGCCTTGACGTCGGGCTCGTCGGCCTTCAGCTGGAGCTCGGCCAGACTGAGCTCCGCCTGGTTGGCGAGCAGGTCGTCGATCCAGTCCCGCGGCGGGTGCACCTCGATGCGGTAGCCCGCGTTCGTCGCCACGAACGTCCGCCGGCCGCCGTGCTCCTGCACGCGCAGGTTCCACTGCGCTGCCCGCGCGAGCACCTCCTGGAACTCGTCCTCGTCGAGCGCGACCCCCAGGTGATCGACTCGCGGGAGGCGCCAGTGCCCCGGCTGGATGACGACGTTGACCGCGCCGCGCTCGAGCTCGCTCAGCCGCAGCTTGAACCCGTCGTGGTCGAGTTGCTCCCAGCTCGTGCCGGCCTCGACCGAGACGTGGTCGTCGCCGACCCGGCCGTACCGGGCTACGAGGTCGAAGCCGAGCTTGCCGATGTAGCGGGCCTCGACGTCCCGTAGTTCCGAGGTGACGAGGTGGTAGTGGAACAGGTGCACGCCCCTATCCTTCCAACCGCGTGGACTCGCCGTCGCTTCTTAGCCCGTGGACGTTCGACCCGTTGCAGGTCGTGCCGACGGTGATCGTCGCCGTCCTCTATTTCCGCCGCACGCAGACGCTCGCCGCCCGGGGCCAGCCCGTCAGCCGCTGGAAGCAGGCGAGCTTCTGGACGGGAATCGCGCTCGTCGTGTTCGCGCTCGACTCGCCGGTCGACGCGCTCGGCGAGGAGCACTTCTTCTTCATCCACATGCTGCAGCACGTCGTGCTGGGCGATCTCGCGCCGCTCTGCTTCATGGCCGGGCTCTCCGGCCCGATTCTCCAGCCGGTGCTGAAGCTGCCCGGAGTCGAGCGCCTGCGGATCCTGGCCCATCCGCTCGTCGCGCTGCCCATCTGGGCGCTGAACCTCTACATCTGGCACATCCCGTTCCTCTACGACGGCGCGTTGCACCACGACGCCGTGCACGCGCTCGAGCACTTCATGTTCTTCACGTGCGGCTGCCTGATCTGGGAGCCCGTCGTGGAGACACTGCCCGCGCCGGCATGGTTCGGCACCGGCGTGAAGATCGGCTACATCTTCGTCGTGCGGTTGATCGAGACCGTGCTCGGCAACGTGTTCATGTGGACGAACGCGATGTTCTACACCGTCTACAAGCACGC
This sequence comes from uncultured Actinomycetes bacterium, assembly GCA_963779505.1. Lineage (GTDB taxonomy): Bacteria > Actinomycetota > Thermoleophilia > Gaiellales > Gaiellaceae > PALSA-600. Next base: position 35,552 of record CAVZYK010000014.1, on the reverse strand, counting down.
GCCCGAGTGGGGGATCACACCGGCGCACGATCTCAATCTCGGCGGGATCGTGATGATGGCCGAGGGCTCCGCGGTGACGCTCGGCGTGCTCGTCTGGCTCTTCCTGCGACTCGCCGCCGAGGGCGAGACGAGGCAACGCCTGATCGAGGAGGGCTACGACCCGCGGCAGGTGAAGCGCGCCGTCCGCTACGGCCGCGCGAAGGATCTTGGCGCCTCGCGCTGAATCTGCGCTCGACCCATCGTCAGGAGGGAACCATGGAGAATCCGAGCGACTCGGAGACGCGGCCGCAGTACACCGTCGGCCCGAACTGGCCTGAGGGAGCGCGGCTGCCGATCCCCGGTAACGCGGAGTGGGTGATGTTGGCAATCGCCTCGATCCTGATCGCGATCGTCGCCGGCATCTCCGACCGCGTCGACGCCCCGCAGTGGGTCGAGTTCATGAAATGGACGACCGCGGCGTATCTGATCTCGCGCGGGATCGCGAAGGCCTCCCGCGTGCTCGAGCAGTAGCCCGCGGATTAGACGGTCTCGAAGCGGAGCTTTGCCGTGTCTGCGGGGATGCGCGTCGGATACTCGCGTGTCAGGCAGGCACGGCAGAGCGCGCCTTCGGGCCGGCGCGTCGCCGCCTGCAGCCCCTCGAGCGAGAGGTACGCGAGGCTCGTCGCGCCGATCGCCGCGCGCACGTCCTCGACGCTTGCGTGTGACGCGATCATCTCGTCCTCGGATGCGAGGTCGATCCCGTAGAAGCAGGGCGAGACGACGGGCGGTGAGGAGATGCGCACGTGCACCTCGGCTGCGCCTGCGTCGAAGAGCATCGCCACGATCTGGCGCGTCGTGGAGCCGCGCACGATCGAGTCGTCGACGACGACGAGGCGCTTGCCGGCGACCTCGGCGAGCGGGTTGAACTTCATGCGGATCCCCTGCTCGCGCATGCCCTGCTCGGGCTGGATGAAGGTGCGGCCGACGTAGCGGTTCTTGATCAGGCCCTCGCTGAACGGGATGCCGGTCGCGCGCGCGAAGCCGATCGCCGCCGGCGTGCCGGAGTCGGGGATCGGCAGCACGAGATCGGCCTCGACCGCCGATTCGGCGGCGAGGCGCTCGCCCATGCGCACCCGTGCGCCGTGCACCTCGACGCCGGAGAGGCGCGTGTCGGGACGCGCGAGGTAGAAGAACTCGAAGATGCAGAGCGCGCCGCGGTCGGCAGGTTGCACCGCCTGTGTCGCATGCAGTCCCTCGTCGTCGATCACCACGAGCTCGCCGGGTCGCACCTCGCGCTCGAACGTTGCGCCGACGAGGTCGAGTGCGCAGCTCTCCGACGCGACGACGTGATCGTCGCCGAGACGGCCGAGCGCAAGCGGACGGAAGCCGTGCGGGTCGCGGAAGGCGAACAGCTTGCCGTCGGCGAGTCCGACGACGGTGGCGGCGCCTTCGAGACGCTCCATGCACGCGGTGACGGCCGCTTCGAGCGGGCGCTCGTCGTCGGCGATCAGCGCGGCGATCACCTCGGAGTCGGAGCTCGAGGCGAGCGGCTTGCCGACTTCCTTGCGCAGTGCCTGCGCGTTGACGAGGTTGCCGTTGTGGCCGAGCGCGACCGTGCGCACCCGGCCGTGGTGCAGGAGCGGCTGCGCGTTCTCCCAGGCGTTGCCGCCCGTCGTCGAGTAGCGCGTGTGCCCGATCGCGAGCTCGCCGTGGAGGCCGGAGAGGCTGCGCTCGTCGAACACCTGCGGCACGAGGCCGAGGTCGCGCATCGCGGTCAGTCGACCGCCTTCCGAGACGGCGATTCCCGCGGACTCCTGGCCGCGATGCTGGAGCGCGTAGAGGCCGAAGTAGCTGAGGCGCGCGACGTCACGGCCGGGCGCGCGGACTCCGAAGACGCCGCACATCAGGCGACCTGCCCGAGCTCGACGACGTCGTCCCACGGGATGTCGGTGCCGGGCGTCACGGCGGCGACGACGCCGAGGCCCTCGACCACGTCCACCTCGGCGGGCAGCCCCGACCAGTCGGCCGCCTCGCGCAGTGCGAGCGCGACGCCGCCGTCGGAGACGTCGTGGGTGAGCGTGAACAGATGCGCGTGGCGCCACACGAACGAGACGAAGCCGTGGCCGAACCCGCGCAGCAGGACGACGCGGTCGCCGCGCTGCCAGCGGTCGGGGATGCGCGTGATGTCGCGCACGAGGCCGACGCAGCCGACGACCGGCGTCGGCGGGATCGGCGCGCCGCCGGTCTCGTTGTAGAGCGAGACGTTCCCCGAGACGACGGGGATCCCGAGCGAGTCGGCCGCCTGCGAGATCCCTTCGATCGCCTGCGCGAGCTCCCAGCCGATCTCGGGCTTCTCGGGGTTGCCGAAGTTGAGGCAGTCGGTGAGGGCGAGCGGCTCGCCGCCGGCGCAGGCGACGTTGAGCGCGGCCTCCATCACGGCCGCCCAGCCCGCCTCGACCGGGTTGCGGCAGCCGAGCGGGGGGCCGTCGAGCGAGACGGCGATGCCGCGCGTGCCGTCGATCCGCAGCACCGCTGCGTCGAGGCCGGGACGCCGCACCGTGCGCGAGCCGACGAGGTGGTCGTACTGCTCGAACACCCAGGTCTTCGGCTCGTCGTTGATCGGGTCGACGGGCGCCGGGGTCGTGGCGCGCTCCTCCTGCTCGACCTCGTAGCGCGGGCACTCGTCGGTGAGCAGTCCGGCCGGGATCGAGCCGACCACCTCGCCCGCCGAGAGCGCGCGCAGGTCGCCGTGGTCGGTCACCTCGCCGATCACCGTGCACGGCAGCTCCCAGCGCTCGCAGACAGCGCGCACGTCGTCGACGCGCTCCGGCGCGACGACCGCGACCATCCGCTCCTGCGACTCGGAGATCATGATCTCCCACGGCTCCATGTCGTCCTCGCGCAGCGGCACGCGGTCGAGGTGCACGTCGACGCCCATGCCGTCGCGCGCCATCTCGGAGAGCGACGAGGCGAGTCCGGCGGCGCCGCAGTCCTGCAGCGAGACGACGAGGCCCTGCTCGACGAGGTCGAGCGAGACCTCGATCAGCGCCTTGCCGCGGAACGGGTCGCCGATCTGGACGGAGGGCCGCTTCTCGTCCGAGCCCTCGAGATCCTGCGAGGCGAGCACGGATGCGCCGCCGATGCCGTCGCGGCCGGTGAGGGCGCCGTAGAGGACGAGCGCGTTGCCGACGCCCTGCGCCTTCGCCGAGAGGACGCGCTCGGTCGGCAGGATGCCGACGCACATCGCGTTCACGAGCGGATTGCGCGCGTAGGCCTCGTCGAACGCGCACTCGCCGCCGACGTTCGGGACGCCGACGCAGTTGCCGTAGTGGCCGATCCCCGCGACCGCGCGCTTGAAATGCCAGTCGGGCTTGCCGAAGCGCAGGCTGTCGAGGAGCGCGATCGGCCGGGCGCCCATCGCGACGATGTCGCGCAGGATCCCGCCGACGCCGGTCGCGGCGCCCTGGAAGGGCTCGACGGCCGACGGATGGTTGTGCGACTCGGCCTTGAACGCGACCGCGACGCCGTCGCCGAGGTCGATCACGCCGGCGTTCTCGCCCGGCCCCTGAAGGACGCGCTCGCCGCTCGACGGCAGCCGGCGCAGGAGCGGCGCGGAGTGCTTGTAGCCGCAGTGCTCCGACCAGAGGAGCGAGAAGACCGCCAGCTCGAAGTCGTTCGGCGTCCGGCCGAGAAGCTCCCGGATACGGTCGAACTCTCCGTCGGTCAGACCGAGAGAACGGTGAAGCGGCTGGTCGGCCACGGCAGCCAGAGGGCAAGGATATCGGGCCTCTAGGATGGCCCCGTGCAGCTCGTCCAGGAGCGGTCGCTGGGTCTCGGCTGGCTGGAGGTCTCCCGCCGGATCCTCGAGCACGGGCTCGACGAGAGCTACGACGGAGCCGCGACGAAGGAGCTTGCGCTCGTCACCCTCGTCGTCGGCGAGCCGGACCCCGAGGACGAGCTGATCGCGTCGCTCGCTGATCCCGACTGGCTCGCCTGGATGAAGCGCAACTTCACGGAGCCCGACGACGTGCCCGAGCTCGGAAACGCCCGCTCGTACGCCAAGCGGCTTCGGGACTACGACGGCCGCGATCAGGTCGCGTGGGTGATCGAGCGGCTGCGCGCGGATCCAGAGACGCGATCGGCCACCATCACGACCTTCCAGCCGCTCGCGGACACGAGCTACATCCCATGCGTCTCGCTGCTCGACTTCTGGCGCTCCGGCGGTGCGCTCGAGCTGGTCGTCTACGCGCACTCGCTCGATTTCGGCAAGAAGGCGTACGGAAACCTCGTCGAGCTTGCGCGGCTGCAGCACGAGGTCGCCGCTGCGTGTGGCCTTGCCCGTGGGGTCGCTGGTGATCTACGCCAAGTCGGCCCACGTCTACGAGCCTGAGCTCGAGACGATGCGCCGGCTGACGCAGATCGCTGTGTAGGCGGTAGGCGCGGGAACGATCCCGCCTCTGGTCGTCGTTGATCTCACAGACGCGCCCGTGAGCCCGTTGCAACAGAGATGAACCGTCGCTATCTGCCCATGCTCGTGCTGCTCGCCCTGATCTGGGGCAGCTCGTTCATGTTCATCAAGATCGCCGTGCGCGAGCTCGATCCGGCGACTCTCGTCTTCGGCCGCCTCACCGTCGCGGCGCTCGTGCTCGGCCTGGTCGTGCTCATCGCCAACAGCCGGGGAGAGACCCGAGCCGATCTGCGTGCGTACTGGCCCGCGCTGCTCGTGGTCGGGCTGCTGAACACGGCCGTCCCGTTCTGGCTGCTCTCCTGGGGAGAGACGCGCATCGACTCGGGGCTCGCGTCGATCATCCAGGCGTCGGTGCCGATCTTCAACGCGCTGCTCGCCTACGGCTTCTTCCGCGAGCAGCGGGTGACGGGCGGACGGCTGGTCGGCGTCGTCGTGGGCTTCGTCGGTGTCGCGGTGCTCGTCGGCGCGCAGCCTGAAGCGAAGGTGCTCGGCGCGCTCGCCGTCGTCGGCATGGCGATCTGTTACGGCGCCGGCGGCCTGCTCGCCCGCCGGTATCTGTCGGAGGTACGGCCGCCGGTGGTCGCGTTCGGCACCACGGCGATCGCTGCGTTCGTCATGATGCCCGCGGGCGTGTCGCTGGCACCCGATCACATCCCCGGCTGGAAGACGTTCGCGTCGATTCTCGTGCTCGGCGTCGTCGCGACGGCGGCGGCGTACTTGCTCTTCTTCACGCTGGTCGCCGGAGCCGGGTCGGCGTATGCGTCGCTCGTGACCTACCTCGTGCCGCCGATCGCGCTCGCCTACGGCGCGATCTTCCTCGGCGAGCGCTTCGGCGCCTCCGCGTTCGCCGGCCTGGCGCTGATCCTGGCGGGAGTCGGGCTCGGCACGCGCACGAGACGGCGACGTTCGCCTGTTGCCGAGCCGGCAGCGGTGGACTGATTGGTCACGCTTCGTCGGGCAACCGCCGAGGACGTCGACTGGCTGGTCGAGCTCTACACGGACGACGACGTCGAGCCGTTCCTCGGTGGGCAGCGGTCGCACGACCGCAACGCCCTGGTCGAAGAGGTCGAGCGCTCGCAGCGCGAGCCGCAGCGGTTCGGCCGGCTGATCGCAGAGCTGGACGGTGAGCGGGCCGGCGCATTCGGCTACCGCGAGCTGAGCGAGCTGCATCGGATCGTGCACCTGGAGGCGCTGGCAGTTGCTCCGTCGTTCCGACGGCGGGGCGTCGCGGATGCAGGTGCGCGGCTGTTGCAGCGCTACCTGATCGACGAGCTCGGCTTTCACCGCCTCGAGCTCGCGTGTTACGGCTTCAACGAGGCGGCGATCCGCCATTCGGAGCGCGTCGGCTTCGTCCGCGAGGGTGTGAAGCGGCGTGCGTACATGCGCCACGGCGACTGGCAGGACGCCGTGCAGTTCGCGCTGCTGGCCGAAGACCTCGACGCGTAGGGTTCCGGGCATGGCGACCCGTTATCTCCACACCATGCTCCGCATCACCGACCCTGCGCGCAGCCGCGCGTTCTACGAGGCGCTCGGGTACGAGTTCCGGCGCGAGTCTCCGATTGTCCGCAACGGCGAGAAGGAGGCGACGCTCTACTTCTACGGCTTCCCGGACCAGGAGGAAGAGCTCGAGCTGACGCACAACGAGGACGGCCGCTCCTACGAGCTCGGCAGCGCGTACGGACACATCGCGATCGGCGTCGACGACCTCGACGGCACGCTCGCGCGGCTGGCCGAGCAGGGCATCGAGCCTGAGCGCGCCCCGTACCAGGTGCGCGAAGGCGGCTCGTGGCTCTGCTTCGTGCAGGACCCGGACGGCTACCGGATCGAGATCATCGGCGGCTGACGCGGGGCGGCCGGCGCCTCGAACTCACGCGGTGTCAACTCGCACCGCTCGTCCCGACGGCGATGGCGCGGTTTTCAGTGCTCTTCGACTGTCTTCGAGTCGGTGAGCGGGCGGATGCCGATGACGGCGCGACCACAGAACTAGAGTGCCCCGCATGACGCTTCAACGGATGGACAACGTCGGCATCGTGGTGGAATCCCTCGATGCCGCTATCTCGTTTTTCGTCGCGCTCGGCCTCGAGCTCGAGGGGCGATTCATGATCGAAGGAGACTGGTCAGGGCGCGTCACTGGACTGCGCGACCAGCGCGTTGAGATCGCCATGATGCGTATGCCGGACGGCCACGGCAGGATCGAGCTCTCGCGCTTTCTCTCGCCGGCTCCCGTCGCCGATCACCGGAACGCGCCGGTAAACGCCCTCGGCTACCTCCGCGTCATGTTCGCGGTGGACGACCTCGACGAGACGCTGGCCCGGCTCCTCGAGCATGGCGCGCAGCTCGTCGACGAGGTGGTCCAGTACGAAGACGTGTATCGGCTCTGCTACATCCGAGGCCCCGAGGGCATTCTCATCGGGTTGGCCGAGCAAATCGGCTGAGAAGCTATGCGTCGAGCGGGACGGCCTCGATCGCGATGTGACCGCGCCCGATCTCGAAGCGGACGACGTATCGCTCGGCATCGTCGGTCTCGATCGTGATCAGCAGCCCGCCCTCGTCGTAGTGATCCACCGCGATGAGTCTCACGTCGCCCTCGTCGCGGATCGCGAACACCACGTCGTCTCCGCCGGCGAGCTGTTCCCTCAAGTGGCTGGTCGCGATCCGGGCGATCTCGTCCCCGACTTCTTCAATCAGGCGTTGCTGGAATTCCTGCCGCTCCATCACGTCTCTCCTTCTCTCGCTACGACGACCGTAAGAGCGAGCCTACGCCCACCAGTCGCGCCGGCCATCGACGTCTCCACGCGGATCCTCGCCGAGATTGGGCGCGCCGATGACGAGGATCTCGAGGCCCTCCGGGCCCGCCTCGTAGCCGCGCCACGAACCGGGCGGGACGCGCACCGCGTCCCATTCCTCGAGCTCGACGACCTCGTTGTCGACTTTCATCCTCCCGCTCCCGCGAACGACCACGTACACCTCCTCTTGCGTCGTGTGCGTGTGGCCGTACGGAAAGCGGTAGCCGGGCGGGACGCGCTGGTAGCTCAGGGCGGATCTCTCGAGCTCGAGCGCCTTGGTCGCAGCCCGGAACTCCAGGTCCGGCGCGCCGTCGAACCTCGGACCGATGTTCTCGAGATCCTCCTTGATGTTCCTGAGCGTGAACGGCACGTCGCAATCCTAGGCTGGGCGAGAGCTCGACGTGCTCTCCACGGACCACGTCGCTACCGACACGCTCAGCGAAGGGAGCCCGACCTCCAGGGGTCGGAAACCAGACGTCACGATCGCATACACCTTCAGGTCGAGCTGTGAGCGCACCGAGATGGCGAGCGCCTTCGACTTCCGACCGAACGGCATCTCCGAGCTGCTGTTCGCCGTCTTCGCGCCGCTGATTCGGCGAGATGTGCGAAAGAGTTCGCGTCGTTCAAGACGATGTGCGAGAGCTGAGGACAGTTCTCGTCGAGCGCAATCGAGGTCATGCATCGAGTCGGAGGACGACCTCGTCCGTTTCCTCGTTGCGCCCATGAGCGAACCCACGCCCCTCGCCCACGCGAAGAAAACCGCACTTCGTCAACACACGAATCGACGCAGCGTTGTCGCTCGCAGCGGCAGCGTAAAGCGGACGGGCTGCCTCCAGCAGCAAGAACTCTTGTAGCGCACGCGTGGCAATGCCACGGCCCCAATCTTCACGGCCGATCCAATACGTGACCTCGCGGTGACCCTCCAGGTCGAAGCTCGCAATGTGACCCACAACTCGACCGTCGATCTCGATGACCCTGTTCGTCGTAGACACGTCGCTCCTGATTCGCGCCCACCGTCGATCGAAGGCGGTTCGATCATTCTGATCCGGCGAAGTGAACGCGGCCATCCGTATCGCGTCGGGATTCGTCCAGTGCTCGAACAGCACGCCGAGATCACGATCTTCGATCTCGCGAAGCACAAGCTGTCCCGAGCCCTCCCGCACGGCCGTTAACACTAACCGTCGCGTGCTCAGGTGACGCTCTCGAACAGCTGCCCGCGCGACCTGTAACGGGAGGAACACGACCAATGAGTGCATACATGTGTCCTCCTCGAGTTCGACCCGATGATCGCGCACGAGGCGGACTGGCGACATGCCAACGACTGGGGGCGCAATACTTCATGCATGCAAGAGCCGGAGCGCCTGACAGTTCGAGACCTCGCTCTCGAGCTCCGCTGCACCGAGGAGGACATCCGCGCCCTGATCCGCGAGGGCGAGCTTCGGACAGTCGCATGCGGCGTTCGACCCGGTCTCGTCCCGCGCCACGAGCTCGACGCCTACCGGCGCCGCGTGCAACACCGCGGCTGACGTGCAGATCACAACCGCGACGGAGGCAGTGATCGAGGGCGCCCTCCACATCTGACTGAGTGCCCGCCGATTAGACTGGTGCTCGGGCTTCATGGGGGAACCGACGTACACGGTCAAGGCGCTCGATGAGTCGACGTGGGACGCGTTCGCCGCGTTGGTGGAGCGCAACAACGGTGTCTTCGGCGGCTGCTGGTGCATGGGCTTCCACCCCGAAGGTGTCGGCAAGGAAACCACGGCGGAACAGAACCGCGAGCGGAAGCTCGAGCGCGTGCGGGCGGGGACGGCCCATGCGGCCCTTGTTTTCGACGGGGGCGACTGCGTGGGCTGGTGTCAGTTCGGCGCGCCCGGCGAGGTGCCCCGGATCAAGAGCCGCGCCGCCTATGAGAAGGGCGTGACGACGTTGCCGGATTGGCGGATCGCGTGCAACTTCGTCGGCAAGGGGCACCGGCGTCAGGGCGTAGCCACCGCGGCGCTTGCCGGGGCGATCGAGCTGATCGCAACTCTGGGTGGGGGGACTGTCGAGGGTTATCCGGAGAGCGCCGACTCGGTGCCCGCGGGCTTCCTGTTCAACGGCGCACTGTCGACCTACGAGACGTTCGGGTTCGTCCGCGACCGGAAAATCGGCAAGCACCGCTGGGTCGTGACGAAGGTGGTCGAGCCGGAGTCGTAGGTCAACCCGCCAGGTGGCCTTTTACTTCCCAGGTCCAGCATTCGACGACGTTGCCGTCGGGATCGCTCACGTAGAACGACCTGCCACGGTTGTCGTCGTCGAAGGAGACGATCTCGGGGTCGTAGCCATGTTGGCGCAACCGCGCTACCGCATCATTGAAATCCTTGTCCTCGATGTGCATCGCGTAATGCACGTGCAGACCGCCGCGTCCGTTCGCGATTCCGACCTGCGGTCGCCAAAGTCCGAGCCGTGTCTGCGTCCCGGCCATCAGCCAGATCCGGCCGCCTTCTTCCCAGCGTTCCACGACCGGGAAGCCAAAGGCGCCGGCGTAGAACGTCTCGGCCGCCGCGAGGTCGACGACCTCCAGAACAAGTTCGCTGACACCGTCCACTGGAATGGCGTTGTCGCCCATGCGTCGCTCCTTTGTCTCGAGCTGAACAACGGCTCCTGACCGGGCGTCATTCCGGAGCCGGCGGTTCTGTCGCCGACCGCCCGAAAGCCCCTGCTCGTCCCTGGCCAGGGGCGAACGGATCGGGCCGTCGGTTCTCGGGCGACTTGATCGCCGACCGACCGCCCTGATCGGCGAGGGGCTCGTCGTCGAAGCGAGGAATCACGTGCAGGTGCGCGTGATGCATCGGCTGACCAAGCTCGGAGTAGGAGTTCCAGATCAGCGTGTACCCGTCCGGTGAAAGCCGCTCGTCCTGTGTCGCCTTCGCCCTGAGCAGAAGGTCATGCGTAGCGGCCCACTCCTCCGCCGTGAAATCGAACGGCGAGACGACATGCGCAATCGGGATGATCACGCCACAGCCCGGTAGCACGTCCGGCGGGTCGCGAGGATCGCGCGTCGAGGCGTAGACGCAGAAAGCATTCTCGAAATACACGTCGGCTGCACGGAACCGAGTCAGGTCGCAAAAGACGCAGCCGGGCTCGTTCATGCGTGCATTCTCACACCGTCAGTCCGGCATTTCGGTGTCGGCGACGATCAGGTCGCGATCCTCGGGATGGCGCTCGAGGTACTCGCGCACGTACGGGCAGATCGGCACGATCTGCAGCCCGCGCGCGCGGATGTCGGCGAGCGCCCCGGCGACGAGGCGCGCTGCGAGGCCGCGCCCCTCGAACCTCGGCTCGACCTCGGTATGCACGAGCGCAAGTGCGCCCGGCGAGCGCCGGTACCGGATCAGGCCCGCGAGCTCTCCGTCCACGAACAGCTCGTACCGGAGCTCCGAGGGGTTGTCGCTGACGCGCACGTCGTCAGCCACGTTCCGACCCCACCGACAACCGGGCGCGCACGGCGTCGACCGCCGGCCAGGCAAGATCGGGCCGCAGCGGACGAAGCTCACGCTCGAGCAGGTCGAGAACCGCGGGACCGCCGTCGGCCGGATCGAGCCGCACGATCGCAGCGAGCTCGGCACCGAGCTCGGGGTACGCGCGCTCGAAGCGGCGAAGTGAGTCGAACCCGTCGAGCAGCGACGCGTTCGCCGCAGGGATCGTCCTGATCAGAAGCCGGTTCAGGTAGGTCGTCGCCCAGGTGACGAGGAACGCGGCGCTCAGAGTCTCGCCGCGGCGCGCGCGCCCGGTTGCCACGAGCGCGGCAGTGACGGTCTTGCCGAACAGGAATGCGTCGTCGCGCTGCGGTCGCGGAGTTGCGGCGACATGCTCGACGCGTTCCTCGACGCCGCCGCGGTCGAGCAGGACCCGATAGCGGTTGACGCCCGCCAGCGCGATCTCCTCGAGGTCGAAGACGGCGAACTCGAGCAGGTGGCCGTCGTCGTAGATCACGATCAGCCCGTGGTCGGTTTCCCGCACCGAGAGCGCGACCCGGTCGTCGCGCGGGAGCCAGGAGAGATCGTTCCGCAGCTCCTCCTGGCCGCCCGCCGGCGTGATGACGAAGAAGTCGTGGTCGGACCATTCGTCAGGTTCGTAGTCGCGGTCTGCCATCGACCCGACCGCGACGAGTCCGATCGCACGCTCGTCCGCGCGGAGGCGCCCGGTCAGCTCGCCGGTGAACGCGCGATACTCGTTGGGCTTCACTCCGAAAGCGTAGGCAACGGCACCCACCGCCCGCTGCCGACGAGGCACACGCAGGGCAGAGCTCGGCGAGCGCTAGTGGTGGAAGTTCGACGCGGCCGCTCCGGCGACCGCAGGCTCGGATTGCTTCTGGAGCCGTGGCAGTTGGCGGACGAGATCGTCGATGAGCATGTCTCCCATGTCGTGGGAGAAGCCCTGCTTGACGACGACACGCAGCGCCGCCAGGTCCGTGCGGTTTGCGGGAAAGGTGTACGCCGGCACGAGCCACCCGCGTTCGCGCAGGGCGTTCGAGACGTCGAACACGCTGAAGTTGTCGATCTCCTCGCGCAGGGTGAACGCGAACACCGGCAGCTCGTCGCCCCGCGTGATCAGCGTGAACGGCCCTAGCTCCGCTATGCGGGCCGCGAGGGTGGTCGCGACGTCCCGTCCATACGCTTGCACCTTGCGATAGCCCTCGAAGCCGAGTCGGAGGAAGTTGTAGTACTGGGCGACCACCTGCGCGCCGGGCCGAGAGAAGTTGAGCGCGAACGTCGGCATGTTGTCGCCGAGGTAGTTGACCCAGAAGATCAGGTCATCCGGCAGCGCAGCCGAGTCCCTCCAGACGATCCAGCCGACGCCGGGGTAGACGAGGCCGTACTTGTGCCCCGAGGTGTTGATCGACGCGACACGCGGCAGGCGGAAATCCCATTCGAGCTCCGGGTCGATGAAGGGCGCCACGAAGCCGCCGGACGCGGCGTCGACGTGCACCGGAACATCCAGGCCGGTCCGTGCCTGGAGATCGTCGAGTGCCGCGCAGATCTCCGCGACGGGCTCGTACGATCCGTCGAAGGTCGAACCGAGAATCGCGACGACGCCGATCGTGTTCTCGTCGCACAGCTTCACCGCCTCCTCGGCCGAGAGGTGAAAACGCTCGCCTTCCATCGGAACCAGCCGCATCTCGACGTCCCAGTAGTTCGCGAGCTTCTCCCAGCAGATCTGAACGTTGATTCCCATCACGACATTGGGCTTGTCCGACGGCTTGCCGTCGCGTGCCCGCTGTTGCTGCCACCGTCGCTTGAGCGCCAGACCGCCGAGCATCGCTGCCTCGCTCGACCCGGTGGTGGAGCAGCCCGTCGCCTGGTCTCCTGCCGGCGCGTGCCAGAGGCGGCTCAGCATGTTGACGCACCGCACCTCGAGCTCGGCCGTCTGCGGATACTCGTCCTTGTCGATCATGTTCTTGTCGAAGCACTCCGCCATCAGCTTCTCGGCCTGCGGCTCCATCCAGGTCGTGACGAACGTCGCGAGATTCATGCGGGCATTCCCGTCGAGCATCAGCTCGTCGTGGATGATCTGGTAGGCCGTGTCGGCCGCAATCTCCGCAGCTGGGATCTCATGCCGTGGGATGCGGTTGCCCTCGATCTCGAAGATCGGCTGAATGGAGAGGTCGGTGGCCCGCTGTGTCGGGCCTTTCGGGTGCGTGACGGACATCGATCGGCTCCTTCGTCGCGGTAGACCCATGATCGGTTTCCGCCACGCTGACGGCTTCGTCCCATGAGGGTGAGAGCTGCAGCCGGCTCAGGCGGGCGGGCCGCGCGCGACCTCGCTTATCGTTCGCGGGATGAGCGAGCTGACGTGGTGGTTCTCGCCTCATCCCGCCTGGGAGCCGGCGGAGAACTGGCCTGCCGAGGTTCCGGTCGTCCGGTTCGAGACCGACGAGGAAGTGGTGCTGATCGACCCCTTCCTGCCGCCGGACGACGACTTCGATCCGCACGGGAAGCCGGTGCGTGTGCTGCTCACGCAACCGGCGCACTACCGCGGCACAGCCGATTTCGTCGAGCGTTACGGCGCGTCCGTGTGGGTGCCGCCGCGGGCCGAGTGGAGGCGGCGTCCGAGCCCCAGTACGGAGGCTCAGCTGCCTCGCGGGGTCGAGGCGATCGAGCTCGACGGCGAGCCGCAGCAGGTGCTGTTCTTCATCCCGGAGCATGCGACGCTCGTCAGCGGCGACGTTCTCAGCGGAACCGGCGGTGCGCTCCATGTGTTCGTCGACGAGGCGGATCGTGAGCCGCTGCTTGCCTCGCTCGATGCTCTCTGCGATCTGCCGATCGAGCGGGTGATCATCCCGCACGGTGAGCTGATCGACGAGAACGGCGCCGCGCGCATCCGAAGCGCCGTCGCGGACGCGCGCGCCCGATCGCGTCTGCAAGAAGCGCCGGCGACCTCTGCCGCCGAGCACGCGCAAGGAGCCGGCGAGGGAGACCGCTAGGGTCGTACGAACGTGGAGCTGCACCGCTGTGCAAACGTTAGGCTGAAGGTCGGCCCGTGCTGGCGCGTGCAGCGGGCGCTGGACGACGCGGGCAGCCGCTGTATCCCGCGCTTCGATTCGACGACGGCGAGTAGTTCCGGGATGAGTCGAGGACGATGGCGCGGACGATCCGCGAGGGCCGCTTGCGTGTCGGCTAGCGCACGTCTGAACGCGTTCATCCCGTCAGGGTGATGATGCGCGCCGCGACGTGACGCGATCATCGAGCGCATGAGTGCGGAGCTCGAGAGTTGGCGCGACGGGCCGGTCCGCAAGCGGATCATCGACTTCGTCGCGAGCGTCACCGGTGCGAACGGCTCGGAACCGGTGCCGGTCGAGAAGCGCGTCGCAGTCTTCGACAACGACGGCACCCTCTGGTGCGAGAAGCCGATGCCGATCCAGGCCGACTTCATCCTGCGCCGCCTCGCCGCGATGGCCGAAGAGACGCCGGCGCTGCGCGAGAAGCAGCCGTGGCAGGCTGCACACGACAAGGACTTCGCCTGGTTCAGCAGGCTGATGGACGAGCACTACGCGGGCGACGACAGCAACGTCAGGATCCTGGCGGGCGGCATCCTCGCCGCGTACGACGGTATGAGCGTCGAGGACTTCGAGGCCGCTGCGGATTCGTTCCTGCGCAGCGCCGGCCATCCGACGCTCGGTATCGGCTACCTCGAGACGGCCTACAAGCCGATGATCGAGCTGCTCGACTACCTGTCCGAGAACGGGTTCGCGAACTACATCGTCTCAGGCGGTGGACGTGACTTCATGCGCCCGATCACCCAGGACGTCTACGGCATCCCACGCGAGCGCGTTATCGGCAGCACGGCGGTGCTCGCCTATGCGCCTGACGAGCGCGGCGGCACGATCACGCACAAGGCCGAGCCTGACTACCTCGACGACGGCCCGCAGAAGCCGATCCGGATCTGGAGCCGCGTCGGCCGGCGGCCGCTGCTTGCGGGCGGCAACTCGAACGGTGACATCGCGATGCTCGACTACAGCCGGCACGAGAGCACCCCTTTCCTGCCCCTGCTCGTTCTGCACGACGACAGCGAGCGCGAGTTCGACTACACGAACGGCGCCGAGAAGGCGCTCGCACGAGCCGACCAGGAAGGCTGGGCGGTTGCGAGCATCAAGAACGACTGGTCGACTGTCTTCGCGGCCGTCTGACGCCGCCGTCCGCTACGCGATCGGCGAGCCGGCCCGCAGCAGGTTGCCGCTCGGGTCGACGAGCGCGAGCTCGCGCAGCCCGTACTCGGTGTTGACGGGCGGCTGCAGACGGCTGCCCGTCGCCGGATCGCTCGGGACGCCGATCAGGTTCCACTCGGCGTAGAGTGCGTCTGCGTCGTGCACGCGCAGGTAGCAGTTCGCGGACGTCATCAGCGGGTCGACGTCGGGATCGAGATAGAAGTGGAGCTCGATGCCGCCGCGCCCGATGATCAGGTAGTTCCACCGGGCGTGTGGGGCGCCGCGGTTCTCGAACCCGAGCCGTGAGTACCACGCGAGCGACTCGTCGAGGTCGCGACTCGGCAGGATCGGCACGGCGCGCTCGTCGCTCATCGGGACAAACCTAGCGTTCGTGGCCCGGCTCGAGAACGGGGCCAGCCGCCGCGACGCCGACAGTCGTCTCGATTCGCGCGGTGCAGGCCGGGTCGCCACACTCGCACGCGAAGCTGCGCTCGACCTTCTCGGCAGAGCCGGACGCCCACGGCCGCGCGAAGAAGCCGCGCACCTGGCCGACGACGTCGAGGTTTGCCTCGCGCAAGAGCGCTCGCCGTTCCTTCGCCGTCGTCGCTCCTGATTCGGCCGCGAGGAACCAGGCGAAGTGATGCTCGACCTTGTCGACCGTCTCCTCGATGCCGAGCGAGCCGTCGACCGACAACACGGGCACGCGCGCCTCTGCCGCCTCGGCTTCGATCGTCGCGGAGACCAGCTCGTACAGCGCCTGCACAGAAGGCGGCCAGCCACGCTCCTCGAGCCGTTGGTGCTGTAGCTCCGGCGTCGGCAGCAGCCAGAGCGCGCGATCGACCGGCACCAGTGAGGCCGGCATCGTCGTCCCCTCGGCGACGACGAGCGGCTCGGACGGGAGCGCGCGGACGTCCTCGACCACCATCGGGCCGCGCTCGACATGGAGCGACATCGCAAGCAGCTCGTCGGGCGAGCCGTTCCCGCGCTCGGCCGGCGGGAGTGCCTCCCACCGCTCTGCTGCCTCGACGCCCGCCGCGAGCGCGCGATCGCGATGAATCCACGTTCGCGTGTCCGCGGAGTAGAGGCGCAGGCCATGACGACGGGCGAGACGGTCGGCGACCGTCGACTTGCCGACGCCGGGTGGGCCGCCGATCCAGATCGCGCGCTGCACCGACAACGACCCTACTGGTAAGAACGGTACATGCTCCTCTACGACAGCCCCGTCTCCGGCAACTGTTACAAGGTGCGCCTGCTGCTCGCGCACCTCGACGTGGGGTACGAGCGTCAAACGGTCGACGTCGTCGACCGCTCCGACCGGGCGTCGTTGCTCGGCGAGCTCAACCCGGCGCAGCGTGTCCCGACACTCGTGCTCGACGATGGTCGCTCGCTTGCGGAGTCAGGAGCGATCCTGTGGTTCTTCGGCGAAGGCACGCGCTTCGTCCCTACGGATGCGTACGCACGAGCGCAGGTGCTGCAGTGGATGTTCTTCGAGCAGTACGACCACGAGCCCGCAATCGCCGTCGCGCGCTTCTGGCTCGGTTACTCGGGCCGGCCGGAGGAGTTCGAGCCGCGTCGCGCCGAGCGGACTGCGGCCGGCTATCGCGCGCTCGACGCGATGGAGCGGCACCTGGCAGGGCGCGACTGGCTCGTCGGCGACACCATGACCCTCGCCGACATCGCGCTCTACGCGTACACGCACGTCGCGGACGAAGGCGGTTTTGAGCTCGAGCGCTATCCGGCGATCCGGCGGTGGCTCGACCGCGTCTCGTCGCAGCCCGGGCACGTCACGATCGACGCGTAGGCGCTAGACGATCGTGAGCGCAGGCCCGGTGATGCTGCCGGCGTGCAGGCGCACCTGCGTGCCACGCGGCAGCGTCCCGGTCCAGCGGAAGAAGCGCCCGGCGCCCGGGCTGAGCGTCGCGACCGTCCGCCACACGCCACCGCCGCGGCGCTCGACGCGCACAGAGCCACCCGCGCCGGGCGCACGAAGCTGTCCCCAGAGTGCGGTGCGGCTGCCCGTGCGTCCGGTCTGTGCCAACGGGAGCTGATACGCGCCGTAAGCGGGCTTTGCCTTTCCTGCGAGCGTCAGGACGCCGCTCTGGAAGCGTGCGATGTTCGGCTCGTCGCGCACCAGGAAGTGGATCAGCATGTCGACGCGCGACGTGCGGTACGCGACGTACGAGGCCTCGCCGACGTAGCGCGCCTGCAGCGCCGGCGACACGCCGAGCAGCCGGTCGGGCGGATTGGTCTGATAGCCGTACTCGGTCAGCCAGATGCGTGCGCGCGGGAAGTTCCGCCCGACGAGGGAGACGAGCTTGTTGATCGTCGCCATCGTGATCGTGGTGCAGTTCGCGCAGCCACCGTGAAACGGACTCTCGCGCTTCGGGTCGAGCGGATAGGGGTTGTGGGCGTACGCGTCGAGCCGCGCGTGAGCCGCGCGCATGCCGGTCAGCCATGCGACGGGAGAGACGCCGCCGGTCGAGCCGCGAGGCGCCGTGCCGCCGCCCGCAACCAGCGCGCCCGAGATCACGTGGTGGATTGCGAGGTAGGCGGGATTGAGCAGGCGTGTCGTGTAAACCGACGCGCTCGTCGGCCGCAGCCACCGCACCTGGTTCGGCTCATTCCAGATCAGCCAGCGCTTGACCCATGAGTAACGCGTCGCGGCGGCGGTTGCGAAGTCGCGGAACGTCGTCGCCGAGGTGGGGGCGTAGTTCGCCGGGCGGCCCCCGTTCGCCCAGCTCGGTGCGCCGTTCAGTTGCATGACGATCGTCATGCCGCGCGAGTGCAGCCCGTCGAGCACCGGATCGACCTTGCTCCAGTCGTAGGACGCGTCTTCCGGGTCGCTCGGCGCATCCGGCTTCGCCGGTGCGATCAGATTCCAGTTGAGCGTGAAGCGAACGACCTTGACCCCGAGCTCGTGCAGGCGCGTCAGTCTCGCGGCGAGCGTGCCGGGGCCGCTCTGCAGCCAGGCATCGTCCGTGATCCCGTACTTGACGCCGGTGGCGGCGTCAGCCGACGGTGTGCCGACGCCGGTCGCCGCCGCGAGCACGACAGCGAGCGCCGCAAGCAGGACGAGGCGGGGGAGGTATCCCATCGGTACTGATTGGACGCCCCGGTGGGTCGGCAAACCCGTTCCTACGGCGATTTCACACATTCGTGACAGAGTGGTCTCCCAC
Source organism: uncultured Actinomycetes bacterium (assembly GCA_963779505.1). Lineage (GTDB taxonomy): Bacteria > Actinomycetota > Thermoleophilia > Gaiellales > Gaiellaceae > PALSA-600. Next base: position 17,456 of record CAVZYK010000014.1, on the reverse strand, counting down.
GCGTTGCACCCGCGCCACTACGGTCGTTCCATGACGAAGACAGCGACTCCATGGGGACCGGCCACGCTCGTCGAGCGGCTGACCGTGCCGCAGCGGGCGGGCGAGAAACGCTTCTCGTCGGTCGTCGAGCTGCTCGAGGACGCGCACGGCGAGCACTTGATCCGGTTCGCGTACGCGACGGGCGGCGCCGCGCGCCGCGGACCGGTGACACTGCGCGCGCGTGACGTCGAGCGCCTGCACGCGGCGCTTGCGAAGACGCCGGCGCTCGCTCAGGCGCTCGGCCTGGGAGGCGACGCCTAGACGGATGCGGCAGCCGACAAGCGAGCAGCATCGACGAGCGAGCCGAGGATCAACCCGCCGTCGGTCGAGCCGAGCAGTGCGTCGACGGCGTGCTCCGGGTGTGGCATCAGCCCGAACACGTTGCCGTGCTCGCCGATCACGCCTGCCACGTCGCCTATCGCGCCGTTCGGGCTCTCACCCGCTGCGTACCGCAGCGCGATCTGACCGTTCGCCTCCAGGCGCTCGACGAGCTCGTCGTCGGCGAACCAGCAACCGTCGCCGTGCTTGACGGGGATCGTCAACGAGTCGCCCTCGGTGCAGCGGGAGGTGAACGGTGTATCCGTGCGCTCGACGGTCAGCGCGACGTCCCGGCAGACGAAGGAGAGCGACGCGTTCGGACGCAGCGCGCCCGGCAGCAGGCGAGCCTCGGTCAGGATCTGGAAGCCGTTGCAGATCCCGAGCACGAGCCCGCCGGACTCGGCGAACGCGATCACGGCCCGCATCACCGGCGAGAAGCGTGCGATCGCTCCGCAGCGGAGGTAGTCGCCGTACGAGAAGCCGCCTGGCAAGACGACCGCCGACGTTCCTCGGGGTAGCACCTCATCGGTGTGCCAGATGCGCGGCGCGTCGGCGCCGAGGCCCGCCAGCGCCAGCTGCGCATCGCGGTCGTCGTTCGAACCGGGGAACACGATGACCGGGATCACGGGACGCGGGATCGTGCTGTCCGTCACGCGCTCACCGGTGTGCCGTCGAGCTCGAGCTCGTAGCTCTCGATCAGGGGATTCGTCAAGAGCTGCTCGCACATGCGCTTCAGCTGGGCGATGGCGTCGTCGCGGTCGTCGGTCGGCAGGTCGACGTCGACCAGGCGGCCGACGCGAGCCTCGTCGACCGAGAAGCCGAGGTGGCGCAGCGAGCTCTCGACGGCCTGTCCCTGCGGGTCGAGGATGCCCGGCTTCGGGCGGACGAGGACGGTCGCCCTCACGTGCTGACCACCCCTGGATCGGCCAGGTAATCGGCGAACGCGATCCCCGTCAACTGCTCGAACGCCTCGACATACCGGGCGCGCGTGCCGGTGACGACGTCGTCGGGCAGTTCCGGGCCGGGCGGTGTCTTGTCCCAGCCGAGCTGCTCGCAATAGTCGCGCACGAACTGCTTGTCGAACGACGGCGGCGTTGCGCCCGGCCGGTACTCGTCTGCCGGCCAGAAGCGCGACGAGTCCGGCGTGAATGCTTCGTCGCCGAGCACGAGCCGTCCCGCCTGGTCGAGACCGAATTCGAGCTTCGTGTCCGCGAGGATGATCCCGCGGTTGCGCGCGTACGCCGAGACGAACTCGTAGAGCGCCAGGGCGACCTGCTCGACCTCGTCGAAGCGCGCCTCGCCGATCAGCTCGACGGCCGCAGCGCGGTCGATGTTCTCGTCGTGCCCCGACGTCGCCTTCGTCGATGGCGTGAAGATCGGCTGCGGCAGTTGCTGCGACTCGACGAGTCCCTCGGGCAGCCGGTGGCCGCACACCTCGCCCGTCGCGACGTAGTCCTTCCAGCCGGAACCGGAGAGGTAGCCCCGCACGACGCACTCGACCGGCAGCATCTCGAGCCGTTCGCACTCCGTCGAACGTGCGTCCTCGCGCACCGCGAGCAGGTGATTCGGGACGATCTCCGCCGTCCGCGCGAACCAGAAGGCGGACAGACCGGTCAGCACTCGTCCCTTGTCGGGAATCTCGGTCGGCAGGACGACATCGAAGGTCGAGATGCGGTCGCTGGCGACGAGCAGCAGCCGCTCGTCGTCAAGCGCGTAGATCTCGCGCACCTTCCCGCTTGCGACGTGCGTGGCGGTCTCAGACATGAACAGGTTCCTCCTTGGGGGCGAGTCGGCGAAGTCGGTCGAAGGTGCTGTCGAGGTTGGCGATCGTCGCGTCGAGGTCGAAGACGTTCGTGAGCGTCTGCGCGTCGAGGACGGCGGTGAGCTCGGGATCGGCGCGGACGAGCTCGCCGAAGTCGCGCTCCTCGTCCCACGCACGCATCGCGTTTCGCTGCACGAGCCGGTACGCGTCGGCGCGCTCGACGCCTGCCTCGACGAGTGCGAGCAGGAGCCGGTGCGAGAAGAAGAGCCCGTGCGACGCCCAGAGGTTCCGCTCCATCCGCTCGGGATAGACGACGAGCCCCTCGACGATCCACGTGAAGCGATCGAGCATGTAGTCGAGCGCGAGGAACGCGTCCGGCACGACGATGCGCTCCGCCGACGAGTGCGAGATGTCGCGCTCGTGCCAGAGCGGCATGTTCTCGAGGCCGACGACCGCGGCCGCGCGGACGACGCGCGCGAGCCCGGAGATCCGTTCGGCGACTTTCGGGTTGCGCTTGTGCGGCATCGCCGACGAGCCCTTCATGCCGGCGGCGAACGGCTCCTCGACCTCGCGCACCTCGGTGCGCGCAAGGTGACGGATCTCCGTCGCGAATCGATCGAGCGACGTCGCGCAGATGGCGAGCGCCGAGAGCAGCTCCGCGTGACGGTCGCGGGAGATCACCTGGGTCGACACCGGGTCCGGCTCGAGTCCGAGGCGTTCGCAGGCGATGCGCTCGACCTCGGGATCGATCGCGGCGTACGTCCCGACGGTGCCCGAGAGCTGCCCGACGCGGCACGCTGCGAGGGCACGCTCGAGCCGTTCGCGTGCCCGGTCGAGCTCGAAGGCCCAGCCTGCGAGCTTCCAGCCGAAGGTCATCGGCTCGGCGTGAATCCCGTGCGAGCGGCCGATGCAGACAGTCCGCCGGTGCTCCTCGGCGCGCCGGACGACGGCGGCGAGCGCGCGATCGATTCCCGCGAGCAGCAGCTCGCCGGCGTCCCGGATCTGCAGCGCGAGTGCGGTGTCGACGACATCCGACGACGTCAGCCCGTAGTGCACCCAGCGCCCCTCCGGCCCGAGCTGCTCGGCGACGGCGTCGACGAACGCGGCGAGGTCGTGGTCGGTCGTCAGCTCGATCTCCGCCACCCGCTCGGCGCTCGGCGTCGTGGCACCGGCGCGGATCGCGGCCACGTCGGCTGCCGGGACGGCGCCGACCTCGGCCCAACCGTCGAGCGCCGCCAGCTCGACCTCGAGCCAGCGCGCCAGCTTCCCCTCCTCCGACCAGATCCGGCTCATCTCCGGACGGGAGTAGCGGGCAATCACCTCAACCAGTCTAGAGCCGCGCCAGGACACCGGCGCCCCGCTCGGTCGCACGCCGAACCGACCCGGGTCAGACCCACCGACACGTCCCGCTCAGACACGGCGTCGGGGTCAGACCCGCGGACGCGTCCCGATCAGACACGGCGTCGGGGTCAGACCCGCGCGACACGTCCCGATCAGACACGGCGTCGGGGTCAGACCCGACGGACACGTCCCGATCAGACATGGCGTCGGGGTCAGACCCGACGACACGGCCCGAACAGACACGGGATACACGCGAGAGCTACCGGTCGTGAGCCTCGCCCTACGGCAGGCCGAGGAGCGCGAGGATCCGCGCCGCCAGCACTGCGGCGTTCTTGGCGTTGTCCACGCCGACCGTCGCCACGGGTACGCCGGGCGGCATCTGCACGATCGAGAGCAGCGCGTCCATGCCGTCGAGCACGGACATCGACGAGCGCAGCGGCACGCCGATCACGGGTAGCTCGGTGTGCGCCGCGACGACACCCGGGAGCGCCGCGGCGAGCCCTGCCCCGCAGATCAGCACCTTGATGCCGCGCCCGGCCGCGCCCTTCGCGTACTCGGCGACGGCGTCCGGCGCGCGGTGCGCGGAGCGGACGTCGAGCTCCCACGCGATGCCGCGGGCGTCGAGCTCGTCGGTCGCGCCTTTCAGTCGCTCGCGGTCGGACTCCGACCCGATCAGGATCCCGACCAGCGGCTCAGCCACCGGCCACCGCCGCAATGTCCCGTCGCGCCTGTGCGCCCTCGAACGAGACGAGGTCGACCGCCGCGTAGGCGCGCTCGCGCGCCTCCCTGATCGAGTTGCCGAGTGCCGTCACGGAGAGGATTCTGCCGCCATTCGTCACGACGTGCCCGTCCCTCATCGCCGTGCCGCCGTGGAAGACGAGCGCGCCCGTTTGCTCGGCCTCGTCGATGCCTGCGATCGGCGCGCCGGCGTAGTCGCTGCTGGCGGGATAGTCGGGTCCCGCGACGACGACCGTCACGGCGCTCTCGCCGGATAGCTCGATCGCGGCGCCACCCAGGTCTCCCTGCGCCGCCGCCGACAAGGGGCCGACCAGATCGCCTTGCCACCGCGCCATCAGCACCTGCGTCTCCGGGTCGCCGAAACGAGCGTTGAACTCGAGCACCTTCGGCTCCGGCGTCAGCATCAGCCCGGCGAACAGGCAGCCGATGAACGGCGAGCCCCGGCGGGCGAGCTCGTCGAGCACAGGCTGGTGAACCTGTGCGACGAGCGAGTCGACGTCGGGGATGCCTGCGACCGGCGAGTAGGCGCCCATGCCGCCCGTGTTCGGGCCGGTGTCGCCGTCGCCGATCCGCTTGAAGTCCTGCGCGGCGCCGATCGGCAGCGCCCGGCGCCCGTCGCAGAGCGCGAAGAGAGAAACCTCCGGCCCGTCGAGCAGCTCCTCGATCACGAACTCCTCGCCGAGCGCGGCGACCGCGACCAGTGCCGCGTCCACCTCTTCCGGCGTGTGGCAGACGAACACCCCCTTGCCCGATGCGAGGCCGTCCGCCTTGATCACGCACGGTGCGCGCGCGACCGACATCGTCTCGGCCATCGGGACGCCGGCGGCGCGCAGCACGTCCTTCGCGAACGCCTTCGACCCCTCGATCCGCGCCGCGGACGCGCTCGGTCCGAACACCGCGACGCCGTTCTGCCGCAACAAATCCGCGACGCCCGCGACGAGTGGAGCCTCAGGCCCGATCACCGCCAGATCCGCCTCGACCGTCAGCGCGAGGCTGAGGAGCCCGTCGCCGTCGTCCGCGCGTACGGGGTGGCAGCGACCGAGGCTCGCGATGCCCGGGTTGCCGGGGGCGGCGTGCAGCTCGGTCAGCGCCGGGCTCTGCGTGAGTCGCCACGCCAGTGCGTGCTCGCGTGCGCCCGAGCCGACGACCAGCACCTTCACGCGGGCGAGTCTACTTCCGGTGTTTGACGGCGAACGCGATTCGGGGCACTTCTTGCTCGTGCAGGAACCGGGACTCGACGAGCACGAGTGGGTGACCGAGTGGGAGCAGATCGAGCCTGAGCTCCGCGAGTCACCGACCGAGGCGCTGTCCGAGGCCGACGACCTCGTCGGCCGGATGATGGAGGCACGCGGCTTCCCGCTCTCGGAGCAGGACGGGGAAGAGCTGGCGGAGCCGGAGACGGTGCGCGACTTCGAGGAGGCGCACCGGGTGAGGCTGCTGGTCGACTCGGGCGAGTCCTTCGACCCGGGCGACGTCGCCATGGCCGTCGAGACGTACCGCTCCCTCTACACCTATCTGCTCGAGTACGGCGCCACGCCCGGCATTCCCTGATCGATACTGCGGGCATGGCCGTCCCGCCGTACCTGACGGCGCGCGTCGACGTCCTCCGCATCCCGGACGGCGAGACCGACGACGTCGTCGCCGTCGAGGAGCCGCTCGAGATCCGGATCGACGGGCGGCCCGTCGCGGTGACGATGCGGACGCCGGGCCACGACGAGGAGCTCGCACTCGGTTTCGCGCTCTCGGAAGGGCTGCGCGCGACGGATGCCCGGCTCCCGGACGACCTTGCGGCGAACACGGTCGAGCTCGACGCTCCGGGGTTCGACGCCGACCGGCTCGCGCGCAGCTTCTACACGTCGTCTTCCTGCGGCGTCTGCGGCAAGGGCGCGCTCGAAGCGGTCTCCGTCGAGGCGGAGCGCGTCACCGGCGACCTGCGGGTCCCGGCGAGCCTGCTCGCCGGGCTGCCCGACGCGTTGCGCGTCGAACAGGCGGCGTTCGCGATCACCGGCGGCCTGCACGCGACCGGCCTGTTCGCCGCCGACGGCGCGCTGCTCTGTCTCCGTGAGGACGTCGGGCGGCACAACGCGCTCGACAAGGTCGTCGGCTGGGCCTACCGCCAGGGACTGCTGCCGCTCTCGCGCCACGTCCTCTGTGTGAGCGGGCGGCTCTCGTTCGAGCTCGTCCAGAAGGCGGCCGTCGCCGGCTGCCCGGTGCTCGTCGCCGTGGGCGCGCCGTCGTCGCTCGCGGTCGAGCTCGCACGCGACCGCGGCATCACACTGTGCGGCTTCGTGCGCAACGGGCGTCTGAACGTCTACAGCGAGCCGTGGCGCGTCGTCTCCTGACGGGCGTGCTGCTGGTGGGCGGCGCGAGCAGGCGGTTCGGCTCACCGAAGGCGCTCGTCGAGGTGGACGGCGAGCGGCTCGTCGACCGCGGCAGCCGAGTGCTCGCAGAGGCGTGCGACGAGGTGCTCGTCGTCGGCAAGCCGGGGGAGCTGCCGTTCGACGTCCTGCCCGACGCCGGGGAGGTGCGCGCTCCGATTGCCGGCGTCGTCGCCGGCCTGCGAGCGGCGGCCCATGACGTCGTCGTCTTCCTGCCGGTCGACTGTCCGTGGATGACCGGCGAGGCGCTGCGCGCGCTGGGAGACGCGTGCCGCGACGCGGCGGTCCCGCAGACAGGCCCGCTGCCCGGTGCATGGGCGAAGACGGCGCTCCCCGAGCTCGAGCGCCGCCTGGCGTCAGGTCCGTACGCCCTCTACCGTGCGTACGACGAGCTGGACGTGGCCGTCGTGCAGCTCGACCCGCGTGTCGTCGCCGACGTCGACACGCCTGCCGACTTGAACTAGTCCGCTTCGCGCTCATGCTCCTGCTCCTGCTGCTGACGCCGCCAGCGCTGTTCGTCGGGGTCGTTCCGAGCGCCTCGTAGCACCCAGACCGTGAGCACGACCGCGACGACGACCGGGACGAAGATCGAGAACGCCACGATCACCTGCGTCCAGGCGTCCGCGGTGTAGGCGAGCAACGACGTGGGCGGCGCCGTCAGACGAGGACGCGTTCGCGCGCCGCGCCGACACCGACGAGCTCGATCGGGACGTCGAGCGCTTTCGAGACGAACTCCACGTACCGATGTGCCGCCTCGGGCAACTCGTCGAGCGTCGACGCATTGTCGAGCGGCTCGTGCCAGCCGGCGAGCGTCTCCCACACCGGCTCCGCATGGTGGAAGTCCGACTGGTGTGCGGGGAAGTGCTCGGTCTCGGAGCCGTCGCGCAGCCGGTAGCGAACGCAGACCGGCAACTCCTCGAAGTCGGAGAGCACGTCCAGCTTCGTCAGGGCGAGCGAGGTCATGCCGTTGACGCGCACCGCGTAGCGCAGCGCGACGAGGTCGAGCCAGCCGCAGCGACGCTCGCGGCCGGTGACGGTGCCGTACTCGCCGCCGAGCTCCCGCAGCCGGTCCTGGTCCGCGCCGCGGATCTCCGACGGGAAGGGGCCTTCGCCGACGCGTGTCACGTATGCCTTCGACACACCGAGCACGCGGTCGATGCGCGTCGGGCCGATGCCCATCCCGGTCGCGGCTCCCGACGCGATCGGGTTGGACGACGTGACGAAGGGATACGTGCCGTGGTCGAGGTCGAGCAGCGTCGCCTGCGCGCCCTCGAAGAGCACGTCCTTGCCGGCGCGCAGCGCCTCGTCGACGAGCAGTGACGCGTCGCCGACGTACGGCGCCAGCCGTTCCGCCAGTCCGGCGTACTGCGACCACACCGTCTCGAGGTCGAAGCCGTCCGTCTCGTAGATCCGCTCCAGCCAGAGGTTCTTCTCGGCGAGCGCGACCTCGATCTTCTGCCGCAGGATCTTCGGGTCGAGCACGTCCTGCACGCGGATGCCGATGCGCGACGCCTTGTCGGCGTAGGCAGGCCCGATCCCGCGGCGCGTGGTCCCGATCTGCAGGTGGCCGAGGCGCCGCTCCGACGCCTGGTCGATCGCGACGTGCCAGGGCATGATCAGGTGCGCGTTGCCGGAGACGACGACGACCGACGGGTCGACTCCCCGGGCGGCGAGGTCGTCGAGCTCCTCGAGCAGCACTTGCGGGTCGACGACGCAGCCGGCGCCGATCACGGAGGTCTTGCCCGAGATGACGCCGCTCGGCGTCTGCCGGATCTTGAACGTCTCGCCGCCGGCGACGATCGTGTGCCCGGCGTTCGGGCCGCCCTGGTAGCGGCACACGACATCAGAGTCCTGGGCGAGCAGGTCGACGATCTTGCCCTTGCCTTCGTCACCCCACTGCGCCCCGACGATCACGGTCGAGGGCACGCGGCAAGTCTAGAGGGCCTGGCTGTCGGCTCTCGCACCTCCTCGCTTCGACGAGGTTCCGGCGCCTGAAGGCGTCGGACACCAGCGGGGCTAGGCGACCGCGAGCCGCCGGGCGACGCGGTGCATGACGATGCGATGGCCGCGGCGGCACGTGGTGAAGCCGACGTCGGCGTCCCGGCGCAGCGTCCCGTGGACGACGAGCGACTCGGCGGCGAGCGACTCTCGTAGCAGCAGGCACGCCTCGCAGGGCTCGTCGAAGGTCGTCGCCTCCGGCCCCAGCCAGACGTGCTGCCGCTCTTTCACCGGAGCTGCAGCTGCCTCTCGTCGTGACGCGCGAGCGCGGGTGGACGGTCGCCCCTGCGCAGCAGCAGTGGATGGCCGGCGGCGCAGCGGACCTCGATGCCGGCGATGTCGCGCGACAGGTCGCCCGAGACGCGCGCCGCGAGCAGTGCGTCCGAGAAGAGGGCACCCGACGTGCGCGCGGCCTCGAGGCACGTCTCGCACAGGCACGAGTACGACGTCGCGGACGGCGCGATCCAGACAGTCGTCACGAGCCCGCCGCCAGGTCTGCGAACTTCGCGTAGCGCTTCTGGAACGCGAGCTTCTCGACGCCGGTGGCGCCGTTGCGGTGCTTGGCGAGCAGCAGCTCGGCGACGCCCGCGGACTCGGTCTCCTCCGGGTTGTAGTACTCGTCGCGGTAGACGAACATCACGAGGTCTGCGTCCTGCTCGATCGAGCCGGACTCGCGCAGGTCGGAGAGGATCGGCCGCTTGTCGTGTCGCTGCTCGACGGCACGGGAGAGCTGCGAGAGCGCGATGATCGGCACCTCGAGGTCGCGCGCGAGCACCTTCAGCGCCCGCGAGATCTGCGAGACCTCCTGGACGCGGTTCTCGGCCGACGTGCCGCTCGTCATCAGCTGCAGGTAGTCGACGATCACGAGGCCGAGCTTCGGCTCCTTCATCTTCAGGCGCCGCAGCTTCGAGCGGATCTCCATCATCGTGATCGAGCCGGTGTCGTCGACGTAGATCGGTGCCTTCGCGAGCTTGTCGCAGGCCGCCGTCAGCCGCGGCCAGTCGTCGACGGCGAGCTTGCCGGTGCGCAGGCGCTGCGACTCGACCTTGCCCTCCGCGCACATCAGACGCTGCGTCACTTCGGCCTTCGACATCTCGAGCGTGAACAACGCGACGGGTATCTCGTGTCGCACGGCGACGTTCGACGCCATACACAACGCGAGCGCGGACTTGCCCATCGACGGCCGCGCCGCGACGATGATCAGGTTGCCCGGCTGGAAGCCCGACGTCAGCCGGTCGAGGTCGCGGAAGCCGGCCGGCGTGCCGGTGATGTCGCTGCCGGCCTCGTACAGCTTGGTGATCGTCTCGAAGGAGTCCTTGAGCAGGTCGTCGATGTGCGCGAACTCGCTCGAGACGCGCGACTGCGAGAGGTTGAAGACGATCGACTCGGCCTTGTCGACGAGCTCGACCGTCTCGCCCGGCCGGTCGAAGCCGAGGCGGGCGATGTCGTTGCCCGCGCGGATCAGCCCGCGCAGCGTCGCCATCTCGCTGACGATGCGCGCGTAGTGCGCGGCGTTCGAGGCCGCGGGCACCAGCGTCGCGAGCTCGTGCACGCGCTCCTGCCCGCCGGCGGCGTCGAGCGTCGAGGAGCGGTCGAGCTCGTCGACGACCGTGATCGCGTCGACCGGCTCGCCCTTCGCGTAGAGCGCGAGGATCGCCTTGTAGATGTGACCGTGGCTCTCGCGGTAGAAGTCGGCCGCGCTCAGGTTGGAGGACTCGGTGACCGCCCCGATCGCCAGGGGAGAGAGCATCATCGCCCCGAGCACGGATTCCTCCGCGTCGAGGTTCTGAGGCGGGACCGGGGCGGTCGCGAGTGCCTGGGCGACGGCGGTCATCTCGCGCGTAGTAGACCCGGCTTCACCCCCGGCCGAAAGGGTGTGGAAAGGTGCGCTCCTGTGTGGAAAGGGCCGCTCCATGCAGGGAGTATAGAACGTGTGTTCGTGTTCCGGTAGTGGACGAAATGGACGGTCTTTGCGACAAGTTCCGCCCAAGATCCACAGGCCTGAACGCCCTGTGGAGAAGTGCTGCACAGATGTCCACAGGCCCGTGGAGAGCCTGTGGACGAACTATGCGGTGGTTTCGCCCTCCACGGCCTCGGCTCCGCGTCGGAGTCGACCTCGGCCTCGACGACGGCTTCCTCGATCTCGCCCGGGCCTTCGCCTTCGGCGGGAGCCTCGTCCTCGGCCTCGACGACCTCCTCGACGGCCGCGGCGCTCGCCGCAGCCTCCTCGGCGGCGGCTGCCTTGGCTGCGCTCTCGCGCTCGGCCTCCTTGGCCTCGAGCTCGGCGAGCTCCTCCTCGGCCGGGGGCTCCTGGCCCTCGGGGGCGACGACGAGCTTCAGGTGCGCCGTCACGTCGGTGAAGACGTCGAAGGCGACCGTGTACCGGCCGACCCGCTTGATCGTCTCCATCTCGAGCTTGCGACGGTCGACGCGGAGCTTCTCCTGCTCCCAGAGCCGGTCGGCGACATGCGTCGCGGTGACCGAGCCGAAGAGCGAGCCCGTCGGGCCGGCGTTGACGTCGAAGCGCAGCTCGAGCCCGTCGATCCGCTCGGCGATCGCGCGTGCCTCGTCGACGGACTTCGCGTCGTGGCGGGCCCGCTGGGCATCGCGCCGCTCCAGCTCGCGCAGCAGCCCGGGCGTCGCCACCTCGGCGAGGCCGCGGGGGAGGAGGAAGTTGCGCGCGTAGCCGCGTGCGACGTTGACGACCTCGCCTCGGAGACCGAGCTGGTCGACGTCCTGCTTCAGAACGACTTCCATCGCCACTTATTTGTCACCGACGTACGGGAGGAGGGCCAGCTCGCGTGCGCGCTTGACGGCGACGGCCACCTGGCGCTGATGGCGCCGGCAGGCACCGCTGATGCGGCGGTTGCGGATCTTGCCCTTCTCCGACACGTACCGCCGGAGCTCGTTGACGTTCTTGTAATCGACCTCGTCGACCTTCGACTTGCAGAAGAAGCAGGACTTGCGGCGCCCCGGACCTGCCGGCGCGTTGCGCTTGCCTCTGCCGCCGCTGCGCTCGCGGTCGGAATTTCCCTTGGGTGCTGGCACTCGATCTCTCCTTAGAACGGAATGTCGTCGTCGGAGCCCTGGAAGTCGGCGTCGGAGCCACTCGACGCGCCCGCGGGCACGAACTGGTTGCCGCCGCCGCCCTCGCCGCCACCATCGCGGCCGCCCAGGAACTGGACGCTGTCGGCGATGATCTCGACCGCCTGGCGCTTGGTGCCGTCCTGTGCGTCCCACTCGCGCCATTCGAGGCGTCCGTCGACCGCGACGGGGCGTCCCTTGGAGAGGTACTGCGCGCAGCTCTCTCCCTGGTTGCCCCAGACGGTGATGTCGAAGTAGTTGGGCTTCTCCGTCCACTGGCCGGAGGTGCTGTCCTTGCGGCGCGTGTTGACCGCGATGCGCAGGCTGCAGACCGCCATGCCCGAGGGCGTGTGGCGCAGCTCCGGGTCGCGGGTCAGATTGCCGACGAGCACGACGCGATTGATGTTGGCTGCCATGACTGTGTTCGCTCCTCTCCTACGGGACGATCCAGGCTACTCCGAGCCGCTGTCGGTGTCATCGTCGGACCCGGACGCGGCCGCTGCAGGCGCAGCCACCGGGACCTGTGACGGGGCCTTCGTGTGACCGTCCTTGACGCGGCGGAAAGCCCCGTGGCGCATGACGCCGTCCGTGATCTTGAGCACGCGCACGATCTCGGCGAGCGTCTCGGCGGGCGCGGTGAAGAGGAGGAGGTGGTAGACCGCCTCGGCCTTGTGGTCGATCTCGAACGCCAGCCGGCGGCGGCCCCACGGCTCGTGGCCGTCCCAGGTGCCTTCTGCGGCTTCCACGGCGTCGCGGATGCGTTTGATGATCTCGGATCCGCGCTCTTCGCTGAGCTCCGGGTCCAGCAGCAACATGATTTCGTAGTCGTTCAAGAGCCCGAATTCCTCCTTCTCATGGACTGAATCGGCCGCGCCTCCTTGCGCCGCTTCGGGGAACGGCGCGACGGGCGTGGCGAGAAGCGGCGGCAGTGTAGCATCGCCCGCATGAAGCGCCTGCTTGCAGTGCTGGCCGGCGCCCTGGGGCTGCGCGCACTGCTCCGGCGGCGCGCGCAAGCCGACGCCGCGCAGGCCGAGGCGACGCACGCGGAGGAGCTGCGGACGAAGCTTGCCGCATCGCGCGACCTCGAGGCGGACCGGGCCGAGTTCGAAGGTGGCGAGACACCGGTCGACCTGGCCGCAGACCCGGGCTCGGGCGACGTCGAGACCCGCCGCGCCGACGTCCACGCCCGCGCGCGGCAGGCGATGGACGACCTCAAGCCTTCCTAGCTCTCGGTGCGCCTCGATCGCCGTTCGTTCTCAGGCGAGAGGACGCTGGCCCAAGCGGGCGTTTCTGCCCCGTTGTGTCGTTTGCCCAATTGATCGAGTCGAGCGTGGCCTCTAGACGTTCTCCGACAGACCCAACGACGGAGGGCGATCGGGCGAGACGCGGAGGGCTGGGCTTCTGACCGCGATCGTCGCGCCGGCGACCATGATCCCAGTGAACACGAGCACCGTCGGTGTCGTGCCGGCAGCCTCCAGCAGCAGGCCGGCCGCGACAAACGCAAGCGGTACGAGCCCGCCGGAGACGAGGAACGCGGCGCTGAGGACCCGCGCTCGGAGCTCTGGCGGAATGATGCGCAGCCGGTGGGCGCCGACAACAGTCGACCACACCGGGTTCAGGATCCACATCGCTCCGAAGACGATTCCAGGCGTGGCTTTTCCTGGGAGGATGCTCAGCAGGGGCACGAGCACAGCCCCGAGGACCGTCATAGCGATGATGATCGTCCGGATCGAGGCGCGTCGTGCGACCCATGGGGCAGCCAGCGAGCCGAGGATTCCAGCGACTCCGACGAACGCAAAGAGGGCGCCGATCAGCGCCGCCGAGGCTCCGCGTTCGCGAGCGATCACGATCACCACCAAATAGAGCCCATTGAGTGTGACGCTGCGCGTCATCGCGATGAGCGACGTCGTGCGCAGGAACGGCTGCCGCCAGAACCAGCTCAGACCCTCCCGCATCTCGCCGCGCAGACGCGGTCGCTCCGGCAGGGGGTCGCGCCGGAAGCTCGCCCTGATCAGCGACACCGTCACCACGGACATCAGGTACGACACCGCGTCGAACACGAACGGCACGGCTCGGCCGAGCGCGAACAAGGCCCCGCCGAGAGGTTGCCCCGCGAGCGCGGCGGTATGCGCACGGACGCTGTTGCGCGCGAGAGCCGCGTCGAGGTGACGATCGGCGACGACCTTCGGGAGCGCGGATGCTTCGGCCAGGTCGAAGAAGACGAAGCCGACGCCTTCGACGAAGGCGACGGCGACCATGTGTCCGAACGTCACTGCGTCCAGCGCAACTGCCAGCGCCAGGCTGCCGAGCGCCGCGGCACGCGCGCCGTCCGCGACGATCATCACGCGTTTCTGGTTCCAACGGTCGACGAAGGCCCCGGCCGGCACGCCGAGGACGAGGTCAGGGACGCTGCGGGCGGCCGCCACTATCCCGGCCCTCACCGGCGACCCTGTCGTCGCGAGCACGAGCAGCGGAAACGCGATCGCAGAGACGTTGGCACCGAGATCCGACGCGACCTGCCCGACCCAGAGCAGGTTGAAGTCGCGGTTACGCCGGAGCGGATGATCCTCGGTGCCTGCCGGGGCGGACATCTACGAGGTCAGGACGATAGACGTACCACCGGGCACTGCGTGTTGGCCATCCCGGCAACCCACCCGGATCGCTCAGGCGTCATTCGGGAACACTCGCGCACTCCAGAGGACCATGACTGGGTGTGCCATGCGCCGTAGATTGGTGGGGCGGATGGCAGGGGTCGAACACATGCTCGAGGCGATGGTCGAGACTGGCGTGCCGGGCGCCGCTGTTGTGGCCGTCCGCCCGAGCGGCTACGTGGAGGCGGCGAGCGGTACGGCTGACATCGCGACCGGGGAGCCGCTCACGGCCGGTCATCGTTTCCGAATCGGAAGCGTGACAAAGGTATTCGTGGCGGCGCTCGTGCTGCAGCTTGTCGAGGACGGGATCCTTGAACTCGATCGAGAGGCCACGCCGTTCGTCGAGGGGATTACCATCCGCCAGCTCTTGAACCACACGAGTGGCCTCGACGACTTCGAGGTCGACCTGTCGTTCTGGGCACCGTATCGGGCGAACCTTTCTCATCGTTGGCAGCTTGGGCCGCGTGACGAACTTCGGCTCGCTCTACAGAAGCCGCGGTTGTTCCCGCCCGGCCAGGGTTGGGCGTACCACGGAAGCAATTACGTCGTGCTGAGGCTCGTGATCGAAGAGGCGACCGGCGTGGGTCTGCGTGACGCGCTACGCGATCGCCTCTTCGTGCCGCTCGCCCTAAAGGGAACCGATCTGGTCGAAGGACCGCTGGGCGGCGCGTGCGCCCATGGCTATCTCGCTGCTGACAATCGGATCCTGCCCGGATCCGGTCCGGTGGACGTAACCGAGATCGACGTGCCTTTCCACCGCGCCGGAGGAGGGATTGTCTCGACCGCCGACGACGTCGCGACGATGCTTCGAGCTGAGCTCCGCGGCGAACTCTTCTCTGGCCGGATGCGGCGCCAGCTGCTCGACGCGGTCGAGTCCGATTGGCCGGAGAGCGACCGGTATGGCCTCGGTATCGGTGAGATAACTGCGTTGATGGGGAGGAAGCGCTCGACGTGCGGATCCGCTTGGGGCCATCTCGGCTTTTCCGTCGGCTACGTCACAATCGCTTTGTCGAGCAGCGACGGCGAGCGCCAGGTAGTGATCTGCGCGAACGGCCACCCACCCGAGGCAGCCGAGGAGCGGTTTTTCGACGCTGCCGGCGAGGTCGCCTGGCATCTCTTCTGCAACTAATCAGCCCGAAGCTGCGCCAACGCTCAGGCGTCATTCGGAAACACTGGGCCAGGTGATGGCTCTGCCCGGACGGGCAGCCTAGATGATCCGGATCTTCGGGTCCTGCGATTTCTCGTCGAGGCCGGATTGCATGAACTCGTCCTGGGTCAACGGGTCGACCCACGTACCGTGCCTCTTACGGCAGCGACGACACGCCCTATAGGCCTCGCTTGATCCGGGACGGCCAAAGACGATCCATCGATGAAGACCGATTCGGCATAGGAGGGTTCTTCGAGACTGCTCTCCGCATCGAGCGCAGGTGGCCAGCGTCTCGCCCGGCGCGAATCTCCATTCGTGTCTACCGAACTTGCATCTGCGGGTGGAAGCAGGCGTGTGCCGAGCCTATAACTCGGTCGCCGACAGGGCAAGGACGAGGGCGGACATAGATCTGCCGTTCGTGTCCGCGGTCAGGCGTCATTCCGGAACACTGGCCCATGCTGCGGTTGTGATTCAGCCGTCGAGCGAAACTGGCTGGCCGCGACCGTTGAAAGGCGGACGGCGAAACCACATCACGGCCCAGTACGATCGCTTGCCGAGTCGGAGCAGCGCCTCGCGCCGATGATTTCCATCGACGAGACGGAGGGTGTGCATGTGGACAAACAACGGAGGCGCATCCCAGCCGTTCTCGAACATCCGCATCAACAGCTGCACCCTGTGCTCGAAGTCGCCCGGCGGGATGGGCCAGTCGAAGTCTTCTTCGGGTCCGGAGATGGGATACACGTCCTCGAGGCTGACTTCCGCCAAGACGTAGACGTCACCGTCGGCGCGCTCGCGAAGTGGGTCAGCGATGCCAAGGTTGCCGCCATCGCCTCGAAGGAACGCCTGAGACCACTCAGCCAGTTCGCCGGCGGCATGGGCTTCGCGCGCAGATAGCGACGTCGGGGCGAACCTCACGTCGCATGAGGATAGGCGCCGACGAGCGGTTCAGGTAGTCACTCGCGCTCTGGCGTCATTCCGGAACGCTGGCCCATGCGACCTCGCTTCGTTCTCGCTTGCTCCTTGACAGGGCACTGGAGTCTCGGGGACGCTTGAACAGTGGCTGCTGGAGCGAAACCGATGGTCTTGACCGACGGTGGCCTCGAAACGGTACTGGTGTTCGAGGAGGGCCTTGACCTCCCGCACTTTGCGGCGTTCCCGCTGCTCGATAGCGACGAGGGTCGAGTCCTCCTGCGTCGCTACTACGAGCCCTTTCTGCGATTGGCGCAGGATTGTTCCAGCGGATTCGTTCTCTCGTCGCCGACCTGGCGTGCGAATCCGGATTGGGGCGAGTTGCTCGGGTACGACGAGGACGCGTTGACGGAGCTCAATGGTCGAGCCATCGGGTTTCTCGAGCAACTCCGAGACGACGTCATGCCGCCCGACCAGCGGGACACTGTCCTGGTCGAGGGCTGCATCGGCCCGCGGAGTGACGCCTATCGCCCAAGTTTGCGCATGGACGCCGCACACGCAGCGGCATACCACGGGGTCCAGCTCAGAGCGTTTGCGGCTTCGGGTTGCGCACAGGCAGCGGCTCTGACGCTCGGTTATGCGGAGGAAGCGATCGGAATCGTACGCGCAGCCGAAGCTGCCAACCTTCCGATCGTGATTGGCTTCACCGTTGAGACGGACGGGCGATTGCCGAGCGGCGACTCGATTGAACAAGCCATCGATGCCGTTGACGAGGCAACCGACGGCACCGCCCGCTCGTTCATGATCAACTGCGCCCACCCCAGTCACTTCGAGACAGCGTTGCCAGAGGGTGAGGCGCGCCGCCGAATCCACGCCCTACGAGCCAACGCTTCAACGAAAAGCCACGAAGAACTGGACGCTGCCGAGGTACTCGATGCGGGAGACTCCAGGGATCTCGCGCGACGTTACGTCGCGCTCCGCCGAGAACTGCCCGAGCTTCAGGTGCTCGGCGGCTGCTGCGGCACGAACCTTGGTCACGTCACCGCGATCAGCCACGCCTGGCAAGCGTGACCGTAAGCAGTACGCCTCGA
>CAVZYK010000013.1:0-81993 GCA_963779505.1 uncultured Actinomycetes bacterium | reverse complement strand
GTACTTCGAGACGCCGTCGTCGATCTTCCCCGAAGACCTCGCGTTCATCCCTTAGGAGGACACCGGATCATCCGGCGCGCCGATGGCGGCGCGCCGGATGACACCTAGCCTCCCTCGCATGAAGAAGCGACTCCTCTTCCTGCTGCTCGTCACCGGTCTCCTGCTGCTCGCACTCGGCGGCTGGACGGTGCAGGGACTGCGCTGGGCGCTCTCGGGCGGCTGGGCACGCAGCGGCGCCGCGCAACCTGCCTAACGGTAGTTAGCCTCGTTAACGGTCGCTGCTAGCTTGCAGTGGTGAGTAAGCGAATTCTCTCGGTCGAGCCTCCCGACCTCGGCTTTTGGCCGACCGCGAAGGGCCTCGCGAGGCTCTGGGGCGAGCAGCGGCGGCTGGTCATCTTCGGCCTCGTCTGCGCCTTCGTCTACACCGGGCTCTCGCTCGCGATCCCGATCGTCGTCCGCCATGCGATCGACGACTCGATCGCGCCGACCGACGGCAAGGCGGAGCCGCTCTGGCCGTACATCACCGCCATCGTGCTGCTCGCGATCGTCCGGTTCGTCATCAACTTCCTGCGGCGATACGCCACCGCACGCACCGGTATCCGTGTCGAGGCGCGCATGCGCGAGCTGCTCTACCAGGCGTACCTGCGCTACCCGCGCGCGTTCTACGACCGTCACGCGACCGGTCAGGTCGTCTCGCGCGCGACGAACGACCTCTACCCGATCCGCTACTTCATCGGCTGGGGCATGACCCAGGGAATCCAGTCGATGATGATGATCGTCGGGATCGCGGCCGTCCTCCTCTACGTCAACCCGAAACTCGCCGTGATCGCGCTCGTCGCGATGCCGGCCGTGTTCGTGCTGGCGTTCACGTTCGCGCGCCGGGTGATGCCGATCTCGCGCGAGGTGCAGCAGCTGAAGGCGGATGTGACCGAGGCCGCCGACGAGGCGGTCGTCGGGATCGAGATGGTGCAGGCGTTCGGGCGCGAGGACGACGTCCGGGCGCGGTTCGGCCAGAAGGCGGAGCTCGTGCGCGACGGCGTCCTACGGCAGGCGCGCGTCGAGGCCGCGTTCCTGCCGGGGCTGCTCTTCCTTCCCACACTCTCGATCGCCGCCGTCATCTTCTTCGGCGGCCGCGACGTGATCGGCGGCGCGCTCACCTACGGCGAGTTCTTCCTCTTCTACCAACTGCTCCTGCAGCTCGTGTGGCCGCTCGAGGCGCTCGGCTGGATCCTCTCGCTCGCGCAGCGTGCGACGGCCTCCGCGTCGCGCAGCTTCGCCTGGCTGCAGGGGATCGAGTCGATCCCTGAGCCCGAGCAGCCGGCGCACCTCCCGGCAGGTGGGATCGGGGTCAGCTTCGAGCACGTCCACTTCTCCTACGGCACCGGCTCGGAGGTGCTCTCGGGCGTCGACCTCGCGATCGAGCCCGGCGAGGTGATCGCGGTCTGCGGCCCGACCGGCGCCGGCAAGACGTCGCTGCTCAACCTCCTGCCGCGTTTCTACGACCCGACCGAGGGCCGGGTCCTGGTCGGCGGCGTCGACCTGCGCGACCTGACGGTCGAGGAGCTGCGCGCAGCGGTCGCGCTCGTGACGCAGCGCCCGATCCTCTTCTCGATCCCGCTGCGCGACAACCTGACCGCGGCTCGGCCGGACGCACCGTGGCACGAGGTCGTGGCCGCCTGTGAGGCCGCAGGCGTCTCGCACTTCGCGGCAGAGCTGCCCGACGGCTACGACACGCTGATCGGCGAGCGCGGCGTCAATCTCTCGGGCGGCCAGCGCCAGCGCGTCGCGCTCGCGCGCGCACTCATTGCAAACGCCCGCGTCGTCGTGCTCGACGACCCGATGTCGGCCGTCGACACGCACACCGAGCGCCACCTCGTCGAGAACCTCCGTCCCGCGCTCGCCGGCCGGACGGTGCTGATCGCGACGCAGCGGCTCTCGACCGTCGAGGTCGCCGATCGCGCGATCGTGCTCGACGACGGCATCGTCGTCGAAGCGGGAACGCCGAAGGAGCTGCTCGCCGCCGGCGGGCTCTTCGCATCGCTGTTCGGAGAGGAAGTCAGTGCCGCGGCCTGAGCGCCAGGGCCTTTCTCGGCTCACGCGCTACCTCGTCGGCCACCGCCTGCGCGTCGCGGGGCTCGCCGTCGTCGGCGTGCTCTCGGCGGCGGCACCCGTCGCGGCGCTCCTGCTCGTGCAGGACGCGATCGACGAAGGCATGCGCGCGCACGACAGCCAGCGCCTGACGCGGGATGTCCTGCTCTACCTGCTCGTCAACGCGGTCGCCTGGGTGCTCCAGACCACACTCGTCCGCGGCCTCGCCTCGGTCGGCCAGAGCGTTGTGCTCGGCCTGCGGGAAGACCTGTTCGACCACTTGACGAAGTTGTCGCTGCGCTACTTCTCGCAGCAGAAGGCCGGCTGGATCATCGCGCGCCTCACCTCGGACGTCGACGCCCTCTCCGACGTCCTCTCGCAGGGGCTGACGACACTCGTCGTCAACACGCTGACGCTGCTCGCGGCGGTCTGCGGCCTCTTCATCCTCGACTGGCGCCTCGGGCTCGTCGCGCTCGTCGTCCTGCCGCCGACGCTGATCCTGACCCGCTGGTTCCAGGTCAAGTCGCATGCCGCGTTCCTGCGCGTGCGCGAGACGATCTCCTCGATGACGGCGCAGATCGCCGAATCGGTCTCCGGCATGGCGGTCATCCAGGCGTTCAACCGCGAACATGCCTTCCTCGCCGAGTTCGACTCCGCGAACGACGCCAACCGGCGCACGAACACGTACGCG
The DNA here is from genome assembly GCA_963779505.1 of uncultured Actinomycetes bacterium. Classification (GTDB taxonomy): domain Bacteria; phylum Actinomycetota; class Thermoleophilia; order Gaiellales; family Gaiellaceae; genus PALSA-600. The sequence continues at coordinate 79,214 of CAVZYK010000013.1, read as the reverse complement.
CAGCTGCTCAACTCGGTCTTCTTCCCGGGCATCGAGCTGCTCGGTCTGATCGCAACCGCCGTCGTGCTCTGGGTCGGCGGGCGCATGGTCTCGGACGACACGCTCCAGATCGGAACGCTCGTCTCGTCGGTGTTCATGCTCAACCTCGTCTTCCAGCCGCTGCAGGAGCTGTCCGATCTCTACGGCCAGGTGCAGTCCGCGGGGGCCGCGATGGAGAAGATCTCGCTCGTCCTCGACGAGAAGCCGGACATCCGCGATGAGCCCGGCTCGACGCCGGCCGACCGGATCGAGGGCGACGTGCGGCTCGACCACGTCACGTTCGCCTACGGCAAGGAACCCGTCCTGCACGGAATCGACATCCACGTTCCCGGCCGGCGGCTGCCTCGCGCTCGTCGGGCAGTCCGGCGGCGGCAAGTCGACGACCGCGAAGCTCGTCGGCCGCTTCTACGACCCGGACGACGGCGCGATCCTGATCGACGGGCGCGACCTGCGCACGCTCGAGCTGCGCTCCTACCGCAGGCAGCTCGGGGTCGTGCTCCAGGACCCGTTCCTGTTCGCGGGGACGATCGCCGACAACATCCGGTTCGCGCGCCCCGAGGCGACCGATGCCGAGGTGGAGGACGTCGCGCGCTCGGTCGGCATCTCGCGCATCGCCCGGCGCTTCGACGAGGGCCTCTTGCACACCGTCCGCGAGGGCGGCGCCGGGCTCTCCGCGGGCGAGCGCCAGCTGATCTCGATCGCACGCGCGCTGCTCGCCGACCCGCGCATCCTGATTCTCGACGAGGCGACGTCGAACATCGACCGCCCGACCGAGATCCTGATCGAGCAGGCGCTCGACCGGCTCCTGCGCGGCCGCACGTCGATCATCATCGCCCACCGCCTGGCGACCGTCCGGCGCGCGGACGAGATCCTCGTCATGGAGCACGGCCGCGTCACGCAGCGCGGGCGCTTCGCCGAGCTGCTCGCAAGCGACGGCCCGTTCCGCCGGCTGGCGTCCGAGCTGGAGGGTGCTCCGCTCGAGGGTGCTCAGCTACAGGCTGAAGCGGACTTGCAGGCCGAGCCGGTCGTCGGCAGCCGCGAGAGCAACTCGGCGAGGGTCGCAAGCTCCGAGCCGGAGTAGCGGCCGGTGAAGAGCTCGTCGATGCCGCGCAGGTGCGTCCTGGCCGCCTCGGACAGCTTCGTCGGCTCCCGCGTCGGTCAGCTGTGCGTAGCTGACGCGTGCGTCGGACGAGCACGTCTGCTTGCAGACGTAGCCCGCACGCTCGAGCCCCTCGAGCAGGCGCGTGATGCCTGACGCGGTCAGAAGCACGCGCTCCGCGAGGTCGACGCGGCGCAGCATCCCGTCGTCGGCATACGAGAGATGGAGCAGCACCTCGTAGTCGTTCAGCGTCAGTCCGTGCTCGCGCTGCAACTGCGCGGAGAGCTCGCGGGTGATCGCCGCGTGCGCGCGAAGGAACGAGACCCAGGCCTCGAGCTGCTGCGGTGGTGCGGGGATGGTGGTAGTCGGTGTCATACTTGCGCCCTCAAGTGTAGCGCGGCGAACCCGCCCGCGGGGGCTGTCGATAGGTTCCCCTATATGAGGCGCGAGAGCAACTCCCTGCTCCAGAACGGGATCGAGGTCGAGGGACTCGTCCGCTCGTTCAAGGACATCCGGGCGGTCGACGGCATCGACATCTCGATCGAGCCGGGCCAGATCTACGGCTTTCTGGGGCCGAACGGCGCCGGGAAATCGACCACGGTGCACATGCTGACGACCCTCCTCCCGCCCAGCGCCGGGCGCGCGACGGTCGCCGGCTACGACGTCCAGCGCGAGGGCGCCAAGGTGCGGGCCTCGATCGGCGCCGCCCTGCAGGACACGGCTCTCGACCCGTTCCTGAGCGGCCGGGAGCACCTGCGCCTGCAGGCGTCCCTGCACGGGATCCGCGGTGACCGCCGCAAGGAGCTGATCGACAGGCTGCTCGGCCGCGTCGGCCTGACCTCCGCCGGCGACCGCAAGATCCGCACGTACTCGGGCGGGATGAAGCGGCGGCTCGACCTGGCGCTCGCGCTGATCCACGACCCGTCGACGCTCTTCCTCGACGAGCCGACCACGGGGCTCGACCCGCAGAGCCGCACGGCGCTGTGGGAGGAGGTCGGGCGCCTCGCGCGGGACGAGGGCGTCACCGTCTTCCTGACGACGCAGTACCTCGAGGAGGCGGACGTCCTCGCCGACCGGGTCGGGATCATCGACCACGGCAAGATCGTCGCCGAGGGCACGCCCGCACAGCTGAAGGCCGAGATCGGCAAGGCGACGGTCGAGGTCGTGCCGGAGAATCCGGACGACCGCGAGCGGCTGGCCGGGCTCCTGTCGCGGTTCGGCGGTGAGACCGCCGCTCGGCCGGGTGCGCACGCCGTGCAACTCGACGCTGCCGGCGCGCTGCCCGACGTGATCCGCGCGCTCGACCAGGAGAACGTGCGCGCCGCCGAGATCAACCTGCACCAGCCGACGCTCGACGACGTCTTCCTCGCGAAGACCGGCCGGAAGCTCGAAGGCTCCGAAGACGAGTGATTGTCACCGCACGGCAGATCTTCCTGATCGCGCGGCGGTCGGTGATTCGCACGTTCCGCCAACCCGGCGTGTGGATCCCGCCGTTGACCTTTCCGCTGATGCTGATGGCCGTCAACTCGAACGGGCTGCGCGCGGCGACGCACCTCCCCGGGTTCCCGACGCGGTCGTTCCTCGCGTTCTTCCTGCCGTTCTCGTTCATGCAGGGCGCGCTCTTCGCGTCGGGCATCGCGGGCGTCGACCTCGCGCGTGACATCGATACCGGTTTCCTGAACCGGCTCGCGCTGACGCCCGTGCGCGACTCGGCGCTTCTGCTCGGTCAGGTCGGCGGCGCCGTCGGGCTCGGGGTGGTGCAGTCGGTGCTCTACCTGACGGTGGGGATCATCGCCGGCGTGCGTTTCGTCTCCGGCGCGCCGGGAGCGTTCGTGATGTTCGTGCTCGCGATCCTGATCGCAGTCGGGTTCGGCGGCCTCGGGCTCTGGATGGCGCTGCGCACCGGCTCCGGCGAAGGCGTGCAGTCGCAGTTCCCCCTGCTCTTCTTCCTGCTCTTCATCTCGAGCATGAACCTGCCGCGCAACCTGATCGAGGTCGGCTGGTTCCGCGACCTCGCCACGCTCAACCCCGTCAGCTACATGATCGAGGCGCTGCGGTCGCTCGTGATCGAGGGCTGGAACGCGCAGGCGCTCGCGCTCGGCTTCGGGTTCACGTTCGCCCTGATCGGCATCTCGATGTGGCTCGCGGCGCGGCAGCTCAAGGTTCGGATGGCACGGACGTGAAGTCGCGGATGGACGTCGCGCTCGCGCTTGCCTACCGGCAGACGACGGTGCTGCTCAAGAACCCGTCGCTCTTCCTGCCGCCGATGCTGTTCCCGCTGATGAATTTCCTCGCGTTCGCGGGTGGCCTGTCGCGGCTGCGCCATGTGCCGGGCTTCGAGTTCGAAGGCGGCTACACGGCGTTCACGTTCGTGTTCGTCCTGCTGCAGTCGGCCGCGTTCGGCGGCGTCTTCGCCGGCTTCGGCGTCGCGCGCGACTTCGAGCGGGGCTTCGCACGGCGCCTGCTCGTCTCGGCTCCGCAACGCGGCGGGATCATCCTGGGCTACGCGCTCGCATCGATGTTGCGCTGGGCGATGATCGCGATCGTGCTGACGATCGTCGCGCTGATCGCGGGCATGCAGGTCGGCGGCAACGGGATCGAGCTCTTCGGCCTCTATGGGCTCGCGATCATCTTCAACCTGACCGGCCTGATGTGGGCCTGCGGTGTCGCCATGCGCTTCCGCTCGGTCCAGGCAGGGCCGCTGATGCAGACGCCGGTCTTCATGCTGCTCTTCCTGGCGCCGGTCTACGTGCCGCTGTCGCTGCTGCAGGGCTGGATCCACGGCGTCGCGCGCTTCAACCCGCTGACGTTCCTGCTGGAAGCGGGCCGCGGCTTCATCGACGGGCACCCGACCCAGGTGCTCGCCGCGTTCTCACTCGCGGCGGGGATGCTGCTCGTGCTGACGATCTGGGCGCGCCTCGGCCTGCGCAGCGCCGAGCGCGCCGGCATCTGACCGCGCTCTTACGCCTCGGGTGCGAGGACGAAGATCTCGGCCGCCATGTCGGGCTCGAACGAGACCTGCGACATGAACTGGATCACCTTGCGGCCGGTGATCTCCTCGATCGCATCCGAGAACGGATTGCGCATCGCGAGCTGAAACGCGGTCCGCGTCTCACGCACGACGGCGTGGTCGCCGGCGTTGATCAGCGTCCGCTCGACGGGCGTGTAGATGTCCTCCAGGAACACGACCAGATAGTTGCCCTGGTAGACGCTGCGCGCGGAGCTGGCGCCACGGCCGTAGTGGTCTCGATGCAGCCTCACGATCGCGTCTGCGGCAGCCGCCGCTGGGGTCGTCCCGTCCTTCTGGGCCATCAGGTGATCCTCCATCTCCCACCTCGTAGGATGCGCACCCGTAAGGGGAGAGGCGGAAGCTGGAGCGGCCCGGCAGGTGTAACGCGCACGGCGAGCCTAGCGGAAAAACCGCTTGTGGCGCCCGGCGCCTGGCGGTAGAATTCTGCCACCGGCGGCACACGGTGATCCCGTGTCTCGTGCGGCGCAACGAACGTTGGGAGCGGAACCAGCCTGTCCGGGCGGCAACCGAGCCCTTACGTCACGCCAACTCAGAGGAGTTCCCGTGTCGTCTGTCGCGCCGACCCGGCCACTGCTGATCTTCGTCCCGTCGATGCTGCTCATGATTGACGAGCAGGTCGCACACGGTAAAATCGTCGAGCCGCGAGGCTGCGACCCGATTCAGACCCCTCTCGCCCCATGGCTCAAGTAGAACGACAGAGCGACAGTTCGAAGGAGCGCGAGGCCGTCCTGCGCCTGATCGAGCTCAACGTCGCAGCTGCTCGAGAAGACCGTGCAGCTCGAGGGCGCGCTCGACTCCCGGGTCGTGATCGAGCAGGCCAAGGGGGTCCTCGCGGCGCGGCACGAGATCGACGTCCAGACCGCCTTCGACGTCCTGCGCCGCGGAGCGCGCTCGCACCAGCTGAAGCTGCGCGACCTCGCACAACGGGTGATCAGCGAGCCGACGACGCCGCGCGAGATCGCGCGCTACCTGTAGAGCTAGCTAGACCGACCCGGAGAAGGTGTCGCAACCGGTCGGCTCGCCGCGGTCGAAGCCGCGCTTGAACCACTTCTGCCGCTCGGCCGCCGAGCCGTGCGTCCAGGTGTCCGGGGTGATCCGCCCCTGCGCCTGCTGCTGGATGCGGTCGTCGCCGACCGCGGCCGCGGCGTCGAGCCCGTCGGCGATGTCTGCGTTCGTGATCTCGACGATGTACCCGGTCGCGACGGCGTTCCGCGCCCAGACGCCGGCGTAGCAGTCGGCCTGCAGCTCGGTGCGCACCGAGCGGCTCTCCGCTCCCTGCGAGCCGCCGGGGCTGAGGTCGCCGAGCAGGTCCTGGGCGTGGTGGCCGTACTCGTGCGCGATCACGTACGCCTCGGCGAACGGGCCGCCCTTGGCGCCGAAGCGATCGTGCAGCTCCTCGTAGAAGCCGAGGTCGATGTAGACGAGCTTGTCGACCGGGCAGTAGAACGGGCCGACGTCCGTCGTCGCGTTGCCGCAGCCGGTGCTCGTCGAACCGGTGAAGAAGACGGTCTTCGCCTGCGTGTAGCTCTTGCCGTGCGCCTTGAACCAGCCGGCCCAGTACTTCTGGACGCTGTTCACGTCGCCGAGGATGCGGCAGTCCTGGCGCTCGTTGGCGTCGGCCCCGGTCTGGCAACTCGTGCCGAGCGACTGCGACGGAGTCTGCTGCGCCTGCGTGATCCCGTCGAGCGAGCCGTAGGTCGAGCCGCCGCTGCTGCCGCTCAGGAGCTGCAGCAGCAGGTAGACGACGAGCCCCGCGAGGCCGAGACCGCCGCCGCCGACCGCCAGGCCGCCGCCGCCGGGCAGGCCGCGACGGTCGGACACCTGGCCGGGATCGAGCCGTGCTCCTGGGACGAAACCTCATCGCGCCTCTCTACACGGCCAGGGCCGTCGGAAAACACCCGAACCGACCTTATTTGACGAATGAGTTTGGCTTATGGTATTTCTTCAGCATGCCCATGAACAAAGTGAAACTCATCCTCGCGGGCGCCTTCCTGGCGCTCGCCCTCGCCACCGGTGCGAGCGCTGCCTCCAGCAGCACCAACCTCTCCCTGATCGCGTACTCGACGCCCAAGACCGTGATGGGGAAGATCATCCAGGCCTGGCAGAAGACGGGCGACGGCGACGGCGTCTCGTTCAGCCAGTCGTACGGCGCCTCGACCGACCAGGCCCGCGCGGTCGCGAACGGCCTCAAGGCCGACCTCGTCTTCCTCTCGACCGGCACCGACGTCAACCTGCTCGTCGACAGCGGCATCGTCGACTCGAAGTGGAACCGCCAGAGCTACCGCGGCATCGCAGCCGACACGCTCGTCGTCTTCGCCGTGCGCAACGGCAACCCGAAGCACATCAAGGGCTGGGCCGACCTGACGCGTAAGGGGATCGACGTCGTCACCCCCAACCCGTTCAGCTCGGGCTCGGCGAAGTGGAACGTGCTCGCCGCCTACGGCGCACAGCGCCGGCTCGGCAAGACCGACAAGCAGGCGACGGCGTACGTGCAGGAGCTCTTCAAGCACGTCGTCTCGCAGGACACCTCGGGCCGCAACGCGACGAACACGTTCCTCGCCGGCCGCGGCGACGTGCTGATCACCTACGAGAGCGAGGCGATCAACTCGCGCCTCAACGGCCAGGACATCCAGTACGTGATCCCGCGGCAGTCGATGCTGATCGAGCTGCCGATCGCGGTCACGAAGACGAGCTCGAACAAGGACAAGGTCAACCAGTTCATCCGCTTCGTGAAGGGCTCGACCGCGCAGGATCTCTTCGCGCAGTACGGCTTCCGCCCCGTCGACAAGTCCGTCGCCAAGAAGTACGCCGACAAGTACCCGACCCGCCCCGGCATCTTCGCGATCGACGACAAGACGTTCGGCGGCTGGCGTAAGGCCGACAAGCTCTGGTTCGACCCGAACAAGGGCCGCATGGTCACGATCGAGCGCAGCGTCGGAGGACCAACCTCTGGCTAGCACCGCGCACGCCTCGGCGGCACCGCGCCGCCGTACAGCACGTCGTCCGAGCGAGGGGGCCACTACGGCCCTCTCGCTCGGCTTTACGACGGCCTATCTCTCCGTGATCGTGCTGCTGCCGATCGCGGCGCTCATCTGGGCGTCGCGGGCGAACGGCCTGCACGCGTTCTGGTCGGTCGTCACGGACCCGCAGGCGGTCGCCGCCCTGAAGCTGAGCATCGGCGCCGCGCTGATCGTCGCGGCCGTGAACGCCGTGATCGGGACGATCACCGCGTGGGTGCTCGTGCGAGACGACTTTCGCGGCAAGAGCATCGTCAACGCACTGATCGACCTGCCGTTCGCGCTGCCGACGATCGTCGCGGGCTTGGTACTGCTCGCGCTCTACGGCCCCCAGTCTCCCGTCGGCATCGACATCGCGTTCACACGCACGGCGATCCTCTTCGCACTCCTCTTCGTGACGCTGCCGTTCGTCGTCCGCACGGTGCAGCCCGTGTTGCTCGAGCTCGACCACGAGACCGAAGAGGCCGCGCGCTCGCTCGGCGCTTCCGAGGGCCGCGTCTTCTGGAGCATCATCCTCCCGAACATCCTCCCCGGGATCCTCTCCGGCGTGGCGCTGGCATTTGCCCGCGCCGTCGGCGAGATCGGAGCACTCGTGCTCATCTCCGGCAACCTGCCGTTCAAGACGGAAGCGGCTTCGGTCTTCGTGTTCAACCACATCCAGAGCGGCGACCAGGCCGGCGCCGCAGCCGTCGCGGTCGTGATGCTGATGCTCTCCTTCGCGATGCTGCTCGTGATCGGCGCCCTCCGTTTCCTCGCGACGAGGCATGAACGTGCGTAAGTACGTCCTGCGGTTCACGGCTCTTGGCTACCTGCTGGTCGTCCTGCTCGCGCCGCTCTCGATGGTCTTCTGGCGCTCGTTCGACCGCGGTGCCGGGCATCTCTGGGACTCGCTGACCAACCCGAACACGGTGCACGCGTTCAAGCTGACGCTGATCATCACCGTGATCGCGGTGCCGCTGAACACGGTCTTCGGCATCGTCTGCGGCATCGCGATCGTGCGGGGCCGGTTCCGAGGCGCCGGGATCGTCAACGCGATCGTCGACCTGCCGCTTGCGCTCTCACCCGTCGTCGTCGGCCTCTCGCTGTTCCTGCTCTACGGCCGCACCGGGTGGTTCGGCCCCTGGTTCGAGCGGCACGGGGTGCAGATCCTCTTTTCCCTGCCGTCGATGGTGATCGCGACGATCTTCGTCTCGCTGCCCTTCGTCGCACGCGAGGTCGTGCCGACGCTGCGCGAGATCGGCGACGAGCAGGAGCAGGCCGCACGCACGCTCGGCGCCGGCTCGTGGGCGACGTTCTGGCGGATCACGCTGCCGTCGATCCGCTGGGCGGTCATCTACGGCGTCGTCCTGACCACCGCCCGCTGCCTCGGCGAATACGGCGCCGTCGCGGTCGTCTCGGGTCGCATCGAAGGCAAGACCGAGACGGCGACCTTGCGCGTCCAGGACTCCTACGAGAACTTCGACCTCGCAGGTGCCTACGGAGTCTCGCTCGTCCTCGCAGTGATGTCCGTGATCGTCCTGATCGCGATGACCGTCTTGAAGCCCAAGGAGGAAGCATGATCGAGGTTCGCAACATCTCGAAGCGCTTCGGCGACTTCCGCGCGCTCGACGACGTCAGCATCGACGTCGAGAGCGGCTCGCTGACCGCGCTGCTCGGCCCGTCGGGCTCGGGCAAGTCGACCCTGCTCCGCATCATCGCGGGGCTCGAGTGGCCCGACGAGGGCGAGATCAAGCTCGCCGGCGAGGACGCGACACCGTTGACGCCGCAGAAGCGCGGCGTCGGGTTCGTGTTCCAGCACTACGCCGCGTTCAAGCACATGACGGTGCGCGACAACATCGCCTTCGGCCTCAAGATCCGCAAGCGTCCGAAGGACGAGGTGACGCGGCGCGTCGACGAGCTGCTCGACCTCGTGCAGCTGCAGGGATTCGGCGACCGGTACCCGGCACAGCTCTCAGGTGGCCAACGGCAGCGCATGGCGCTCGCCCGCGCGCTCGCACCCGAGCCCAAGGTGCTGCTGCTCGACGAGCCGTTCGGAGCGCTCGACGCGCGCGTACGCGCGGAGCTGCGCGTCTGGCTGCGGCGGCTGCACGAGGAGACGCACACGACGACCGTCTTCGTCACGCACGACCAGGAGGAGGCAATGGAGGTCGCCGACAAGGTGGTCGTGATGAACCAGGGCCGGGTCGAGCAGGTCGCAGGCCCGCGCGAGCTGTACGACGAGCCCGCGAACCCGTTCGTGATGTCGTTCGTCGGCCAGGCGAACCGCTTCGGCGACACCTGGGTACGGCCGCACGACCTGCAGGTCCTGCTGACGCCGAACGGGACGACGCGCGAGGCGATGGTGGAGCGCATCTCGCACCTCGGCTTCGAGGTGCGTGTCGAGCTCGCGCGCGACGACGGCGCGCACGTGCAAGCGCAGCTGACGCGGGACGACGCCGAGCGGCTCGAGCTCGAGCCGGGCCAGATCGTCTACGTCGAGCCGACGCGCGAGACGACGTTCGCGTAGTGCGGGCCTAGTGCGGCGCCCAGGCGTCCGGATCGGCCGCCAGCGCCTGCACCGACTCCGGCAGCTCACCCGCCGCAAGGTCGGCCAGCGTGACGTGCTCGAGCACGGCGCGGAGACTCGCGCGCACCGCAACCCAGACGTCCCGCAGCCGCTCCGCGTTGCCGGCGTACTCGACCTGCTCGCTCCGCACGCCGCGGACGTTCGCGAGCGGGCCGTCGACGGCGCGAATGATGTCGGCCAGGCTGATCTCCGCGGCGGGCCGGGCGAGCCAGTAGCCACCCTCCGCCCCGCGCCGACTGCTGACGAGCCCGGCGTTCCGAAGGTCGGAGAGGATGTTCTCCAGGAAGTTGGGAGGGATCTGCTGCGCCTGCGCGATCCGCTCGCCCTTGAGCGGGCCTTCCCCCGCGGCCGCCAGCTCGACGCCGGCTCTGATCGCATAGTCCGCCTTGGCCGAGACCCGCACGGAACCATTCTGCCGCTTCGAGCGTTGAAGCATCACATGCGCCGTCCCCTCGTCCTGATCGTCGCTCTCCTGGCGGCCGCCTTTGGTGCGGCGTTGATCGCCCACGCCGGAGCAGCGACGACCTCACCGCAGTTCCGTACGCCCGACGCCGCCGCGGCGTGCAGGCTCGAGCGCGGGACGCTCGTCTGCTCGAGCCTCGGCTCCGTCGGCTCCGTCGCCCTGCACGCGCGCGGGACGGCGGTCGTCAAGCGCTTGCCGTGGTGGGACGCCTCCACCCCGGTCCTGCGACGCTTCCGGCACGGCTCGATCAGCTGCCGGCTCTCCGGCTCGGCGATCGTCTGCCGGAACGGCAACGCCGCGATCCGCGTCGCCGCCGACGGCTTCGCCGTCGCCCGCTAATCCGCCTGAGACAATTCCCGGCGCAGCAACGCGGTCGCCTCGGTGCGGCTGCTCACACCCAGCTTCGCGTACGCGTTCTCGAGGTGCTTCCGAACGGTGCTCGGCGCGACCCAGAGGATGTGCGCGATCTCGGCGTTCGTCCGCCCTTCATCGACCAGGTGGAGCACTTCGAGCTCACGCTCGGTGAGGCGGCGGCTTCGTGGACGTTCCCACGGGCGCTCGTGCAAGCAGCACGACGATCGGCCCCGCAGCTTCGCGTGACGGTACGGAGACGACGAGCTGCCCCTCGGCGCCGTCGACGACGAGCTCCCCCGAGGCCGCGGGGTCGTTCGCCCACTCCCGCACGAGCCGCGGCAGGCGTTCCGGGTCGGCAGAGCCGAAGTACGAAGCGAGCAGCCGCCGTCCCGCGCCCTGGACGAAGCGGATGCGCCCGGCGCGATCGACGATCAGCAGCGAAGGCTCCGCGCCCGAATCAGCCACCGAGCTGAGCGCCTCCGCGACGCGGTCGAGCACGGACGACTCTCCGTGCTCGGCGTGCGAGAGCACGCCGAACAGGTCGAGCGTCTCGACGGGGAACGGCTCGACGTCCGACAGCGGGCCGATCTCCGCCACTGCGTCGACGAGACGGTGCAAGTCGCGCTGATTCAGGCGCTGCACACCCGTCGAGGATACGACGAATGACGTATGGCTGCAACGCGCGCGACCAGAGATGTTCGATGGTCACAAGGCGATCGGCCTCCCCGCTCGCCGCAGCAGAGGAGGTAGAGATGCGACCGTTTTCGTTGCGGGTCGCAATCGTCGTGTTCGGCGCCGCGGTGCTCACCACGCTCGCGGTGCCGGCAATGGCACGCGCAGACGCTGTCACACAGTGGAACGCCAACGCCAATGCGGCGATTCTCGCGTCGAACCCGACCGCTCATTCGTCGGTGCTCAGCTCCGCGATGGTGCAAGGAGCGGTGTACGACGCCGTCAACGGCATCGTCGGTGGCTACAAGCCGTACCTGGTCAGACCAGCAGTGAACCCGTGGGACTCGACAGATGCCGCCGTCGCCACCGCGGCGTACCGCGTGCTCCTCTCGGTCGTCCCGGCAAGCCAGACCGCGGCACTTGCAACGCTCGCTGCGCAGTACACCGCCGCACTTGCGGCCGTGCCCGCAGGCGCCGCGAAGGACGGTGGCATCGCAGCCGGAGAAGCAGCTGCAGCTGCCATGCTCGCAGCACGCACGAACGACGGCCGCAATCCGACCACGCCGTTCCCGTTCGTCTTCGGCACCACGCCCGGCGTGTGGCGGGTGACTCCGCCGCTGACGACGCCCGAGCCGACAGCGTGGGTCGGCAACGTGAAGCCGTTCCTCGTCCCCGACGTGGAGATGCTCCGCACGAAGGGACCGAACGATCTCACGAGCAAGAAGTACGCCAAGGATCTCAACGAGGTCGAAGCGATCGGCGCGTTCGCGAGCACCGTGCGAACGCCGGATGAGACCAGCGCCGCGATCTTCTGGCAATCCCCGCCGCTGTTCCTCTGGGGCGGGCTCGAGCGCTCGCTGTCGCAACGCTACGGGCTCAGCACGGCCGACAATGCACGCCTGTTCGCCGAGGTCAGCCTCGCCGAGGCGGACGCGGCGATCGGCTGCTGGAACGACAAGTACTACTGGAACTTCTGGCGGCCGACCGACGCGATCCATCTGGCGGACACCGACGGCAACCCGAAGACGATCGCGGATCCGACCTGGCGACCGCTCTTCGATCCCGCAACGCCGACCGTTCCGCCGCTCGCGACTCCGAACTTCCCGGATCACCCGTCCGGCCACAGCTGCGTCACCGGTTCGACGATGAAGGTGCTTCAGGACTTCTTCGACACAGACGGCGTGGCGTTCGACCTCGTCAGCACGCGGTTCGCAGGCACGCCCGAGGCGACGCGTCACTACGACAGCTTCTCGGCTGCCACCGAAGAGGTGATCAACGCGCGCGTCTGGGGCGGCATCCACTTCCGCACTGCCGACGAGCAGGGCGTACGGCTCGGCGAGGAAGTCGGCTCGCTGGGAGGCACCACCACTACTTCAAGCGCGACAAGCACTGAGGGCGGCTCATCCGCTCAGGTCATGTCCCGGGGACTGTCCCTGGGACGACCTGACGCCGGCGGGGACGCGGCGGTCAGCCGCCGAAGGCGTCGAGCAGGATGCGGATCTCGCAGACCTCCTCGAACCCCAGCTGGGCGAGAATCGGGCGCGACATCGGCGAGGCCTGCGTGACGAGGGCGGGCGTCCCGCGCGCGACAGCGTCGTCCCACCGCGCCGCGACGAGCGCCCTGTAGGCGCCTCGCCCACGCGCCTCGGGCAGCGTCGAGCCGCCGAAGAGCGTCACGCCGTGCTCCGAGAACGATCCTGAGGCGCGAGCCACCGGCGTGCCGTCGACGTAGGCCACGTACTCGATGTTGTTCGGATCGTGCTCGCGCGGCTTCACCTCGGTCGGCACCGGCCCGCCGAAGGCGATCGCCGCAATCCGCGCCGAGGCGAGCCGCTCCTCGTCGGTCTCGACCTGCCGGACCTCGACGTCCGGCGGAGCGTGGGCCGGCGGCTCGCTGAGCACCATGCCGACGGCGAGCGGGATCGAGTCGTCGACGAGCCCGAGCGCGAGCAGGCGCTCGACGAGATCGTCCGGCGTCGCGTGCGTCCCGACCTCCCAGGTGCACGCCGTACGGCCCTTCGCACGCAGCTTCTCGTGGATCTCGCCGCGCACCGCCTCCACCTCGTCGGCGGTCAGCCGGAAGCGCTGGGCGACGTTCCAGCCCGGCTCGTCGCCACGGCCCATCCAGAGCACGTAGCGGTCGTTCACGACGCGTTCGTCCGTCGGGCCGAGCGGCGTGTACGTGTTGGCGTTCTCCGCGAGCTCGAGCATCTCCGTCGTGATCACCGCAGCCCCAGCTCCTTCCCCCACGCCTGGCGGTAGACGTCCTTCAGGTGCTCCACCTTCTTGACGTACTCCCGCGTCTCGGCGAACTGGATCTCCTGGCCGTTCGCGCGCCAGCGGTCGACGTTGCCCTGGCCGGCGTTGTATGCGGCGAGGACGAGCCGTTCGCTGTCGTACTTCTTGAAGAGGTTGTGGAGGTACCAGGCGCCGTAGCGGATGTTGATGTCGGCGTCGTAGAGGTCACGCGTGTGGAAGGCGCTGCCGCCGGTGCGGATCGCGATGCCGTGCGCGGTCGACGGCGTGATCTGCATCAGGCCGATCGCACCCGACGACGACTTCGCAGACTTGTCGAACTTCGACTCCTGGTAGATCACCGCCGCCATCAACGCCGGATCGAGGTTGTGCTCCCGCGCGTGCACCCGCACGAATTCCGAGTAGTGAAGCGGGTAGCGCAGCCGCTCGTACCACGGTGGGTTCGTCTCGTTGACGACGAGGAACGCTCCGGCGAGCACGGCAGCGACCACGGTGAGCACGAACAGGCGCTTCACGAGACCAAAGATCTCATCACCGACCCGACGAACGCATCCAGTTCCTCCGGCGTCCCGATGTTGCGGTAGGAGAAATCCGCTCGAGCGACCTTTTCCTTGTCGTCGATCAGGCGTGCCTCGCGCTCGGTGGTCGCGAGGTCAGAGCGCATCCGCCGCAGCTTCGTCGGAGCCGTGATCACGACGACCTTGTCGAACCGCGCATCGCCGCCGCTCTCGTAGAGGAGCGGTACCTCCGTCACGCACACGGCGGGTGCGTTCGGAAGCCGCGCCAGGTCGTCGCGCCACTGCAGGTACTCCGCCGACACCAGCGGGTGCAGCAGCTCCTCCAGCCACGTCAGCGCCTCGCGGTCGTTGAAGACGACGGTGCCGAGCGCGCCGCGGTCGATCTCCCCCGACGGCGCGAGGATGCCGTTGCCCATTCGCTGCACGATTGCGTCCCGCACGTCGTCGCGGCGCAGGAGATGGTGGACGATCTCGTCGCTCGAGACGGTCGCGGCGCCGTGGCGCGCGAACGCCTTCAGCGCCTCGCTCTTCCCTGCTCCGATACCGCCGGTGATCGCGACGGCGATCGGGCGGGAGCTCACTCCTTGGTGGAGGAGGCTTCCGGCTCCGCAGCGGGCGTGTCGCCCGGCTCTGCGGCTTCGTCGGCGGCGTCCTCTGGAGCTGCGACGCCTGCGCCGGTTGCGTCCGCCTCGGCGGTCGGCTCCTCGGCTGCCGGCTCCTCGGCAGGCGCCTCGACCGTCGCCTCGACGGCCTCGCTCGCCTCGGCGGCGGGCGCCTCGGGCTCGGCGGTCTCGGTGGCGTCCGCGACGGCTGCTTCCGCGGCGGGTGCCTCGGCGGCAGGTGTGTCGACGTCGTCGGTGGTCGCCTCGTCGAGCGGCTCGGCTGCGTTCGGCTCGTCGGCGAAGACGTCCTCGGACAGGTCGAGCGCCGGGCGCGTGTGCACCGACTCCGCACCGTCTGCGCGCGGCTGCACCGGATCGTCGTCCTCGACGCGCTTCAGCGAGAGCGAGAGGCGGCGGCGCTCGCCGTCGACCTCGATGATCTTGACGTTCACCGGCTGGCCCTGCGAGACGACCTCGCGCGGGTTCTCGACGTGGTGCTGCGCGAGCTCCGAGATGTGCACGAGGCCCTCGACACCCGGGAGGATCTCGACGAAGGCGCCGAACGTGACGACCTTCGTGACGCGACCCTCGACGACGTTGTCCTCGTGGTAGTTCTCGAGCACCTGCTGCCAGGGATCGCTCTGGGTCTGCTTGAGCCCGAGCGAGATGCGCTGGCGGTCGCGGTCGATGTCGAGCACCTTGACCTCGACGGTCTGGCCGATCTCGAGCACCTCGGACGGGTGGTTGACGTGCGACCACGAGAGCTCCGAGATGTGGATCAGGCCGTCCATGCCGTTCAGGTCGACGAATGCGCCGAAGTCGACGATGTTGGAGATCTGTCCCTCCACCACGTCGCCCGGCTGCAGCTGGTCGAGAATCTGCTGGCGCTGGTCCTTGCGCTCCTCCTCGAGCACCGCGCGGCGCGAGAGGACGACGTTGTTGCGCGAGCGGTTCAGCTCGATCACCTTCGCGCGCAGCTCCTGGCCGAGGAACTCGTCCAGGTCCTGCACGCGGCGGATGTCGACGAGCGACGCCGGCAGGAAGCCGCGCACGCCCAGGTCGAGGATCAGGCCGCCCTTGACGACCTCGATCACACGGCCGTTGACGGGCTCGCCGGACTCGGCGGCGCCCTCGATGTTCTTCCAGGCCAGCTCGAACCGCGCGCGCTTCTTCGAGAGGATCAGGCGCCCTTCGGCGTCCTCCTTCGTGAGCACCAGCGCGTCGATCTCGTCGCCGAGCGAGACCTCGTCGGCCGGGTTGACCGACCGGCGGATCGAGAGCTCGGAGACCGGGATGACCCCTTCCGACTTGTAGCCGATGTCGACGAGCACCTCGTCCTTGTCCACGCGGACGACGGTGCCGTGCACAACCTGCCCCTCGTTGATCTCGGGGAAGGTCGAGTCGTAGTCAGGAATCAGCTCGCCGTCAGGTCCTTCGACCCAGACGCCGGGCTCGCGCTCCATGATGAGATCGTTCGTAGCCAAAGCGGCCGCGAAGTATAGCCAGGTCGCGCGATTCCGCCGATGAGCCGCTGACGGGCGCGCAGAAGGCCCCTGGGCGCGACCCGCGCGCGCCCAGGAGCCTTGCGTAGCGGGCTAGAGGTGCTGCACGAGCCGGATCAGCGTCGCCGCCTGCTCGCTCGTCAGCGACTTGCCTGCCTGCGCCGCCACCTCGTTGGCGAAGGCGCCGTAGGAGCCCTGCTGGAGCTTGGCGCAGAGCGAGTTCGCGACGCCGTCCTTCGTCTGGTACGCGGTCGCCAGGTCACAGAGGCTCGCGGCGGTGACGATCACCGACACGTTTGCCTGATAGACCGTCGATCCACCGTCCTTGTCGGTGATCCGACCACGGACGGTGGGTGTGCCCGTATCGCTCGTCGGGCACGTCGCGCTCGGCCCTGCCGCGGCGACGAACGTACCGTCGCCGCAGTCGAACGCGTACGTGAAGCCCGCCGCCCGATCGGCAGCCGACGGATCGGTCGGGCTCGTCAGGGCGAGGGCGATCGGCGAGCCCGCGAACACCGACAGGCGTCGCGGTGAAGGTCGCCGTCGGGGCGACGTTCGTCACCTGCACGGTCGCCGACGAGACAGCGGACACCTCACCGTCGCTGACGCGCAGACGCACCTGGCGCGTCGCCGGCCCGTCGATCGTCGCGGCCGAGAAGGTCGCCGTCTGGCCGGCCGTCTCGAACGTGCCGTCGTTGTCGAGGTCCCACGCGTACGTCAGGCCCTGGCCGGTGCCGCTGCCGGTGAGCGTCGCCGAGCCACCCTCGGGAACGCGTGTACGGCCCGCCGGCATTCGCCGTCGGCGCCGCCGCGAGCTGGACACCGATCAGGACCGGGTCGTGGTCGGAGGTACGGAAGCCCTCCGGCGAGTAGAACGAGTCCACCTGCTCCTGCGTCTTGAACTCGGTGTTGTAGTCGAGCGCGATCGGCTCGTCGGCGTTGATGTGCCAGTGCCCGACGCCGGTCACCTGCGCCTCGAGCGACTTCGTCGCCAGGGCGTGGTCGAGGTAGCCGGACTCGCCGTCGAAGACGTACGAGTAGCCCTCGAGCCCGTCGTACTTCCGCACGAGGTTCGTCAGCCCGCCGTCGACGAACGTCTGGATCGGCGACTCGAACGTGTACGAGTTCATGTCCCCGATCAGCAGGAAGTCGGGGTCGCCGCTGCCCGTCGGATCGGTCTTGAGCCAGTCCACGAGCGCCGCGGCGGCCCGGGTGCGGGTGAGGTTGCAGTTGCCCGACCCGTCACCGGTGTCGGGATCCCCGTCGCAAGCCGACCCCTTCGACTTCAGGTGGTTGACGTCGACGGTCAGCTTGCGTCCCGTCTTGTTGTCCTGGAACGTCTGCGCGAGCGACGGACGGTTCCGCGTCGTGTCGAAGCGCGGATCCTGCGCCGCCGTCAGTGCCTTCCAGGCGCCGACGGGCGTGACCGAGGCCGGCTTGTAGATCAGCGCGACCTTGATCTCGTCGGTGCCGAGCACACCGGTGTCGATGTACGCGTACGTCCCGGCGCCGAGCTTGTCGTTCAGCCCGGCCACCAGGTCGGCGACCGCACTGTTCGGCCCTGCGTCGTTCTCCATCTCCATCAGGCCGACGATGTCGGCGTTCATGGTCGCGAGCGCGTTGACTTCCTTCGCGCGCTGGCGCTGGAGCTCGAACGGCGTGTTCGCACCGCGCGAGGTCGGGAAGCCGCCGCCCGCACCGTCCCCGTTGAAGAAGTTGAGGACGTTCAGCGACGCGATCCGGAGGTTCCCGCCGACCGCGTCAGGTGCTGTCGGACGCGGGTTCGTGTGCGTGAAGTTGACCGGTGCGGTCGGCTGCACGCGGTAGACCGAGAAGCGGAAGTCGACGATGCCGCTGAGCGTCGACAGCGTGTCGCCGATCCGCAGCGTGTTGGACGCCGACAGCCCGCCCTGCGGGTAGGCCACGAAGGGCGGGTTCTGGGTGTTGAGACCGTCGTCGAGCAGGATGCGGCTGCGGGCGTTCTGCGCCGCGACCGCGTTCGCAGCGGCGCCGGGCGTCGCCTGCGAGGTCGGGACGTAGAGGCGTCCGGCACCCGAGAGCGCCACCTCGCCGAAGCGCGCGAGCGTGAAGACCTCGGTGACGGTCAGCGTCTGCGGGAAGATCGCGCTCATCCCCTCGTAGCGCTCGAGGTCGCTGACGTCCGCGACCGGGAGACTGACGACCGTCGGCGTGACGCTCGCGCCCGCGTTGGTGCCGCGGACGCTGACACCGCCGGAGACCGGCGTCAGCTCGGTCAGGCCGTTGAACTCGCTGACACGTGCCGTGACGCGGACGACGTCGCCCGTGTTCACCGCGACGGAGCTGAAGACGAAGATGCCTTCCGACGTGGCCGGGTTGGCGTCGACGTCCGAGTCCTCCTCCTGCAGGTAGTAGCCGCTGAACTGGCCGGCTCCCTGGAAGTCACCGACGACGACACCTTCGACCGTCACGGTCTGGCCGACCTTCGGCGAGGTGTCGGTCGTGCCCTGGACCTCGTCGATCTTGACGATCGAGGCGGTGCTGACCGTCCAGGCGAAGTTGGCGAGCGGCTCGTCCGGCGGGTCGTTGGAGTCGGCGTCGTGGACGCCGCCCTTCAGAATCGCGGTCGTGCAGCTCTCGCCCGGCGAGAAGTCCGTCGTCGGATTGAGCGTGAACGTCGTCGGGCCGCCGGTCACGACGGCGCTGTGCAGGCCCGAAGCGGTGCAGCTGATCGTGAACCAGGGATCAGCGACCGTGACCGGCTCGCTGAACGTGACGGTCAGGTTTGTGGCCGCATCGACGTTCGTCGCGTCGGCGGCCGGGGTCGTGCTGACGACGGACGGAGCCGCGTCGGCCGGCGTGGCGACCCCGAACGAGAAGACGTAGTCGGCCGCCATGTTCGCGGGCGCGATCCCGTCGTTGTCGGTGACGCCCGAGGCGAGGATCGTGACCGTGCAGGTCTCGCCGGGCGTGAAGTCGCCCGTCGGGTCGATCGTGAACGAGTTGAGCCCGGCGCTGGTCACGCCGGCGTGCGAGCCGCTGGCGCCGCAGGAGATCGTGAACCAGTTGGCCGCCGTGGTGACCGCCTCGCTGAAGTTGACGGTGATGTTCGCGTTGGTCGTGACGCTCGTCGCCCCGTTCGAGGGCGCCGTCGAGGTCACCGACGGTGCGGAGTCTCCGCCGCAGGAATGTGCTGCGGTCGCGCTGTTGCGCGGCGCCGGCGCCGCCGCGCTGAAGTCGGTTGCGTTGTTGTCAGTGTCGATGCAGCCCTGACCCGCCCGAAACGCGGAGAGCGTCGGGCTCAGAGTCGGCGCCGGGCCCGAGCCTTCGAAGAAGTTCGCGCCGCTCGCACCCGTGCCGTACCCGACGAGATCGATGATGTGCGCAAGCTGCGCAGCACTACATGGCGCCGAGCCACCGTTGCAGCCGAGGCCGGCGGTCTGATCGACGAGCGCGACCTTGCCCGCACCGGCAGCCATGTTGACGGTCGTGTTACTCGCCTGCGTGGCCGGCAACGGAGCACCGTTGATGCCACCGCTTCCGAGACCGACGAGGTAGTAGCCGCCTGCCGGCAGCGTGCCTGACAGGACCGTCAGTTGACTCGAGCTCGCCCCCAGGTTGCCGGTACCGGTGGCGCTCGCGTACTGAACGGAGTAGCCGTCGAGCGCGACGTCGGTCGCGCCGCGGTTGAACAGCTCGACGTAGTCGTTCACGTACACGGCGTTGGCATTGCCGCCGGCGCCGTAGACCTGGCTGATGACGACACCGGGCGACGCGGCAAACGCGGTCCCGGACATGAAGATGGCCGCAGTGACGGCCAGGGCCAGGCTCAGAGCCAGGCGGCGGGCTGAACGCATGTGATTTTTCCCCCTCGGTAGGCCGTCCCCACGGCCAGGACAACTGACGGGCGCGATCGTAACGCGCCTTCCGGCCGCTGCCTAGGGCAGCTACCCGATCGTCACGACTTCGCCTCGGCCCAGTTGTCACCCACGCCGACGTCGACGGCGAGCGCCGGATCGAGGTCGTAGGCGCCGCACATCTCGGCGCGGACGAGCTCGCGCACCTTCGAGACCTCGACGTCCGGCACCTCGAGCAGCAGCTCGTCGTGCACCTGCAGGACGAGCCGCGCGCCTCTCCCCTCCTCGCGCAACCTGCGGGCGATGCGGATCATCGCGACCTTGATGATGTCGGCGTTCGAGCCCTGCATGACGAAGTTGACCGCGACCCGCTCGCCGAAGCCGCGCGTCTGGCGGTTCGACGCCCTGATCTCGGGCACCGGGCGGCGCCGCCCGAGCAGCGACGTGACGTAGCCGTCCTGCCCTGCCTGCTCGATCGTGCGCGCGATGAAGTCCTGGACGTGCGGGAAGCGCGCGAGGTAAGCGTCGATGTAACGCTGCGCCTCGTCGCGCGGGATCTCCAGGTTCTCCGAGAGGCCGTAGGCCGAGATCCCGTAGACGATCCCGAAGTTGATCATCTTGGCGATCGACCGCTGCCCGGAGGTGAGCTTGGCCGGGTCGACACCGAGCACCTCTGCGGCGGTCGCCGTGTGGATGTCCTCCCCGCGCTCGAACGCCTCGCGCAGCTTCGGCTCGCCCGAGACGTGCGCGAGGATCCGCAGCTCGATCTGCGAGTAGTCGGCGGAGAGCAGCCGGTGTCCCTCCTCGGCGATGAAGGCCGAACGGATCTCGCGGCCGAGGTCGGTGCGGATCGGGATCGACTGCAGGTTCGGGTCGGAGGTCGAGAGCCGGCCGGTCGCGGCGACGGTCTGGTTGAGCGTCGTGTGGAGCCGTCCGTCGTGGTCCGAGATCAGCGACGGCAGCGGGCCGAGGTAGGTGTTGAGGAGCTTCGACAGCTCCCGCCACTCCTCGATCACCGGGACGATCGCGTGATCCTGCCGGATCGAGCGCAGCACCTTCGCGTCGGTCGAGTAGCCGGTCTTGCCCTTGCGGCCTGCCGTCAGCCCGAGCTGCTCGAAGAGCAGACGGCCGACCTGCTGCGTCGAGCCGAGCATGAACTCCTCGCCGGCGAGCTCGTAGGCGCTCTGCTCGAGCTCCTCGACCCGGTCGGCGAGCCGGGCCGTGATCTCGCCCATCCGGTACGTGTCGATCTTCACGCCCGCCTGCTCCATGTGCGCGAGCACGCCGGAGAGCGGCAGCTCGATCGTGCGATACAGGTCGCCGAGACGGCGCTCGTCGAGGCGCTGGAGCAGCGGGCCGATCAGCCTGCGCGGGGTCTCCGCGTGGCGCACGAGCTTCGTCGTCTCCTCGTCCGCCGCGGGTGTCGGCAGCAACTCGACGCCGTACTCGGCGGCGAGGTCGTCGAGCTCGTACGACGAGCGGCCGGGGTCGATCAGGTACGCGGCGAGCAGCGTGTCGTCGCGCGCGTCGACGCCGAGCGACTTCGCGTCGTGCACGACCAGGTCTCCTTCGACGCGGGCCGGCCGCGGGCCGATCACCACGTCCTCTCCTGCGGCGACCGCCGCCCGGTCGCCGTCTGCGGCGTAGCCGACGACGCCGCGGAAGTCGAGCTCGCCCTCGCGCCACGGCACCTCGATGCCCGTCACCTTCAGCGGCGCGGACGGCACCGCCTCGTCGAGCTCGTCGACGCGGTTGAGGAGATTGCGGAACTCGAAGCGCCGGAAGATCTCCTTCAGCTCGGCGCGGTCCGGTGGGTTGAGGACGAGCTGCGCCGGGTCGCAGTCGATGTCGAGGTCGCGCCGCATCGTGGCCAGCTGCTTCGACAGGCGCGCCAGGTCGGCGTGCTCTGTGATGTTCCGCGAGCGCGCGGGCGACAGCTCGCCTGCGTGCTCGATCACGGACTCGAGCGAGCCGTACTGCGCGATCAGCTGCCCGGCGGTCTTGTCGCCGATCCCGGGCACGCCCGGGATGTTGTCGCTCGTGTCGCCCTTCAGGCCGATGAAGTCGGGAATCTGCTCCGGCGTGATGCCGTAGCGCGCCTCGACGCGCTCGGGCGTGTAGACGTTGACGTCCGCGACACCGCGCGGGGTCATCATCAGCGAGATGTTCTCGCTGCAGAGCTGGAACGCGTCGCGGTCGGTCGAGACGACGCACGTCTTCAGACCCTCGGCGTCCGCGCGCGTGGCGAGCGTCGCGATCACGTCGTCGGCCTCCCAGCCCTCGAACTCGAGGTTGCGGTAGCCGAAAGCCTCGACGATCGGCCGGAAGTGCGGGAACTGCTCCCGCAGCAGGTCCGGCATCGGCTTGCGCCCTTCCTTGTAGACGACGTCTGCCGCCTCGCGCGGCGGCCGCCCGATGGACCGGGCGCGAGTCCCAGGCGACGGCCACGCCCTTCGGCCGGTAGTCCGCGAGCAGCTTGAAGAGCATGTTCGTGAACCCGAGCAGCGCATTCGTCGGCTGCCCATCGGTCGTGACGAGCTCTTCGGGCAGCGCGAAGAAGGCGCGATACGCCAGGTTGTTGCCGTCGACGATGAAGAGGTCGCTGTCGCGCGCAGGCGCATCGCCGAGGTCGAGCTCGGCTCCGGTGAGCGTTTTCGGCATCGGTGGGACGGTATCGTCACGCGGCCATGCCGAAGCTCGAGATCCACCCATTTTCGGAGGACTTCCGTGAGCCGGCCGCGGCCCTCCTGGCCGATCGGCACGCCCGCCACCGGGCCGCCGAGCCGCTCCTGCCCGAGATCACGGACTTCGCGGCGCAGATCCCGGAGGGCGAGGGCGCCGTTGCGACCCGCGGCGGCGAGCGTCGTCGCCTACGTGATCGCGACGGTCGGCGCGGAGCGCGCCGAGGTCGGCGTCGCAGGCTGCGCTGCTTCCGAGCCGGAGGCGGTCCGGGACGTCTACGCCCACCTCGCGCCTGCCTGGCCGACCTGGCACCAGGCCATGATTCCGGCCGCTGACGCGTCGCTCGTCGACGCATGGTTCAGGCTTGCCTTCGGCCTCCAGTTCATGACCGCCGCGCGCGACATGAGCCCGATCGACGCGCCCGCGTTCGGCGGGACGATCCGCCCGAGCACGCCGGCGGATGTGCAGGCGACGGCGGACTTCGATCGCCTGCTCTGGACGCACCTGAGCCGCTCGCCGAGCTTCTCCGGCCTGGACGTCGCGGCACAGGACTTCGAGTCCGAATGGGGCGACCTCTGGCAAGAGCCGGAGTTCCCCTATCACCGGCTCGCGGAGATCGACGGCCGCGTCGTCGGCCACATCCTCCTCTACGACCGGCCGACCGGCGACCTGCGCGTGCCGGAGCAGAACATCGACCTCGCGCACGCCGCGACACTCGAGGACGCGCGGGGCACCGGCGCCATGCGGGCGCTGGTCGCAGGCGCCGTCGACTGGGCGCGCGAGCAGGGCTACCGCTCGTTCACGACCGACTGGCGGGTCGTCAATCTGGAGGCGTCGCGTTACTGGCCCCGTCAGGGCTTCCGCCCCACCTTCTACCGGCTCGCCCGCGCCGTGCCGTAGCCGATGCCGACCCCCTCCACGATCGCGCTCTTCAGTCTCGCGGCGATCGCGCTCGCCGTCGTGCCCGGCCCGGCCGTCGCGTACATCGTCACGCAGAGCGTCGACAAGGGACGCCGCGCCGGTCTCGTCTCCGCCCTCGGCGTCGCGAGCGGCGGCATCGTCCACGTCGCCGCGGCCACCGTCGGCCTGTCGGCGCTGATCGCGTCGTCGGCGACGGCGTTCACGACGATCAAGCTCGTCGGCGCGGCGTACCTGATCGTCGTCGGCGTCCGCCGCATCCTCGGGCGCGACGACGAGGAGACCGTGGAGGCGGTGCCTGCCGGGCTGCGTCGCCTCTACACCCAGGGTGCGGTCGTCAACGTTTTCAATCCGAAGACCGCGCTCTTCTTCCTCGCGTTTCTGCCGCAGTTCGTCGACCCGGACCGCGGCTCGGCGGCGCTGCAGATCGCGGTGCTCGGGACGATCTTCGTCGCGATCGCGCTCGTCTCGGACGCCACCTACGCGCTGCTCGCCGACGCACTCGCGGGGCGCATCCGGCGCACTGGAGTCGGTGCGCGCGTGCGCCGGTACGTGACCGGCGGCATCTTCATCGCGCTCGGCGTCTCTGCCGCGGCCGCGCATCGCTCGCCATGAGCGACGCAGCATGAGCCGGGCGACGATGTGACGCGCGTCCCACTGCTGTCGGACTCCCGGGTCGTCGTCGCCGAGCCGGGGCCGGACGACATCGTGTTGCGCCCGCCGTGGCCGCGCGACCACATCGAGGACGTCGGCGCCGCGGTGCGCGAAGCGCTCGCCTATCCCCTCGCCGGCCGGCCGCTCGCGGAGCTGGTGACGAGGGGCGGCACGGCGACGGTCGTGATCGAGCAGCCGTCGCTGCCGATCCCGACGGCACAGGTCGGCCCGCGGCACGAGATGATCGCAGCGGTCTGCGACGAGCTCGATCGCCTCGGCGTCCAGCGTGTGACGATCCTCGTCGCCGGCGGCCTCTTCCGGCGCACGACCCCGCGCGAGATCGGGCTGCTCGTCCCGCCCGAGTTCCGGCGGCGGTTCAAGGGCCGCGTGCTGGTGCACGACGCGGAGTCGGAGGACATGGCGGACCTCGGCGTCACCGGCAACGTCACGCTCCGCGTCAACCAGGCGCTCGTCGAGACCGACCTCGTCGTGACCGCGACCGCGGCCGAGACGGTGCTGAACGGAGGCCCGGCTGCCCTCCTCTCGGCGAGCGGCCGGGACTCGCTGCGCGCCGCAGGCGCCCTCTCGCTGCTCGAGACGAGCGCCTCCCAGGGGTGGCGCCTCGCCGTCGAGATCGAGCGCCGGCTCGCCGAGCGTGTTGCGATCACCGGCGTCTCGCTCGTCCTCAACCCACCGCGGGTGTCCGGCCCGTTCGCCGGCTACCCGCACGATCACGCGGCGGTCGAGCGGCTGCTCGGCTCACGGGCGCGCAGGCTCTTCCAGTTCGCGCCGGGCCACGTGCGCCAGCGCGCGCTCGAGCGGCTGCCGCGCGAGCAGACGGCGTCCGCCGTCTTCGGCGGCACGCCGTCGGTCGCGCACGCCGAGGCGCTCCTGCGCGGGCACGGTCTTCAAGGGGATCGACCTCGACGAGCCGGTGGATGCACTCGTGATCGGCATCCCGCCGACGACGCCGTTCATGCCGCGCGAGCGCCCCAACCCCGTCAGCGCTGCCTACCTCGGCCTCGGCCTGGCGCTGCGGCTGTGGCGGAACCGGCCGCCGATCGTGCCGGGCGGGACGGCGATCCTCGTGCACCCGTTTCAGCGGCGCTTCCCGCGGCCGACGCAGCTGCCCTACCGTGCGCTCTTCTTCGACCCGAGGACGGCGGGCGACATCGGCGCCATGCGCGACGCGGAAGCCGCCGCGACCAGCGACGCCCGCGCGATCGAGGACTATCGCGCGGGGCGCGCCTGCCACCCGCTGCAGCCGTTCGTCGAGTGGAGCGCGTGCGACGCCTCCGCCCACCGTCTCGGAGCGGTGCTGATCGCAGGGTGCCGCGACGCGCACGCAGCCAGACAGCTCGGCTTCGTGCCCGTGCACGGGCTCGGCGCGGCGCTCGAGATGGCGCGCGGTCGCGGTGCGAAGCGCATCGGCTACCTGCTGGCGCCGCCGTACGTCCCGATCGTGGTCGCCGAGGCCAACCGGTCATCCGACGCAGCCAACCAACAGGACGCGTAGCGTTCGCGACGTGGAAACGGTGATCGAGACCCGGGCGCTGACGAAGCGCTTCGGCGACCGGGCGGCGGTCGACGGTGTCGACCTCGTCGTCGGCGCCGGCGTCGCATTCGGCTTCCTCGGCCCGAACGGCGCGGGCAAGACGACGATGATCCGCACCCTGCTCGGGCTGACGAAAGCGACCTCCGGCGAGGTCAGCCTGCTCGGCCTGCCGCAGCCGGCGAAGCGCCGCGAAGCGCTCGCCCGCGTCGGCGCGATCGTCGAGGAGCCGCGCTTTCACCCACACCTGACCGGCCGCGAGAACCTGAAGATCGTCGCCGCCGCACGTGATGTCGCAGCCGAGGGGCGGATCGACGAGTCGCTCGGGCGCGTCGGTCTCGCGCAGCGCGCGAACGACCGCGTCAAGACCTACTCGCTCGGCATGCGCCAGCGGCTCGGGATCGCGCGCTGCCTGCTCGCCGACCCACAGCTCCTGATCCTCGACGAGCCGATGAACGGCCTCGACCCGGCCGGCATCCTCGAGATGCGGCATCTGATCCGCGCGTTCGTCGACGAGGGCCGCACCGTCTTCCTCTCGTCGCACCTGCTCGACGAGGTCGAGAAGACGTGCGACCAGGTCGCGATCGTCGACCGCGGCCGCGTCATCCTGCAGGGCGGCGTGCGCGACATCGCGGCGACCGGCGATCCCACGGTCTTGATCGACGTCGACGACGCCGAGGCTGCGCGCCGTGTGCTCGCGACCGAGTCGCGCGTCTCAGGCGTCGAGCTGGAGGGAACCGAGCTGCGGATCACGCTCAGCGACGGCCTCGATCCCGCCGAGGTCAACCGCAAGCTCGTGCAGGCGGGCATCGCGGTGTCGCGGCTGGAGCCCGCGCGCGCGACGCTCGAAGAGAAGTTCCTCGCCGTCACCTCGCGGTTGGAGGGCAACGAATGAGGCTGATCTCCGCCGAGGTGCTGAAGCTCGTCCGCCGCCGTGGCCTGATGATCTGGTCGCTGCTGCTGACGGTCGGCGCCCTCATCGTCACGCAGGTCATCATCATCGCGCTCCATGCCGCGAACCCGGATCACTACGGGGCTGCCGGCGGACGCTCGAACCTCGAGGGCTACACCTTCCTGCTGGCCGGGCTCGGCAACGTGGCCGCGATCCTGATCGGCGCCACGGCCGGCACGCAGGACGTCTCGAACGGCGTCTTCCGCGACCTCGTCGTCACCGGCCGGCCGCGCTCAACCCTCTTCGCAGTCCGCGTCCCGGGTGCGCTGCTCGTCTTCCTGCCGATGCTCGCCGCCGGCTTCGTCCTGGCGATCGGCGTCACCTACGGGTTTGCAGGCGACAAGCCGACGCCGTCGGGCTCGTATGTCTGGCATTCGATCGCCTACGCCGTCACGATCACCGTCGTCGACGTGTTCCTCGCGATCGGCCTCGCCTCGTTCACGAGCTCGCGCGTCGTCGTCGGCGTGCTGATCGCCTGGAACGCGATCATCTCGCATCTCCTGCTCGCGCTCGACGTGCTCGGCCGTGCCCGCAAGTTGATCGACGTCGCCGCGGCGGAGCACTTCTCGCCTGCGATCAACGACAACAACCAGGTCGGGATGTCGGGCGCGACGGCCGTGCTCGTGCTGATCGGCTGGGCCGCGGTGGCGTTCTTCGCCGGGCGCTGGTGGACCGAGCGCCGTGACGCGTAGCTACGACTCGCCGAGGTAGGTCTTGCGAACCTGCTCGTTCGTCTTCAGCGCCTCGGCGCTGTCGGCGAGCACGATGCGGCCCGTCTCGAGCACGTAGCCGCGGTGCGCGTTGTCGAGCGCCATCAGCGCGTTCTGCTCGACGAGCAGGATCGAGGTGCCCTCCTTGTTGATCTGGCTGATGATGTCGAAGATCCGCTCGACGAAGATCGGGGCGAGTCCGAGCGACGGCTCGTCGAGCAGCAGCAGCTTCGGGCGCGCCATCAGCGCGCGGCCGATCGCGCACATCTGCTGCTCGCCGCCCGACATCGTCCCGGCCTTCTGGTCGCGCCGCTCCTGCAGGCGCGGGAAGAGCTCGAAGACGTGGTCCATGTCCGCCTTGATCGCGGCCCGGTCGTTGCGCTGGAAGGCGCCCATCTCGAGGTTCTCGGTCACGGTCATGCGCGGGAAGAGACGGCGCCCCTCCGGAGACTGCGCGATGCCTCGCTTGACGATCGAATGCGCGGCGGTCGAGGTGATGTCGCGCCCGTCGAAGCGGATCGAGCCCTGGCGCGGCCGGTTCAGGCCGTTGATCGAGCGGAGCGTCGTCGACTTGCCGGCGCCGTTCGAGCCGAGCAGCGTCACGATCTCGCCCTCGTACACCTGCAGCGAGATCCCTTTCAGCGCGTGGATCGCGCCGTAGTAGGTGTGCACGTCGTGCAACTCGAGCACCGGCGTCTTTCCGTTCACGGCGACTGCGGCCTCGCTCATGAGAGGCCCTGCCGTTTCATGTCCTCGACCGCGGCCTTGCCGAGATACGCCTCGATCACGCGCTCGTTCTTCTGCACCTCGCGCGGCGCGCCTTCGGCGATCTTCTCGCCGTAGTCGAGCACCGACACCCGGTCGGACACGCCCATGACGACGCGCATGTCGTGCTCGATCATCAGCACGGTCAGCTCTTCCTCGTCGCGCAGCTTGGAGAGGAACGCGGTGAACTCGGCCGACTCCTGCGGGTTCATGCCGGCGGTCGGCTCGTCGAGGAGCAGCAACTGCGGCCGCGTCGCGAGTGCGCGCGCCACCTCGAGCCGGCGCTGGTCGCCGTACGGCAGGCTGCGCGACACCTCCTCCGACTTGCGCCCGAGACCGGTGTACTCGAGTAGCTCGCGGGCCGTCTCGCGCGCCTCCCGTTCCTCACGCCGCACCTTCGGGGTGCGGAGGATCGAGTTGAAGAGGTTCGCCTTCATGCGCGAATGCATCCCGACGAGCACGTTCTCGAGCGCCGTCATGTTCTGGAAGAGGCGGATGTTCTGGAACGTGCGGCCGATGCCGCGCTCGGTGATCGCGTGAGGCGGCTTGCCGGTGACGTCTTCGCCGAGAAACAGGATCTGGCCGGACGTCGGGGTGTAGACGCCGGTCAGCATGTTGAAGAACGTCGTCTTCCCGGCTCCGTTCGGGCCGATCAGCGAGATCACCTTGCCGCGCGGCACCGTGAAGGTGACGTCGTTGACGGCGATCAGGCCGCCGAACTCCTTGCGGACGTCGGTCGCGACGAGGACGTCGTCGGTCGTGCTCGGCGGTGGCGCCGGAGCGACCTGCGTCTCGCTCATGGCTCGGTTCCCGCGTGCGTGACGTCGTAGAGCGGCTCGTCGTGGACGCCTTCGTGCATCTCCGCGGCGACGCGCCGGGACGGAATGAGCCCTTCGGGCCGGAAGAGCATCACGATCAGGATGATCAACCCGTAGATGCCGGACGCGAAGAGCGGCACGTCGAGGCCCCGCTGGGTGCTGCCGGGCAGTTGCAGGTCGCCGATGAAGGAGATGTTCGTGTTCAGCCACTGCCCGGTGTTCGCGAGACCCTCCTGGTTCAGGTACGCGAGGAACGCACCGCCCACGATCACGCCCCAGATGTTCCCCATCCCGCCGAGGATGACCATGCAGAGGATGAAGACCGAGATGTTGAAGAAGAAGTCGCCCGGGAACGTGGCGCTCTTGAAGGTCGCGTAGTACGCGCCGGCGATGCCGCCGAAGAACGCACCGCTCGCGTACGCCCACGTCTTCGTCCGCATCAGCGGCACGCCCATCGCCGCCGCCGCGGTCTCGTCCTCGCGGATCGCGATCCAGGCGCGGCCGAGCCGCGAGAACTGCAGCCGGAACGAGCAGAAGACGGTGAAGAGCAGCAGCACGATCGCGGTCCAGTAGAAGACGTCCGTCGAGGTGATCTGGTGCCCGAGCGTGGTGCGGGTGCAGCACGTCAGGTAGTTGGCCGGCAGGAAGCCGTGCGTCAGGTTCGAGAGGTGGTTGCCGAAGCCCGGCGCGTCGAGCGGTGTGATCCCGTTCGGCCCGTTCGTCAGGTTGAAGCCGGTGCCGAGGAAGTTGTCGCCGTTGCGCGCGATCTGCGGCAGGATCTCGCCGAAGCCGAGCGTCACGATCGCGAGGTAGTCGCCGCGCAGGCGCAGGGTCGGGAGGCCGATCAGGATCCCGAAGAGCGCGGTCAGCGCACCGGCGATCACGAGCAGCGGGAAGACCGAGACGTGGATGCCCGGCAGGTCCGGCGTGATGCCGACCGCCCCGAAGTGCCAGGTGCGGTGCGGGAACTGGAGGGACGTGAACCAGGCGGCCGTGTAGGCGCCGGTCGCGTAGAACGCGACGTACCCGAGGTCGAGCAACCCGGCGTAGCCGACGACGATGTTCAGGCCGACGGCCATCATCATGAAGACGAGCATGTAGACGCCGGTCGCGACGTCCGGCCAGACGCCGAAGACCGGGATCACGAACATCTTCGAGAAGTAGAACGGGTAGAGGACAGCGAGCACGATCGCGACGGCGGGCGTGACGCGCGAGCGAGCCGGGTTCGGCACCCAGAACACCGCGAAGATGATCGCGAGCAGGATTCCGAACGACCGCACCTGCCAGAGGAAGAACAGGACGAGCACGATCTGGGCAGCGAGCTTGTACGGGAGCGGCGGCAGCCGGTGGATCCAGTAGAGCGTCACCGATCGTGAGGACGGCGTAGGAGAGCGCGTGGTCGAGGCTCCAGAGCGCGGCGGCGAGGATCAGGAACAGCGCGATCGACACACCGGCGTGAACAGCAAGCGGCTGCTCCCGCCAACGGGCGCGGAGTTGGTTGCGCAGTCCGACCTCGCCGCTCGGCGGTGGCGCGATCCCCTCGCCGATGTTCATCCCGGTGCGGTCGCTCATCCGCCCTCCGGCGTGCGTTCGCCGAGGAGGCCCTCGGGCCGGAAGACGAGGATCAGGATCAGGATCGAGAAGACGAGCGACTGCGTCCAGTCCGAGCCCGGGCGCGTGCCAGTTGAGCCCCTCGTTGAAGGCCTGGATCAGCCCGATCAGGATCGCGCCGAGGACGGCGCCCGGCAGGTTGCCGATGCCGCCCAGCACGGCGGCCGTGAACGCGATCAGCCCGAGCTGGAAGCCCTGGTCGTAGCGCACGGTCGTCACGTAGAGCGAGTAGAGCACCCCGGCCGCGCCCGCGAGCGAGCCCGCGATCACGAACGTGAACGAGATCGTCCGGTTGACGTTGATGCCCATCATCGCGCTCGCGTCCATGTCCTGCGCGGTCGCGCGCATCGCCTTCCCCTGCCGCGTCTTCTGCACGAGGTAGAGCAGCACCAGCAGGACCGGCGTCGTCACGAGGACGACGATCATCTTGTTCCAGGTGTAGTCGACGCCGCCGATCGAGAAGACGTTCGTGCGCGGGAAGACGTCGGGCGCGGTGATGTAGTTCGGGCCTTTCCAGATCAGGGCGATGTCCTGGATCACGAAGCTCATGCCGATCGCGGTGATCAGCGGTGCCAGGCGCGGCTTGCCGCGCAGCGGACGGTAGGCGATGAACTCGATCGACGCGTTGATCGCGCCGCAGGTCGCCATCACCAGCACGAGCGTCAGGAAGACGATCGGGATCGTCGCGGCGCCCTGGCCCTGGTGCAGGCCGAAGAGGCTCGTCGCGAAGGTGATCGTGAACATGCCGCCGAGCATGAAGACGTCGCCGTGGGCGAAGTTGATCAGCTCGAGGATGCCGTAGACGAGCGTGTACCCGAGGGCGACGAGGGCGTAGACGCAGCCGGTCGTGATGCCGATCAGGAAGACCTCGAAGAAGTCGGCCGGCGTCTGCCACAGATTGACCGCGAGCCAGCCGAACAGCATGACCACCAACAGGGAGCCGAGGGTGGTGACCACGCTCGGTGTGCGCAGACGGGAAGCGAGCCTGGGGGCGGACGCGTCGGCAGCCACAGTCGCTGCGACTCTACTGCGTCGGGCGGGAAAGTCCTATGGGAACACGCGCGAGCCTCGAACGGGTGTCGGACGCGGTGAAAGCGTCGGGCATCCTCAGGCGGGTTCGCTCTACGATGCGGGCGCAGGCCGAAGTGGCGGAACTGGCAGACGCGCCGGACTCAAAATCCGGTTCCCTCCGGGGAGTGTGGGTTCGATTCCCACCTTCGGCACCTGAAGCGCACCCGCGGCGAAGCTATTTCTTCTTCGGCTTTGCGCACGGCGGGTCGCTCGCTGAGCCACCCTGGTTTCCTTGATCGCCCTGGTGGCCGTGGCCGTGGTCGTCGTCCTGGTTCCCGTTCCCGTTGCCGTTGCTGCCGGTGTGCTCGTGATTGCGGTCGCCGTAACCGTTGCCGGGCCGCGTCGAGTCCGAGTTCGTTCCACCTGAGCCAGGATTCGTCGTCGGCGGCGGCGTGACGACAGGCGGCGGCGAGGTCGGCTTGGTCGGCGTCGGCGGCGTCGGCGTGACCGGCGGAGTCGCAGGCGTCGTCGGCGGTGTCGGAGTCGTCGGCGGGGTGGGCGTGGGCGTCGCGGTCGGCCCGGGCGACGGAGCCGCGGTCGGTGGCGGCGGGACCGGCGTTGGCGTGGGCTTCGGTGTCGGTGTCGGTGTCGGTGTCGGTGCGGTGTCGGTGGCGGTGGCGGTGGCGGTGTCGGCTTCGGCTTCGGCGCGGGCGTCGGTTTCGGCGCGGGCGTCGGCTTCGGCGCCGCCGGGGTCGCCGTGCCCTTCGTCGGGACGTGCGCAGGCGGCGTCGCATTGCCGCCGGCGCTCGGCGCAGGCGAGACCCGGTAGACCGCCAGCTGGCTCGTCGCATGTTTCTCGCTCGCATGAGCGGCGCGCACCCCGGAATGCCGGCTCGTCGGCCGCGCAAGTGCCAGCTGAGCGGACCGTGACGCGACCACCGGAGCGCGCGTCAGCGGCGCAACCTGGCCCGGCGGTGGGTCGTGCGGCGGCACGAGCACGATCGCGCCCGCACGTGGCTGCTCGGCAGGTTGGTCGTGCTTCGACAGCAGCCGACCGGCCGCGAGCAAGAGTGGAGACACCAGGACCGCGCAGAGAGCCCACCGCAGCGATTGCACGACGAGAGTATTCCCGGTGGAGCGGACGGCGCGGTCCCCGCGTCAGCGCAGGGACCGCGCCGCCGACTTGCTCAGCGCCTGATCTGGACGGGCGTCCCGAGCGGCAGCAGCCGCGCGAGCTTCGTGATCGACGCGTTCGAGATCCGGACGCAGCCGTGGCTGACGTCCGTGCCGAGCGCGCCGGGCTCGTTCGTCCCGTGGATCCCGATCTGCCCGGGGCCGCCGCCGAAGCTCTGCAGCACGTTCGAATGTGCCGAGAGCCCGAACGCGAATGGGCCGTACGGACCCGACGAGTTCGGCTGCTTCAGCAACTCGGCGACGAAGTACGTCCCCTTCGGCGTCGGCAGCACCGACCGGCCGACCCCCGCGGGCGTGCGCAGGATCACCTTCCCCCGCTTGGTCACCGTCAGCATGTGCGCACCCAGCGAAACGGTGACGCGGTACGGGTCGAGCGACAGGTCGACGGAGTGATCCTTGATCCAGCCGGTTGCGCCGTTTGGCCGGGTCGGGAGATAGACCTGCTCCCACCCGGTGCCGCGGTGCTTGACGAGGAAGACGAGGTGTGCGCCGTCCGGGTTCGGATTGCGCAGCGTCAGGAACGGACGCTTGGCGGACGGCGACCGGTAGACGGCAACGGTGCGGTACTTCGCTCCGGCCACGACGCTCGGGTTCGACGTCACTGCGGAGGTGCGCGCGCTTGCCGCGGCGGCGGTCACGAGGACCGCCGCCGCGAGGGACATCAGCACGCGCATGTCAGCCCGTGAAATGCGCGCCGGCGACAACGGGCTTGGCCGGCTTCGCCTTCTTCGTGACCTTCTTGGCCTTCGTGGGCTTCGCAGCCTTGACGGCCTTCGTCTTGTGCACGGCCGTCTTCTTCTTCGCGACGGCCTTCTTGTGCACGGTCGTCGTGGTCACGGTCTTCGTCGTGCCGAGCACGCCGGTCGTCGCAGGAGCCGGTGCCGCGGCAACCTGCGCGGTCACCGACGCAGTGCCGGTCACCTGCTGGCCGTTGCCGGCGGTGCCCGTTCCGGTCGCGGTGTTGACGAACGAGCCGACGTCGGCCGCCGTCAACAAGTGCGTGCAGGTGAATGTCACCGTGCCGCCGGGGCTGACGCCCTGGCCTTCTGCCGGCGAGATCGTGCCCGCATCACAGCGCGGATCCTGCAGTGTCACGGTCAGCATCACGTTGCCCGTGTCCTGCACGTTGACCTGATACGAGATCGTCTGGCCCACCGTTGCCGTGACGAGTGCCGCGGTGTAAGGCGCGGCCGGGTCGACACGCTGGAGCTTCTCGACCGTGACCGCCGGGGCCGGCGTCTGCTGCGCAGGCGGCGGCGGAGGCGGCGGCGGCGGCGGCGGCGGCGGCGGGGGGCCGCTCGAGCAGCCCTGCTTGGTGACCGTGATCGTACGAGCGGGAGCCGGCGCGTCGCCGTTCCCCCAGTTCGCGACCTCCTGCACCTTCACGATGACGCTCGCTGCCGAGCCGGCCGCGTACGTGCCGGAGAACGTGAAGCCGTTGTCCTTGCCGAAGTGGCCGCTGCCCACCTGCGTGAAGGACTGCCCCCCGTTGGTGGAGACCCAGACACGTACGTCGCTGTTCGTCCGCGAGGTCGTCGTCGCGTCCGAGCCGTTCCAGGCGGTCGCCGTGTAGGAGACCACCCCATTGCAGTTGATGTCGGCGCTGATCTCGGAATGACACGCCACAGCCGTCGAGGCAAGCCAACCCGCAGCGCAGACCAGCACGATGAGTGCTGAGAGCCCGCGTTTCATTCTTCCGTTCCCCCGTCCCTGGTCAGATGCTGGGCCATCTGCGATTGCCGCAGTCCCCAGATAACACGTACATAACGCTCAGACTTTCAAATCAGATACGCCGCTATTACAACAGGGGCGTCGGCTGCCCGCCGTTCAGCCCGTGCGCACCGTAGCGAGTACCTCGGCGTACGACGCAGTCGCGACGCAGATCGAGGTATCGGCCGCCCCGTAATAGAGGCGAAGCTCGCCACGTTCCTGATCGTGGATCAGGCCGCAGGGGAAGATGGCGTTCGGCACGTCCCCAGTTCTCTCATACGGCTCGGTCGGCGCGAGCACCCAACCGTCGGCACGACGGAGGACCCGCGTCGGCTCCTCGAGCTCGAGCAGGGCGAGCCCGACCCGGTAGATCGCGCCGGTGACGGTTTCCTTGACGCCGTGGTAGACGAGCAGCCAGCCGTGCTCGGTCTTGAGCAGCGGCGGCCCGATCCCGATGCGCAACGAGTCCCACCAGGCGCCCTCGCGCGGCTCCATCACGACCTCCGGCGGGCTCCAGCTGCGGAGATCGGCCGAACGCGAGAGCGAGATGCCCGAGCCGGAAGGTGCGAAGTGCGAGGTCGGGCGGTGGAAGAGAATCCACTTCCCGCCGACTCGCTCCGGGAGCAGCGCCGCGTTCTTGTCCTCCGGCGTGACGACGATGCCGAGCCGCTCGACCGACCTGAAGTCGGTGGACGTCGCCATGTAGACGGCGGGGCCGGCCGGGCCGTACGACGTGCAGGTGATCACGTGCGTCGCAAGCTCCTCGACCCAGACCGCGCGTGCGTCCTCGAACCCCCACAGCTCGTCCTCGTTGCCCGCCGCCGGTGAGAGCAGCGGCTCCTCGTCTATGTGCCAGCCGTCGACACCGTTCGCCGAGCGTGCGACGGTCAGATGCGAGATGCCACGGCGGTCCTCGACCCGCGCGAGCAAGACGGTCTCGCCACCGACCTGGACCGCTGCAGGGTTGAACACCGCGTTGACGGCGATCGGCCAGGCATCGGCGGTCAGGATCGGATTCGCAGCGCTCCGGGAGAAGAGCCCGCTCGTCATGCGGCCACGGGCGTTGCTCGCGCCCGCACCACACGGGGCAGCCCCGCTGCGTCCAGGACGAGTTGCGCACGGTGGAACGCGAGTGTCGATTCCGCGCCCTCGTTGCCGTTGACGTCCTCGTCGCCGAGGCCGTCTCTACAGCCGCCGGTCGCGAAGTCGTAGAGCGGCCGCCCGAGGCGGTTCCGGCCGAGGAACCATTCGAACGCCAGTCGCGCCCGCACGCCGTGCATGACGTCACCCGTGACCGCGAACGCCGAGAGCTCGGCCTCGACGAGTGCCGAGGCATCGAGCGGCTGCTCGTCGCCCGCTCCTGGGCCGGCCTCGCCACGCCGGCGGCCACCGTGGCCGGGCAGGCGCAGCATGCCGCTGCCAAGACCGCACTCGTCACCGAGCCACGCGAGGCTGGCCAGACCGGTCGCGGTCGCCTCCGGGCGGTCGAGGGCGACGCCGCCGAGGATCAACGCCTGCGACAGACGCGCGTTGTCATACCTGAGCGCGTCCTCGAACCAGAGCCAGCCCTCGCCCGCGGTTGCGGCATACGACTGCTCGAGCAACGTCACGCAGCGGGCGAGCAACTCGCTGCGCCGCCGGCTCGAGACGGTCGACATCGAGACGCGCGAGGCCGAGTGCCGTGTACGCCGCGGTGCGCAGCGGCAGCTCGTTCTCGAACGAGCCGACGAGCGATGCGAGCACCCGCCGCGCAGGCTCGACGAGCGCCGGCACCCACGCGGTCGTGAGCACGTCGCCGAGTGACCAGATCGCACGTCCGACGTGGTCGCCGACATGCGCGTCGTCGAGCCAGCGGCGGTCGTAGGTCATGAAGTTGCGCATGCCCTTGCCGGTGTCGTCGGTCGCGTCCGAGAGGAATGCAAGCGACCGGTAGAGGATCGCCGACCACACCTTGTCGCCCGTCCGGCGCTCGAGCTCCAGCGCGACGATTGCGAGACGAGCCACGTCGTCGACGCAATAGCCCGTGTAGCGATTTGGGATCGCGCCGTTCGCATGTTGGATGACACCGCAGTCGTCGACGAGCGTCAGCAGATGATCCGTGCGTACCTCGTGGAGCTCGAGTCCCTCGTCCGGGATCGCTGCACGCCGCGGCGCGGCTGCGACCGCCTCGCGCAGGACCGCCGCGGTCTCTGCGGCGACCGCAGGCCAGCCGAACGTCGCGCCGACGCGCACCGCCTCGGCGCGCGCGGCGGCAAGTGTCTCGGGCTCGGAGATGTACGCGGAGATCGCAGCGCCAAGCTCGGCAGCCTCGCCGAAGCCGACGAGCTTGCCGGCCCCGGAGGCGAGCATGTCGGTCGCGTACCAGTACGGCGTCGAGACGACCGCGCAACCTGCGGCGAGCGCGAACGTGAGCGCGCCGGAGGAGCTCTGCTCCCTGTTCGCGTACGGCGTGACGAAGACATCGGTGGCCGCGAGCAGGTCCGCGAGCTCGTCGATGTCGAGGAAGCGGTCGTCGAGCACGACGTGCTCGGCGA
The DNA here is from genome assembly GCA_963779505.1 of uncultured Actinomycetes bacterium. Classification (GTDB taxonomy): domain Bacteria; phylum Actinomycetota; class Thermoleophilia; order Gaiellales; family Gaiellaceae; genus PALSA-600. The sequence goes on along the minus strand of CAVZYK010000013.1, from coordinate 42,148 downwards.
GATCGAGGTCGGCGATGCGCCGCTCCAGCATCAGGCGGTACTCCTCGCCTCGACGCCGTGCGACCTGCGGATGCGTGCGGCCGGCGACCACGTAGAGAACGTTGGGATGCTGCTGGACGATCGCCGGCAGCGCGTCGAGCATCACCTCGATGCCCTTGCCGGGCGAGAGCAGGCCGAACGTCGAGAGCAGGAATCTCGATTCGATGCCCGCGTAGCCGCCGTCGGCGGATGTCACGTAGCGGGGCCGCCGACCCGCGTCGAGCTCGCCGCGCGCGCGGCCGAGCTCGATCGGCGCACCGTGCGGGATGACGTCGATCTTCTCGTCAGCGCAGGCGCCCACCTGGCCGAGCATCCTGCGCCCGGTCTCGGTCATCACGATCACGCGCTGCGCTTCGGCGCAGAGCGCGGTCAGCACTTCGAGCTGGTGGCTCGTCGGCTCGGACAGGATGGTGTGCAGCGTCACCACGAGCGGTTGCGAGAGCTCGCGGACGAACGAGAGCACGTACTCCCCGTCCCGCCCGCCGTAGATCCCGTACTCGTGCTGCAGCAGCACGACGTCGACATCCGTTCGCGCGAGCGCGCGCGCGGCGCGGACGTAATCTCCGCGCGCGCCCTGGGATGCGGTGCGCAGGATCTCGGGCCGCTGCGGGCTCGAGGGCTCGTCGATCACGACGAGCTGGCTGACGTCGTCCACGCCGGGGACGTCGAGCAGTCCTCTCCGGACGTCGAAGGAGAAAGTGCCGATCCCGCACGCGCGGGGTGGGAACGTCGAAAAGATCGCGGTACGCACGATTGTGCGCCCCTTTCGCCAGAAGCCCGAGGCTTGCGCGAACGAACGCAAGCTGGATCGGCTGGCCGCCAGCCTAGCCGCTTCCCACCTCCAGCCGCGGACGGCCCCAATCGACCCCAAAGGGGGATCAGCTTCACCTGAAACGGGCCGATGATGAGCGGGAGGACATCCTAGGTCCCGCCCGTTCTCGGCCACCACTGAAGGAGATCTGCGGCAATGAGCACGCTTCCCTATCTTCCCCGTCTCGATCACTCGCTCTCTGGTGACGACGCACGTCCCCATCTCGGCGCGGTCCTCCTGAAGAGCAGGCTCCTCACCCCCGAGCAGCTCGACGAAGCACTCCGCGAGCAGGCCGGCAGCGGCCGGCGCCTCGGCGAGGTGCTCGTCCAGCGCGGCTGGCTCTTCCCCCAGGACATCGCACGCGCACTTGCGATGCAGTTCGGCGTCGAGTACATCGACATCCACCACATCTCCGTCGACGTGCGCGCCGCATCGCGGCTCCACCCGGAGGTCGGCCAGCGGTGCTCGGCGATCGGCGTGCGCATGCTCACCGACGGCACCCTCCTCATCGCGGTCGCAGACCCGACGAGCGAGAGCCTGAACGAGGTGCGTCAGGCGGTCGACGGCCCGGTCGCCTTCGCTGTCACCGAGGGGGACGACATCCGCGCCGCGTGGCACCGGCTCCTCTCCGGCTTCAAGCCGTAGTTCGAGGCCTAGTCAGCCGAGCAGAAAGCTCGCGACGGCGTTCCGCGCGACGTCGCTGACCGCGCGCGACTGCGTCGAGTGCCCGGCGCCGGGCACGACGACGAGCGTGCCGCGCGTCGTCAGTGCGAGTTCCTGACGAGCCCACTCGAGCGGCGTCGACAGATCGTGGTCGCCGTTCACGAGCAGCGTCGGCACGGTCAGCTTGCGCTTGTCGAGCGGTGTCGCCGGTGTCGGCGCCCACGGCAGGCACTGCCGCACGAACCCCGTACGGGCGGCCGTCGCCCGGTCGAACGGCGCGAGCCTCGCCGCCGGGAGCTTCGCGACCGCACGACGAAGCTTTGCCTCGCGTCCGGCGAGCGGCGCCGCGGACGAGCCCCACGGGTACCGCCAGTCCGCACAGAGAGCGCTCGCGTGCAGGCCCTGGTCGAGTACCGCGGCCGGCGTCTCGTTCCAACGGTGAGCCGTTGCCAGGAAGCTGTTCAGGCCGGTGAAGTTGCCGCCGCGCGCCTCCTGGAGCAGCCGGGGCACGTCGAACGAGGTGCGGTAGGTCGGATCGATGATGCTCAGGAGCGTCAGGGCGTCGAGCAGCTGCGCGCCGTTGTGGCGGGTGCGCACGACCGCGGCCAGATCGCCGACACACGTCGTGCCGCAGATGGAGCGGAGCACGCGCGCCGTCGCGCGGAACTCGACCACACCGAGGTCGGTCTGGCCGACATGCGGGACGACGGAGTCGAGCACGAGTCGCTGCACGCGATCGGGATGGGCGAGCGCGTACCGCTCGCCGACGTACGAGCCGTACGAGATGCCGTCGAGCGTCCAGCGGTCGACGCCGAGCGCGCGGCGGAGCGACTCCATGTCGGCGACGACGTCGTCCGTGCCGAAGAACTGCCGCCGTCCTCCCAGCTGCCGGGAGCACGCGCGGACGGCCGCCGGCGACGGTGGCCAGAGATCGGAGCTGCCCATCTCGGACTGCAGCGCCGGACAGTCGAGCGCCCCGGCACCGGTGCCTCGCTGGTCGTAGACGACCACTCGGTAGTCGTGCAGCTCGGCGCCGAGGATCTTCGGAATGCGTGCCAGCGCCGGCACGCCGGGCTGGCCCGGGCCGCCGGTGATCAGAAGCAAGACACCGCGCGGCGCGCGCACGTTGTCGGCGGCTGCGACGGCGAGCCGCAACGTCCCTCTCTTTCGCCGCGCGTGGTCGAGCGGCACGGCGAGCGTCGAGCACGTGTAGCCGGCGAACGCGGGGCACGGCGCCGAACCGGTCAGTGACGGCCGTCCGGAGGACGCCGCTGCGCCGCCGGCGGCGACGCACAGGGCGGCAACGATCACGAGAGCGGCGCGGTGCACGAGGGCATCGTGCCGGGTACCTCAGGCTCACGGCGCGACCGAACGTAGACTCAGATCAATGCAGATCGGAGTGCTGACGGGTGGCGGCGACTGCCCCGGACTGAACGCTGTCATCCGTGCCGTCGCACGCCGGTCCTGGGCGCGCGGGCACGAGGTGGTCGGCGTGCGTGAGGGCTGGCGCGGAATGGTCGAGCAGCTCTTCCAGCCGCTCGGGCCGCGCGAGATCTCGGGGATCCTGCCGCGGGGCGGCACGATCATCGGCACGTCGCGGACGAACCCGTACAAGGTCGAGGGCGGCATCGATGCGGTCAAGGCGTCCTTCGAGCAGCTCGACGCGCTCGTCGCGATCGGCGGCGAGGACACGCTCGGCGTCGCCGCACGGCTCTACGAGGAGCTGGGCGTCAACGTCGTCGGGGTGCCGAAGACGATCGACAACGACCTCGCGGGCACCGACTACACGTTCGGCTTCGACACCGCGGTCGCGATCTGCACCGAGGCGATCGACCGGTTGCACACGACCGCCGAGTCGCACAACCGCGTCATGGTGGTCGAGGTGATGGGCCGCCACACAGGCTGGATCGCCGTGCACAGCGGCATCGCCGGCGGCGCCGACGTGATCCTGATTCCTGAGCGGCCCGTCGACATCGACGAGGTGTGCGCCGAGCTACGCCGGCGGCATGCGACCAAGAACTTCTCGATCGTCGTCGTCAGCGAAGGCTGCGAGCTGCCGGGCGCCGAGGACAAAGGCGAGGTCGACCAGTTCGGCCACAAGCTGCTGGCCAAGCGCGGTGTCGGCGAGCAGCTCGGCGCCGAACTCGAGAGCCGGACCGGCTTCGAGACGCGCGTGACCGTGCTCGGGCACGTGCAGCGCGGCGGCTCGCCGACCGCTTCCGACCGCATCCTCGCGACGCGCTTCGGGCTCAAGGCGGCCGACCTCGTCGAGGCAGGCGACTTCGGTCAGATGGCGGCGCTGCGCGGCGCCGACGTTCTCGCCGTCTCGCTGCGCGAGGCGACGGCTGAGCTGAAGACCGTCCCCGACGAGTGGTACGACGTCGCGCGCGCGTTCTTCGGCTGAGACTCGCGCTATACCTCGCTGAGCGGGAAGCTGCGGTGCCGCCGCGGCGGCACGATGAAGTTCTGCCGGTGGGTCGTCGAGAGCACCGAGTTGAAGCCCTGGTTGCGGTCGCGCGGCTCGAAGGCGATCTTCCCGTTCGGGAGGTGACCGTCCATCGCGAGCCGGTTCCGGCGGAAGTCGTCGCCGGTCGGGTTGAAGACGACGAAGTGCACGCCGGCGGCGGGCAGGACGCCGATCTCGTCGGAGCGCTCCGACCACGCGAACGGGTTGTCGAGCGTGTTGAAGTCAGCGCGCACGGGGATCGCCGCCCCTTTCACGTAGACCGTCCCGTCCGCGGCGACGTGGTTGCCCTGCAGCCGTGAGGTCGTCTGGATCGCCGCACTGTGACCGATGCGACCCGAGCGCCGGTAGTCGCGGTTCACGTCGGCCTCGGTCGAGACATCTCGCGGCCCCTGCCGGACGGTCTGCGTTCCCTGCTTGACATTGAGGTTCGGCTTGAACGCCGTCGAGACGCGCTCGTCGAAGTCGAAGTTGAGGTACCACGCCTCGACGTCCTCGTGGATGTGCGACAGGTGCATGTGGGTGCCCTGCCGGAAGTAGTCGCTGCCGCGGAAGTCGACGTAGCCGAGCGTCTCGAAGTTCGCGATCGCACCGGGCCCCATGCCCGCGCGCTGCGTCGAGGTGAAGCCGAGGAACAACTCGGCCGTGTCGGGAATCAGGTCGGCGCCCGGGATCTGCGCGGCCTGCGCCATCTGCTTCGGCAGGGACTGGCCCCCTTCGAAGCCGCCGCCCGCGAATCCGCGCCGGATCGACGTCACCTGGAACAGCTTCGTGCTGCGGATGCGCTTCTCGGCGTCCTCGATGTGGTCGCGCGAGTCGGAGCGCAGCAGGAACACGACGTGGTTCTGCTCGAGGCGCGTGTCACCTGGATCGCTCGGGAACCGCTCTGCGTCGATCAGGACCGGCTTGCCCGCGCGGCGATCGTGCGGCAGCAAGCGTTTCGCCGCGTCGGGAACGAACTGGTCGAGATACGGCTGCCCCCACGCGACGGTCACGCCGAGCCCGGCCGGGGACGGCGCGTAGTCGGCGTCGAGGGCCGACAGCACGCCCTCGAGCTCGACGCGCGCAGCGGACAGGTCGCCGCGGCCGACGGCGACGCGCGCCGTCATGATCTGGTGGTGCAGGGGCGGCACGAGCACCTCGACCCCGTCCGAGCGCACGACGCGCACACCGTCGAGCAGATGCTGCTCGGGCAGCTTGGCGGCCGCGGCGGCGCGTTGCGGCGAACCGCCCGTGAACTGGTCGACGAGCTCGTAGAGGCCGGCCGCACCGACGGCGCCGGCCGCAGTGCCGACGACGAACTGCCTGCGTGTGAGTTTCATCAGGCTGGGCGGATGAGCACGAGCGAGGAGAGCTCCTGCTTCAGGTACCGCACGACGTGGTTGAACGTGAGCGGCGGAGCGACGTGCTCGGAAAGCGTGTAGAGCGTGCCGTCCTTGCGCCAGAGCAGCAGCGCGTGCCAGAGCGTCGGCGTCCTGGTTGACGCGGTAGAGCTGCGCAGTGATGCCGTTCGCGGTCACCTTCTGGCTCGGGTCGCTGAAGCACGGGACGTTCCTGCTCTCGGAACCGCCGGTGCGGCAGGTCGGGATCGCCGTCCGGCCGGGGTAGCCGCGCAGGTTGACGTGCAGCTCACCGCCGGCGGCTCCCCCGCCGGTCTCCTGCCAGACGAAGCTCTGGAGCCAGCTGCGGTCCTTCGAGACGGAGTTGATGTTGTTCCAGCGGCCGCCGATCTGGCTCGTCAGCGGGTCCGGGAGCCAGCCGGGGCAGTAGACGGCGACGCCGACCTTGTTCGCGAGCTTCTGCCAGCCCGCCGGGTAGGCGCAGGTCGGCTTCGCCACGGCCGGCGCAGCGGCCTCGGCCTTCTTCGTCTCGCCGCAACCAGAGGCGAGAAGCGCGGCGGCGCAGAGCACCAGCGCGGCCTGTGAGCAGCCCTTTCACGCCGGGATGGTAGCGCCGGTCCGGAGGCCCTCCGGCCCCCATCTGGGCTAGACCTCGAAGGGCTGGTGGCCGACGAGATGGGCGATCCGGCCCACGCCGACGAGCACCGCGTCGATCCCGGCGCGTTCGAGCGCCAGCACCTCGTCCCGGCTCTCGACGTCGACCCGGGCGATCGCGAGCTTGCCGGCCGGCACGTCGGGCAAGAGCTCCAGCACCGCGTCGAGCGGGTCGGCGTCGGCGTTTCGCTCCGAGGCGGCCAGCAGGAAGATCTCGGGATCGCGCTGCTCGAGGGCGAGCTCGAGCTCCTCCTCGTCCCGGACGTCGACGACCGGCTCCAGGTGGAGCTGGGTGTACTCGTCCTCGGGCCGGAGCGTCAGCGCGTCGGCGTCCTTCGGCTCCCCGCCGCCGATCCAGAGCAGCGGCAGCGAGGTCGCCTCCCGGATGCCCTCGATCAGCCGGGAGACGGCCAGTGCCTTCGCACCCTGTCTCTCGGCGTCTCGTGCGCCGCCCGCGTCGTCGACGCAGGCGATGATTGCGATCCCGTCACCTTCCGAGATGCGTTGGCTGAGGCGGCGAGACCCGGGCACGTCAGGCCACAAGCGTAGTCGAGTCAGAAGCCACGAGGCTTGATGTGGAACTGCGTGCTCGTGGGGATGGCTCAGACCAAGTAGGTCGTTCGGGTCGGGCGTAGGGCATAGCGGTGTCTACGTTCAAGCCCGACCCGGGCGAGCTGCGCCGCGTCTGGGCCACCAGCCACGGGTGCGCGTGCGTTTCACATCAAGCCTCGAGCGGGCGGCGAGGGCGCGAGCCGGTCGAGCCGGGCCCAGTCGTCCCGCGGCGGCGCGAAGAGCTCGATCAGGAAGGCGCCGTCGGGCCCGGCATCGACCGAATGCGGCACGTCTGCCGGGATCACCCAGGTCGAGCCGGGGCGCAGCTCCGCGGTCTCCTCCCCGATCCGGAAGGTCAGTGAGCCGCGGATCAGCATCCCCGTCTGCTCGTTCACGTGGTGATGCTCGGGCACCTTCGTCCCCGGGTCGAGCTCGATCGCGGCGAGCGTCGCCTCCTGCCCCGCGACGGCGCGTCCGACAACGCCGTCCCAGATCTGCAGCGGCGCAACCTCGTCCCAGTGACCGAATGCGCTCATGTACCGATCGGGTGCCAGACCGTCTTCAGCTCGAGGAACGCAGAGATCTCGTACAGCGACTGGCTGTCCGGCTGGCCGAGCACCACGCGCTTCACGTTCTCGGCCGCGGCGATCTCGAGGTCGGTGCGCAGGCCGTCGGCACCGGTCAGGTCGATCGCGTTCACATCCATGTGGCTCGCGAGCCACGGCGCCAGCTCGGCGCGCTGGCCGGTGAGCAGGTTGACGATCCCGCCCGGCACGTCGCTCGTCGCGATCACCTCGGCGAGCTCGACAGCCGCGAGCGGCATCGTCTCCGACGCCAACGCCACGACCGCGTTGCCGCCGGTGAGCGCCGGCGCAATCCGTGAGACGAGTCCGAGGAGCGGTGGCTCGTCGGGGGCGACGATGCCGACGACGCCGGTCGGCTCGGGGATCGTGAAGTTGAAGTACGGGCCTGCGACCGGGTTCGACGAGCCGACAACCTGCGCCACCTTGTCGGCGAAGCCCGCGTACCAGACCCAACGGTCGATCGACCGCTCGACCTCCTCCTTCCCGGTGCAGAGCGCCGCGAACTCCGGCAGCCGCGCCTCCATCATCTCGGCTACGCGGTAGAGCACCTGACCGCGGTTGTACGCAGTCGCCGACGCCCACTTCCCTTGCGCGCCGCGCGCCGCCTTGACCGCGTCGCGCACGTCCTTGCGCGACGCGCGCGCGACGTTCTGTCCCTGCGCCTCGTACGTCCGCCCGGACTCGGAGCGCGGGAACGCCCCGCCGATGAAGAGCTTGTACGTCTTCTTCACCGGCAGGCGGGTCATGCGACCTTCCCCGCGAAGAAGGCGAGCGCAAAGCCGATCCCGAACATGGCCACGATCGCGAGCAGGCTCATCCCGATCATCATCAGCCAGTGGCGCTTGCCGAAGTCGTCAACCACCGAACGTCTCCGCGCCGTCGAACGCCAGGTAGGGCTCGAGCCCGTGTAGGCCGCCCTCGCGGCCGAAGCCGGACTCCTTGTAGCCGCCGAACGGGCTCGTCGGGTCGAAGCGGTTGAACGTATTCGCCCAGACGACGCCGGCGCGCAGGCGCTCGGCCATCCAGAGGATGCGCGAGCCCTTCTCCGTCCACACGCCGGCGCTGAGCCCGTACGGCGTGTTGTTCGCCTTCTCCAGCGCCTCGTCCGGCGTCCGGAAGGTCAGGACGCTCAGCACCGGCCCGAAGATCTCTTCCTGCGCGATGCGGTAGCTCTGCGCGACGTTCGTGAAGACCGTCGGCGCGAACCAGTAGCCCTTCTCCGGCAACTGGCACGGGGGCTGGTAGATCTCGGCGCCCTCGTCCTCGCCCGCCTGCACGAGCTCCTGGATGCGGTCGAGCTGCTCGCGCGAGTTGATCGCGCCGACGTCGGTGTTCTTGTCGAGCGGGTCACCGACCCGGAGCGTCGCCATCCGCTTCTTCAGCTTGTCGATCACCGGCTCGTAGATCGACTCCTGGACGAAGAGCCGCGAGCCCGCGCAGCAGACGTGACCCTGGTTGAAGTAGATGCCGTTGACGATTCCCTCGACCGCCTGGTCGAGCGCGGCGTCGTCGAAGACGATGTTGGCGGCCTTGCCGCCGAGCTCGAGCGTCAGCTTCGTGCCGCGGCCCGCGAGCCGCCGCTGGATCGCCTTGCCGACCTCCGTCGAGCCGGTGAACGCGATCTTGTCGACCTCGGCGTCGACGAGCGCAGCGCCGGTCGAGCCGTCGCCCGTGACGATGTTGACGACGCCCGGCGGCAACTCTGCCTGGCGGAGCACGTCGCAGAAGAGGAGCGCAGTCAGAGGCGTCGTCTCCGCCGGCTTGAGCACGACGGTGTTGCCGGCGGCGAGCGCGGGCGCGATCTTCCACGAGAGCATCAGCAGCGGGAAGTTCCACGGGATGATCTGGCCGCAGACGCCGAGCGGCTTCGCACGACGGTTCGGGAATGCGTACTCGAGCTTGTCCGCCCAGCCCGCGTAGTAGAAGAAGTGCGCCGACGCGAGCGGCAGGTCGACGTCGCGCGACTCCTTGATCGGCTTGCCCCCGTTCAGGCTCTCGAGCACCGCGAACTCGCGCGACCGCTCGGCGAGGATGCGCGCGATCCGGAAGAGGTACTTCGAGCGCTCGGAGCCGCGCAGCCTCGACCAGCTCTTGAACGCGTCGCGCGCAGCGGCGACTGCGGTCTCGACGTCGGCGGCGCTCGCCTGGCCGACCTCGGCGAGCGGCGACTCGTCGCGCGGCGAGATCGTCGTGAAGTGCTCCTGCGCAGCAACCCATTCGCCGCCGATGAAGAGGCCGTAGCGGTCCTGGAGCTTGACGATCTCGGTCGACTCGGGCGCAGGCGCGTAGGTCCAGCCCTGCGGCACCGGCGAACGGTCCTGGCGCTTCTCGACGTCAGTCATTGGTGAAGTAGTCGGGGCCTTGGTAGCGGCCCGTCTTCTGCGTGCGCAGCTGCATCAGGATGTCGTTGACGAGGCTCGAGGCGCCGATGCGGTAGAGGTCGGGCGTCAGCCAGTCCGGGCCAAGCGTCTCGTGCACCTGCACGAGATACTGGATCGCGTTCTTGGAGTTGCGGATGCCGCCCGCCGGCTTCATGCCGACCTTGCGGCCCGTCTCCTCGTGCACGTCGCGGATCGCCTCGAGCATCACGAGCTGCACCGGCAGCGTCGCTGCGCCCGGCAGCTTGCCGGTCGACGTCTTGATGAAATCGCCGCCTGCGGCCATCGCGAGGAGCGACGCGCGCCGGACGTTGTCGTACGTGCCGAGCTCCGACACCTCGAGGATCACCTTCAGGTGCGCGTCGCCGCACGCTTCCTTGACGCGCACGATCTCGTCGAAGACCTTGGCGTAGCGGCCCGAGAGGAACGCGCCGCGGTCGATCACCATGTCGATCTCGTCGGCGCCCATCGCGACCGCCTCCTCGACGTCGCGCACCTTCACGTCGAGCGTGCTCTGACCCGACGGGAACGCGGTTGCGACGCTCGCGACCTTGACGCCACTGCCGGCGAGACGCTCCTTCGCAGTCGGAACGAGGTTCGGGTAGACGCAGACCGCGGCGACGCTCGGGATCGTCGGGTCGCTCGGATCGGGGCGCACGGCCTTCGAGCAGAGCGCGGCGACCTTCCCCGGCGTGTCCTGGCCCTTCGAGTGTCGTCAGGTCGCAGCAGCGGAGCGCGAGCTCGAGCGCCCAGACCTTGGACTCCTTCTTGATGCTGCGCTTCGCGAGCTCCGCGGCGCGCTGCTCGACCGCGACCTGGTCGATCGAGCCGATGCGGGGCAGCCGCTGCTTGAGCGGGAGCTCGAACCCACGCGGGAGTGCAGGAGCCTGCGCCATCTGCGACGGAGTGTAGACCCGCGGGAATTGCAGCCGTCCGGGCTGCGAGTGGACAGGAGGCGGGGCCTCGGGCAAGACTGACGCATGCCGTCGGACGCCGCCGTGGACGAGCCCGAGGTGATCCTCGACGTCGTGTTCGAGGACGGCCTGCTCTTCGCCGCGGTGCGCAACATCTCGGCTCGCCCCGCCTACCGCGTGTCGGTCGCGTTCGACAAGGGCTTCACCGGCCTCGGCGGCGCGCAGGAGACGAGCTCGCTCCGCCTCTTCCGCAACATCGAGTTCCTGGCGCCGCAGAAGGAGATCCGCACGCTCGTCGACACGGCCGCGTCCTACTTCGCGCGCAAGCAGCCGAAGAAGCTCGTCGCCGAGGTGCGCTGGCGCTCGAGCGACGGGAAGCGCCACTCACACACGATCACCCACGACCTCTCGATCTACGAGCAGGTCGCTTACGTGACACGAAAGGAGACGCATGCCGGGCTCCTCCCGTCATGACCCGTACCGGAACTTCAATTTCAGAGTCGAGATCGACGGGATCGCATCGTCCTCGTTCAGCGAGGTCGTCTTCCCGGACTCGACGATCGGGGTGGTCGAGTACCGCGAGGGCGGCGACAAGACGTCATCCTCGCGCAAGCTCCCGGGCCGGGTGCACTACAGCAACGTCGTCCTGCGTCGCGGCGTCTCGCAGTCGGCCGATCTGTGGAACTGGTGGAACACCGTGCGAAACGGCACACCGGATCGCCGCAACGGCGTGATCGTGCTGCTCGACACCGACCTCACGGAGGTGCGGCGCTGGTCGTTCACCGGCGCGTGGCCGTGCCGCTACGACGTGTCGCCGCTCGCCGGTCGCGGAGAGGAGACCGTGATCGAGACGCTCGAGCTCGCCGTCGAGTCGTTCTCGCTCGAGACTTAAGAAGGTGAGTTGTCGAGGCGCGCGCGGATCGCCGAGCGGATGCGGTCTGCGACGGTCGGCATCTCGCGCTCCATCTGCCTGAACTGGCTCTGGAACATGACGATCAGCCGCATCGGCGACGTTGCGATCACACTCGCGGTCCGACGCTCCGTCTCGAGCAGTCCGATCTCGCCGAAGAACTCGCCCGGGCCGAGCTCGGTGAGACGCTCGCCGCCCTGGATCACGTCGGCCGTGCCCTCTTCGATCACGAAGAACTCGTGGGCGAACGCCCCTTCCTTGGCGAGCGCGTAGCCCTCGTCGACCGTGACCTCATCCGTCCACTGCGCGAGCCGCTTGAGCTCCTGCTTCGAGAGCCCGGAGAAGAAGCCGATTCCCTGCAGCTCTTTCGTGTCCATGCCGGTGATGATGTCACCCGACGCCGCGCGGCACAAATGACAGGATCCAGTCCGCGACCAGGGTCAGCGCCGCCGACGCGGTTCCGCGTCCCCATTGATCGCTGCGGATGTACGTGCCGACTACTCGGGCGGCTCGCCGTCGTCGTAGTCGAGCGACTCGATGCGACCGATCACGCCGAGGCCGCGCCAGTTGATCTTCTGCGAGCGCGGATACCAGGCCGTGTCGCCGGGCCGGCGCGTGCCGTAGATGAGCATCGTCAGCCCCGTCGCACCGGCGAGGAACGCGTGCGAGACCCCGGTACCCGGCGGACGCGCGATCACGTGGCCGGCCCGGATCGGAATGTCCTCGCGGGGCACACCGCGCGCTTCCCGCACCGGCGACGGCCAGAGCTCGAGCGTGCCCTCGCCTTCGAGGATCACGAACACCTCTTCTTCCTCGGAGTGGCAGTGCGGCACCGAGCCGTGCTTTCCGGGCGCGACCTGCTCCCAGTGCAGACCGGCCTGCTCCGAGCGCTCGCGCGTCGCGAGCGGCGCGGTCGTCATCGTCCCGTTGTCCTCGAGCTCGACCTCGTCGACGTTGAGAATGTTGTCCGGCCTCGGCGACGGCTCACCGTGCTCGAGCTCGGCCGCTTCCGCGTCCGTGTCCCAGGGATCGTCGTCACGACCCTCGACCCACGGCCACCCGATCCGGATCGCGCGCGACCGGGGCAGCCAGCCGATCTCCGTCGGGTGGCGCGTCCCGAAGACGATGTACTCGAGGCCTTCCGGGCCGCCGACGAAGGTGTGCTCCTGCTCGTTGGCGCGGTGGATGATGCAATCGCGCGGACGGACCTCGTGCACCTGCTCGTCCTGCCATGCGAGCCCCGCGCCCGCGAGCACGAAGTACAGCTCCTCGGACGCGCCGTGCGAGTGTGGCGGCGTCGGCAACTTGCCCGGTGCGACCCGGACGCGATTGACGCCGACACCGCTCGTTCCTGCCGCGTCGCCGAGCCGCTGCCAGCTCGCGTCCATCGCACCCTTCGCGCGCCTGTGCCACTCCACGTCATCCCAGTGCGCGACCGACATCGGCCGGATGCTGCCATAGCGCATGAACCCGGTGACCCGGTTCCCCGCGGTGAGCCGGTTTCAGGGCGCCTCGAACCGCAATCCTCGCCGAAAGTACTGGCCATTCTCCCGATTCGGCGGAGGCCGAGAACGACGCGACAGCGCAAGATTCGACTGATGAACGTCGTCTTCACCTCGGCGCTCTTCCTCGGCACGGCGGCGATCGCGTGCTGGGTCGTCGTCCGTTTCCCTCGGATCGCACCCGGCTCGGTGATCGTCCGCGGTGTGGGCGCGCTCGCGTGTGCGCAGCTGCTCGGGTTCATCCACGTCGTGTCGGATACGACGCCAAAGCTCTATGTCAGCATCTTCGCGTTGCTCCTGCCGGCGTTGACGCTGATGTGGATGTGCACGGCCTGGCTCCTGCAGAGCCTGCAAGAGGCGCTCGGCGCGAGGCGCTGAGTACCGGCCGGCAACCAGACGTGGCCGGGTCCGGCCATGTCCCAGGGACTGTCCCCGGGACATGGCTTGCACGGACGCTCACCCCGCTGTGGTCGGTGCGCTCGCGAGCGACGCAACAAGCCGGTCGACCGTGTCCCGCCAGCCGTGGCGCATGTGGCCGAACCAACCTTCCGGCATGCCCTCGCCCGTCATGTTCGCCGGCAACTCGACCGTGACGGTCATCGCCGTGCGAGCACCGTCCTGCGCCAGCAGCACGGTGACGAGCGGGCTGTCCTCGGGCCGCGTCGGGTCGAGCTCCGGCCAGCCGCCCTCCGCGCCCCACGAGAACACGAGCTTCTCGTCACGCACGATCTCGCGGTAGACACCGCCCGTCGGGTACGCGGTCGACTCGCTGATCACCATCTGCTGGCGCCAGACGCCGCCGACGCGCAGGTCGAGCTCGATCGGCTCATCCGGCACCGGCATCGTGTCGTTGTAGAACCAGTCGAGTTTGTCCGGCTCGGTCCACGCGCGAAAGACCTCCGCCGCGGGTGCGTCGAGCGTCCAGGTGACGGTGAACGTGCGGTCGTTCGTCATGTGTCCTCCTGATTCGGTTTGGTCGACAGCTGCCGCTCGAGTCGCGCGAAGCGCGTCTCGAAGAAGGCGCGGTACGAATCCAGCCAGGCGTCGGCCTCGGCGAGCGGTGCCGCCTCGAGCCGGCAGGGCCGCCACTGCGCTGACTTGCCCTTGACGATCAGCCCGGCCCGCTCCAGCACCTGCAGATGGCGCGAGACGGACGGCAGGCTCATTGCATGCGGCGCCGCGAGCTCGTTCACCGTCGCCTCGCCTTCCGAGAGCCGCGCGAGGATCGCCCGGCGCGTCGGATCGGCGAGGGCGGCGAAGGTGACGCTGAGTGGATCCGCTTTCATTTAGCCTCTCTGCTAATTAACAGACTGGCTTAATAAACCATCGCCGAGCAGGCCTGTCAAGTTCCCCGGATCGCCCTCGAGACCGAGATGATCGCCCGGGCCGTGATCCGGCGAGGCGACCGAGTCCTGCTCGCCCGTTACCTCAGAGCGTCATGGTGGTTCCTGCCCGGTGGCCACGTCGAGCCGGACGAGAACGTCGAGGACGCACTTCTGCGCGAGCTCGCCGAAGAGCTCGGCACCGACGCGCGCATCGACCGATTCCTCGGCGTCGTCGAGAACAGCTACCGCAACGACGAGGGCGCACACCACGAGCTGAACCACGTCTTCGAGGTGACGCTCACCGAGGAGGAGCCCGCGAGCCGCGAGAGCCATCTGGAGTTCCGCTGGCTCCCCCGCGACGAGCTCGTGGCCGCGGACCTACGACCGGCCGAGATCAAGCAGATGGTGCTCTAGAGACCGAGCCGCTCGAGCATCGTCTGGTTGCGGCGCCACTTGGGCGAGGCCTTCACCTGCAGCTGGAGATGGATCTGATGGCCGATCAGCTGCTCGATGCCCGGCCGCGCCTGCCGGCCGATCTCGCGCACCATCGTCCCGCCCTTGCCGATCAGGATCTGCTTCTGGCTCTCCGTCTCGGTGTACACGCGCACGTGCACGAGCTTGTCGTCGAGCTCGACCACCTCGGCGGTGACGGCGTGCGGCACCTCCTCCTTCGTCAGGATCAGCGCCTGCTCGCGCACGAGCTCGGCGATGCGCGCCTCGAGCGGCATGTCGGTGTCCGTGCCCGCCGGGAAGTACATCGGCCCTTCGGGCAGCAGCGAGATCAGGTCGCCGCGCAGATCGTCGATGCCGTCGCCGGTCAGCGCGCTGACCGGGTGCAGCGCATGGAAGTCGCCGAGGCGCGCCGCTTCCTTCATCTGCGTCGCGACGTGCCCGTGCTTCAGCCGGTCGATCTTGTTGACGACGATCACGACGGGCAGCCCGAGCGAGAAGACCTTGCGGGCGACGAACTTGTCCCCTGCTCCGATCCGGTCGCGCGCGCTCACGACGAGCAGGATCGCGTCGACGTCGTCGCTCGACATGGCGTCGTCGACCGTTCCCTGCATGCGCTCGGTCAGCGGGTCGATCGGGCGCTGCCAGCCCGGCAGGTCGACGAGTATGAGCTGTGCATCAGCGGTCGTGTGCACACCGCGAATCCGGTTGCGCGTCGTGTGCGGCTTGTCGGAGACGATCGCGACCTTCGTGCCGGCGAGCGCGTTCACCAGCGTCGACTTCCCGACGTTCGGCCGCCCCGCGACGGCGACGAACCCCGACTTCATTCCGGAAGATTCCACGTGTCGGGCAGCAGCTCCGCCGCCGACATCGTGCCGATCGAGCCGTCTTCGCGCCGGTAGGAGACCTCGGGCACACGCCATTCGGTGAGCCACTGGCGGCAGCCGCCGCACGGCGAGGCGCTGATCCCGACCGCGGCGATCTCGCCCGGCCGCACGCCTGCCGTCGCCGCGGCGGTCATCGCGCTCTTCTCGGCGCAGACGGTCAGCGGATAGGCCGCGTTCTCGACGTTCGCGCCCTCGAACTCGCGCCCGTCGACGGTGCGCACGACGGCACCGACGAAGTAGTTCGAGTACGGCGCGTAGGCCCGCTTCGCGACTTCTTCCGCCTTCAGGACCAACTCCGTCATGAGAACGCCTGGAACACGACGAGGGTTGCGAGCGCGCCCACGAGCGCACCGTACGTCACCTCGAGCGCCGAGTGCACACCCGACTCGACGCGCGTCTGCGCAACGAGCAGCGCCATGATCAACGCGATCGACGAGATCAGGAAGCGGTGATCCTGGTCGGCGACGTAGGTGGCGGCCATCCAGCCGGCGAACGCGAGCGCCGCGTGACCCGACGGGACGCCGCCGCGCAACGGCGTGCCGCGGCCGGTGTACGCCTTCGTCGCGATCACGATGATGATCGTCAGGACGAGCGCGACGAGCGTCAGCTCGGCGGGCGCCTCCCGCAGCCGGTCGAGCAGCGTCGCCGAGCGGTCGGCCACCTTGCCGGCGAAGACGAGGTAGCCGACCATCACCGCGTTCACGGAAGCGATCAAGACCGCGCCGGCAGCGATGTCCTTGGCGAGCTTCGCCATCGGGTCGAACGACGTCGTCGCGATGTCGATCGCAGCCTCGATGCCGGTGTTCAGCATCTCGGCGATCAGCACGAACGTGATCGAGATCACGAGCGCGATCAGCTCCAGCTTCGTCACGTTGACGACCAGTGCAGCGACCAGCACGAGAAACGCGACCACGAAGTGGATGCGCATGTTCCGCTGCGTGCGCAGGACGTGGATGATCCCCTCGAACGCGTAATTGAATGAGTCGAGCACCCCAGGGGTACGGCGGGAGCTCACGTGAGCAAGGCCGCCTCGCGGGCTTCCATCTCGTCGCCGTGCTCGTAGCCGAGCAGGTGCAAGAGGCCGTGCGTGAGCGGCCAGCGCCACTCGGCGCCGACGACCTGCGGGCAGAGCACGACGTCGCCGAGCGCACGAGGAACACCATCCGGCACCTCGTCGCGCCCGTCGATCGGGAACGACAGGACGTCGGTCGACTCGTCGATGCCGAGGTGGTCGCGCTTCAGCGTGCGCATCTCGTCCTCGGCGACGAAGGCGATCCCGAGCTCCCCGGCTTCGATCCCCTCTGCGCGCAGCACGCGACCGGCCAGCTCGACCGCCGCTCCGTCGTCGACCTCCACCCCGCTTCGATTCTCGACGTCGACCGAGATCATCGGTTGCGCTCGTCCGTGTGCTCCTTGTAGGCCTCGACGATCAGCTGCACCAGCTTGTGCCGCACGACGTCCTTGTGGCCGAACTCGACGAACTGGATCCCCTCGATCTCCTGCAGGACGTCGCGCACGTGCACGAGCCCGGAGCGCTGCTCGCGCGGCAGATCGATCTGCGTGATGTCGCCCGTGACGACGACCTTCGAGCCGAAGCCGAGGCGCGTCAGGAACATCTGCATCTGCTCGGGCGAGGTGTTCTGCGCCTCGTCGAGGATGATGAAGCTGTCATTGAGAGTTCGACCGCGCATGAATGCCAGGGGCGCGACCTCGATCGTGCCGCGCTCCATCAGGTCGTTCGCCTTGTCGGGCTCGAGCATGTCGTAGAGCGCGTCGAAGAGCGGGCGCAGGTACGGATCGACCTTCGCCATCAGGTCGCCCGGCAGGAAGCCGAGCCGCTCGCCGGCCTCGACCGCGGGGCGCGTCAGGATGATGCGCGCCACGTCGCGCTCGTGCAGCGCCGCGACGGCCATCGCCATCGCCAGGTACGTCTTGCCGGTGCCGGCCGGGCCGATGCCGAACGTGACCGTTGAACGGCGGATCGCGTCGACGTACTCCTTCTGCGTGACGGTCTTCGGCGCGATCTTCTTGTTGCGGTGGCGCCAGACGACGGCGTCGAAGACCGAGCGGACGTCCTGGCCGGCCTCGAGCGTGCCGAGCACGGCGTCGACCGTATGGCCGCCGATCTGGTGGCCGCCCTCGACGAGCTCGACCAGCTCGTCGATCACGGCGCGGGCATTCTCGACGTGGCGCTCGTCGCCCTCCAGGGTCAACTGGTTGCCGCGCAGGCGCACGGTGCACTCCAGGCGCTCGCGGAGCGCGTCGAGCGCGCTGTCGCTGATCCCGGCCAGCTCGGCCGCGACGGCGTTCGAGACATCGAGGGTTTGCTGCATGACTACAAGTGTAGGTTGCCTCCATGGAGCGGAAGTCGTGGACGCTCGTGGCCGTTTGTACGGCCACTTTCATGCTGCTGCTGGACATCACGATCGTCAACGTCGCCCTGCCGGCCATCCAGCGGGCGCTCAACGCGTCGTTCTCCGACCTCCAGTGGGTGGTCGACGCCTACGCGCTCGCGCTGGCGACCTGCGTCCTGACCGCCGGCTCGCTCGCCGACCTCTTCGGCCGCAAGCGGATCTTCATGCTGGGCATCGTCCTCTTCACCGCCGCCTCGCTCGCGTGCGGGCTCGCCAACGACGCGCTCTTCCTGATCATCGCCCGCGGCGTGCAGGGAATCGGCGGCGCGATGATGTTCGCGACCGCGCTCGCGCTGATCTCGCAGGAGTTCCACGGCAAGGAGCGCGGCACCGCGTTCGGGATCTGGGGCGCGACGATCGGAGCAGCGGTCGCGATCGGCCCGCTCGCAGGCGGTGTGCTCACCTCATGGCTCTCGTGGCGCTGGATCTTCCTCGTCAACCTGCCGATCGGCGCGGCGGCGGTCGCGCTCGCCGCCAAGCAGGTCAACGAGTCGAGCGACCCCGAGCACAGCCGGCTCGACCCGCTCGGCCTGGTGACGCTGATCGGTGGGCTGTTCTGCCTGATCCTCGCGCTGATCGAGGGGAACCAGCGCGGCTGGTCGAGCGGCGTCATCCTCGGCCTCTTTGCCGCAGCAGCCGTGCTGCTCGTCGTCTTCGTCGCTTCGCAGACGCGCGACACCACAACGATGGTCGACCTCACGCTCTTCACCCGGCCCGCGTTCGTCGGCGCGCAGACGACCGCCTTCACGATCTCCGCGTCGATGTTCGCGATGTTCCTCTACCTGACGCTCTACCTGCAGAACATCATCGGGCTCTCTCCGCTCCAGACGGGCCTCTGCTTCCTGCCGCTGAGCCTGGTCTCGTTCGTCGCCGCGCCGATCGCGGGCCGGCTCTCGACGCGCATGCCGATCCGGATTCTGCTCGGTGCCGGGCTGGCGCTGAACGCAATTGCGATGTGGTCGATGAGCCGCATCAACGTCGGCTCGAACTGGCCGAGCCTGATCCCAGGCTTCGTGATCGGCGGCATCGGGATCGGGATGGTCAACGCGCCGCTCGCGTCGACCGCCGTCTCGACGGTGCGCCAGGAGCGCGCGGGGATGGCGTCGGGGATCAACAACACCTTCCGCCAGCTCGGGATCGCGACCGGCATCGCTGCGCTCGGTGCGATCTTCGCGACGCAAGGTCGAGGCGAGCGCGTTCGCGCCGCATCCGAGCGCCGCCGCCCGAGCGTCGTTCGTCGGCGGCCTACACGACATCCTCCTCGTCGGAGCCGGCGTCGCCGCGGTCGGGGCCGTCCTCGCCGCTGTGCTCGTCCGCCGCCGCGACTTCGTCGCGAGTGGCGCGCCCCAGGGCGCGTCCTAGACGAACGCCGCGACTGCGTCCGCGACGGCCTGGACGTCGCCGACACGAGCAAGGCCGTGGTCTGCGCCTTCGATCTCGAGGACGTCGTCCGAGAGCTCGCGGGCGAGCGCGCCGTCCCAGATCGCGTCGGCGGTGCCGCCGATCAGCAGCGCCTTCGCCGTTCGCGCCCGCAGCATCTCGACCGAGTCCGGGTCGTTCAGGAGCGGTGTCAACCAGATCGCCGGCAGACCGCGCTCGGCGGCGATGCCCGCAGCGCGGGTCGTCAGCGACTTCGCGATCACGAGCAGCTCGTCGGCGGCCGCGAACGAGATCGCGGCCTCGAGCCGCGCCTCGGTCCAGGCCGTCGCGTCCTGCGAGCGGTCGAGGAACTCGTCCCAGACCTGGATCACGCGCCAGCCTCGGCTCACTGCGCCCTGGATCGCGAACGCCAGGACCGGCATGCCGGCCAGCATCGACCCGGGCAGCGCGATCGCCGTGCGCGCAGGGTCGCCTTCGTACTCGTAGCCGTGACAGACGCCGAGGTCGATCGGCCGGATCACGCGAGCTTTTCGCGCACCAGCTGACTGACGGCCGAGCCGTCGGCGCGCCCGGCGATCTGCGGCATCACGTCGGCCATCACCCGGCCCATGTCTCGCATGCTCGTCGCCTTGTTCTCCGCGATCGCGTCGTCGACGATCCGTTCGAGCTCGTCCTCGGAGACCGGCTCCGGCATGAACTCCTCGAGGATCGCGAGCTCGGCCTCCTCGCTCTCGGCCTGCTGCTCGCGGCCGCCGTCGCGGAACGCCTCGGCAGCTTCCTGCCGCTTCTTGCGCTCGCGTTGGAGCACCTGCAGCTCCTCCTCGTCGGAGAGCGGGCGCTGCAGATCCTTCTCGGCGGACTTGAGGCTGGAGAGGATCAGGCGCAGCGCGTCGCGCCGCTCGTTCTCGCGCGCGAGCATCGCTTCCTTGACCTCCTCCTCGAGCTCTTCGATCAGGCTCACTGCTCCACCTCCGCCGTCGCAACCGTCGCGGGAACGTCGACGCTCGATGCATCGCCACCGCCGAGGATATGCCAGTGGAGGTGGAACACGGTCTGTCCGGCGCTCGCTCCGACGTTCACGAGCACACGGTAGTCCTTCAGCCCGACCTTCTCAGCGGTCTCGGCGACGAACTCCAGCATGCGCTTCGTTTCCCTCGCGTCGAACTCCCCGACGTCGCGAAACGTGTCGACGTGCCGCTCGGGCAGAACGAGCACGTGCACGGGCGCCTGCGGGTTGATGTCGTCGATCGCAACGAAGCCCTTGGCCTTGTGCCGGTACGCCCCTGCTTGCGCGATGCTGCAGAACAGACAGTCCTCATGCGACTTCGGCACGGATTCCCTCCTCGGTCACCCGGCACCCGCGCGCCCGCACGAGCGCGCCGACCGGTGCGTCGACGAGCCACGGAGAGTAGTCGTCGCCGTACCCGCGGCCGGGGCGATCGACCAGCACGTGCTCGGTGGCGCCGAGCTTCGTCCGCCAGCGGCGTGCGCTCAGCTCACGTGAGAGCTCACGCAACCGGGCGCCGCGGTCCTTCTTCACCGCCGCCGGAACCGGGTCGTCGGCCGCCGTGACGGTGCCCGGACGCGGCGAGTACGGGAACACGTGCACGCTCGAGATGCCCGCGCGCTCGACGGTGCGCAGCGTCTGCTCGAACGCAGTGTCGTCCTCCGCGGGGAACCCGACGATCACGTCGCTCGTCAGGTTGAACTCGTCCGCGAGCGGTGCGAGCCGGCGCAGGTACGTGTCGACGGTGTAGCGGCGCCGCATCGCGCGCAGGACACCGTCGTCGCCCGACTGGAGCGGCACGTGCAGATGCCTGCTGACGGTCGGCGTCTCGCGCAGCGCCGTCGCGAGCGCGTCGTCGACGTGGTTGATCTCGATCGAGCTGAGGCGCAGGCGCACGAGACCCGGCGTGCTGCCGGCCGCGCGCACGAGCCCGGGCAGGTCGAAGCCGGCCGCGCGGTCGCGGAAGCAGCCGAGGTTGATCCCCGTCAGCACGACCTCACGGTGCCCCTGCGCGACGCGGCGCCGGATCTCGCCGAGGACGGCGTCGGCGCTGCGGCTGCGCGAACTGCCGCGCACGAGCGGGATGACGCAGAAGTTGCACGAGAACGAACAGCCGTCCTGGATCTTGACGAACGCTCGCACGCGATCGAGGCGAGCGTCCGCCTGGACGCAGCCGATCGCGCCGACGTCGCCGGCGACGAAGTCGGCGGCCTCCTCGCTCCGCCGCGCGACCACGGTCACGTTCTGCGGCAGGCGTGCGAAGGCGTCGCCTGCGAGATTCGCCGCGCAGCCCGTGACGTAGACGCGCCGATGTGTGCGCGCCGCGCGCGCGGCCGCCTTGCGGCTCTTGGCAACGGCCTCGTTGGTGACGCAGCAGCCGTTGATCACCGCGACGTCGGCGGCGTCCGGGCTCTCGCTGTGGCCGTCGCGGAGCAGCGCCTCGCGCACCTCCTGCGCGTCGGCGTGTGAGACCTTGCAGCCGAGAAAGTCGACGCGGAACGTCGCCACGCGGTGATCGTAGACGCCTACCGGCGGCGGTGCACGTCTGCAGCCCACTGGTCGAGCGCACGCCGGTCGACGTGCTCGTAGCCTTCGAGCTCCGGCTGTTCCGAGAGGAAGTAGCCCGACGTGATCACGGTCTCGGCGTCGATCCGCGCGGGCAGCCGGCGCACCGCGTCGACCGAGATGTTGGCGACGACGGTCGCTGCAGGTGGCAGGACGTCCTCATTCCCGACGAGCCGCGCGTCGAGCTCGACGCCGTTGCGCTGCGCGTTCTCGAGCGTCGCGGCAATCGACGGCTCTTCGACGTCGACGCCGAGCACGGGGTCGAACCCGAGCAGCCGCGCCGCGACCGAGAGCACGCCGGAGCCGCAACCCACGTCGAGCAGCGACCCCGGCTCGACCGTCTGCAGCAGGTCGAGACAGAGCTGCGTCGTCGGATGCGCGCCGGTGCCGAACGCGCGGCCCGGGTCGATGACGACGACGAGGGCATCCGTCGGCGCGTCCACCCAGGGCGGGCCGACCCAGAGACGGCCGGTGCGGATCGGCTGGTGGAAGGTGCGCCAGCGGTCTTCCCAGCCGGCTTCGACGTCGGCGCCCTGCCCGGCGCCGAAGAAGTGCCAGAGGCGTTCCTCGCCGGCCGCGTCCGTGTAGGCCGCCAGCTCGACGCCGGCGCTCTGCTCCACCTCTTCGAAGCCCTCCGGGAAGAGCTCGATCATCGTCGCGCGAGCGTCCTCGGCGCGGTCGTGTCCCACCTGCACGGAGACGCGCCGCAGGCCGCCGCTCACCGGAACGCGCTCTTCAGCTTCTCGAAGAAGCTCTCGTCGTGCCGGTAGGTGTCCTCGTCGGTGCTGCTCTCGAACTCCTCGAGCAGGCGGCGCTGCTCGTCGGTCAGGCGCCGCGGCACCGTGACGTTGACGAGCACGCGGTGGTCGCCGCGCCCGAAGCCCTGCAGCACCGGCATGCCCTTGCCGCGCAGCACCCGCGACTCGCCGGGCTGCACGCCGGCTGCGAGCTCGAGGTCGATCTCGCCCTCGAGCGTCTCGACCCGCATCGTCGCGCCGAGCGCGGCCTGCACGATCGTCAGGTCGACCTGCGAGTAGATGTCGTTGCCCTCGCGCACGAAACGCGGATCGGGCTTGACGTGCACGAGCACGTAGACGTCGCCGGCGCGGCCGCCGGGGTCGCCCGCGTGGCCCTCACCCGAGAGCCTGATGCGCTGACCGTCGTGGATGCCCGCCGGGACGTCGACCTCGATCTGCCGCTCCTCGACGACGACACCTGCACCGGTGCAGGTGTGACACGGGTGCTCGACGATCACGCCGCGGCCCGCGCACTGCGGGCACGCGTGCGTGCGCACGAACTGGCCGAGCGGGCTGCGGGTCACCTGCTGCAGGTGGCCGGTGCCGTCGCAGCGCGGGCAGCGCGGTGTCTCCGTGCCTGGCTCGACACCGTCACCACCGCACGTGCCGCACGCGACGGCGACCTCGAACGGCACCTCGACCTTCTCGCCGCGCGCCGCCTGGACGAGCTCGATCTCGATCTCCGCGCCGACGTCTGCACCGCGGCGACGCGATCCGCGGCCGCCGCCGAACAGGTCGTCGCCGAAGAACGCCGAGAAGAGGTCACCGAGATTGCCGAGGTCGAAGTTGGTCGGCTGGAACCCGCCCGAGCGCAAGCCGGCGTGCCCGAAGCGGTCGTAGACGGCGCGTGTCTCCGAGTTCGACAGCACCTCGTACGCCTCGGTCACCTCGCGGAAGCGTGCTTCGGTCTCGGGCGCGGACGACACGTCGGGATGCAGCTCGCGCGCCAGCCGGCGGAACGCCTTCTTGATCGCGGCGTCGTCGGCGTCGCGCGGGACACCGAGCAGCTCGTAGAAGTCGTGGTCGGTGGTCGCCATCAGTCCTCGGCGTACGCTTCCTCGACGAAGCGCGACAGCTCGTGCGCGGCGGAGCGCACCGAGCGAAGCGCCTTCTCGTAGTCCATGCGCAGCGGGCCGACCAGGCTGACCGCGCCGAGCGTCCGGTGCTGCAGCCCGTAGGTCGCGCCGACGAGCGAGAGCTCGCGCAGGCCCGGCTGGTCGAGCTCCTCGCCGACGCGGGCGAACGACCGTCTCGGGTCGATCTGCTGGGCCAGCATGTCGAGCAGCGCGGCCCGCTTCTCGAGCGCCTCCATCAGGCTGCGGTACGCGCCGATCTCCTCGGCGCGCATCTCGTCCAGCAGGCCGGCCGTGCCGCCGACGAAGAGACGGCGATCCTCGTCCGCCGCCTGCTCGAATGCGTTGCGGATCACGAGCAGGAACCCGCGCTCGCGCGCGCCGAGGCTCGGCTCCTCGAACGCGAGCTTGACCGTGCGCGAGCCGAGGCGCGCGCCGACGACCCGCTCGTTCAGATACTCGGCCGCCCAGGAGACGAGGCCCGGGTCGACGGGCTCGGGGAACGTGTAGCGCACGTTCGTGACGCCGCCGGTCGACGTGATGACGACGACCATGACGACGGCCGGCTGGAGGAGCAGCACCTCCGCGTGCCGCAGCGTCGCCGCCTGCAGCGGCGGCGCCGAGACGAGCGCGAGCAGCCGCGTCACCTGCGAGAGCATCTCGGTCGTCGCCTGCAGCGCTTCCGCGACCTCCGAGATGCTCACGTGCGATGCCGAGCGGGAACTCGGGCCGAGCAGGCTCCGGCCCGGTCAGGAGCGCGTCGACGTAGAGGCGGTAGCCCGCCTCGGTGGGCACGCGCCCGGCCGAGGTGTGCGGGTGCGTGAGCAGGCCGAGGCGCTCGAGCTCGGCGAGCTCGTTGCGGACGGTCGACGACGAGACGTCGAGGCCGGCACGCTCGACGAGCGTCTTCGAGCCGACGGGCTGGCTGGTGGCGACGTACTCCTCCACCACCCGCCGCAGGATGTCGCGCTGGCGCTCCGAGAGAGAGATCTGCACAGACCCATGGTAGGGACAGGCGTGGCGGACGCCGTCAGGCGAGCAGGCGGGCGGTGACGCCGCCGCCGAGCGCGCGTCCGCGCGGAGTCAGCGAGAGGGTGCCGCGCTCGGAGCGGACGAGCCCTTGCTCGACGAGCCGCGCCAGCTCGACGGCGTCGACTGCCCGGCCGACGCCCTCGAGCGCCAGGGGCTCGTCGAGCCGCAGGCCGAGCATCAGCCGCTCGGTGTCGCGGACCGTCGGCGGCAGCTCCTCGACCTCGCGGACCGGCCGCTCACCACGCTCGAGCGCCGCGAGATAACGCGGCAGCGAGGGCGCGTTGCGCCAGCGGGTGCCGTCGACCGTGCTGACGGCGCCGATCCCCAGCCCGAGGTAGTCGTGGCCGCGCCAGATGCCGAGGTTGTGCGCCGCGCGCAGGTCACGCCCGCCTGCCCGCTCGGGCGCGCGGCAGAAGTTCGCCGTCTCGTACCAGCGGTAGCCGGCGCCGGTCAGCCGCTCGACGACGAGCTCGAAGTACGACTCCATCGCGTCGGACTGCCGCGCGAGCTCCGCACCGTGCGCATGTGTGAAACGGGTGCCGGGCTTCGCCTCGAGCTCGTACGCCGAGACGTGCTCGGGCTCGAGCGCGAGCGCCTCGTCGAGATCTCGCTCGAGATCCGACGGCGTCTGCCCGGGGATGCCGTAGATCAGGTCGAGCGAGAGATTGTCGAAGCCGGCGTCGCGCAGCACCTGGAACGCGCGACGCACGTCGGCCGGCTGTGCGGCGCGGTCGAGCGTGCGCAGGAGCCGGGCGTCGAACGTCTGCGCGCCGAGCGAGACACGGTCGACGCCGGAGCGGCGAAGCAGCGCCGCGAGCGGCACGTCGACCGTCTCGGGGTTCGCCTCGACAGTGACGGTGCGCGCATCGGGCAGCGAGCGCAGCAGGTGCTCGAGCGCCGCAGCCTCGGTCAGCGTGGGCGTGCCGCCGCCGAGGTAGATCGACTCGAGCTGCGGGGCCAGCAGCGCCTGCTCGAGCGCGAGCTCGCCGAGGACCGCCTCGACGTAGCGGCCGTGCTCCGCGCCGTGGCCGACGACGGTGACGAAGTCGCAGTAGCCGCAGCGCGACGAGCAGAACGGCAGGTGGACGTACAGGTGCTGTGCGCCCGGCACGGCTCAGTCCTTGCGGCGCGGGCGCCGGACGAGCTCGCCGCCGCAGTTCGGGCAGACGTGTTCCATCGCCTCGGCGCAGGCCGGGCAGAACGTGCACTCGTGCGAGCAGATCGCGGCGTCGGCGCCGTGGTCGAGTGCGGCGCCGCAGCGCTCGCACGCGGTCCGCATCTCGAGCGCCATTACTTCTTCGCGCTCTCGTTCAGGTTGAGCACCGCGAGGAACGCCTCCTGCGGCACCTCGACGCCGCCGACGGACTTCATCCGCTTCTTGCCCTTCTTCTGCTTCTCGAGCAGCTTCCGCTTGCGCGAGATGTCGCCGCCGTAGCACTTGGCGAGCACGTCCTTGCGGCGGGCCTTGACGGTCTCGCGCGCGATGATGCGCGCGCCGATCGCGGCCTGGATCGCGACGTCGAACATCTGGCGCGGGATCTCCTCGCGCAGTTTCTCGACGAGGCTCTTGCCGCGTTCGTACGCGAACTCGCGGTGGATGATCAGCGACAGCGCGTCGACCGGCTCGCCGCCGACGAGGATGTCGACGCGTGCGAGGTTGCCGGTCTGGAAGCCGGAGACGTCGTAGTCGAAGCTGGCGTACCCGCGCGTGCGCGACTTGAGCTGGTCGTAGTAGTCGAGCACGATCTCGGCGAGCGGCATCTCGTAGGTGAGGTGGACGCGCTCGGGAGAGAGGTACTCCATGTGGTCGAAGCGGCCGCGGCGGTCGTTGTTCAGCTCCATCACCGCGCCGACGAACTCCTTCGGGACGATGATCGAGGCGCGGATGTACGGCTCCTCGACTTCCTCGAACGCATCGGGCAGGTCGGACGGCGTGTGCACCTCGACCCACTCCTCCTCGTTCATCGCGCGCACGCGGTAGGCGACGTTCGGCGCCGTCACGAGCAGGTCGAGGTCGAACTCGCGCTCGAGCCGCTCGCGCACGATCTCCATGTGCAGCAGGCCGAGGAAGCCGCAGCGGAAACCGAAGCCGAGCGCCTGCGACGTCTCCGGCTCGTAGAAGAGCGCGGCGTCGTTCAGCTTCAGCTTCTCGAGCGCGTCGCGCAGCTCCGGGTAGTCGTCGGAGTCGGTCGGGAAGAGACCGGCGAAGACCATCGGCTTCACCTCCTTGTACCCGGGCAGCGGCTCGCTCGCTCCGCCGCGGTCGTGCGTCAGCGTGTCGCCGACGCGCAGCTCGGAGACGTCCTTGAGCCCGGTGATCACGTAGCCGACCTCGCCGGCGCGGAGCTCCTGGACGGGGCGCATGCCGGGCGACATGAAGCCGATCTCCTGTGCCTCGAAGCGCGTGCCGAGCGCCATCGCGCGCAGGTTCTCGCGCGGGCGGAAGACGCCGTCGATCACGCGCACGAAGGCGACGACGCCGCGGTACTGGTCGTAGGAGGAGTCGAAGATCAGCGCGCGCGGCGGCGCGTCGGGGTCGCCGGCGGGCGCCGGAATCCGCTCGACGATCGCGTCGAGCACCGCGTCGACGCCCTGTCCGGTCTTGGCCGAGATGCGCAGCACCTTCGCCGCGTCGTCGCCGATCAGGTCGGCGACCTCGGCGGAGGCACCGTCAGGGTCCGCAGCCGGCAGGTCGATCTTGTTCACGACGGGGACGATCTCGAGGTTGTTCTCGATCGCGAGGTACGCGTTCGCGAGCGTCTGCGCCTCGATCCCCTGCGCTGCGTCGACGACGAGCAGCGCGCCTTCGCACGCCTGCAGCGAGCGCGAGACCTCGTAGGTGAAGTCGACGTGCCCCGGCGTGTCGATCAGGTTCAGCTGGTGGCCCTTCCAGAGCACGCGCACCGCCTGCGCCTTGATCGTGATGCCGCGCTCGCGCTCGAGATCCATCGAGTCGAGCAGCTGGTCGCGCATTTCGCGCACGGAGACGGTCTCCGTCAGCTGGAGAATGCGATCCGCGAGCGTCGACTTGCCGTGGTCGATGTGCGCGATGATCGAGAAGTTGCGGATGTGCGCTTGGTCCATGGCTGATCAGCTGCGGGCGAAACGGCCGCGCAAGGAGAGTAGCGCCTGCATCTCGCGTACCCGGAGCGCGCGACAGGTCGCCAGGTACGCCGTGGTGGCGAGGAGCAGCGCCGCGCCGAGCGACACGACCTGCGCCGGGAACGACCGGCCGAGCAGATCGTCGAGAGGCCACCAGACGGCGAAGGAGACCACGGCGACGATTGCCGAGGCGACGGTGATCTTGAGCAGGCTGAACGTGATCGCGGCGCCGCCGATCCGGCCCAGCCGGCGGCGCATGAGCACGAGCAGCACGCCCGTCGCGACGACGTTCGAGACGGCGGTCGCGAGCGGGATGCCCCAGGTGCCGAAGCGGTAGAAGGCGAAGTCGAGCCCGGCGTTCAGGCCGAGGTTGCCCAGCGCGACCGCGGTCGGCGGCCAGTTGTCCTGAAGGCTGAAGAAGCCGCGGTTCAGCATCAGCATCGCGCCGTTGAAGACGAGACCCGCGCTGAACGCGGCGAGCGCCGCGGCGACGACGGGCGTCTGCGCGGGCGACCAGGCGCCGCGCTGGTAGAGGATGCGGATGATCGGCTCCGCGAGCACGGCGCTGACGACCGCGGTCGGGGCGAGGAGGAACGCGATCTGCCGCAGCCCGCGCGAGACCGTGTCGCCGAAGCCGCGCATGTCGCCCCGGCTCGCGAGCCGCGAGAGCGTCGGGAAGAGCACGGTCGCGATCGCGACCGAGAACATCCCCTGCGGGAGCATGTAGACGAGGAACGCCTTCTGGATCGCGGTCGGCGCGAGGTCGGGATTGATCAGCCGCGAGGCGAAGAGCGTGTCGATCAGCGCGTTGACGTTGATCAGGCCGAGCCCGAGCGTGACCGGGATCATCAGCTTGAAGACCTGCCGCACCGCGGGGTCGCGCCAGTCGATCAGCACGCGCAGCCGCTCCTCCCCGCGGTCGAGCGTGCGCAGCCAGGGCATCGGCAGCAGCGTCTGCAGGAACGTCGCGACGAGAATCGAGATCGCGTAGACGTAGAGCTGGGTGTCGGTCGAGTCCGCCTGCGGGACGCCGATCACGAGCCCGACGATGATCGCGATATTCCAGAGCACCGGCGAAAGCGCCGGCACGGTGAAGTGGTCGTAGCTGTTCAGGATCCCGACGATGACGCCGGAGACGCCGAGCAGCGTCACGATCGGGAAGAGGATGCGCGAGAGGGTGACGGCGAGCGCGGCGTCGCTGCCGGGATCGCCGAAGAGCCCGATCACCCGCGGCGCGATCAGGATGAAGATGCACGTCAGCGCCGTCAGCCCGAGCAGCATCAAATAGAACATGCTCGACGCGACGCGCCAGGCCCGGCGGCGCTCGCCCTTCTCCAGCAGATCGCTGAAGACGGGCACGAAGGCAGACGAGAGGGCGGCGTCGGCGACGAGCGCGCGGATCAGGTTCGGGATCTGGAACGCGACCGTGAACGCATTGATCGGGCCGGCGGCGCCGAAGAAGTAGGCGGCGACCATCTCGCGCACGAGCCCGAGCACGCGCGAGAGGCCGGTCGCGATCCCGAAGATGGCGGTCGAGACGGCGAGCCGGCGGTGGTGCTCGTCTGCCGGCGGCGCCTCGCCGAGCTCCGGCTCGGGCAGGCCGCTCTGGAGCTCGAAGCTCTCGATCGCGGACGGCGCGCCGTCCCAGGCCCTCGAACGGCGCTCGGGGAGCACCGACTCGGCGGTTGCGGCCTCGGCCGGCTCGACCGGGAACAGGGGCCGCCCCTGCGCGCGCCGCCGCTCCTCACGCGCCTGCCGGCGCGCGGCACGCTCGCGGGCCCGTTGCTCCTCGTCCACGCCCGGAGCATACGGCGAGGCTCTGCTACCCTTCGCGCGCCCATTCAGGTGGTGGGCACCTTTCGAGATGCCGAACATCAAGCAGCAGAAGAAGCGCGTCCGGATCGCCGCTGAAGAGCGGCTCGAGAACCTGCGCTACCGCTCGACGATCAAGACGCTGACGAAGCGCCTGTCGACGGTCGCCGCCGAGGACGACAAGGACGCGATCGAGACCGAGCACAAGGCGCTCGTGAAGCTGATCGACCGGGCCGTCTCGCGCGGCGCGCTGCACCGGAACGCCGGGGCACGCAAGAAGTCGCAGGCAGCCCGCGCGGCCGCCGGCCAGCCCGTCGACGCCGCCTAGCCTGCTCCTCGCCGAGAGCGCGGCCTAGCGCCCGGAACTCATGATCGTGGTTCATCACGTGAGCCGCGTTCAGACGGTTACCACGCACAGGAGCGCCCCGCGGTGAACCGCGTTCAAAAGGCGCGCGCAGAGCGCGTCTAGTCGCGCTCGGTCATCTCGACCAGCGCCAGCTCGAGCTCCAGCTCGTTCGCGAGCCGTGAGCCGCCTTTCAGCGCGTGGTCGAGCTCTGCGAGCCGGATCACCGCGTCGTCGAGATCGCGCTCGCTGAAGTTCCGCACCTGCGCGTAGAGCTTCTGCGCCGGGTAGGGCTTCATCCCGAGCCGCTGGGCGGTCTCGGCCGCCGTCAGGCCCTCCTCCTCGAGCCGCCGTGCCGACCGCGCGTTGCGGACGTGCTTCGTGAGGCTGCCGACGAGGCGCGGGATCGTCTTCGAGATCGGGTCGCCCGTACGGTCGAGCATCTTCTCGGTCGCGCGCAGGACACCGCCGACGTCGCGTGCGCCCCAGGCGTCGGTCAGGTCCCAGGGCGGCGAGGTCGCCCGCGGCGCGACGAGCGCATCGACGTCGTCTTCGCTGACCCGATCCCCGTTCGCCCACGTGGCGATCTTGTCGACCTCGCCCGAGAGCTCGTAGAGATCGTCGCCGACCAGCTCGGCGAGCCGCCGGCAGGCCTCGGGATCGGCGGTCGTCTTGTGCAGCTTGAACTGATCGGCGATCCAGCGTACGACCGCCTTCGAGGCGACGTCGTAGAGCAGGACGTCGCCCGGCCCAGCGACTGCCTTCGCGATCGGTGCGTCCTTCTTCAGCTCGCCGCCGACGAGCGCGAGCGTCGTCCCCGGCGCCGGCGACTTGAGATACGCGGCGATCGCCTTCGCCTCGGGCGGCTTCCAGGCGTCGACGTTCTCGACCACGATCAGGCGTGAGCCCGAGCCGAAGAGCCCCAGCGCATTGCAGGCGGCGACCGTGTCGTCGCCTGTCGTGGTCAGCGCGTCGTGCAGCTCGACGGCGTCGGCGTCGAAGCGCCCGCGCAGCCGGGCGACGGCCCGGTCGACCTTCGGGCGGTCGCTGCCCGCGATCAGATAGGCCGGCTGAAGCTCGTCCGCCATCGCCACCAAGCATAGGCGCCGCACCCGAGGGCGCAGACGGCCGCAACCGCGGCGCCGCGGCCCGTCGCCTGGGCGAACGGAACGGCGGCGACGAGCCGGGCGCAACCGGCCGTGTAGGCGGCGATCCAGCCGTTCAGCCAGGCGAGCGCGGCCGCGAGCGGCGGCGCCACCGGCGCGACGACGGCGGTGACGAGCGCCAGCCCGAGCAGCGCTCCGACCACCGGCTCGACGAGCGCGTTCGCGACGACGCCGAGCAGCGGCACCTGGCCGAACTGCAGCCAGAGGATCGGCGCGGTCGCGGCGCTGCAGGCGACCGAGACCGCGACGATCGCGCCGAGCTTGCGCGGGACCGGGTACCCCTCGAGCACCTGCAACGTCGGCCCGACGACGAGGAAGATCGCGGCCACGGCGGCGAACGAGAGCTGGAAGCCGGGGTCGAAGAGCGCGTACGGGCTCCACGCGAGGAGGACCGCGGCCGCGAGCAGCAGGATGTGCCACGGGTCGCGCTCGCGCGAGACGAGCCACGCGACCGAGACCGCGATGCCGGAGACCGCCGCCCGGATCACCGACGGTTGCGGCCCGACCGCGAGCACGTAGGCCAGGATCGCGGCGATTGCCGCCACGTGCGCCCAGCCGCGCGGCAGCCCACAGGCGCCCGCGAGCGCAAGCATGCCTCGCCGCGAGCAGCACGACGTTCGCACCCGAGACGGCGAGTAGGTGGTAGAGCCCGGAGCGGCGGAAGCTCGTCTTCAGGTCGTCGTCGAGACCGGCGTCGTCACCGAGCACCACCCCTTCGAGGACCGCGCGCCGTTCTCCCGTGAGACCGGGTGCCGAGGAGCGGCGGAGCCAGGCCCGCAGTCGGTCGGCGACACCGCCGAGCCCGCCGCGGCGGCCGACGACGTGCCACTCGTCGACGTGCAGGACCACGTGAACGCCCTGCCGTCGCAGCCACGTCCGCTCGTCGAAGCCGCCGTCCGGCCCGCGCGGCAGCTTGACGACCGCGAGCAGGCTCAGGATCGCGCCCTGCGGCGGGGAGCGGCCGGGCGAGAGCTCGAGCTGCACGCGCTCGTGCAGAGGACGCCGGTCGAAGCGAATGACGCGGGCAGGGACACGCTGGCTGAACCGCCCGACTCGCGCTTCGCCCGTGACGACGACGCGCAATCGCCCCGCCGTGCCGACGGCCGGCAGCAGCGCGCTGCGGTCGAGCGCGGCCAGGCGCAGTCCTCCCCACGCCCAGCCGAGCAGCCAGACCGCGGCGAGGACGATCGCGAGTCGCCGAGCCGGATGACGGTACGAGCAGGCACCCGCGGCGAGCACGAGCGCAGCCGCCGTCAGCGCGGGTACGGGCGGCGACGGGCGGACGACGGCGGCTGCAGCGAGCCCGGCCACCGCAGCGCCCAGCGCCAGCTCGGCGGGAAGCACCGGCCTCACGGGACGACCAGCCCCTTGAGCTGCGCGAGTCGCGCCGGGCCGATGCCGGGAATCGCATCGAGACCCTCGACGGACGTGAACGGCCCGTGCTCCTGGCGGAAGGCGACGATCTTCTCGGCGGTCACCGGCCCGATCCCGGGCAGCGTGTCGAGCTGCTCGACGCTCGCCGCGCTGAGCGAGACGGGCGCACCCGGCGCGGCCGCGCCGGCGCCGGCCGCGGTCGCGGCGCCGGGCGAGCCCCGCGCCGCGACGACGACCTGCTGCCCGTCGGCGACGCGCGCCGCCAGGTTGACCGCGCTGCGGTCGGCGCGACGCGCGAGCCCGCCCGCCTGCGCGACCGCGTCGGCGACACGCGCGCCGTCGGCCAGGTGGTAGAGCCCCGGTTCGCGCACCGCGCCGACCACGTCGACGACGATCGGCCGCGCCGCAGGCTGCGGAGCCGCGCGCGGCCGAACGGGCGCCACCTGCAGGGGTGTCGCCGCGGCACCACCGCCGTGCTGGCGCACCACGAGCACGCCGGCCACGAGTGCGAGCGCGAGCGCGGCGAGCAGCCGGCGCTGGGTGACCGAGAGCGTGAGCTGAGGCATCGCTGCTCAGGCTGCCCGCAGCAATGTCACGTGTGGGAAACGGCTCTGTGCCGATTGTGTGCCGAAGAGTTCGAGCGCGGTTCAGCCGGGCGCGACGAGCGAGCGCTGCTCGCCGTCCCAGCGCCAGACCGCGCCGGGCACGAGGTGCGTGCCCCCGACCCAGCGGTCGATCCCGAGCAGCTCGACCCGGTCGGCCTCTCCGTCGAGCACGCGCCGTCCCGCCGCGGTCAGCACGAGCTCGACCGCTCCGCTCTCCGGATCACGCGCAGCAACCGGCGGCACCGGCCCGCCGGCCGCCGACTCGACCAGGCGAACGTCGCCGCGTCCGAGCTCCCAGAGCGCGCGGTAGACCCAGGTGTCTCCGTGGAACGGCGCGTCTTCGAGCTCCTGCGAGGCGATGTACGCCTGCCCGGACGACTGCGGCCCGCCCGCGAGCACGTGCAGCAACTGACGCTCGGTGCGCGAGAGGCCGTCGCGGATCGCCAGGCAACTCCTCGACGAAGCGCGCCAAGCGCCGGGGCGAGGAACGGCATCCCGTCGATCGCCGACACGGCGCGCTCTGCAAGCGCACGCGGATCGTCCGCCCGCACGTCGTCCCAGACTGCCGAAGCGTCGGCGAGCAGCGATGCCGGCACCGGCACCCGCTGCGGCCAGAGCGTCTCGAGCTCGTCCGGCGGAGAGCTCACCGAGGCCGCGGAAGCCGGGCCGGCCGGGGAACGAGCCGACCTGCACGAGCTCGAGCGTCTCGTGCGGCGCGCCGGCGTCTGTGCACGAGCGCGAGCACGTCGAGCAGCTGCAACTGGTCGTAGAGGTCGTGCTCGAACCAGAGAACCACCGGACGTCCGGCGCGCAGCGCAGCGAGAAGCTCCTCGTCGCGCGCGCGAAACGCCGCCGCGAGCGACGCCTGCGAGCCCCACCCCGTCGCAGCGAGAAACGCAACCCGCGCGTCGAGGAACGCCGCCCGCGACGCGAGCGGCAGCGGCCCTTCGTGCAGAGCGTCGCGCCACGGCAATGCGCTGCCGCCGAGCGAGGTGCGCTCGAGCGTGTGCGCCGCGCTGTCGCCGTTCGTGACGTGCAGCGGCTCGAGGCTCACGTCACCCGGTCGCCGCTAGACGACGATGTTGACGAGCTTGTCCGGCACGACGATCACCTTGCGCTCCTCGCCTTTCAGGTGCGCCTGCACCTTCTCGGAGGCACGAGCGCGCGCCACCAGCTCCTCCTCGGACAGCCCGGCCGGCACCTCCACGCGGTCGCGCACCTTGCCGTTCACCTGCAGCACGAGCTCGACGGTGTCGCGCTTCAGCATCGCCGCGTCGAAGGTCGGCCACGGCGACTCCCAGAGCCGCTCGTCGTGGCCGAGCACGCCCCACAACTCTTCGGCGACGTGCGGCGTGTACGGCTGCAGCACCGACACGGCCGTCTCTGCCGCGAAGCGCGCTGCGGGATCCTCCGGCGCCTTCGACAGCGCGTTGACCAGCTCCATCACAGCGGAGATCGGCGTGTTGAAAACGAAGCGACGGTCGATGTCGTCGGTGACGCGCGCGATCGTCTCGTGCGCCTTGCGCGCGAGCGGCGTGTCGACGCCTTCCGGCGACTCGGGCTGCGTGGCCGCCTCGTGCACCACGCGCCACAGGCGGCCGATGAACCGCACCGTCGCGGGGATGCCCTCGGGCGACCACTCGATGTTCTGGTCGGCAGGCCCCTGGAAGAGGATGTAGACCCGCACCGCATCCGCGCCGAAGCGGTCGATCAACTCGTTCGGGTTGACGCCGCCCTGCGACTTCGACATTCGCTTGCCGCCCTGCTGCACCCACCCCTGGTGGAACAGCCGCTGGAACGGCTCGCGGAAGCCGAGCATGCCCCAGTCGTTCATCGCCTTGACGAAGAAGCGCGAATAGAGCAGGTGCCCCTTCGCGTGGTCGATGCCGCCGATGTACTGGTCGATCGGCAGCCAGTAGTCGACGAGCCTCCGGTCGAACGGCGCGTGGTCGTTGTGCGGATCGGTGTAGCGCAGGAAGTACCAGGACGAGTCGACGAATGTGTCCATCGTGTCGGCCTCGCGCTGGGCAGGCCCGCCGCACTTCGGGCACGTCACGTTCATGAACTCGGCGTTGGAGGCGAGCGGCGGCTTGCCCTTCGGCCGGTAGTCGTCGACCTCCGGCAAGAGCACCGGCAGTTCGTCCTCGGGCACCGGAACGATGCCGTCGTTCGGGGCAGTGGATGACCGGGATCGGAGCGCCCCAGTAGCGCTGCCGCGAGAAGCTCCAGTCGCGCAGGCGGAAGTTGATCGCCGGCTTCGCCTTCCCGTGCTCCGACAGCCACGCGACGATCGCCGGCTTTGCCTCCTGCGCGTCCTGCCCGCTGAACTGGGCCGAGGAGATCAGCTTCCCGTCGTCGTCGATCACCGGGACGACCGGCAGGTCGTACGCCCGTGCGAACTCGGCGTCGCGCTCGTCGTGTGCGGGGACCGCCATGATCGCGCCCGTGCCGTACTCCATCAGGACGTAGTCGGCCACGTAGATCGGGATCTGCTCGCCGTTCACCGGGTTCGTCGCATGACGGCCGGTGAAGACACCCGTCTTCTCGCGCTGCTCGCGCTCCTCCGTCGGGCCGCGCTGCGGCGATCCGAGCGTAGGAGCGCACCTCCTCGTTGTCTCCGGCGAGCACGTCGACGAGCGGCGACTCGGGAGCGACGACGAAGAACGTCGCGCCGAACAGCGTGTCGGGACGGGTCGTGAAGACCGGGATGTCGATGTCGAGCTCCTCGACGCGGAACAGCACCTCCGCGCCTTCGGAGCGGCCGATCCAGTCGGTCTGGATCTTCTTCGTGCGCGCGGGCCAGTCGATGATCGCGAGGTCGGCGAGCAGCTCGTCGGCGTAGTCGGTGATCTTGAAGAACCACTGCGCCATGTTCCGCGCCTCGACGATGTTCCCGCAGCGCCAGCAGCGGCCGTCGACGACGTGCTCGTTCGCGAGCACGGTCTGGTCGAACGGGCACCAGTTGACGGGCGCCTCCTTGCGGTAGATCAGCCCGTGCTCGAGGAACTTCAGGAAGAGCCACTGCGTCCAGCGATAGAAGGTCGGCTCATGGGCGGACACCTCGCGCTGCCAGTCGATCGCCCATCCCATGCGGCGCATCTGGACGCGGATCGCCTCCATGTTGCGCTCGGTGATCTCGAGCGGGTGACCGCCGTCCTTGATCGCGGCGTTCTCGGCCGGCAGGCCGAACGAGTCGAAGCCCATCGGCCGCAGCACGGTGAAACCGTGACGTCGCTTGAAGTGCGTGACGACGTCACCCAGCGTGTAGTTGAGGACATGCCCCATGTGCAGGCTGCCGGACGGATACGGCAGCATCTCGAGCATGTAGAAGTGCGGGTCGGCCTCGGCGCCCGGTTGCGGGTCGTCGACGTGGAAGGACTGCTCGTCCTCCCAGACCGACTGCCACTTCTGCTCGATTGAGTGTGCGTCGTAGTCGTCCATACGTCCCTTGAAATGAAAAAGCCTCTCGATCGAGAGGCCGGGGGAGGCTACCGCGGCGGGCGCCGCGTGACTCCCTGAGTCAGGTAAGAAGCAGGTTCACAGCCCGCAGTGTAACGATGGGCTTCGCATGCAGCCACTGACCGACAGCTCCTTCCGCGAACTGCTTCCCGACGCCGCCGGCGTCGAGGACGGCGAGCTCGTGCTCGGCGGCGTGCGCGCCACGGAGCTCGCCCGGGAGTTCGGGACGCCGGTCGTCGTCTACGACGAGGCGACGCTCCATGCCCAGGCTCGCGCGTACGCCGCCGCGGCCCCCGGCGCGCTCGTCGTCTACGGCACGAAGGCTTTTCCGTCGGTGGCGGTGCTGCAGCTCTTCGCCGCGGAGGGGCTCGGCGCGGACGTCTCGACGGTCGGCGAGCTCGAGTTCGCGCGCCGTGCCGGTATCCCCGGCGACCGGCTCGTGATCCACGGGAACAACAAGGAGGACGAGCTGCTGCGAGGGTCGGTGGAAGCCGGGGCGCTGATCGTGCTCGACTCGCTCGACGAGCTCGAGCGGGCACGCGCGCTCGGCGCGAAGCGCTGTCTGATCCGAGTCACGCCGGGCATCGAGGCCGACACGCACGAGGCGGTCAAGACCGCGCACCACGGCTCGAAGTTCGGCCTGCCGCCGGACGACGCGATCGAAGCGCTGCGCCGGCTGCCCGAGTGCCTCGGCCTGCACGTGCACGTCGGCTCGCAGCTGATGCATTTCGGCGCCGCGTTGATGACGGTCGACTGGGTCGCCCAGTTCGCGGCACGCGCGCGGCTCGAGCTCGATTGGACGCCTCAGATCGTCGACCTCGGCGGCGGCCTCGGCGTCCGCCACGTGGTCGAGGAGCCGTCCTTCACGGTCGGCGAGTTCGTCGGCGGCCTCGTCGGCGAGCTCGGCCGTGCCTTCCAGCTGCAGAGCCTCCCCGCCCCCTCGCTCGTGCTCGAGCCCGGCCGCTCGCTCGTCTCACGGGCGGGCGTGACGCTCTACACCGTCGGCGTGATCAAGCGCGCGAGCGCCGCGACGACGTACGTGACGATCGACGGCGGGATGTCGGACAACCCGCGGCCGGCGATGTACGGCGCGCGCTACACGGCGCTGCTCGCGAATCGCGCCGCCGAGCCGCCGACCGCCGCCTACGCCGTCGCCGGCAAGCACTGCGAGTCGGGCGACGTGCTGATCGAGCGCGTCGAGCTGCCCGCACCTGTGCGCGGCGACCTGCTCGCCGTGCCGGTCACCGGCGCGTACACGCTCGCGATGAGCTCGACCTACAACGCCGTCCCGCGCCCGCCCGCGGTGCTCGTCGCAGACGGCCAGCGCGCGGTTGATCAGACGGCGCGAGAGCGTCGACGACCTGCTCGCGTACGAGGCTTAGCTCACCACGCGCGCCAGGACGCGCGCGAGAGGAACAGCCCGTGCCCGCCGCGGGTCGTGCACGTGAGACCCGTGAGCCGGGAGCGACAGGTGTACGGCCCCTGCCGCCAGACGCGCCCGTAGGCGAGTGTCCGCAGCGCCGGCCGGTCGCGGCCGTCGTAGAGGATCCCGCCCGAGCAGACGACGTGCGCACGCCGCGATCCGGGAGCTGGAAGCCGTGCCAGTCGAGGCCGGTCGGCGGCGCGATGCAGCGGCGTTGCAGCGCTCCGGTATAGGACGCACGCCGGATCGTGCAGAGCAGGTTGGAGTGCGCAGTCGGCCGCACCGGCACGACGAAGCACCGGATGTTGCCGCGACGGCGTCCGAACGCCGGGGAGCGCGCGCCGGCGGTGCTGCGGCCGCGGACGCAGCAGCGACAAGCGCAAGCCCGAGCACGCGAATCGCCATCGGCCGCATTCTCTGCCTAATCGACGCCCGGCGCGAACGCGCAGTGCTGGCCAGGCGCGGGCGGGTCGAGCGCGAGCAGCTCGGGCACCGAGACGGCGCGCAGGCCGCGGAGCCGGATCGCGCGCAGGATCGCCGGCAGCGCCTGCGCGGTCCACGGATGGATGTCGTGCATGAGCACGATCGCCCCCGGGCGCAGCCCGGCGACCACGTTGCGCGTGACCGACCGTGCCGTCGCCTTCGGATGGTCGTCGCCCGACACGACCGACCAGAACACCTCGACGAGCCCGAGCGACCGCGCGATCTCGTCGGTGCTCGCGTTGTGCTGCTCGTACGGCGCCCGGAACAGCTTCGGTCGCCAGCCGAGCTGCTCCTCCATCAAGGCCTGCGTGCGCGCGAGCTCGAGCCACGCCACCCAGCGTGGGATCTCGGTCAGCCGCGGGTGCGACCACGAGTGGTTGCCGACCACCCCGAGCTCGGTCTCGGCCCGCGCGACGTGCGGCCATTCGGCCATTCGGTTGCCGACGAGGAAGAAGGTCGCGCGCGCTCCGGCTGCACGCAACGTGTCGAGCAGCTCACCCGTCAGAGGCCCCGGGCCGTCGTCGAAGGTGAGCGCGACGGCGTTCGAGCGGCCGGCGCCGCAGTACACGGGCTCGCCGCGGGCGGCGGCCTGCGCGACGGCCCGGCGCTGCTCCCACTGCAACGGCACATGCGGGCGGCGGTACGGCTCCGGCCCCACGCGCGACGCGAAGGCGAGCGGCACCGCGATGAGCGCCGCGAGCAGGAGCAAAGCGATGCGACCCACGGCGCCGATCGTACTCGCGCTCCAAGACTGCACCCGAACGCGCGCTAGATCAGTCTCTCTTCGGGTTCCAGATGACCTCCCAGAGGTGGCCGTCCAGGTCGCAGAAGTAGCCGGAGTAGATGCCCCAGGGCCGATCGCGCGGCGTGGTGACAGCCGCCCCGGCGGCTCTGGCCCGCTCGATCAGGTCATCGACCTCGGCGCGGCTCTGCACGAGTTGCCCAAGGCTGAACTCGCCGGGGCGCGCCGGTCCGGTTGGAATCGCTGCGTCCTTCGCGAGGTCACTGCGGCCGTACAGACTGAGCAACAACCCGCTCTCGAGCTCGAGCACGGCGACGGCGCCATTCGCGCCGGATTCCTCGTCCGTCCACTCTGTCCCGATGACGCCGCCCTTGGACTCGAAGCCGAGCCCGTCGCGATAGAACCGCAGAGCCCGCTCGAGATCCTCGACGGCCAACGTGATGACATCGACACGCGGCTCCACGGAGCAAGGCTATCGGTGGCGGGCCGTTGGATTTGCTGTGGGTTCGGCCCGCAAGCCGCGTCAATTCAATCCTCGTTGAGCTTGAGTTCCCATCCGCCGAGCTGTTCGACCGGAGCAAAGCCGAGGCTCCCGTAGCACTCGATTATCTCTTCCGTGTCTCCCCATGAGTCGAGGTCGATCGGACCAGGCCCAAGAAGCGCACACGCTCCCGAGAGAAGTCGTAGATAGTTGTGCGGGGCGCGAGCGCCTGCCACAGAGGCCGGGGCCGTCGACTAAACGCTCAGAGACAACGACCCTGCAGAGCCCGATCGGCTCGTCGTCGTCGTAGAGACCGAGCACGATCGCGTTGTCTGGCGGAGCCGTGTCCGCGGCCACGTGTTTGTGGCCCCAGAGGCCGCGGTACGCACGGTCGAGGGTTTTCGCATAGTCCTCTGCTGCAACGGCCGGGAGCGGTTCTCCGACACCCGGGTAGTCCGCGTGGAGACGTGTGTAGCCGCAGGTGCGCGTGAACCCGAGCGAGGACAGATCGAGATTCGTGTGCACCCAAACACAGCTGTGCACCGCTCGTTTGCACGTCCTGGATCAGAGTGTCCAGTTGCTCGCCCACGACATCTGTTTCAGCGACCCGGTCGCCCTCCGACGTCACGGCCATCGACCACTTACGAGCCATATCGGAGAGCGTACGACACTCCCCGGGCAAGAAGCTCGTCGGGGCGAGCGTTCCGCGATGACGCCTGCCGTTCCGAATCTGGTTCGCTCGTTGAACCAGGTTCGAGAGTCTGCTCGACAGCGCGAGGCGGTCCCGACTCGGGAACCTGGTTCACTCCCCGAATCACGTTCCGGGATTGTCCCCTGAGAAGCTGCGGAGGGTCAGTTGCAGTAGAGGCTCCAGGCGAGCTTGCCGGTCGCGTCCCAGAACGCCTCCTCGGCGGCGACCGTGGTCGGGTGACCGTTGGCGCAGACGACCACTTGCCGTTCACCGTCCTCGCTCGAGAGCGCGACGGCCGTGTAACCGACGGAGAAGCCGAGATGTCCCCAACTGGATCCGCACGGCGAACGCCGCCTGTCCATCAACGCCGTGATCTCGCCGATGCCCAGTCCGTAGCGGTCCGTCTCCTCCCAGTCGGACTCGACGGCGTCGAGCATCTCCCGGCGGAGGTCGGCGGGAAGCAGCTCGCCTCGGAGCTGTGCGCGGAGCATCGTGACACGTCGCCGGCGGTCGAAACGATGCCGCCTCCGGCGCGGTAGAACGGAAGGTCGAGCTCGGTGACATCGACAGGCCCCGGCCCGCCGGGCAAGATCGGGTTGTCGGGCGCCAGGTAGCCATGCGCGCACGCGCCACGCAGCGGACCTTCCACCAGATCGGTCTGCTGCAGACCCAGCGGCCCGAAGACGCGTTCGTGGAGCGCATCGCGCAGCCCCATGCCTGTTGCCGCCTCGACGACGAGCCTGAGCACGATGTAGTTGCTGCCGTGATACGCCCACCCCTTGCCCGGTGGAAACAGACGAGGCTTCTCCAGAACCAGCTGAAGCTCGTCGTGGGGCCCGAGCTCCCAGCGATGGGCCGGATCCCGCCGATACGGCTCAAAGAACAACACCATGTCGACGTTGAAATCGTCGAGACCGCTCGTGTGATTCAGGAGCTGGCGGATCGTGACGCCCCTCGACAAACGGCGCTGCCTCCCCGTCGAGGTCGAGTAGACCGTCCGCGACGAGTTGGAGGACGAGGGACGCCACGAAGACCTCGTCACGCTCCCGATGCGGAAGCGATGCTCAACGGTCAGCAACTCGCCGGTCGTCACGTCCGCGGAGCCGGCCGCTGCCTCCACTCGACCCTCCGGCCCTAGGGCCACGACCGCCACCCCCGGAACACCGGTCAGCGACAACCGCCTCAAGCTGATCCTGAATCGCTGACACGGCTCAGAGCGAGCCTAACCCAGCTACGAAGCGAGCTCCTGAAGCGTGCGGGAATGACGCCGGACGGGGCGGCCTAAATCGAGCTCTCGGAGGAGATGCTCCAGGGTGACGACGCCGCCGTGGGGCCAAGTGTTCCGCGATGCCGTCTGGGCGGTGTACTCGGGATGATCGGGCTAGATTCGAAATATGACGGCGCTCGTGGTGAGATCTGCAGACGACAGCGACGTCGAGGCGATGGCCGCGATCTACGCATAGCGCCAGCGGGCCGGGAGAGCGCACATCTTCGACGAGCCGAATCTGAAAGCCATGGAACCGCCCGCTGATCGTCTCCGCGCCGAACTCACGTGCACCGACTCCCGCCAGCAGCTGCTCGTCGCAGAACGGGAAGAGCGAGCGATCGGCTTCGCGGTCGTCCGGCCGTCTCGAGACGCGGACGCCGACAGCGTCCGGGTGGGCGAACTCGACCAGTTCTATTGCGATCCACCAACATGGGGCCAACGGGTCGGCCGCCAGTTGAT
>CAVZYK010000012.1:0-281606 GCA_963779505.1 uncultured Actinomycetes bacterium | reverse complement strand
AATCGCGCGAGCATCGCCGCCGCTGTCGGAACATCATGAGTCGCAGCCGTTCACACGCGAGATGCGCTCCGCATCCACGATCCAGGTGTCACCGTCCGCGAGCGGGATGTGCCCGACGCGCTCGCCGTTCTGGACGAGCCGCTCGAAGGCGAGCAGCCGCGTGCAATCTGGATGCACGAGCTTCACCACCAGCGCCGTCTCGACGCCGTGGTCGAGCCCCGCCTCCTCGATCGAGCGGACGAGCCCCAACGCTTGCTCCTGGGCACCCGCAACGTTGACGTCGAACGTCGCTGTCGACGAGTTGCCGCTGTCGTCCGTTGCAGCGCACGTGACGATAGTCGACCCGATCGCGAACTGCTCGCCCGACGCCGGCACGCATTCCACCGTCGGGCTCGTGTCCCATGTGTCTACCGCGGTGGCGGCGTAGGCGACGACCGCGCCGTCCGGCCCGGTCGCGTCGACCCGCAGCTCCGTCGGCACCGTCAGCACCGGGGCGACCGTGTCGTCGAACGTCTGCCAAGCCTCCGTGAAGGCGGAGCCGTCCACACTGCCGTCGCACCAAGTGAGGTCGGCGCCGCATGCGCCCACCGCATCCGTGTCCGATCCCTGAATCGAGGCCGCGAGTCGATCGGCGAGCGATGTGAACTGCGCCGGCGCCGGAGTGCCGCTCACACTCTTCTGCCACCATGCGTAGCCGAAACGAGCGTTTGCGGCGCGCAGTGCGTAGGTCTGACTCGAGACGAAGTTCTGCATCAGCGGCAGCGTGATGTTCGTGAAGCCGTACCCGATGGCGCCGGGTTGCAGCTCGGGAGCGGGCGAGATGTACGCCGAGTTGCCGACCGGCGTATAGGTCGACGCGATGAAATCGCGCGCGGCCGTGGACGCCTTGCGGTCGGCCTGCGCGAACAGCTCCCCGTGCTGGAAGTAGTCCTGCAGGTGCTCGGTGCGGTCGGCGAGCGTCGAGCCGGTGACGCCCCAGTCACGCGCGTCAGCGTAGGTCTCCTGCGCCCAGAACCGCACCCTGCCCTGAAGGGCAGTCCAGAACCCGGCGTCCTGGTACCAGGCATCGAGGCCGTGCTTGTAGTCGCTGAGGTCGGTCGTGACCTGTGTCGGGTTCGCCACGAAGATCAGCCCGGGCGCCGCCGACATTCCAGGCTCGCCGGTGTAGAGGCCTTCGACGAACTGCTCGAGATGCACGCGCGAGTCGCCGACGTTGTTGAACACGTCGGTCGCCATCTGAGCGCCGGAGGGCGAGCCGACCTCGTTGACGGCCCAGATGTCACCCTTCGAGACGTCGAACCCGGCCGTGACCATGAGGTCGCGGACATGCACTCCTGCGGCGTACCAGTCATCGCCGTTGAGAGCCGCGTACGTCGCCCAATCGGAAAGCCTCAGCTCCGGCATCGCGTGAAACTGCGGGCCGTTCGAGCGAATCGAGGGAGCGACACCGGCACGCGGACCGCCTCCCGTGGCAGGCGTGACGGAGATGAAGTAATCGGCACACGCCGACGGCGCGCCGTGCAGCCGCTGTGCGAGCAGGACGGAGTTGTTGGAGTAGAAGACGAGATCGGCATGACTGCACGAGGCGGCCGACGCACGTGACGGGGCTCCTGCGAGGAGTCCCAGGAACAAGATGACGGCTAGGAGTCTCATGGCCGCAGCTTCCGCGGCCGAACTAACGCGCCGCTAACGAAACGGTCGAGGTCACACGGGCGCACGCGTGGGTGTCGATTT
Organism: uncultured Actinomycetes bacterium; assembly: GCA_963779505.1. Taxonomy (GTDB): domain Bacteria; phylum Actinomycetota; class Thermoleophilia; order Gaiellales; family Gaiellaceae; genus PALSA-600. Next base: position 279,872 of record CAVZYK010000012.1, on the reverse strand, counting down.
CGTTAGCGTCCGCAACGTGCCGATCGTCGTCGTCTTGATCATCATCATCCTCGCCCTGCTGCTGGCGGGTTCGCTGATCGGCTTGGCCTTTTCGCTGTTCTGGCTCGCGCTCACCGGCCTGGTCATTGGGGCACTCGGGCGGCTCGTCCTCCCAGGGAGGCAGGAGATCAGCCTACTCGCAACCGCGCTGGTCGGAATCGCCGCAAGCCTTCTCGGCGGCATCCTCGCCGACGCCTTCGACGTTGGCAGGATCATTCAATTCCTCGTCGCGGTCGCGCTTGCGGCAATCGGAATCGCGGTGTTTGCCTCAGCCGAACACCGCAGAGCCGTCTAGATCCTTCGAACTGGCTGGGTCGGAGGAGTGCCGACCGGCGCGCCGATTTGGGTAAAGCCAAACCATCGCTACGCGTCGGTGCTCTCGATCGATCCGCTTGTGACTGCGCCCTGCAACTGCTGATGGTCACGCACGGTCTGGTCGGCGTAACCGACGGCAAACTCCCCCAGCGCCTCGTCGAATCGACGGCCCTTGCCGATGTAGGCGTCGATCGCGATCGCATCGCCGGTGCGGGCGTGTGCACGAGCGAGCACAGTTCCGGCGGCGGTCGCGAACTCCGCGAGACGCGGTGCGATCAGGTCGGCGCGCGGTATCACCTTCATGTCACGGAACTGCCGGACGTAGAAATCGTCCGCGCCGACCGACGTGAAGCCCGCGAAGATGTCGGTCGCACTCTGGATCAGACGCTTGCCGACCACCACCCGCTCGCCGTGATTCGCGTGACGGCTCTCGCGGCCAGTACGCCTCGTACACCGACGGGCCGGCCTGCTTGATCTGCAGAAACAAGGGATCCGCCTCGTCCCTCCCGGTCAGGAGCACCAGGAACACCCGCATGCCGACGCTGCCGACCCCGACGACCTGACGCGCTGCATCGACGATCGAGAAGCGGTCGAGCAGGTGACGGCGGTATTCGGGCAACGAGCTTCGATACGAAGCGAAGACCGCCTCCTCGACCGCAAGCTCGTCATCCGACAAGCGCACCCGCAGCGGTGGATCCTCGGTGATCCGAAGCTGACCTCCGACCCTCTCGGTGAGCTTGCGCGCGGCCCCGGCGCTCGTACGACGCCTCGCTTTCCTGTTGACGTGCGCCCACGCCTGCTCCTGCTCCTCTGGCTTGAAGAGGGCAATCAGCTGGTCGACGGTGATCAGGTCGTACCAGATCTCGAGCTGCTTCGACCGCGCGTACTCGGCGATCCGCCGTCGGTAGGCACGCAGACAGTCGGCAACCGCCCGCTCTGCGACGCTCTCCTGCAACCCGCTCTCGCGCGCGACAACGACGATGCTGGCGACCAGGCGTGAGACGTCCCACTCGAACGGCCCGGGCAGCGTCTCGTCGAAGTCACGAAGATCGAATGACAGTTGCCGCTCGGGCGTGGCCCACAGTCCGAAGTTCAAGAGGTGAGCATCGCCGCACAGCTGCACGGTCAGACCCGTATCCGGACGGGAAGCGAGGTCTGACGCCATCACCGCCGCAGCCCCGCGGTAAAAACTCCACGGGGACGCGGCCATTCGGCCGTAGCGAATCGGCACAAGATCAGGGAGGCGAATCGCGTTCTGGCCGGCAAGCGTCGACAGTGGGTTAGCCGTGCGTGGCCGCTCCCACCTGGCGAGGTCACCTCGTTTCAGGCGCTCTCTCGCGGCGAGACCCGCGCTTCGCCGCTCAGCCGCAGTCCGACGTCGCGTGTCAACGGCGGAGTGATCGACCGTCCCCACGCGGCCAGCGTAACCCGGCGGACGAGACGCAGGCTCAGGCGGGACATTCTCGCAGCACCGCGGGTTAAGCGGCGCGCAACTTGACTGCGACCACTGCGAGGAGTGCAACCAGCCAGATCAGGACGACCAGAAGCACCGCGGTGGGTTTTGCGTCCGACGTGTGTCCCCAGAGTGCGAACAACCCGAGTGTCGCGTCCGTGCCTGCGAGCACGATCAGTACCGGAACAGCCCAAGCCAGGGCCACCACCACGACGTGCGGCGCCTGGAGATTGGCGGTCCCCTCGGTTCGGGTCAGCACCGTCAAGAACATCGGCAGGAACACCAACAGCAGGCCAAGGATGGTGAACGCCGCTTCGGTCTCGACGATGAGCGTGTCTCTCATGCCCACGGGCTGCCCACCCTACGAGGAAGCCCGGACGAACGGCCATCCGCGCCCGTCCCGCCTCGGTCCTCCAGCGTGTCGGCGCATTACACACCAGTGACCGCCCCAGGGTGTCGACGGGCGCGAGCCACCAATGGCTCCTCCAAGCTTCGTCGCATAATCAAGCCACGAGGCTCTGTGACAGCGAAAGGAGCATGAGATGACCTCGACCTCAACCACGACCACCGCGGGTTCCGCTCCGCTCAGCCGAGACGCGACCGGGAGGCTGCTCGGGCAGACGATGGGCCTCGTCGCGGTCACCGCCGCGGTCTTCGCACTCGGCGCCTACCTCGCGCGCGACATGGCGGGAGGCTGGGCCTGGGTCTTCTTCATCGCCTCGTTCGCAGCCCTCTTCGGGATTCAGGCGGCGGTGCAGCGGTCGGAACAGCTCGCCGTCGGGCTGCTCTTCGCCTTCGGCCTGCTGCTCGGGCTCGCGTCCGCGCCGACGGTCAACTACTACCTCGACGCGAACCCGCAGATCGTCTGGCAGGCGGGCGGAGCGACCGCGCTCTTCATCGCGGGCTGCGGCGCCGCCGGCTACGCGATCCGGCGCGACCTGTCGCAGTACGCGCGCCTCTTCTTCTGGGCGTTGGTCGCACTGATCGGCTTCGGGATCGTGCTGATCTTCGTGAACATCCCGAATGGCTCGCTCATCTACGCGATCGCCGGGCTCGTGATCTTCGCGGGGCTGACGATCTTCGATTTCCAGCGGCTGCGCTCGAGCAGCGACATCCGAAGCGCGCCGCTCTTCGCCGCGTCGATCTTCCTCGACGTGTTGAACGTCTTCCTGTTCTTCCTGACGATCTTCGGACGGAATGACTAGTGCGCGCCCTCGTCATCGTCCCAGCGCTGGTCGCAATCGCTGCAGTGCTGGGCACACCGTCGATCGGCGCCACGACCCCGAACTGCACGACCTCGCGACTCGTTCTCTGGGCGGGGGACGGTGAAGGAGCGGCCGGGAGCGTCTATCGCACGCTGGAGCTGACGAACCAGTCGGGGCACGCGTGCGTGCTCTCCGGCTATCCGGGCGTCTCCGCGATCGATCTCCACGGGCGCGCGCTCGGCGCGCCTGCGTCGCGGGCTCCCGGCACGCGTGTGAGGGTGACCCTGCAGAACGGTGCGACGGCGCGCGCGACGCTCCGGATCGCGCAGGCGGCCAACTTCCCCGCCGCGCGGTGCAATCGCACTGCGGCCGCCGGCATCCGTGTGTACCCGCCGGGCCAGACCGCGTCGAAGACCATTCCGTTCCCGTTCGACGCGTGCGCGCGCCGCGGGCCGGTGTACCTGTCGATCGGTCCTGTGCGAAGGTGATCCGGATGAACACAGCCCGCATCGCCGCCCTGGCGGTCATCCTCGCGGTCACACTGCAGCCTCAAGCTTCTGCCGGAACGTCGGCCTCGGTGGTGCGCGTGGGGTTCCTGCAGGGAGAGCAGCTCGTGCAGGTGCGGCGACCGGGTCGCACAGCCGAGGACGCTATTCGTGCGCTCCTCGCCGGACCGACACGCAAGGAGACAATCGCCGGATTCAGGACGTACGTGCCCGCGCAGACGCGGCTGCAGAGCCTGACGATCGACGGTGGCCTCGCGACCGTCGATCTCAGCGGCCGCTTCACCGCCGGGCAATCCGACGAGCGTATGCTCGCGAGCGTCACCCAGCTCGTGCGCACGCTGTCGTCGGTGCCGCGGGTTGTCCGCGTCGCCTTGCTCGTCGACGGCAAGCCCGTCACGCGAACGGTCGACGGCGTCTCGCTGAGCCGCCCGATCACCATGCACCACCTCCAAACACCGAACGTGCCGGTGCCGAAACCGCCCGCCGAGAAGCTGCGCCCGCCAGATCCAGAGGTGATGGATGTCCAAGGGCGGCTGATCGAGCTCGGCTACCTGCTCAAGGGAGACGACGACGGCAGGTTCGGCCCGACGACGAGCGAAGGCATCCTCGCGTTCCAGAAGTACGAACGGCTTGATCGCACCGGCGCTCTGAACGGTGCGACCAGAGAGGCGCTCGCCTCTGCGGAGCGTCCGACACCGGTCACGCGCGGCGTTGCCGGGAAGCGGGCGGAGGTGCTGCTCGACAAACAGGTCGCGCTGCTGATCAATGACAACCAGGTCGTCCGGGCGATCGCCGTCTCGAGCGGGAAGCCGTCGACGCCGACGCCTCCCGGTAGCTACCGCGTGTACGCGAAGATCCCCCGCTGGTGGTCGACGCCGTTCCGCGAATGGCTGCCATGGGCGCTGCCGTTCGTCGGCGGGATCGCCTTCCACGAGCTCGGCGACGTTCCGGTGTACCCGGCGTCACACGGATGTGTCCGACAGCCCTTCTCCGTCGCGCGCTGGACGTACAACTTCGCCAACGTCGGCATGCCGGTGCGCGTGCTCGCGCGCTCGTGAGCACCGCAGCAACCGGTCGCTCCGCTGATCGTCGCACGAAACGAAAACCCCCGGGCTAGCGGGGGTCTTCGCGTGCGTGATGAGCTCGAACGCGCCGTGCGCGGAGCCCGTCCTTCACGGTTTTCGGCCCGCGTGCAGCACTCTCCAGATCCGCCCACCGGCGTCGTCTGTGATGTAGAGCGAGCCATCCGGACCCTCGGCGAGGGCCATCGCGCGATGGTCGGCATCTGCCGGGAGGTTGACGGCGCCCTCACCGATGAAGCCGTCCGCGAAGACCTCCGGCTTGTGCGGCCGACCATTGGTGAAACGCACGACGGACACGTTGTAACTCTCCGGAAGATTGGGGCCTCCATGGAACGCGATGAACGCCGCGTCCCGGTAGTTGTCCGGGAACTGGCGACCGTCGTGGAACAGCAGCCCGTTGGGCGCGTAGTGGGCGGGAAAGGCAAGGAGCGGCTGTTCGGCGTCCGCGCAGCGACCGACGATGTTTCCATCCCCTCCGTACTCCGGCGCCAGCACCTTCTTGTCCTGCCTTCCGTCGTAGTAGCAGTACGGCCACCCGTAGTGCCCGCCTTCGTGAAAGCGGAAGAACTCTTCGGCCGGCAGCGCGGCGTCATCCTGGGGCGTGAAGAGGTTCGGGAAATTGTTGCTCAAGCCGCCTCGTCCCTGCTGAACGCCGTAGACCGCTCCGTCGTACGGATTCAGGGCAAGTGCGACCATGTTCCGCAGCTCCGTCGCGTATCGGTTCGCCGGCGAGTGGACCTGACCCGGCACGTTCGCCGCGTATCGCCAGATCCCGGCCCGGATCGGAAAGTCGGGGCAGGGATCGATTCCCAGTGAGCCCGGCACGCCCGGCAGTGCCTGACAGCTGTCCGTGGACGATCCGACGCCCACGTAGAGCGTGCCGTCCTCGGTGACCAGGATGGTCTTCGTCACGTGGTTCCCCGTCGCGGGCAGACCGGAGACGATCACCTCCGGCCCGGCCACCGGAGTCAGGCTGATCGGCGACATCAGGTACCGCTCTACGCGATTGTTCGGTGCGAAGTAGAGATACGGGCTCCTGAAGTAGATGCCGTTGCCGGGGCTCGTGCCGAATCGCGCGGTCTCGTCGGCCTTCCCGTCCCCGTTGGTGTCCCGCAACGCCAGGACGCCACCGCCCGCGGATTGGTCAGCGACGAACACATCGCCGTTGGGCGCAACCGCAATGTCCCGCACTCTGGCAGGAGCGCCTGTCGCCGTCTTGGCGTCGTAGACCACCAGGGCGCAGAAGCCACCTGGGAGATTCAGGCCGCCGTTGTCGCGATCGCAGTCCGGGCGAACTGCCGAGCCGGGAGCCGATATCCCATGAGCTGCCTGCGCGGAACCGGTCGGCCCGGCGCCCGCCCCGACACAGACCACCAGCGCAGCGAACAGCGGCACCACCGCAAGAGCTCTCGGTTGAACGCGCATGAGACCTCCTCCATTTACGCGAGAAGCGTGTGCTGAACCTCGCGGACGCGGAAGGCAAGCACGATGTCTCTGACGCCGCGGATGATCGCGATAGCGGCCACCCAGGCAACGAGGAGAACAGCGCTGCGACCGTAGTAGCCGGCCGCCCAGAAGCCGATCAGAAGCTCGAGGATGCCGCTGATCAGCTGTAGCCACCAGACCTCGATCTCATGGCGAACCGAGATCGCGATGATGATGTCGAACGTCCCGGCGATGATCAGGAAGAAGCTGAACACGGCGGCCAGCGCCGCGAAGGTGTTGCCAGGATGGATGAACGCGACGATGCCGGTGACGATGAAGACGACGGCGAGCAAGCCGTTGAGCACCTTCCACCAGCCTTCGGCCATCAACATCACGCCGAACTCGAGCACGCCGGCCATGATTGCGACGACGCCGAACAGGATCGAAATGGCGGAGACCGAGGTGTAGTCGAATCGAAGCAGGATCAACGCCACGAGCATCCAGGCGATCCCCGTGATCAGGAGCCACCACCACGGGGGGAGAATGCGCCCGAGGGTGCGTTGAGAGGCCGCGATGGAAGCGATGGTGTCCTCCTTGCTCGACGTCAGTGCGGGTATATCGCGGCTTCGGAGAGTCGTCAACAGCAGACCCCTGGGAGCGCCGTGAGTCGGGTCGGAAGTTAAACTGACCGCGAGCTGTCGGCTGCCGAGATGCACGCACGCACGTCCGCGTAGCGACGAGCAGCGATCGCGAGAAAGGGGCCGTCGTGACGACTGCGGATGCAATTCCGAACGACCCGGCGGTGCCTCCGGACCGGCGTTAACTTCAAGCCGCTTCTTCGCGGTACCGGCACGAACGATAAGCGACGCCTGGCTGTGTTGTCAGCGAAGGCACGGTTCCAGCCGATTGGCCCAAGATCATTCCGGCGACTCGCCCGCGGATCATTCAGGTCAGCACTCCTCACACCGGAAAGGGAGAATCCAGCGCGTGCAGTCTTCTGTGGGTGAGCTCGCGGCGGCGCTCGTCGCGATCGATTCGATCAATCCGACGCTCGTGCCCGGTGGCGCCGGCGAGCGCGAGATCGCGTCCTTCGTTGCCGACTGGTGTCTGGCGCATGGGTTCGAGGTCGACGTTCTCGGAGACGAGCGCCCGAGCGTCGTCGCCAGGAAGCGCGGCTCGGGCGGCGGACGCTCGCTGCTTCTGAACGGTCACCTCGACACGGTCGGCGTCGCAGGGATGGAGGCGCCGTTTGAGCCACGCGTCGAGGGCGACCGACTCTACGGACGCGGTGCGTATGACATGAAGGGAGCGCTCGCCGCGATCCTCCTCGCCGCGAGCGATGTGACGGGGGTGCGCGGCGATGTGGTGGTAACGCTCGTCGCCGACGAAGAGCTCGCATCGATCGGCACCGAGGCCGTAGTCCAGAACGTGCGAGCCGACGCTGCGATCGTCGCCGAGCCAACCGACCTACGTGTGGCAATCGCCCATCGGGGCTTCGTTGGCTTTGAGGTCGAGACCGAGGGCATCGCCGCGCACGGCTCGCGGCCGGATCTCGGTGTTGATGCAATCGCGAAGATGGGCCCGATCCTGGTCGCACTCGCAGACCTCGATGAGCGGCTCCGAACAGGACCATCTCACCCACTCGTCGGGCCTGCTTCGTTACACGCGTCGCTGATCGAGGGAGGCCAGGAGCTCTCGAGCTTCCCCGCGAGCTGCGTGCTATCGGGCGAGCGCCGTACGATCCCCGGCGAGACCGTCGAGCAGGTCGAAGAGGAGCTGCGCGCGATCGCCGGAGAAGCTGGTTTGCGGATCATCGCGAGCAGGGATCCGCTCACGGTCGACCGCGACCAGCCGTTCGCCGAACTCGTTCGTCGCGTTGCTGACGCAGGCGATTACACCGGTGCGCTGTTCTGGACGGATGCCGCGCTCCTGGCCGCCGCCGGCATCCCAACCGTCCTGTTCGGGCCCGCGGGCGAAGGAGCCCACGCGACCACCGAGTGGGTCAGCCTTACCTCTCTCGACCGCGTCCGCGAGGTCGTCCGCCGCGTCGCCGCTGAGTGGTGCAGCTAACGAGCGTTGGCTGACCGCTGCCGACTTGCTATCTGATGCCCGTGTCGATCGAGAAGTCGAGGTGCCGAAAACGATCCTGCGGCACGCGGGCGCTCCCCGGGTCGACGGGACGCGCCTGGAGTACGCGAACGTTGTACGTGCCTGGGGTCAGCGCCACGCGATACGTGCCCTTTGTTGAGGTCCGCGTGCGGGCGACCTCGTGCCCTGCCCGCGAGAAGACGATCATCGCGCCCGAGACCGGGGCACTGCACGGCAGCTCGGCGATGCACACCGGAGTGATCGGGCCGCGGGTCACTTTGCCGTAAAGCCCGCTCTTGACCGTCGATGCCTGAGCGGCACCTCCGACGAGGCACACCACCCCGATGACAGCGATCGTGAACCTCATGGTCGAGATATTCCCAGAGCGAGGGCCAGACTCACGTCCGGCCCTCGCTCTTTACCTCCTGTTTACAGGTCGCTACGGAGTCAGCTTGCTGATCCGCGTCGACCAGTTCCCCAGTGCCGCCCTGACACCAGGCCCGTGATTCGCCCCTCCACACGTGCCAAGGAGGTTGTCCCCGCTGCCGCCCACGAAGAACGGGCCGCCCCAGGCGGTGTAGTCACAGGTGCTCGCGATGTACTCACTCGCGATCCAGATCGAGTTCCCGTCGACGGCCGCGGCGCCGTAATCGCCCCAGCGTGTCCGCGGCGGGTTGCCGACCTGCGCCTTGTAGCTGGTGAACCCGTCGTCCGGTGCAGCACCGAGGGCGACATCGTTCCAAGTGCTGACGCCGGCCTTCGCGTCGATTGCCGCGTAGGCCGCGCTCGGGAACGTGGTGTCACCCGTGTCGGTGAACGCCATCACGCCACGACCCGACGCTGTGACGCCGATCGCCGGGTACGTGAAGTCGTGCCCGGCCGCACCGAGGTAGCCCTGGTTATCGACCTTCCCTGCATCCGGGTTGACGACGAAGTACTCGATGCCGGCGCGCGCCGGACCGAGGTCGGGATTGACCGTCGTGTCGAGGGCGCCCCACAGCTTGCCGTTCGCCCACATCACCTGCTGCATGCGGGTGTCGTTCGAGTCCGGCCGCGAGACGACTTCGCCGGTCGGCCCCGCTCCGACGAGCAGCCGCCAGCAGCCGGTGCCCGCGATGGTCACGGTCGTCGTGTCGTTCAGGCAGAAGCCTTGCGGCGTGTTCATGCCGGGCGGGGTGCCCGAGCCGGGTTGCCGCTGCCTCGGCGGGACGCCGTACTGGCCAACCGGGAGGACCTGGCTCGACAGGCTGACCGCCGGAGACGCCGAGTTCAGCGACGACGTGTTGGTCATCGTCCACGCCACGAGCTGCTGCGACGTCCGCGTCCCTACGGTGCCGGAGATCGGCTTCTGCGCCTCATCCGCGGCGTTCGAGCTCAGGAAGTACTCGGTCCCGCCGTTGCTGGTGTTGAACGACCCGGTGCCGGGCGACTGCGCCGGCCAGACCGTGAAGCCCGGCTGCGTGGAGCCCGTCTCGCTTGGGGCGTTGACCAGCCCCGAAGTGTCGAGGTGCTGCATCGTCACGTTCGCTGCGCCTGCGGCGAGCTGCGCCTTCGAGAACGCGTAGATCTGCGCGCCGGCGAAGCCGTTTGCCAACCACGGGTAGGCGTTGGTCGTGATGTAGAAGCCATTAGCGTCGGCTCCGATATGCGGGTAGTCGCCGAGGTACGGCCCGGGATTCTGCCCACCGGTATTCGTGCCGTCGTTCGTCACGTCTACCTTGTAAATGTTCCAGGCCCCCGTCGGATCCGACGTCTTGCTGACCGCCAGGTCGAGGTGATTGACGAGGCTCAGGGCACTAGTCGTCCCCACACGGTCCAGCGTCAGTACGACGACGAACCAGCGCTGCGTCTGCGCGTCATAGAGGCAGCTCGGATCGGTCAGCTCGGGTCCGAAGGCACCGGTCGTGCGGTTGATCGCCGGCGGATACCCGTAGAAGGAGTTCAGGTCGACAGCGTGGTTCACGTTGCGCGGAAACCCGCCGACGATGTTCGTCGCCGTGTTGTCCGGCAGGGCCGACTGCCCGGCTGTGTTGTAGACGTTGAGCACGTCGTTGACGGCCTCGAGCTCGAAGCCATTGCCGACGCACAGGGCCTGGTCGGGCGGCTCGACCGAGAACTGGTTCCCGCCGCGCGAGTAGCGCTGCTGGTAGAAGTTCAGCCCCTCGAAGCTGGTGTTGACAGTCGGGTTCGACTTCGCCTTCGACGCGCCGGTGACGTTCGGGCCGCCACCGCTGCCGCTCGACATACTGATCGTGCCGTCATAGGCAGCGGGACTGTCTTCGTCATCAAACGCAAACTCGTCCTCGCCGAGCGCGCCCGAAGACGGACTGAACGCCCCCGTCTGCGGAACACCCGTGCCGATCCTCGGGATCTGTGATCCGCTTGCCGACGCCAGCGATCCGAAAACCATCGCCGACACGGCACACAGCGCGCCTGCAAGCAGCAGCCGCACGGAAACTCGTGTCATGACTCTCCCCTCTGGTTCGAGGTCGAGCGGGAGCTGATATCAGTGGGCTCCCGCTCCGAATACGCTCTTATATCGCGGTTCGCGATCAAGCACCACCTCGACGACAGAACCGAGCAGGGCCACCCCAGCGGGTGCGCCCGTGCTTGAAGTCGTGCAACCGCTCGGCACGAAGGCGGCGCCGCGTTTCCAGAGCCTCCCTCCCCAGTCCTAACGGGAAGCTCACACGCGAGGAAGAAACGAAAACCCCGGGGCTAGCGGGGTTTTCGAGGTGGGCGGTACTGGTCGAGAAGCGTCGCGGCATCAATCAGCGACGCAATCGGCTCATCCTGGAAAGAGGCGCCTTTCGAAGTCGCCAGCGACCACGTTGCGTGGAGATGCAGACTCTCGTCATCCTCAAGCGTGATGGGACGAGGTTGGGAATGACGCCTGACGCTACGACTAGCGATTCTCGCGGTGCTGCGACGCGCCGTCGACAGGCGCTAGCCACGGCTCTCGACGCTTAACCCAAATCTCCGCGTCGGGTCGAAGATCGAAAGGTGCGTCATCGAGCGTTCCGATACGGATCTCGATCAGCGAATCCCCTGGGTCGGGTGGGTTCAGCAAACGTGAGCCGCACTGTGGGCAGAAACCGCGCCCCTCGTAAACCGCCAGCTCCCCCTCGCTCTCGAAAGCCTCCACCGGCCACTGCCCGTAGACCGTGAACGCGCTCCCTGATTCCTTCCTGCAATCCGCGCAGTGACAGCGCCCGACATGCACCGGCTCACCACGAACCATGTACCGCACGGCGCCGCAAAGACATCCACCAGTGCGAACAGCCGTCTCCACTCAGTCGATCCTACGTACCAGTCGGAGGTTCGTCCTCCGGCTGGGCGCAGGCAGCGCCCGATGTGCCAAGTCCGGGAGACCACGACACACGAGGTTGTCAACGCGCATCGAGCTGGGTCTTCAACGCGGCGACGTCGGCTTCGAGTCGAGCGAGCGCAGCAACTCTGGTCGTCCATGCACATCGTCGCCCGGAGGAGTGCAATTCCTTACTCGGTGTTCTCGACACTCGGATCTCGACCGCGCTCGTTCGGCAGCCAGTACCACGTCACGGTGACGAGGCCGAGCAGGATCACGACGCCGACGATTCCTGCCGCGAGACCGTAGAGGAAGTCAGCGACGACGAAGACGGAACAGAACATTCCAAGAGCGAGACAGGCGGTGCCGACAAGGAAGAGTCGATGGCCCACGCGAACAACGTCTTCCTTCCCGCCCTCGTTCCAGCGGACACGGTGGTATACCGGCGGCGCCATCAGCACCACCACGCCTGCGCCAGTCAACAAGACGCCAGCAAAGAGAACAGCGCGCTCGAAGTCAGTGGTTCGCGTGAAGTGCGCTTGGAACGGTGCCGTCAGGAGAAATGCAAGTAGCACCTGGGCGCCCGGCAGCGCGACCCGCAGTTCGTTCAGGAGCTCAATCAGTTGGCGGTCGGACTTCTCCTTCTCAGTCTCACCCATCCCCCAGTCGTTACCCGGTCAGGCGCAACCGCTCACTCGAACCTGGCAACTTCTCGCCTGCGCCAGTGTTCCGGCATGACGCCTGACACGGAGGCTGCGAACGGCGGTTCGATGCCCGCCCTGCAGGGTCGGGATCACCCGACTCCGTCGGGTTCGGGTTGTCTTCGGCGGGGCTGCGCGACTCGCAGGATCAGGGCGAGCGACTGTTCCGGCCCAGGCCAGAGTTCGCGGATCATCGCTTCGCCGCCCGCTTTGATGAATTGCCGGAGGACGAGCGCAACGATGATCGCGTCGTCGAGTTGTCCGGCGACCGGAATGAAGTCAGGGACGAGGTCGAACGGCAGGCCGAGGTAGGCGACAAGCCCGAGCAGCAGGAGCTTGCGGCTGCGAGGCACGCGTGGATCGCGTGTCAGCCGGGTCACGAGGACGATGCAGTCGGGGATGAACGTGGCGAGCGCGCGTGCGTCGTCGCGGCGTCCACGGATCACGAGCCAAGCAATGAATGCGGCGTATATCGCAAGAGCCACGCCGAGCGAGATCAGGAGCCATTGCCACCACTGCACGTGCCGAGGCTACCGGCCTTACGGCGCCGTCCGTAACGTCCGAGGGGCAGAGCTCAAATCGAGAAGAGCGAGCATGTCTCGGCGGTTCGATGTCCGCCGTCCGGGGTCGGTCGCGTGAGCGGCCACGCATCTGGGCCGGTGTTCCGAACTGACGCCTGAGCGTGGGGCGATGGTTCATCGCTCGAACGCCCAGGCCACCATCACCGGAAACTCTCCTTGCCAGAACGTGGCGCCGTGGGACGCCCGCCTCTCGCTCATCGCGACGTCCGCGCCTGCATCGCGAAGTGCGACCGCCCACCGGTTTGCGTTCTCGAGGAAGAACGGCTCCAGCGTGCCGCCGAAGAGGTGTACGCGAGGGAGGGGTTCAGGCATCACGTCAGGGGGTTTGTAACCTCCGCCCGGCGAGCCGGCGATGATCGCACCGTAGACGTCCGGGTGCCGTAGTCCAAGGGCGAGCGCGAGCTCCCCACCGGCCGAATAACCGAACACCGCGGTTCGTTCAGGGGGCAGCGCGACCCCGAGACGTGAGTGTGCCCATCGGCGGACGTGCTCCACGAAGAACTTCTCGTGTGCGGTGAACCGTTCAGCGTCGAAGGCCGGGGAATACTCGTGCAGCCGCGGCTTCTCTTCGGTCAACGCGTGTACACCGACGATCATCGTGGACGGTACATCGGCCGCTTCGAGGAACCCACCCCACTGGGAGATCCACTGACCGTCTCCGGCGAACAGGACTGCCTCGACCGGACTTGGCGGGACGTAGACGGTGACCTGACGACCTCCGTCGTAGTCGAGCAAGGTCTCGGTCACGAACTCTCCCGCTATCAGGTCGGCATGCGCCGGTTCCCGCGGTGGTTCGGGACTCCCCGCGCCGCCGTTTGTCTGGTCGTCCATTTCGCTGGTTCCTTGTAAGGCTGTTCCAGACGATACGGCGCCGGACTGGGCCCGCGTCCTCTCAGCCGAGCCCCGCGAGCGGCTAATCTCGTTCACCCGCCCGGCCCCGGAGAGGCACAGACCGTGGGATTCAGCTACGAGTCTCGCGGATCGGCGTATCGAACCGCACTGCCCTCGGATCTTGTCCACACGCACTCCGATTTCCTGACTGGCTCCGACCGGAGCATCAGCGTCGGGGTCGTAGCGAGCAATCGCATGAACCGTGCCCTCACGGTGCTCTTCGCGAAGCGCGTCGATCGTCACATCGTCGGTCGCCGACGCAAGCGCGGGGGGCGAAGTCCCTTCCGCCACAGAGGGAAGTACGAGAGCTCCCGCAGGCGATGCCCCCCACGGTCCAAGCGATGGCGAGGTGCCAGCTGCCTTGTACCGCGAGCTGCAGGCTTTCCCCGAAGAGGCGAAGTGCGTCCTGCGGCTGCAGCTCGTACAGCGCCAGCACGCCGAGGTCGCAGAGGCCGTTGCATATCTCGTCCCTGGCGCCGAACTCTCTCGCGCGTGGCGAGCGCCTCTTCCATGCAAGCTCGTGCACGGATGTAGTCACCTGCGGCCATCGCCCTGAGTCCGCCGTCGTGCATGAACGGCCAGCAATGGGAAGTCCGCGCCGAGGTCACGGAAGAGTGCCGTCGCCGCGGAGACAGATGCCTGGTAGGTCGCCTCATCGCCGTCAAGCGCAGCGACAGCCGAGAGGTTGAAGAGACAAAGGGCTTCGTGCATCCGGTCGCCGAGTTCTCGGTAAAGCAGGAGCGCCTCTTCCGCCCAACACGCGGGCCGACGTGAGGTCGCCGCGGGATAAGGCGACCCACGATGCTGTCACGGAGAGCTCTCGCCTTGGCCGGCTTCGAGACCTCGGGCAAGCGCGGCAGAGCCCGGTCGCTCCACCCCACCATTCGGCGGGATACCTAAGCCGCATAAAGGGAAGAGTTGGCGGCGAGGCGCACTCGCGTTCCGACATCGCCGCGGGCGCTCCAGCCACGCGAGCGCGCTCCGGAAGTTGCCGAGTTCTCTTTCGTAGGCGGGCCAGTTGGGGTCGGCAACAAAAACGACTCCTGTTCGCATCGTTCCGCGAGCGTGAGGAAATACTCGGCTGTGGCGGCGAGCGGCCTCCTCGCGTTCACCGAGTTCGTCGAGTCGCTCGAGAGCGTAGGCGCGGATCGTCTCGAGCAGCGTGAAACGCGGCTCGCCACCGGGCTGCTCGTCTTGGCGCACGAGGTTGTTGTCGATGAGCGACGAAAGTTCCGCCAGGAGACGGTCGGCGCCATAGACGGCCTCTGCCGCTTCGAGCGTGAATCCGCCTGCGAAGACAGAGACTCGTGCGAAGAGCGCCTTTTCGGCGGGGCCGAGTAAGCCGTAGCTCCAGTCGATGGTCGCCCGGAGGGTCTGCTGCCGTGAGGGCATGTCCCGCGGGCCGCCGACGAGCAGGTCGAAGCGCTGCTCGAGCCGTGCCAGCAACGCCTGCGGCGAAAGCAGCTTCACTCTTGCTGCCGCGAGCTCGATCGCAAGCGGGAGACCATCAAGTCTCAGGCAGACCTCCGCTGCCGCCGGCGCGTTTTCTTCCGTGAGGACGAAGTCCGCCTTGACGGCTTGCGCTCGCTCAATGAACAGAGCGACCGACGCATACTTCGAGAGCGAGGCAATTCCCGGCAGCTTCGTAAGATCGGGCAGCGAGAGGGAGGGCACTGGGAGCTCGTGCTCAGCGGAGACATGCAGTGGCGTTCGGCTCGTGACGAGCAGCTTTAGTTGCGGCGCAGCGATCAACAGATCAGCAAGCTCAGGGGCCGCCTCGACCAGTTGCTCGACGTTGTCCAGCAGCAGCAGCATCTGCTTGTCAGCGAGGAACTCTTTCAGGCTGTTCCCGATCGGATTCGCACCGGTCTCCCTGACCCCCACCGTCTGTGCAATCGTCGGCAGGACCTGCATGGGATCGGCGATCGTTTCGAGCGGAATGAGGTAGACGCCCTGCTGGAAGGCCTCGAGGAGCTCCGCTGCAACCTGGAGGCCGAGTCGCGTCTTCCCCGAACCACCAGGCCCGGTGAGCGTCAACAGACGAACATCTGGTCGGGAGAGCAAGGCGATCGCTGCCGCCACCTCGCGTCTCCGGCCGATCAATGTCGTCGGCTGAACAGGAAGGTTGGTGGGCCGGTTCTCGAGCGTCCGCAACGGTGGGAACTCGTTCGCCAGCCCATCGATCACGAGCTGCGAAAGCCGCTGCGGCCTGGTCAAGTCCTTTAGGCGATGCTCGCCGAGGTCGCGGAGGGTTACGCCGACGGGCAGCTCGTCTTCGACCAACTCGCGTGTGGTCGGAGAGAGCAGCGTCTGGCCGCCGTGAGCGGCGGCGGAGATTCGGGCGGCACGGGGTACGTCCAGCCCCACGTAACCGGTCGACGCAACGTTTGGCTGGCCGGTATGAAGGCCCATCCGTACTCGCAGACCGGCCGCTGTCAGCTCGCGCTGGAGCCGAGCCGCCGTTGTCACAGCGTCGGTGGCGACGGGAAACACTGCGAAGAACGCCTCACCCTGCGAGTCCACCTCGCTCCCGCCGCCGTCGCCAACCGCGCCACGGATCAGCCGGTGGTGCTCCGTCAAACGCTCCGCGAAGGCGTCTTTGCCGATCTCTGTGAGGAGCGCGGTCGATCCCTCGACATCGGTGAAGAGAAACGTGACGGTCCCGCTGGGCAGCTGCCCGGCCACCCCGCAATTGTGTCAGTGCCACACCAGCAAACCCAAACGCTAGCCGAGCAACCTTGCACGAAGTGGCGCCGGCCTTGAGCGGCTGTCGGCTTGTGAGTCCCGATCTATCGAGCCCGGCGTGCGATTTGTTCTCGGTCGAGCACGATTGTGCGGCCGCGTTCGAGTTTGATCGTTCCTCGTTTGGCTTCCTCGCTCAGGATTCGGTTGACGGTGGAGCGGGTGGTGCCGGCGAGTTCGGCGAGTTCTTCCTGGGTGAGGGGCACCTCGAGCTGCTGCTGATCGTCGGCCTTCGCGGTCAACTCATCGAGGCGGCGGAGTACACGCCGTTCGACCGGTAGGTACAGCGCCTCGAGCAGCCGCTCCTCCAGTTGTCGAACCTCTCCGACTAGGAACGCGAACAGCAGTCTGTCGACGGAGGGGTGCTCGCGCCGAAGTTGCTCGAAGTCGTCTTTGTAGACAGCGAGCGTCTCCGTGTGGTCGAGGGCGGCAACGGTTGCTGTGCGGCGTGAGGCGCCGACGAGTGCCATTTCTCCGAAGCTCCAGCCGGGACCGCGAACCGCGATCGTGACCGTGTCGCCGAGCGGAGTGCTGACCCGGATCGCAACCCGACCCTTCGCAATCAAATGCAGCGAGTCGGCCGGATCGTCGCGATGAAAGACCACCTCGTTGCGGTCGAAGCGACGGCGACGAGAAACGGAGACGAGCCGTTGCACATCCGCCTCGGGCAGGTCTTCGAGCAGACGCCACCGCATCCAACCGATCGTATGTCAGCGCGGACACAGTAAGAGGGTGCCGGCGCGCAACGACGCCGAAGACAGCGACTTCTAGTCTCGATCTTGTTCCCAACACCCGACCGGATGGAGGTCGAGATGAAGGCTCGCCACAAGATTCAGGCACACAAGCGCAAGCTCTTCCTGATGCTGTTGCCCGTCGGGGCGCTCGCTGTCACAGGAGGCACCTTCGCCGCGATCGGGGACCCCGGAACCGCCCCGGTGAACACCTCCGGCGTCGCCTCCTTGAAAGGCATGTCTGCGCACGTAGACAACACCGGCCACGTAGTGAACGCGAAGGGATTCCGGGTCGGAGGCCGCACGGACGACCGATAGGTCCCTTCCACCATTGGACTTTCCGTCGGCGGGGTGCTGAAGTCGCCCCGCCGACAGGGCAACCGCCTGTCGGGATCGAGATTCTCGCTAGTTCCCGTGAAGGTTCGCGGGAACTTCGCGGTGCTCGACAACAGGCCGTTGTCCCCAGCTGGCACCAGTTTGCGGCGGATCGCCTCCTCACGGTCTTTCCTGACGCTCTCAAGATCCCTCGCGTCGGGATCGTTCGAAAATGCACCCAGAGGGCGTAGCCTTGACGGGTGGAGTCGGTCACCGATACGGCGGAGACTCGGTACGCGACCAGCGGCGACGTCCATGTCGCCTATCGGGTGTTCGGCAGCGGTCCGGTCGATCTCGTTTTTGTTGACGGGCTGACCTCGAATTTGGACGCGGGGTTTCACGCGCCGGGTGAGGCGGAGGAGTTCCGCGCCTTCGCAGAGCTCGCTCGCTGCATCATCTTCGACAAGCGGGGCACCGGTATTTCTGATCGGGTTCAGGGGGCGCCGTCTCTGGAGGAGCGAATGGACGATGTCCGCGCTGTGATGGATGCCGCAGGATCGGCAGAAGCTGTGATTTTCGGTCGAGCCGACGGCGGCGCGATGAGCGTCCTCTTCGCAGCAACCCATCCGACGCGAACAGTTGCGCTGATCCTGACGAATCCTCTGCCCCGGTTTACGCGCGCCCCCGATTTTCCGTGGGGGCCGACTCGTGAGGAATACGACCGTGAGAGCGACCGTATCTTGCGGATCTGGGGAACACGCGATCAAGCACGGGAGATCGCACGGCGCGCTGGGCTGGCGGAAGACGATCAGACACTCGATGCGCTGGCGCGACGAATGCGGCTTGCCGCGAGCCCTGGCGCCGCACATGCACTGCGGAGGATGAATGCGGACATCGACGTCCGCGAGATCCTTCCGAGCGTGCGCGTTCCGACGCTGGTCATGTACAGCCCTGCACGAGCGGAGCTTGCACGATACGTCGCGGACCGCATACCCGACGCTGATCTCGTCGAGCGGACGCCCGATAACCGAGAAGACTTTACGGCCCTAGAGGCGTTTCTGGCTCGTGTCCATGAAGAACACCTACGCCGAGCCGCGGAGCCGGCTCGCGTACTCGCGACTGTGCTCTTTACCGACCTCGTCGAATCGACGGCGAAGGCAACCGAACTCGGCCCACAATGGCAAGAGGTTCTTCGCGAGCACAACCTCCGGATCCGACGGACACTAGCCCGCTACAACGGCCGCGAAATCGATACGACCGGGGACGGGTTCTTCGCATCAGGCTTCGACGGTCCCGCGCGCGCAATCCGGTGCGCATGCGCAATCCGCGCCGAGGTCGCCGCGCTCGGACTTGGCATTCGAGTTGGCATCCACACGGGCGAGTGCGACATCGTCGACGAGAAACTGTCAGGACTGGCAGTGGTCATCGGCTCGCGGGTCGCCGCACAGGCAGAGAGCGGCGAGATCCTCGTCTCGGGCACCGTGCGTGAACTCGTCGCGGGATCAGGAATCGAGTTCAGCCCACGAGGCGAGCGCGAGCTCAAAGGAATCGGCGCGCGGCCGCTCTACGCCGTCGTTACGGGGTGATGGTCAGGACGCTTCACAGCGGCAGTTAGCACGGGGGCGACCGCCGAGCGGCGGGCGCTGCGCGTCGCGCACCAGCGTCCGGGAACGCCTGCGAGCGCAGTGCCTCTCGATCCTCAGATGAGAGTTGGCGGATTTCGTCTTGCCACGTAACCAATCCCTCGGTTGCATCGGGCAGTCGCGGGGTAGGCAACCTGAAACGAGAGACGGGAGCCATGATGAAGGCCAAGCTATTGCGGGACGCGGGCGACATCATCGAAGGAACGGAGGTCGAGATCGTTTCGCCCGCCGGGAAGAACGACGCACGGTCCGACAAGGATGTGGGAGGACGAAGCACCAAAGTCGCTCCGGTCTACGTGGTGACGGACGACGAGGGGCACGCGGAGAAGGTCGATACGCGAGACCTAAAGCCGTCGTCGTAGCAGGGGATCGATCCACGAGTTGGGGTTCGCCGCCGACGACGATGAACGTGAGTGAGTCGCCGAACGGCGGCGACCTGGCGGTGGTTCGTTAGTAGCGCAAGAGCCAGGAAACGTCCATGCGTGGTTCCCGGTTGGTCGAGAGTCAGTGTTCGTCGCGGCGAATCGTCTCATCGCCTGCGGTCCAGCGCGCGATGATCGCCTTGCTCGCTTCGAGAGCCTGATCGACTGCAGCCCGCCCAGGTGCTCGCGTCCGGGTTCGAGCGCGAGTTTCGCAAGTCCCGAGCTCTGTCGCCAAACCCAACGACACCGCGGTCAACCTTTGGTCAACCTCGACTCGGGCGCACTCCTGTCGCCTCTGGTCGCTGGCCGCAGCGACATGCTCTCGGGCTCTCGAGCTCCTCTAGATCACCGCCTGCTTCGTCTCCCGCAACGAAGCTTCGTATGACCTGTTTTGCTTTGTTGCTGAAGCGAAAGAGATCGACGTATGTTGACGTTCGCGGGCGCGACCGAGACCGAGCGACGACCCGCACTCGATGCTGCGAGCACGCCGTGAGCAGCGCGATTCGGGTGCCGGAGACGTTCGGTCTTGATGGCGACGATGCAAGGGAAACGCTGGCGGACGTCGGGAAGAAGAAGCTGCTGAAGGATGCCTTCGTGCGCCTGCGCGCAGCGGATGGGACGAGCCACGCGCGTTCGCTCGCGTTCATGGTTTCGCTCTGCCTCGTGCAGGGCCTGATCGTTTTGCTGGGCGTCGCGGCGTCGTTGGCGAGCGTGGGGTTGACGACGGCGGTGGCAGACAACATCAGCGGTGCCGTCCCAGGGCCGGCGGGGTCGCTGCTCACCGAGACCGTGGAGCAGGCACGGAGACTGCATGAACGACACGAGTTCGTTCCGCTGCTGATGGCGGTTGCAGGTTTGCTCGCGACCGCAACTTTTGCCATGGGTCAGGTCGAACGTGGCCTGAATCGAATCTACGGCGTCGAGCGCGACAGACCGGCCGCCGCCAAATACAAGCGGGCGCTCTACCTCGCCCTGACCGTGGGCCCGCTATTTGCGGTCGCATTGCTGTTCATCGGCTTCGCGCCTGACCCTGACTCCCCAACGGGAGGAATCCTCGCCACGGTCTGGATCTACGGCCGCTGGCTGCTCGCATTCGCGCTCGTCGTCGCTGCGCTTGGGCTGCTTCTGCGCTTCAGCCCCAACCGCCATCAGCCAGGCCGCGCCTGGCTCACCTTCGGCGCGCTCACCGGCGTCCTTCTCTGGGTCGCAGCCACGGTCCTGCTCGCGCTCGGATTTCGGCTCGCGTCAACGTTCCCGCAGACCTATGGATCGCTGGCGGGCGTTGTCGCTCTCCTCCTCTGGGGTTATCTCTCGGCCCTCGCCATCTTTTACGGCGTCGCTGTCGCCGCCCAACTCGAAGCCGAACGAACCGTCCGCCGCGAGATCGCCGCTCTGGCCGACGACCCGCTGCCTGTCGCAGCGCCGCTCGACCTGATCCACCGCAGCTGATTAACCAGCCGGCCCCGTTGCGGCGGGCGATACCCCCGGAGTTGCTGACAAGCCGGCCGAGCTCATCTCGGTGCCCAAAGCACGCGGATGATGCGCCCCGGCCCGCGCGGCGTCGCTGAGGGGGCGGAGCCCGGACGGCCCCTCGCCGTCGCAGCACGACGTGCAAGCGGTGCCGTTCGTGTGGCCCTTGGCGTGCTCGCCGCTGGCCTGGGGATTGCGGCGGCGTGGATCTTCGTCTTTATGACTGCTCTGCGCCTGCTGCTGAAATGGGCTGAGCGGATGGCCGACGACGCAGCGTCTTCGGTCAGGAGTCGAGTCCCCGGCTGCTCTCACTCCCTCGCGGGGAGGGGGCGCCGCGGCGGCGCCCCCTGTTCCGTTGTTGCGGCTGCCGAGCCTTAGACCTTGAACCGAACGGAGGCAGCGTCGAGCGCGAACGGCGTCGGAAGCGAGACTGCCGGGTTCGCGCAGGCGGCCTGGGCGGCTGCCAGAGAAGCAAACGACGAGACCCACGAGAAGTCGGCTCCCATCGGCCCGCCCTTGTGGATCGAGTAGCCGTAGTACGGAGCCTCGAAGCCGGTGCCGGCGAACGACGTCTGGCGACCGACGACGTAGACAGTCGTCCCCGCCGCCGTCGTGTACGAGCCCGAGCAGACCGAGCCGATGTACGAGAACGTCGAGGTCGGCGTCTGAACCGAGACCTTCGAGCTCTTGCCGTTGTTGCGGGCGTGGATCTGGAACTGGATGTGCCACTGGATGCCGCCGCCAAGCCGCTCCGTGGCGGTTCCGGCTGCCAGTAGCCGATTGTTGCTGTTGCTGTTGGTGTTGCCGTTACCGTGGCCGTTGCCGTGGCCGTTGCCGCCGGCGGCGACAGGGACGGCGACGACGGCCAGTAGGACGACAGTGCCTGCCGCGGCCAGCAACGCGGTTCTCCGTTGAACAAGCCTCTTGGTCATGTCTCAGTTTCTCCTTCCGTCGCAATCACCGGACCTCGAACGAGGCCAGGGAGGTCATCCCCCTACCGAAGACGATTCCGCGAAAGCACAGAACTTGCGATTGGCTGGGCTGCTGACCCCCAGTCTGCGCGGCTAGCGCTCATCCTGGTCACGCCAGCAACGGAGCGGCTACGCCCGCCCGGTCTAGCAGCTGTCCAGCGTGAACGGTCGTCTCGCTAGTCACGCCGGCACCGGCCTCCCCGCCGACCGACACATCCGACGCGGGACCCCCGATCTGGCGTCCAGACCGGCGAGCGGATCTGAGCCAGAGCAATGCCAGATAGCGACCTGACTTCGCGAGTGCAGTAGGGTTGTTTCCCGCATTTCGTCGCAGTCCAGACGTAAGTCGCGACGATCCTCATCGATTTTTGCCTAAATCAGTACGAAATCGACGAGGTCTGCCAATCCACCATGGAGGGGGATTTCCATGAGCCGCATCATTTCGGGGCGCCACGGGGGAAGCCGGCGTCTCGCTCGCGCGCTGCTCGTCGTAGCCGCGACAGCTGCGTTTGTCACGTTCGGCGGCTCGGCCGCCGCGCCCGCGTTGGCCGACAGCTCGGGGGACTTGCAGGCGAACGTCCCCTACTCGTTGCCGGTGGCCTCGCTGCCGACGGCGAAGACGTCGCCGGCAGTCGATCCCGCCGCGCCGTATACGCCTCTTGTCCTGAGCCTGATCAGGCAGCTCGAGCCCGACAACCCGCCGACGGCGGCGGAGCTTGCGAACGCGTCGCTCCTGCTGCACGACGGGCCGAACGGCAGCTGTCACAACGTCGGTCCGGTAAGTGCGCCGACGGGCACCACGCCTGCGATCGCGCCGATCTGCTGGACCGACGCGCAGGGCGTCCTCAACACGTCCGGCCCGAACGCGCGAGGCTCGACCGCCCCGATGACATTGATGGGGCTGGGTTCCACGTTCGACCGCTCGCTCGGAAACGCCTGGGGCCAGACGGCGGGCACGGAAAGCCGCGCATTCATGGTCACAGGCCTGTTCGGCCCGCAGACCGATCTCGACCGGCTGCCGAACTGGGGTCGCAACCTCACCACCACCGGTGAGGATCCGTACCTCAGCCAGGAACTCGTCGCGGCACAGATCAACGGCATGCAGGGCGTCGGCGCCATGTCGCAGATGAAGCACTTCGCCGTCTACAACGGTCAGAACCAGAATCTGAACACCGACATCCAGGATCAGCCGCTGCACGAGACGTACCTGACGCCGTATGAAGGCGGATTCGTCGACGGCAAGGCCGCCGCGACGATGTGCTCGTACCAGCTCTTCCGCGACACGTCGCCTTATCTTCCGAACACGGTCTCGTCGATCACGACGCCGAGCCCGTTCTCGACGGGCGCCGCGCCGACGACGTGGCCGCTGAACGAGTCGCATTTCTCGTGTGAGCAGCCGTTGATCCTGACGTACATCCTGCGCGATCTCTGGGGCTCGCAGGCGTTCGTCGGCTCGGACTACCCGGCGACGCACAGCACGTCTGCGATCCTGCAGGGTGAGGATCAGGAGATGCCGACGCAAGCCGGGTTCTTCAGCGCGACACACTCGCTGACGGCCGGCCAGCAGACCGATCCGACCGGCAGCACGTGCGCGGACGCCACCGGTGCGGCCGTGTCGTGCTCGTCGCCCGCTGCCGTCCACGTCGGCGGGTTCCCGGGCGCCGGATGCCCCGCCTACGGGTGCGCGCTGGTCGACGCCGTCCTGAACGGGTCGATCCCGCTCGCAGTCTTCAACCAGTCGATCGCACGCGTCCTCTACCAGGAGGAGCGTTTCGGCCTGCTCGGTTGCGATAACACGACCGCCGCCTGCGCGAATCCCGGCGGCATCAACGGCGACCGCTCCGGCACCGCGAACCTGCCCGCCGGCCCGACGAGCGGCACGCCCGTGCTCGGCACGAAGAATGGCGACGCCGCGATCGTTGAGAAGTACTCCGAGGAGGGCGCCACCCTCCTGAAGAACGATGGCGGCGCGCTCCCGATCAAGAGCAGCGACATCTCGGGCGGCATTCTCGTCACTGGCGCGAGTGCGAACCACACGGTCGCCGACCCGACGAACGAGGCGTCGACCGGCTTCATCGGGCGCGACGCGATCAACCCGCTGCAGCAACTGAAAGCGTTCAGCGGATCGGCGAACGCGTTCACGTTCGTGCCTGCGAACGACCCCGACGGCCAGACAGTGCCGACCTCCGTGCTCTCGACTGACACGAGCGGGAGCACCTCGGGCGGTCTGAGCCTGTCAGTCGATGGCGGGACGACAACGCAGGACACGCATGCGATCGACCACACGACGGTGAACGGCAACCAGCTCGCCCCGGGCCACACGTACACCTGGTCGGGCTACCTGTACGTTCCGACCGCGGACACGTATTCGTTCGGACTGCAGCAGAGCCCGTCCCTTCCGACGACCATGAGCTGCACGCAGACGGGCGAGAACGGAACGCCGGCAGCGGAGCCGAACCAGCCGGTGCTGACGACCTGTTCGCCGTTCACAACCGCGAACGCTTCACAGCTGAACGGATCGCCCGACGCGGTCTCGTTCACGCTCGACGGCACGAGGCTGAACCTCAATGCCGTCACAGCGAACGTCTACGGCGCGACCGTTCCGTCGAGCCCGACGACCGCCGGGTTCACCGAGCAGGGTCTGATCAGCCGGACGTGTGCCACCGGCACCGCGGCGCTCGAGCCTGGGGCGTCGAACTGCACGGCAAATCCGATCGCGCTCTCGCCGGGTTACCACTCGGTCCAAATCACGGTCAACAACTCGACCGGCTGTCTCGCGACACCGCCGGCGGTCGCAGGTGGTGGACTTCCTGCCGTGCCACCGGTTTCCGCCGCATGCACACCGGCGAGTTTCCGTTTCGCGTACAACCGCACAAACGGCGACGTCACCGACGCTGCCGCTGCCGCGGTCGGCAAGAAACTCGCGGTCGTGTTCGTGAACGACGGAGTCGGCGCCGTGTCGTCGACGCCGAACCCGGCACTCCCGGGGACGACCATCTCGGCGCCGACGCAGCTCTCGGCGGCGAGCACGAACCTCATCAACGCGGTCGCCGCGGCGAACCCGAACACCGTCGTCGTGCTCAACACGGCGAACCCGGTGCTCATGCCGTGGCTCCCGAACGTGAAGGCGGCGCTTGAGATGTGGTTTGCCGGCCAGGAGGGCGGGACTTCTACCGCCAGGATCCTGCTCGGCCTCGCGAACCCGAGCGGCCACTCGTCGCTGTCGTGGCCGGCCAACGCGACCGACACGATCTGGGGCTACAACCAGACGACGCCGCTCTACCCGGGCGACACAACCGGGACGCATCCCGAGCGCCTGAACGGCAACGGCGGCTGCGCCGTCGTGACCGGCTCCGGTGCGACTTGCCCGGCAGCGAGTAGCACGGTCGAATCGGAAGGGATCTTCAACGGCTACCGCTTCCTCGACAAGCAGGGCATTACGCCAGCGGTTCCGTTCGGGTTCGGTCTCTCGTACTCGACCTTCCGCTACTCGGGGTTGACGGTCACGCCTACGCCGGGGGCTGCCGACGTGGCGTTCGATGTCACGAACACGGGCTCGATCGACGGCGCAGACGTCGGTCAGGTCTACCTCGGCCCCGGCCCTGCAGTCGCCGGTGTGCAACAGGCCGTGCGGTCGCTGCGTGGCTTCGAACGGGTCGACCTTGCGGCCGGCCAGACGAAGCACGTGACGATCCACCTCGACAAGCGCTCGTTCGAATACTGGGACGAGAAGACGCAGAGCTGGGTGGCGAACTGGGGCAGCAGGCAGATCTGGGTCGGCGACGCCGACTCGCTGTCCAACCTGCCGCTTGCGAGCACCGTCGCTCCGCTCAAGTCGCTCGCGGATGAGGCGGCTGACCTGCTGGCTCTGGTGCAGGGCGTGGGGCCTGGGAACAGCCTGAACGCGAAGGCATCGAACATCGCGTCCGCAGCAGCCAAGGGCCAGACGGCCAAGGTCTGCAGCAGCCTCAAGGACTTCATCAACGAGGTTCGCGCCCAGACAGGCAAGAAGGTGCCGACTGACACGGCGGCACAGCTCCTGGAACAAGCAACTCGGGTCGGGCTCGCAGCAGGATGCTGACCTGACCACAGGATGTGAACAGGACGGCCGACCCGAAAGGGTCGGCCGTCCTGCGCTCGGCAATCGTCGCGAACAGAACAGACTCCTGATCCGTAGTCACCGAGTTGCAGTGCCGAGACCTCGTGCTCGAGCGTCCGACCGCGCAGCCGCTGGACGCACTCCGGGCTGAGCGCCTGCTCGAGCGCCGATGGCTGCGCATGGTCGACAGCGATCAGAACCGGCTCCCGTTCGCTCAAATCTGCAACACGTCGTGCAGCGTCTCCGCGAGGGCGCGGTCACCAACGGGTTCAGCTGACGCGTCCTCTCGGAGCAGCGCGACCTCGAGCGCGCGCCGCTTCGGCGCTGTAAGCGCAGGCAGGACGGCGTCGAGGACGTCTGTGAACAGATCGCCCAGCCCGACGTGAGCGAGGCTGCGCTCGGCCTCGGCCGGCCGCGAGGAGAAAACGCGTAAGCCTCGCGTGCGCGCATGCTCGAGGCCAGCGAGCCAGAGGGTCGACTTCCCGATGCCCGCTTCGCCCTCGAGCACGAGCGCAGCCGGCGGTCCCCCTGCGTCGACGATGAAGGCGTAGAGGGAGCCCACTTCCTCCTCGCGGCCGACGATCTCGAACACCGACCTGATCGTGACAGAGATCGTCGGCAGTCCAGCGCCGACGAGCCCTGAGACGCCGAACAAGGCCATGCCCTCCCCCTCGACCGACGCGACTGCCGCGGGACCCTGATCCAGATCGAAATGCTTACACCAAGGACACGGCATGCACATTCGGTCCGGGCTAGATCTGATCTCAGATGCGCAACGTGGCCGTGCTCAGCACTGTGGTCGCCGTGTTCGCCCTGGCTGGGATTGCCACGGCCGCGAAGACGTCGATGGTGCCGCTCTTCGTGCAGCACCTGATCGCGAAGCGCTCGCCGCAGCTTGCTTACGTTCCGACCCGGATCGCCGCACCGAGTTTCAGATACGCCGGCTACAACGCGTCGGCGGCCATCGTCTCGGAAACGTTCGCGCAAACTCCGAAACGGAAGATCCTCTTCACCGCGATCCCGTACTCGGCCCCCTGCGCCGAGGGCAAACACAGGAGCTTCCAGCTGTCGGGCAACAAGGTCTACTGGGCGCAACTCGACAACACGCAGATGGCCTGGCGCTGTGTCACCGGCCCGAACGGCCACCAGGTGAGATTGGCGGCCTCGACCACGCTCGGCATGTCCCAGTTCGCTGCCGTCGGACTCGGCACAATCGTCGCTTCCGCCCTCCGCGTCCAGTAGTCAAGGTCGGACGGGCGGGGGAGAGGCAAACGAGTCGTCTGCACAGTCGATCGACGTGCAGGCCCCGGTCCCGACGGCTTGTCAAGCGGGTGCGACTTCAGACGCGGCGCCGCCACCCTTCGCCTTGAAATGAGTAGCCCTCTCCGTCGATGGGCGCTATGTTCGGGTGGGATGAGTCCGCGCCTCGCGTCGGCGGTCGTTTTGCCGACGATCGTGTTGTCGGCGGTTTTTCTGGCGCTCGTTTGCGCCTCCGGTGGCAGCGCTCGTGTGGGTGCTGGATCGAGTAGTGAGACGTTCCCCGGCAGGAACGGCGAGATCTTTTTCTCGAACAGCACCCCGAAGCACTTCTTGCAGCTCTTCGTCATGCGGTCTGATGGAACACACCAGCGACCGGTCACTGGCCCGCTCGCGTCGGTGGGCTCTCCGAGCCGGTCTCCCAACGGCAAATCAATCGCCTTCGTCAAGGGCGGTCAGACGCTCTGCCCGCACATCTATCTAATGCGAATCGACGGGACTGGCCTGCGAAGGCTGACCCATGACCGAAACTGCGACAGCGCTCCTGTCTGGTCGCCAGATGGAACGCGGATTCTTGCCACGCGGTGTAACGGCTTCTGTCGGCAGTTCTCACTCTGGACGATGAACCTCCACGGCACCGCCCTGCAACGACTGACTGATGGCCGGACGCTCGACAACAGTGTCTCCTGGTCTCCAGACGGGACGACGATTGCGTTCACCCGTGGCCCTACGTCGGCAATCTGGCTGATGGACGCCGACGGGACGAGCAAGCGGCAACTCACACACCCATACCAACTGGCTGACACCGAGGAGGACGAGGACAGGAGCCCGAACTGGTCGCCCAACGGCAACACGATCGCGTTCTCACGATTGCATGAGCCGCACCTCGGCCACACGGGCAGCACCAGATACCGGCAAGACATCTACCTCATTCACCCTGACGGCACCGGGCTCCAACGGCTGACACGGCTGACCAACGACAACGTGTCACCGGCATGGTCACCGGACGCAAAACGCATCGCGTTCGCCAGCGACCGTGGACGCGACGACCGCTATGACATCTACGTGATGAACGCCGACGGCACTAAACAGACACGACTCACCAAGACGGCCGACAGCAGCTCCCCGGACTGGCAACCCCACCATTAGCGCTCACGTCGACATGCCGCCGACCGGGAGCCGATCAACACCGACGGGAGCAACTCCGGTCGGCCCGGAGGGAGCTGTGTTGAAACCTGAGGCTTGCCTGTCTCGCCGCTGGCCGGGTTGCGTAGCAACTCGTTGTTTCGTGATGCTGCTCGTGTGTGCTTGCGTCGCGCTCGCGCTTCGAAGTGGCCCCTCACTCGCGCTGTCGGCATCGGTCGCGTCTGCGGGACCATCATCAGCCTGCACAGGTTTCCCACGAGGTTTTCCGACACGGTCGCAATCGGCGACCTGAACGGCGACGGCAAGCCGGATCTGGTGACGCAAACGATGCGGCGGCGCCGAGCGGGTCGACTCCTAGGTCGCCTGCGCGGAATCGATCGAACGTTCTGCTGCGATTTCAGTCGACTGACACCCAGACGTCTTTCGGGTTGGCCGCGATCCCGGCCGGTGTGTGGTCGAGGCGGACTGTCCGGGTGACGCGGGCAGAGGTCGTATCGATCTCGCTGACGGTGTCGTTGCCGATGGAGGTGACCCAGATGTCGCGGCCGTCGCACGCGATGCCGGTGGGACGGCCGGGAACCGCGACGGCATCTGCAATGCGCGTGGAGGCCGGATCCAGGTTCCAGACGCGGTTACCTCCCGGGTCGGTGAGCCAGAGGCTGCCGCGGCAGGCCGCGATCCCTGTGATGCCGTAGACCTGCTCCTTGCCGATGGCGCTTTGAGCGCCGACTGAAATCTGGCGGATGATGTGGCCGGCGGGATCGACCTGCGTTAGGAGGCCGCTGCCGGTGTCCGCCGCCCAGACGAAGCCGTGCGCTGCTGCGAGGCCCGAGATGGTGCCGATCGGTCTCGTCACGAGGCGTCGCTGGCCGGTGAACTTCTGGAGGCGGGACCCCACCGACCCAGATGCCGCCGGCACCGGCGGTGATCGCGCTCGACGCGACGTCGGAAGGCCGCCGTATGGGTGCAGCGGTCTCGGCGGCTAGCTTGAGTGTCTTTGAGGTGTGGTTGTACGCCGGGTCGATCTTCAGCAGCTCGCCGGCGGTGCCGGTGGTCGCCCAGAGCGCGCCGTCCGCGAACGCGAGCGCCGTCGGTTGCGCGTCAAGTGGCACAACGGCGGCCTCCTGGCCGGAGCGGTCGAGACGCGAGATCGTGTAGTCCAGGCGATTCGCGATCCAGGCTGAACCGGCGCCGAGTGCGACGGCCCCCGGTAGCCGCCCCACGACCGTCGCCGTCGAAACGTCCCCCGACCCCGGGTCGATGCGGAGGGCGGAGTTCGCCGGAGAGTGGTACACCGGCGTTCTATCCCCACCAGGCACGACGAGAATCAGAACCAGCGCGACCGCCGTCCCGGCCGCGACTGTCAGCCCCCCGATCAGAAGGGTCATCCGACTAGGCAGGCGGTTCGAGCTGATACGCGCGGCAGCGTTGCGCGAGAGCGCGCGGTCGGCGAGTGGAACGTCGATTCCTTTCACGTGCAGCGGCGGGAAATCTGCCGGCAGACCGTCGATCACCAGCTGATGGATCTGCTCGGGCCGATCGAGATCCTTGAGCGAATGCTCGCCGAGATCCCTCAGCTCAATCCCCGGCAGCTCATCGTCTTCGAGCACCGAGGAGGTTGCCCTCGAGAGCAGAACCTGTCCGCCGTGGGCTGCCGCCATGATCCTGGCGGCTCGGTGAATGCCGACCCCGTAGTAGCCGTCGGCCGAGCTGATCGTCTCGCCGGGCCGTGGTCTACAGAGGCAACGATCTGGTCAACCGCTGGTCAACCTCAGCGTTGGCACACTCTGTTGTTGGCTGATGCGGAGCGGTGATTTAAAGCCACGGATGGCGCATGCAGGCGCGTGTTGGCAGACCCGGCCGACATGGTAAGTAGGGGTTCAGGTTTGTCGTTGAGAGCGGATCGCCAGGACGTTCTGTCGGGGAGCACCAAGGGGTGCACCGCTTGCGCCACGGAGGCACCTGAGACAAACGCGACCCACGGAGCCATGCGGGCTAGCGCACGGCTACGTGGGTCACGATGGGCGGTACTGGGCTCGAACCAGTGACCCCCAGCTTGTCGAACGCGACGGGAGAATTGTCGCCGTTCGTCATGTGACGCCATCTGAGGACCAGAGCGAAAAGCCCCAACACACGTCGCCGTCGTTCTCCGCCTGACGCGGGCTGACTTTTCCTCAACTTTTCCAAGAGAGGGTTTCCTGAGTGTCAAGCGGGCCACCACCAAAGCGCCTGCAGCATCGGATGGTGAAATGTCGAAAGAACTCGAAGAACTCAAGAAGAACTCGACGTCCGCTTAACGAGCTCGCGTGCGACGCTCGCGATCCCGGAGGTGATGGGCTACACGAAGATCGCCGGGATGCCCGTGATCACCGGGCTGTACACGATGCCCAATATGAGTACCACTCCAGAAGTCGTTCGCGATCTTGTGCGGAGGAATGGTCTTCCGCACCATCAAGCGCCTGGGACGCGACGCCTTGTCTTCCGGCCCGCCGTGCGCGCCGACCGAAAGGTGGTCGAAGATCGTCGACCGCCTGAAGCTTCATCCCAGAACGTCGACTGCGGCATCAGGCGTGCTGCACGACAGGAACGGCGAGTCCAGCCGCGCCGAGCTCGGACGTGGACGGTTGATAGCCGGAACGAGCGAGTAGCTCGAGGCCTAGCCGCGCGCGCCGGACGCGCTCGCGACTCAGCGCGACCGTCGTCGCCTCGAGGTGCGTGCCCGCCGGGTAGACATCGGGTGCGTTCCGCAAGCCGAACTTGACGTAGACCGGGGACGCGACGCGGATCAGTTCGGGAATCTCGTGGTGACGCAGGAACCCGCCGACGTTGTCGGGCGCCTCGACGTAGACGTCGAGCGGCACGTCGACGACGGCGCGGATCGCGGCGATCTGCGCGAGCGTCAGGTCAGTCGGCAGGTTGATCGTCGAGGCGCCGAGGCGCTCGAAGACGCGGGCCGAAGCTGCGTTCGCCGCAGGCAGCATGACCGAGACCTTCGCCTGCATCTCCTGCGGAAGCACGCCTGCCGCCCGCGCTTCGCCGAACGCCGCGAGCACACCGACGTCGGCGATCAGAACCGAGCGGAAGCCGTGCTCGGCGGCACGAAGGCAGTCCTCCAAATTCGCGACCAGCTGCTCCTGGCCGCGCGCCGCGGCGGCGAAGCCGGCATGCGCACGCGCGGTCGCAGAAAGCCCCCAGGCTGCGCCCGGCCGCGCGAACAGCGAGACCTCGATCGTCGCATCGGCCGCCAAGGCCGCCAGCTCGTCGAGTTCGGAATCCGTCTGCATGAAGACGCCGGAGCCCTGCGACACACGGTGGACACGTACGTCCAACGCAGCCGCCTGCTCGAGCACCGCCTCCAAGCAGCGCGGCCCCTCGGTGGACGGGATCTCGACCCGGTACTGGGCGCCGTCGGGGAATCGCTTCGCCGAGTCGGGAAGATCGTGCAAGTCATCCGCAGGCAACCCGTTCGAGCGAAGAAAATCGCGGATCTTCATGCCTCGATCCTACGATGTCGATTGACGTGATGGCGCTTTCGCCCCGCGCTCGGGACGCGGTCGTGCGTGGCGAATCGGGTTACAGCGCACCGCGACACTAGCTCGCCGCCGGCCGCATATGCGGCGGTGGCTTCGGTGGAGAGTCCGAACCCGCTCCGGTGTCGGCGATCGCCTCGGCGATCTCACGCAGGTCGCGCTCTCCGAGTTCGAGCTCCCCTCCGGGCAGCCAGCCGTCGATGTGGCGCGGTAGACGGGCGCCGACGATCGCAGCGGTGACAGCCGGCTGCGCCAACGTCCAGGCGACAGCGAGAGCCGGCAGCGTCGTCCCCAACCGCTCGGCCAGCGGACGGAGGCGCTCGACGAGCGCGAGATTGCGGCCGAGCAGCGGCTCGGAGAAGAGCGGGGAGTGACGGCGCCAGTCGTCCGGATCGAGGTGGGCGATGCGTTCGGCGTCGAAGGCTCCCGTCAGCAGCCCCGAGCCCATCGGCGAATACACGAGCACACCCGCGCCGTGCGCCGCCGCCCACGGCATGACAGTCGTACGGGCGCCGCGCGCAAGGAGGGACAACGGCGGCTGGACGGAATCGACGTGACGGATCGCCTCGCAGCTTTCCAACTGCTCGACGTCGAAGTTGGAGACGCCGATCCAGCGTGCCTTTCCCTCGTCGACCAGCTCTCCCATCGTCCCCCAGGACTCCGCGAGCGCCGTCCCGGTCGTCCAGTCGGGCCAGTGAATCTGGTAAAGGTCGATCCGCTCGAGACCGAGGCGGCGCAGGCTGTCCTCGCACTCCGCACGGATCGAGGAGGGGCGCAAGTCGTTCTCAATCACTCCTTCCGGGCGCCCGGCCCAGTTTCGTCCGCACTTGGTGAAGACGAAGACATCCTCACCCGCGCGGAAGGGCACGACCGCGCGACCAACGACCTCCTCGGAGTGACCGAGTCCGTAGACGGCAGCGGTGTCGACCCAGTTGACGCCTTGTTCGACGGCGTACCGGATTGCGGCGACGGATTCGTCGTCGTCGACCGGCCCCCAGCCGAACTTCCACGGCCCGCCGACGGCCCACGACCCGAATCCGACGGTCGACAGCTCCGGCCCCGACTTGCCGAGCCGCCGGGTCCTCATCCGAGTCGCCGCCCTTCGTCGTCCAGGTAGTCACGCCACGAACGCGAGGGGCTCCAACCCAGCATCCTCTCGGCCTTCGCGCTCGAGATGCCGGACGCGTCGTCGCGGGCCAGAGGCCGGATCTCGATCCCCGCCCCGTCGTAGTACGTGCGCACCGTCTCCGCGAACGGATGCCCGCCGATCGTGTCCGGCGACGCCACGTAGAAGACCTCGTGTCCCGGCAGGTCCGTCTCGATCGCGAGGACGACGGCGTCGCACAGGTCGTAGACGTCCACGTACGAGCAGTAGTTCTCGATCAGCACGGCGGGATCACGCACGATCGGGCCGAGGTTCCGCTCGTAACTCTCCTCGTCCTGCACCCAGCTCGGCCGGATCGATGTGCACCTTATGTCGGCCCGCTCGACCGCGCGGTCGCACAGCAGCTCGCCGAACCACTTCGCCGTCGCGTAGGGATCCTGCGGCCGCACGGGATGCTCTTCATCCACCGGGAGGTACTCGGGCTGGACGGCGCGATGAGCGAAGATGAAGCCCGGCACCGTCTCGCTCGAGAAGTTGACGAAGCGGCGTGCTTCCGCGACGATCGCGGCCTCGAGGATGTTGAACGTGCTGAGCACGTTGTTTCCGAACACGACATGAGGTGGGTTGTGGATCGGCTGCGGGATCGCCGCCGTATGCACGACGACGTCGCAGTCCCGCGCCAGCGGATACGCCGAGCCCGCGTCCGTGAGGTCGGCCTGCCAGTAGTCCTCCGGCTGACCCGGGTCGACTCGATCCCACACAGGCCGCGTCAGGTCGCTCGCGCGCACGTCGTAACCCGCTTCCGCGAGCCGTCGCGTCAGCACTCGGCCGACCTTGCCGTGGGCGCCCGTGACGAGGGCTCTCACAGGTAGGTCACCGCGTCCGTGACGACAGGAGAACGACCGCGCAGGAAGTCGAGGTCACAGCCCTCGTTCGCCTGCAGCACGTGATCGGCGTGCAGCTTGCGGTAGCCACGCGCGTCGGGACGCTCGGGAAGCTCCCAGGCGGCGCGGCGGGCCGCGAACTCGGCATCGTCGACGACGAGGTCAAGCTTGCGTCCCTCGACGTCGAGACGGATCAGATCGCCGTCCTCGACGAGGGCGAGCGGGCCGCCGATCGCGGACTCGGGCGCGACGTGCAGCACGACCGCGCCGTAGGAAGTGCCGCTCATGCGCGCGTCGGAGATGCGTACCAGATCGGTCACGCCCTGCTTCAGGAGCTTGGCAGGGATCGGCAGGTGCCCCCACTCGGGCATCCCCGGGCCGCCCACAGGGCCGGCATTGCGCAGCACCATCACACTGTCCGCGTCGCATTCGAGCTCAGGGTCGTCCACCCTTGCAGCGAGATCGTGGATGTCGTCGAAGACGACTGCGCGGCCTTCGTGCTGCAGGAGTGCCGGATCGGCGGCGCTGATCTTCATCACGGCGCCGTCGGGGCAGAGGGTGCCGGTGAGAACGACCAGCGCGCCGCCGCGGTCGAGCGGATCGTCGGCCGGCCGGATCACCTCCGGGTTCACGATCCGGGCACCGGCGATGTTCTCGCCCATCGTCCGTCCCGTCACGGTGACGGCATCGAGGTGGAGCAGGTCCGAGATCTGCGTCAGTACCGCAGGCAGGCCCCCCGCGTAGTAGAAGTCCTCCATCAGGAACCGCCCCGCCGGCTTGAGGTCGACAAGCCACGGGGTGGTTGCACAGAGTTCGTCGAAGCGCTGCAAGGGCAGATCGACCCCCACGCGGCCGGCGTAGGCGATCAGATGCAGGACTGCGTTCGTCGAGCCCGAGATCGCATGCAGTGCTCGGATCGCATTTTCGAAGGCCGCGTCGGTGAGGATGTCCGAGGGTTTGAGATCGCGCTCGACCAGGTCGACGATCTGCCGACCCGCCGTCTCGGCCAGCTGCCGTCGGCGCGAGTCGACGGCCGGCACGGCGGCGCCGCCGGGCAGCGTCAGCCCAAGCGCCTCGGTCACGCAGGCCATCGTCGACGCGGTGCCCATCGTCATGCAGTGCCCGTTCGAGCGCGACATCGCGTTCTCAATCTCCGCAAACTCCTCCTCGGTGATGCGCCCTGCTCGCAGCTCCTCGTGGTAGTGCCAGCAGTCGCTGCACGATCCGAGCTCGCGGCCGCGCCAGTGGCCGTTCAGCATCGGGCCGCCGGTGACCACGATCGCCGGGATGTTCGCGCTCGCCGCCCCGAGAATGCTCGCGGGGTTCGTCTTGTCGCAGCCGGTGAGCAACACCACGCCGTCGAGCGGATACGCGCGGATGGACTCCTCGACGTCCATCGCCATCAGGTTGCGGTACAGCATCGTCGTGGGCTTCATCAGAGACTCGCCGAGCGACATGACGGGGAACTCGACCGGGAAGCCGCCCGCCTGTAGCACGCCGCGCTTGACGGATTCGGCCAGCCCGCGCAGGTGGATGTTGCAGTTGACGAGCTCCGACCACGAGTTGCAGATCCCGATCACGGGCCGGCCGCGGAACGTCTCGTCCGTGACGCCCGTCGACTTGAGCCAGGATCGATGCAGGAACCCGTCGAGATCGCGGCGCTCGAACCACTCCTCGCTCCGCCGGGCCCCGTTACGCCGGCCGAAGTCCGCCCCGTTTCGCATCGTCGCCATGTCACTCCTCAGGTGCGTGCGGGCAGCCGCCACTGCAGCGCGGTCGTGGTCAACGACCTCGCCCGTGCCGGCACAGCGGAGGCACTCTCGGCCGAGGCAGTCGGGGCAGGCACGAGAAATCTGGCCGCGGCGACTTCGAGCGTGACGCCGCAGCTGCGGAGCGCCGCCAGCACACCTTCCGGGCGGAGCTCGAAGCCCTCGAAGGCGTGCCCAGGATGCACGTTGAACGAGCCTGCTCCGGTTCCGGCGGCCTCGAGTATGGCTGCCATTATACAGCCCTATCATATGATCTTTGGGTGCCACGCGATGCGCCAGCAGCGCAACCGGGCGGTACCCGCGAGACACCCGAGGAGCTGTGGATCGTCGATGCCGACGTCCACGTGCACCAGGACCTCGGTGAGCTCGCGGCTATGCCGAGCCGCCATGGCTGGTGAGATCCTGCGCGTCGACGGCGGCTTCACGATCACGCGTGGCTCGCGAACCAACCCGAGGAGGCAATGACCATGGAGATCGCGCCGGGGATTCACCGCATCGAGTCGCCTCTCGGAGTGCGCTTCATGGCGCAGTACTTGCTCGCCGGAGACATCAGCACGCTGCTGTTCGACACCGGCATGCCCGACACGCCGGCCGGGGTGCTGCGCCCGTATCTCGAGTCCGTGGGGCTTGGCCTCGAGTCGCTCGACGACGTGTTGATCAGCCACGCCGACCTCGACCACTCGGGCGGCAACTGCGCGCTGCGCGACTTGCATCCCGGTGCGCGTTTCGCCTGCCACGAGCTCGACCGGCGCTGGATCGAGTCGAACGACGCGCTCGTCAACGAAAACTACCTATGGCACGAGCCGTACGGCTTCGACGAGCCCGACGAGTTGGGTCGCGCGGAGCTGAAGGCATCCTGCGGAGGCGACGCGCCGATCGACCTGGGGCTGCGCGGAGGCGAGACGATCAGGCTCGGCGACGACTGGCGGGTCGAGATCCTCCACCTCCCCGGCCACACGCTGGGGCACGTCGGGATCTGGGATCCGCGCAGCCGCGCGGCAATCGTGATCGATGCGGTGCTCGAGCGCGGCATCTGCGCGCGCGACGGGACACTGCTGATCCCGCCGCGCATCTACGACCTGACCGCCTACCGGGCCACAATCCGCAGCCTGCGCGCGCTCGAGCCCGACCTGCTGCTGACGGCGCACTACCCGGTGATGGACGGTGCGGCGGCACGGGCCTTCCTCGACCGCTCGCTGGCCTTCACGTTCGACGTCGAAGCGGCGGTACGCGAGGAGCTCGCGGCCGGGACGACCGAGCTCTGGCCGCTGACGCGCCGCATCGACGAGCGCCTTGGTCCCTATCCGGAGTTCCCGAACGACCTCGGGGCAACCGTGCGCGCGGCGGTGGCGATCTCGGGTCGCTAGTCGGCCCGGGGCACGCGGTACTCGGCGGCGACGATCGACGTGAGCTCCTGGACCGAGGTCTCGTCGCTTCGCTTGTCGAGCATGATCCGGCCGTTGCGAAGCAGATTCACGCGGTCGCACATCTCGAACACGTGCACGTAGTTGTGCGCGATCACGATGATCGATACGTCGCCCCGCTGCTTGAGCTCGGTGATCAGCTCGATGATCAGCGCACCCTCCCGCGCGCCCATGGCAGCGAGCGGCTCGTCGAGCAGGATGATCTTGGCGTTGGAGTGCGTCGACCGCGCGATTGCGATCGCCTGGCGCTGGCCGCCCGACATCCGTGCCACCTCGCTGTCCATCGACGGGACACGCACGCCGATGTCGTCGAGGTACTCCCGCGAGCGCTTCCGCATCGCGCGGTTGTTGAGGAAGCGGAGCGGCCCGAGGCCAACCGTGAGCTCGCGGTTGAGGAACATGTTGTGGTAGACGGACAGACCCGGTACGAGCGCGAGGTCCTGGAAGACGGTGTCGATGCCGAGCGAGCGTGCGTGCGTCACCGACTTGAGCTGGACCTCCTCGCCGTTGACGAAGATCCGCCCGGAGTCGGGCCTGTGAAAGCCGGTCAGGATCTTGATCAACGTCGACTTCCCGGCGCCGTTGTCGCCGATTAGGCCGAGCACCTCGCCGTGCCCGAGGTGGAGCGAGACGTCCTCGAGCGCAGTCACGACGCCGAAACGCTTGCGGATGTGCTCGACCCGGATCGCGTCGGGAGTGGCTCCCGGGCGCTCGGAGGCCAGCGTGGTCGCCGTCTCGCTCACGACGCCCTCCCGAGCCGTCCCGACTGGCGAACCCGCTCCAGCGTGACGTTGAAGGCCATCGAGACGATGATCGCGATCCCCAGGACGAGGTCGAAGGTGTAGGCGCTTATCCCCTGCAGCGTGAAGCCGAGGTTCAACACGGCCAGCACACCCACGCCCAGCGCCGCGCCGATGATCGTGCCCGACCCGCCGAACAGCGAAGTGCCCCCGATCACGGCTGCGGCCACGGCGTAGAACATGATCGACGTGCCGCCCTGGAGCGGCTGGATCGACGTGAGCCGCACCCCCTCGAGGATCCCTGCGAGCGCGCCGAGCGTGCTGCAGATGATGAAGTTGCCGATCTTGATCCCGCGCACGTTGACCCCGCTCTCGCTCGCCCCGACCAGGTTGCCGCCGGTCGCGAGCGTGCGGAGCCCCCAGCGCGTCCGGTTGAGCAGGATCGTCATCACCGCGATCACACCGAGCCCCCAGTAGAGGGTGGAGTACGGCGAGCCGCCGAAGAAGCGGAAGAACGTGTGCCCGCCCGGAGTCTCGACCGGGAACGCTCCGGAGATGATCAGGGTGAGCCCGTTCAGGAGGAAGATCATCCCGAGGGTAGTGATGAACGAGGGCACACCGACGACGACGGTGATCAGACCGTTCGTGAGCCCGACGAGCGAGCCGGCGACCAGCCCTGCGATCACGGCCAGCCAGATCGGGAAGCCCCAGTCGGTGTTGGCGAAGTAGAAGATCCAGGCCGAGAACGCGTAGACGTTGCCGGCGGAGAGGTCGATCTCCCCGCAGATCAGGAGCATCACCTCGCCGGCCGCGATGATCGCGATCGGCGCCGAGAACTCGGCGATCACGCGAAAGTTCTCCTGCCCGAAGAACGCGTCGGTGCGGAACGAGAAGTACAGGACGAGGCCGAGCAGCACGAGGCCGATGCTCGCCTCGCGGCGACGCGCGAACGCACCGGCAACGCGCCAGCCGAGGCTGACGCGTTGCGGTGGTTCCGGAGGCCGGGGCGCTGTCGCGGCCTCGCTCACGTATTACGAGACGGGGTACTTCTGGGCGCTGCTGCTGCCCTCGTAGCGGGTCGTCGTGGACAGGTAGGGCTTCACGTTCGACTTCGTGACGAACAGGATGCCGGTGTTCGTGTTGGACGGTGCGACCAGCCCGGACGAGTACCGGTAGAAGAAGAGCTGGAGCACCGGCAACCAACCCTGTAGGTACGGCTGCTGGTCGATGGTGAAGTCCAGCTGGTTCGTGTTGATCAGCTTCAGCGTCGTCGGCGTGAGGTCGTACCCGCCGGCCTTGACGCCCTTCTTCCGCAGGCCGTACTTTGCCACCGTCTGGCCGACCGCCTGCGTCGAGCCCGCGTCGACCGCGAACATCCCCTTGACGCTTTTGTGGCCGAGGTAGTACGCATTGATCTTCGCGATCTCGTCGTTCAGCTGTGAGCCGGTCGCGATCGCGCTCGTCTTGATCTTGCCTGCGCCGAACTTCTTGATCGCGGCGGTTGCGCCGTCGATCCGCGGCTGGATGTTCAGCTGACCCGGGGTGGCGATGAACAGTGCGACATCGCCTTCCCCGACGAGTTTGACGATGCGCTGGCCCATCGCGTATCCGGACGCGTACAGATCCTGACCGATGTAGGCCAGCCGCTTGTTCGGGTTACCGGCGGGAACGTCCGCGTTGTAGGCCAGCACGGGGATGCCCTTGGCTTCCGCCGCCGCGGTCGGTGCGTTGAAGGCCTTGAGGTCAACGAGACAGCACGAGATGCCCGCCACCTTGGCGGAGATCGCTGAGTTGAACGCGTTGACCATCTGGCTCACGTCGGACGTCGTCGAGCCGGTCCACTGGTAGCTGCAACCGAGCAACGAGCACGCATCCTGGGCGCCGTAGATCGTCGGCACGAAGAACGGGTTGGTCGTCACGTGGTTGACGAAGGTGAACTTCCACTTCGGGTGCGACTTGATGAAGCTGTCGGCCTCGAGCGCGCCGGTCACCGCACCCATCGCCGGGCTCGCCATGACGGCAGTCGGCACCGACAGTGCCGCGGCACCGAGCCCGACCCGCTTCAGCACGCTTCGCCGGTCCATCGCAAGCTCGTGCTGCTCCTCCGAATCCATCGAGGCGGCGCCTTCCTCGTCGTGCGTCTGATCGCGCTCCACGCGACCCTCCTTTGTGTCGGATGCACGAGTGCAACAGACCCGTGCCGCTGCGCCGCGAACGTAACACCTGTTGCGACAGGTGTCCAGTAATATCCCTATCGTATGATGAAAGACCGCACCTACCCCCGCCGCGGGCTACACGGGGAGTTGGTGCACGACATCGGCGTGCGGATCCTGCGCGGGGAGCTCAAGCCGGGCGACTCGGTGGTGGCGGAGCGCGACGATCAGGACGTCAGCCGCACCGTCGTTCGCGAGGCGGTCAAGGTCCTGGCAGCCAAAGGACTGATCGCGTCGCGGCCGAAGACGGGCACGCAGGTCCGGGAGCGCCGCTACTGGCACATGCTCGACCCCGACGTGCTCGCGTGGCGGCTGGAGGCCGAGCCTGGAGACGACTTCTATATGACCGTCTTCGAGACCCGCCGCCTGATCGAGCCCGCTGTCGCCGCTCTCGCGGCGAAGCGCGCGACCGAAGCCGAGATCGCAGAGCTCGAGGCGGCGTTCGCGCGCATGGAGGAATCAGTCGGCCATGACATGGAGACCTATATCGAGGCGGACATCCGCTTCCACGAGGTGATCCTCGTGGGTTGCCACAACGAGCTGCTGACGAATCTCGGCTCGATCTTGCGCGGGGTCTTCCGCGCGACCTTCACCCGGACACAGGGCGTCGCAGAGCAGACGCGATCCCTCCATGCGGCCGTGCTGGCGGGAATCCGGGACGGCGATGGGGAAGCAGCGGAGAACGCGATGCGGAGCCTGATCGAGACGACGGCCGCCTATCTCGACGACCCCTCCCGCGTCAGCCCGTCAGCCTGAACGCCGGCTCTCCTCCCGCGTCCCAGGGCGGGTCAGGGGACGGGGACGTGCTCGAGCAGAACCTTCACGACGACACCTTCGCGCGCGTCCATCACCTGGAACGCCTCCTCGAAGCGCCCGGCAGGAAAGCGGTGCGTCACGAGCGGCTCGAAGTCGACGAGCCCGCTGTCGAGCAGACCGACAACCTGACTCCACGCCGACGTCGTGTAGGAGAAGCTGCCGATCACGTCGAGGTCGCCGAAGACGAACCGGTCCACAGGCAGCTCGAGCATCTTGCCCTCACCGGCGATCCCGAGCAGGACAACGCGCCCGCCGGGGCGCACGAGACGCGTCGCGAGCTCGACGGCGTCGACAGCGCCGGCGGTCTCGAGCACGAGATCGAATCCGTCGCCGACGAGACGCCGTGTTTCGGCGACGGCGTCCTGCTCGCCCACGTGGACCGTGGCGTCTGCGCCGAGGCGCTCGGCGAAGCCGAGCTCCTCGTGACGGACTCCGTATGCGACCAGTGCGCCAGGCGAGTACAGACGCGCGAGCGTGACCGCGAGGGACCCGAGCGTCCCGATCCCGATCACGCCTACGGTCTCACCCGGACGGGGCTGTCCGCGTTCGAGCCCGCGCAGGACGCACGAGGCGGGTTCGACGAGCACGGCTGCGCCAAACGAGACGGCGTCGGGCAGGCGGTGGACAACGTGGCGCGGCACGACGACGTACTCGCCGTATCCACCGCCGCGCGTGAAGCCGAGCTGGTCGTAGTTCTCGCAAAGCTGGGTCTCTCCCGCCTTGCACCTCCGGCAGCGGTTGCACGGCACGATTCCTTCGCACACGACTCTGATGCCGGGTTCGACGTCGGTGACGCCCTCGCCGATCTCGACGACCGTGCCGCTCCATTCATGCCCGGGGACGAGGGGGAAGGTGACCCAGCGCGGGTCGGTGAGGCCGCCATGGAGGATCTCGAGGTCGGTGCGGCAGACACCTGCGACGTGGCTTCGTACGAGCACTTCACCAGGCCCGGGCGACGGCGTATCAACCTCGACGAAGGTGACCTCGTGTGGCCGTTCGATCACCACCGCCTTCATCGCTCGACCCTATACGTTGCGAGTCGCCTGCTTGAGGCGACCGGGAATGCGGTGACCAGCGCCGGCCAGACCGGCCGGCCGTGCTCGTCGAGGTCAACCGCGCTGTGATCGCCGCCTTTGCCGCGGGCGCGGAAGTCGAGGTGCAGCTCGAGATCGTCGACTGCTTCACGCTCGCGCTGCGGCAGGGCGTACAGCTCGGGACGGGACATGAAGCTTCACGGGCCGGCCTCGATGAAGATCAGGCCGAAGGAACTAACGGCGAGTGGCCGTGTTGGAGCTCCGAAACCGCCATT
Source organism: uncultured Actinomycetes bacterium (assembly GCA_963779505.1). Classification (GTDB taxonomy): domain Bacteria; phylum Actinomycetota; class Thermoleophilia; order Gaiellales; family Gaiellaceae; genus PALSA-600. The sequence continues at coordinate 237,693 of CAVZYK010000012.1, read as the reverse complement.
TTTCCGCACGTTTTCCAAATGAGCCCGCAGAACGTTCCACACCGCTCTACAGAAACGAAAACCCCCGGGCTAGCGGGGGTTTTCGAGGTGGGCGGTACTGGGCTCGAACCAGTGACCCCCAGCTTGTCGAGCTGGTGCTCTCCCAACTGAGCTAACCGCCCGGGTCGCGCCGCAGTGTACCCGCTCTACGCGTTTGGCTTGCGAATGGCGCTTGCAAGCGACCGCGACGGGTGCACGACAGGCTTCGGCAGCGCGATCGGATTGTGCGTGTGCAATAGCGGGCGCAGCACCGTCAACAACGGGCTGAGCGTCGTGCCGCGGCGCCGAACTTCGAAGTGCAGGTGCGTGCCCGTGCACCAGCCGGTGCAACCGGCGGTGGCGATGTGCTCGCCGGCGGTCACACGCTCGCCGGCATGCACCGCGATGTGTGCGAGATGACCGTAGAGCTCCGTCAGTCCGCGCCGCGAGCGCACGACGACGACGTTGCCGTAGCCCTCGTACCCGCGCGGCTGTCCCGCGAGGATCACGCGTCCCGGTACCGCTGCGCGTACGCGCAGCGAGCGCAACGTGCCGATGTCGATCCCCGGATGCCAGCGCGCGCCGTCATGACCGTACGGCGACGTGATCGTCCCTTGCGCAGGCCAGACCGGATACTCGAGTGCCGCCTGCCGGTGCTGCACCGCTTGCATGTGCAGGACCAGGGCGGTGACGAAGACCGCAACTCCCATCCCCGCGGAACACCGTAGAGCGGATTGCCGAGGACGGCAATTCGTCAATGCTGATCAGGGCTGGCGCGTCAGAATGGTCGACGAAGCGCGTCTGCGGTTCGGCAACCGCAGCCGGTTGCGCCGCGCGTCGTCTCCGAGCACAGAGACGACGGTCTGCGCAAGGTGCGTGCAGCCGGTCGAGGGGAACGCATCCCGCCGGTGGCGGTGGAGCACGAGGAACAAGTCGCCGAGCGGGGCGTCGCGGTAGCCGCGGCCGAGGCGCAGACCGTCGAGCGCGTCAAGCGTCGGCGCGTAGATCGCGTCGTACCAGTCCGCCGCGATCTCGGCGTTCTCGACCACGTGTCCGCGTCCTCGCATCACGTGGTAGCCATGCACCTGGATGTTCTCCAGCAACTCGAGGTAGTGCGCAGGACGGCTGACCGGAATACGCACGCCCGGACGAGCGTCGGCGAGTCCGCTGTCCTCGAGGAAGATCCGTTCCAGCTCCCGCAGGACCAGCTCGAGCATGTCGGCTCCGGCAGCGAGTGGGACGCGCGCGATCAGCTCGGTCACGTCGCCGTCGATCACCGCCGCGCCTGCACGCCGCGCGAGGGCGACCCGGTGATGCCCGTCGATCACGAAGTACGTCTCGCCGAGCTTGACCGCAACGATCGGTGGGAAGGCGCCGTCAGCGAACGCGCGTTGGAGCGAGCGCAGCCGGTCACGGCTGAACGCGTGCAGCGGGCGGAAGTCGCGCGTGAACGAGTCGGCGCGGCTGTCCGTCCCGACGAGCGCGTCGAGCGGGATCTCGCGAACACCCAGGTAGCGGCGACCGAACGGCTTCAGTCGACGCTCGACCTCGGCGAGCTCGAGCAGACGTTCGCCGCGACGCGCCATCACGAGTCGATCACCAGCCTCCGCTCCCTTGCGGCAGCGATCGAAGCGGCGTCACGAGCGCATCAGGCCGCAAGCCGAGCGACGAGAGATTCGGACGACCGCGCCAGACTGGCTTCGGCGTTGCCTGAGGCGCCGGCCGGATCCGATCGGCGATCGCCTGTGCGTCGCGCCCTACCCCGCCGATCGTGTGCGACGTGCGTCTGCTCTGGAATCTGAGCCCGAGCACGAACAGCCCGGGAACCGGCGTGACGCCGCGGCGGTGAACGATCTCGCCTTCCGCATCGAAGACGGGCATGTGCAGCCACGGATACTCGCGCCTGTACCCGGTCGCCCAGATGATCGTCGACACGCCGACCGCTCGCAGATCGAGCGACCGCGGCCCCTCGCCAACCTGCACGCCGGCGACCTGCTCGGCGGGCGGGATCTGCGCTGCATCCGACGACTCGGCGATGTGGGCGTCGATTTTCGCAAGGAGCTTGAACAACCGATGGTCGGCATGCTCGACGGTCTCGCGGAGGTTGTCGTCGAAGCTCGCTGACAGACCGTCGAACCCGGTCAGCCGGCCGGCAAGCGTGACGCCGAGCTCCGAGACGGTCGCCAGGTCGAGTTGCTCGCCGCCGTTCTGCCCGCTGAGCCCGAAGCCGGGTGTGCGCCGCGCTGCGGCCGGCACGTCGTCGACCGACTGTTCCGGATCGCCGAGCCGCTGGAGCCAGTGAAAGATGTCCCGCCCGCGGTAGCGGCGCACGCCGCGCGCGTGCCGCCCCACCGCGAGGACGACATCGCGACCAGACCGGCGCAGCTCGGCGGCGATCTGTAGGCCGCTCGGTCCGGCGCCGACGACCAACACCGAACCGGCGGCGATCTGTTCCGGCCTTCGATACTGGGCTGCGTCGAGCTGTGCGAGCTCTGGCGGAGCAGTGGACGCCGCGGGAGGACGGTACGGAACGCCGCAGTCCCCGGTCGCAACGACGACCTGCTTCGCAACCCACTCACCGTCGTCGGTGTGCACGCGGAACCGCCCGCGGTGACGTTCCACCGACAAGACGTCGACGTGCTCACGTACGGGCATCCCGGCCGACGAGGCGTACTGCTCGAGGTAGTCGACGAACGCGTCGCGCGTGAGAAAGCCATCGGGGTCGGCATGACCGGGAGCGCCGTCGAGCTGGTTGAGCGAGTTCGGCGTCAACATGTGCAGCGAATCCCAGCGCTCGGAGCGCCAGCGCTCGCCGACGCGGCCGCGCTCGAGTACGACGTGCGGATGATTGCGCGATGTGAGGTAAGCGCTCAGCGAGAGGCCGGCCTGCCCGCCTCCGACGATCACCGTGCCTGTCTTCACTGCCATCCGTGCCTCCTGCGTCGACCACCAACGACGGTAGAGGCACGGTGATCGTTCGCACGAGCTATCTGCGTCATCCGCCCGAACGATTTTCGCTCGGGCTAGGTCAGAAGATCTCGGCGCACCAGGGCTCGATCGACGTCGCAAAGAGCGCATCGGCGCGTGCGATGGCGCCGTCCACGAGCTCTTCCACGCGGAACGACTCCGCAAGCTGACGGAAGGTGAAGCCGCCGAGATAGACGGAGCCGAGTGCGGAGATGTCGAGGGCGATCTCCGCCTTCGCGTCGGTGCGCTCGACGCCGTCAGCAGCCACGCGGTAGCGCCCTGCCGTCTCCGGCATGAACCCATCACGTACGTCGAGCACCACGGCACCGTCGCCGCTGAACGTGCGCGCGGACAACGCAGCCTGCACATCGAGGATGCGCACCCAGACACCGTCGTTGACCTGGAACTTCATCCGACGCGGCTCGGCGAGGAGCAGGAAGAGCGGATGGTCGAGCGGCAGCAGGTCGGCGGTCAGCTGCGACGTCCAGTCGAAGTCGAGCAACCAGCGCCAGAGCTCGCGCGCCGCCTCCGGCGTCGGTGTCACCACTTCCTGGATCGTCACCTTGCCGCTGCGAGACACCGGCCGTCCAATCCTGCGCGACGCGGTAGAGCGCGTACCCGGCGGGCTTGCCGTCGAGCTCGAGCAATGCGCGGTTGAGCGGACCGCCACGCCGTCGCGCGGGATCGTCGTTCAGCTTGCGCGTCTCCCACCACGCCTTGTTGCGCGAGAACATCCCGGGTCGCTGGGCGAACATCTGGTCATAGAGCGGCGGAAACGCTTTCGCCGCTTCCTCCAGGTCGAGCAGCCGCACCGTGCCGCGCGGCTCGAACGACTGCGCAAAACGCGTGCGCTCGCGCGGCAGGTCGACGGCACCGATGCGCGACGCGAGCCCATAGCCGAACCGGCCGTAGATCGTCGCCTCCGACGCCCACAGGTATGCGACCTCGTCCCCACGCGCACGGCAGTCCTCGAGCTGCGCCTTCATCATCGCCGTCAGGACGCCGCGTCGGCGATGTGTCGGCAGCACACCGACGACGGTGACCCCACCCGCCGAGACAGAGCCGCCGCCCGGCACCGACATGCGGTAGGTGAATGCACCCGCGCCCCCGACGATCTTCCCGCCGGCGCGGGCAGCGTGCATGCGGTCGACCTCGATCCAGTTCGCGAACCGCTCCGCATCCTCGTCCGTGTTCTCGTGGCCGAAGTAGTGCGAGATCACGTTCAGCGCGTCGCGCAAGTCCTCCGTGGACGCGCACGGCTTGACATCGATATCCATCTCTCTACCCTAACCGCTCGAGCGGCGCGTACTCGAGCATCAGGCGCCGCTCGCTGCCGTCCTCGAACCGAACGGTGACGACGCCGCCCGGCTCGATTCGCGTCACGATCCCGGTGCCGAGCGACGAGTGGCGAACGGTGTCGCCGGTCGAGAGGTCGGGCACGTCGGTACGCGGCGCGTACTCGCGCTGGGTGCTCGTGCCGTAGTCCGACCACGACGCCGGCCGCAGCCGCTCCCGCTCGACGCCCAAGCCGTGAATCTCGTCGAGGAAGCGCGACGGGAGGTTCGCCTCGCTGCGGCCGAAGAGATTGCGGCGCATCGCGTGCGTCAGCGTCAGCCGCTCCTTCGCGCGCGTCATGCCGACGTACGCGAGACGCCGCTCCTCCTCGAGCGAGTTCTCCTCGATCGAGCGCGCGTGCGGGAAGATGCCCTCCTCCATCCCGAGCATGAAGACGGCGCGGAACTCGAGCCCCTTCGCGTTGTGCAGCGTCATCAGCGTCACCTGGCCGCCGTCGCCTTCCTCGTCGCCGCGCAGCGCGTCCTGGTCGGAGTAGAGCGAGATCTCCTGCAAGAAGCCGCTCAGCGGCGGCCCTTCCGGGAGCGCGTCGCCTGCGGCGCTGTCGTACTCGCGCGCGACGCCGACGAGCTCCTCGAGGTTCTCGATGCGGCCGCGCGCCTCGATCGTGCGCTCGGCTTCGAGCGACTCGATGAAACCGGTGCGGTCGAGCACCGCCTCGAGGATCTGCGCGACGCTCGCGTCCGTGGCGGTTGCCATCAGCGTCTCCATCACGTCGCGGAAGCCTCTGACCGCTCGCGCCGACGCAGCTGCGAGGCCGACCTCCTCGACGCGTCCCATCGCCTCCCAGAGCGAGCTGCCGAGCCCGTCGGCGTACGCAACGAGCCGTGCGATCGACGTGTCGCCGATGCCGCGGCGCGGACGATTGGCGATGCGCATCAGAGAGACGGCGTCGTACGGGTTGTCGAGCACCTGCAGGTACGCGATCGCGTCCTTGATCTCGGCGCGCTCGTAGAACTTCGGGCCGCCGATCACCTGGTAGGCGATGCCCTGCCGCACGAGTACGTCCTCGAGCACGCGGCTCTGCGCGTTCGTGCGGTAGACGACGGCGACCTCACGCGCGCTGTAGCCCTGCTCGATCAGACCCGCGATCTCGGCGGCGACAAAGCGCGCCTCAGCGTGCTCGTCCTCGGTCTCGACGACACGCACCGGCTCGCCGTCGCCGAGATCCGACCAGAGGTTCTTCTCCTTGCGGTCGCGGTTGTGCGAGATGACGTCGTTGGCGACCTGCAGGATCGTGTTGGTCGACCGGTAGTTCTGCTCGAGCGGGATCACCTTCGTGTTCGGGAAGTCGCGTTCGAACTCGAGGATGTTGCGGATGTCTGCGCCTCTGAAGGCGTAGATCGAGTTGTGCGTGACGAGCCCGTTGGCGATGAAGTTGTGGGTGCGCTCGATGTCGAGGTCGTAGACCGGAGCATCGAGCTCGACGCGCTCGACGTCGACGACGACGTCGAAGTCCCCGGTGTCGGTGACCATGACCATCCCGGGCCGGACGGACGATGCGAGCATGAAGGGCAGCGAGTTGCGCTCCTTGCCGAGCGCGCCCTGCGAGTTGCCGAGCCGAGCCGTGTAGCGGACGGAAACGTCGAGTACGGCCTGAATGCGTTCGACGATCTCTGCGATCTTGGCGAGATCGGAGTGGCAGGTCTCGAAGCGCCAGCCGGTCGACCCCTTGTACGCGGGACGCAACGACAGGCCGAGTTCCTCGAGCACGCGCCGTCCCTCCTCGTCGTAGCCGAAGAGACTGATTCGGTGCTGCGGTTTGCCGCCGCGCGGATCACCGCAGAGCGCGACCGTCAGTCGACGCCGCATACGCGAGCCGTTCGTCGTCGTCGCGCTGCTGAAGTGCGGGTGGACAAAGCTCAAGCCCTGGGCTTCCAGAAGGCTCTGGCCGCCCGCGCTCGTATCGATCTCTGCGAAGAGCCGGTCGAGCAGTGCCTGATCGGCCACGACGCTCCTGCCCCGGGCATCCGCAGAGGGACGCGCGACGAAAGGCAACGTCGGCAGGCCGTACTGCAGCGACAGGAGCGTCTCGGACATCCGTGCCTCCGCCTCGTCTTCGTGCACGCCGACCACCCACGCGGCATCGGCGTGCTCACCGTTGAGTCGGATCGACGGCCCGGCAAGCGACTTGCGCTGACCTTCGGTGTACGTACGCGAGGTACCGACACGGAAGCCCGAGCCGCTCTTCCACATCAGGTACGTCATGTGCAACTGCGGCGTCCACCCCGGCTTGAAGCCGGCGAAGTGGGTGTGCTCCGGCGTCGACACGATCCTTCGACCGCTCCTCGTCGTGATCGCGATGCCCTCCCGCCGCTCGGAGCGATGAACGCGGGTCACGCGTGCCGGACGAAAAACGGCACTTCCGTAACACGAGAGCACCTCGTCGTCGACGCGTACCTCCTCGATCGGCTTGTCCGTGCCGTCCGACATGCGAACGTTCGTTCCGGCGACGAGGCACTGGTCCGGGTCACCCACCGCCATCAGGTTCTGGTGATCCGACGCGAGCAGCTGCAGCAGCACGTACTGCGCGTGGTTCGTGTCCTGGTACTCGTCGACCATCACGTAGCGGAACGACTTCGCCCACTTCTCGCGCGCTTCGGGGAAGCGCTGCAGCACGTCGACCGTCAGCATCAGCATGTCGTCGAAGTCGACGGCGTTCGAGGTGAAGAGCTTGCGCTGGTAGAGCGAGTAGACGTCGGCGACCGTCTGGTCGTAGAAGCTCGCGACACGCGACGCGTACTCGTCCGGGCCGATCAGCTGGTTCTTGGCGTTCGAGATCTGCGAGTGGATGCCGCGCGGCACGAAGCGCTTCGGGTCGCGCTCGAGCTCCTCCAGGCATTGCTTGACGACGCGGAGCTGGTCGGCCGAGTCGTAGATCGTGAAGTTGCTCCGGTAACCGAGCCGCTCGGCCTCGCGGCGCAGGATGCGGCCGCACGCGGAGTGGAAGGTCATGATCCAGATCGCGCGCGCGATCGGGCCGAGCTGCCGCTCGACGCGCTCCTTCATCTCCTGCGCGGCCTTGTTCGTGAACGTGATCGCGAGGATCTCGTTCGGCTTCACACCGACCGCCGCGAGCAGGTGCGCGACGCGATAGGTGAGGACGCGGGTCTTGCCCGAGCCGGCGCCGGCGATCACGAGCAGCGGCCCCTCGGTGGTCAGGACCGCCTCCCGCTGGGCCGGATTCAGGTCGGCGAGGTAGGCCGTCGGCTCGATCGCTGCCACCACCCCACGGTACCCGTCAGGTCAGCCGGTCGAGCTCCTCCTCGAGCCACGATTTCGCCGCTGCGAGCGCCTCCGGATCGGCGGATTTGAGCACCACCTCGACCTCCGGCCCTGAGGCGTCGAAGCTCGGGTAGGAGCCGACCGAGACGCCCGGCCAGCTCGCGGTTGCCTGTTCGAGCGCGGAGGCGATCGTCGACTCGCGCGTCGCCAGCCGGCGGCGCCATGTCTCGATCGGACGGTCGCCGCGCAACTCGTCCGCGTAGCGGTCGAACATCGCCCTCATCTCGCTCGGCAGGCCCGGCAGCACCCAGGTGTTCGCGATCCGGAAGCCGGGCGCCCCGCCGAGCGGGTTGTCGAGCGGCCGCGAGCCGCGCGGCAACGCCGCCCAGCGGGCGACGTAGTCGGGGTCGCCGCTGAAGCGCGAGCGCAGGTCTGCCTCGAGGGCAGGCACCGGTTCCTGCGGGACACCGAACGCGGCCGCGAGCGCCTCGCGCGTGATGTCGTCGGGCGTGCCGCCGAGACCGCCGGTGACGAGCAGGTGATCGACCCGCTCGCGCTCTCGCTGCACGAACTCGACGATCCGCTCGGTCTCGTCCGGAACCGAGGCGCTGATCGCGACCCGCACACCGAGCGACTCGAGCCGGCGCGCGAGCCACGAGGCGTTCGTGTTCTCGGTGTCGCCCGAGACGAGCTCGTTCCCGATCGTCAAGATGGCTGCGAGCACATGGCGAGTATGCAGATCAGAGACACCGATCCCGAGGCCGATGCGGACCAGGTCGTCGAGCTGCTGCTGGTGACGAACCCGACGATCGTCACCAACGCGGCGGAATGGCTGCACCGCTACCACTCGGTGCCCGAACGCGCGCGGCTCCTGTCCGCTCGTCGCGGAGGTCGACGGGCGGATCGTCGGCGCCGGCGGCGCCGGCGTCATCTTCTTCGGCGGCGGCGGCGAGAACGGGTTCCTGAACCTGCAGGTGCACCCGGACCGGCGGCGGCAGGGGATCGGCAGCGCGCTCTACGACCGACTGCGCGCGCACCTGCTCGAGGTCGGCGTGAAGAGTGCCGCGTCGATGTTCGACGAGTCGCCCGAGGGGATCGCATTCGCGACCCGGCGCGGCTGGCGCGAGGAGCGAGCCGAGGCGCAGTCGACGCTCGACCCGCGCACGGTGACGGCGACGCCGCCCGCAGATGTCGAGCTCGTCCCGGCGGCGGAGCTCGATCCGCACGAGCTGCACCGGATCGACGAAGAGGCGACGCGGGACATGCCGTCGCTCGTGCCGATCGACGCCATCCCCTACGACGAGTGGCTGGAGTTCGTGTGGGACAGCCCGCTCTTCACGCGCGAAGGCAGCTACGGCGCGGTCGTCGACGGCCGCGTTGCCGCGATCTCGTTCCTGACCGCGAACCAGGAGCACGGGCGCGCGTTCAACATGTTCACGGCCACCGGCCGCGAGTACCGCGGCCGCGGCCTCGCGCTCGCCGTCAAGCTCGCCTCGACGCGCTGGGCCGCCGAGCACGGCATCACGCAGCTCGTGACCACGAACGACGAGACGAACGCGCCGATGCTCGCGATCAACCGCAAGCTTGGCTACCAGCCGGCGGGCCGCCGCGTCGAATATCTAGTCGAACGGGAACGGCTTCTTCGCGAGGGCGGCGAGGACCTGTGAGGTCACCCAGACCGGCGTCGTCACGTACCGCGTCGAGTAGCGGTAGCTCCCGTCTGCGCGCTTGAGGCGCGCGAGATACGCGAACGCCGTGCGCGGCGGCGTGCGTCCCGCCGCCACGAGCCCCTGGATCGCCCAGGCGGTCGACTGCGCGTCGGAGCCGCGGCCGTTCGTCAATTCGAAGCCGCCGTCGCGGTTCTGGAACGAGAGCAGGTAGCGCACCGCTCGCGTCACCGGTGCGCCGCGGGCGCCGGCGACACGAAGCGCCTCGAGCGCTGCGGCAGTGTCGTTCGAGTCGGGCTGGCCGCCGACCGCCCACGACCAGCCGCCCGACCGCGACTGGCGCGCGAGCAGCCAGCGCGTCGTCGCCGCGGTCGAGCGGCCGAGCGCGAGCACGGCCCAGCACGTCGAGTTGACGCCTTCGCCGATCTGCCCGCTCGCGCGGCGCGCGGCGCGCAGCCGGTCGAGCAGCGCGGTCGGCGTCGCGCCGAGCGACTGCTCGGCGAGCGCGACGAGCGACACGTCGGTCGTCGAGCGCAGCGTTCCTTCCTGCGACTGCAAGTAGGCGAGCGAGCCCGGGGCGTCGCTGCGCGACGCGCGCAGGCCGAGCACCGCCCAGGACGTCAGCAGCGCGTCGGGCCGGCCGCCGGGCTCGGCGTAGGCGCCCGCGTCGGCGTGTGCCTGCACGAACTGGACCGGCGTCACGGCGAGCGTCGCCGCGGCGAGGAGCGCGGCTAGGCCCACACGACCACCGTCCGCAGGCGCGTCGCGTAACGGTCGAGCATGCGGCGTAACTCGGGGCCGATCGCGAGCGCGATCGCGACGTTGCCGAGCGCATGTGCGACGTCGAACCAGAGCCCGCGGGCGAGCACCGCTGCCAGCGACGCCAGCGTGTGCGGGAAGAACCCGTACCAGAGCCAGAGATCCATGCTCAGGCTGAACGCGAAGCCGAGCACCGCGCAGAGCGCGGCCAGCGGCACGCGGCCGCGGATCGCGGGCGCGAACAACGCTCCCGCTGCGCCGCAGGCGGCCCAGCCGAGCATCTGCTGCGGCGTCCAGATCCCCTGCCCGAGGAAGAGGTTCGAGACGAAGGCCGCGACCGCTCCGGTCGCGACGCCGGCGCGCAGGCCGAGCGACGCCCCGGCGACGACCGCGATCACCGTCACCGGCTGCACGCCCGGGATCGCCGCGAAGAGCACGCGCCCGGCGGCCGCAGCGGCACCGATCGTGGCGACGACGGCAAGCTCGCGGGTCGAATCGACGCCGGACTCGAACCATGCGACGCCGGCGACGACGAGCCCGGCTGCACCGAGCAGCGTCGCGAGTGCGCCGTCGTCGACGAGCAGCGACGCCCCGATCAGCGCAACGGCGATGACGAGCAGGCTACGCACGCACGGCCTCCCGCAACGGCAGCTCGACCACGCGGTCGGCCACGTCGGCGGCCCACGGCAGGTCGTGCGTGACGACGAGCGTGCCGCGGCGCGGCGCCTGTGAGCGCAGCAGCGCCGCGAGCTCCGCCTTCCGTTCCGGGTCGACACCGCGTGTCGGCTCGTCGAGCACGAGCAGCTCCGGGTCGGTGACGAGCACCGCGGCCAGCGCGAGCCGCTCCCGCTCGCCCGCCGAGAGGTCGCGCGGGTGGCGCTCGAGGTGGTCGCTGAGCCCGACCTGCGCGATCGCTTCGCGGGCGCGCGTCTCGTCGGCGCCGAGCGCGACCTCGTCGAGCACGCGCTCCGTGACGAGGTGACGCCCGGGATCCTGGCTCAGGTACGCCGCGCGGGCGTGCCAGACCTCGCCCGACGACGCGTCGAGCAACCCGGTCGCGATCTTGGCCAGCGTCGACTTCCCGGCGCCGTTCGGACCAGTCAGCGCGACGATCTCGCCGCGGCGAACCTCGAGCGACGCACCGTCGAGCGCGACGCGGTCGCCGTAGGTGAAGCGGACGTCGCGGAGGCGGCAGACGGGCCGGTCGGCGTGCGGCAGGTAGCGCGGATGGTTCGCCGCGAGCCAGGTCAGCGCGTCGTCGTGCGGGGCGTCGAGCGTGATGCGTCCGCGCTCCATGAAGAGCACCCGTTCGGCGTAGCCGAGTGGACGTGCGGGACGCTGCTCGGAGACGACGACCGCGCAGTCCAGTGCGCTGACGACCTCGAAGAACTCGTCGGCGGCGCCTGGGTCGAGCTGCGACGTCGGCTCGTCGAGCAGCAGCAGCTGCGGCCGCAGCGCGAGCGCCGACGCGAGGCAGACCCGCTGCAGCTCACCACCGGACAGCTCGCCGACGATGCGCTCGGCGAGGTGCTCGCAGCCGACGAGCGCGAGCGCCTCCTCGACACGAGGCCAGATCTCCGCCGGGTCGACACCGAGGTTCTCGAGCCCGAACGCGACCTCGTTGCCGACGCGGTTCATCACGACCTGGTCCTCCGGGTCCTGGAAGACCGACGCCACCGTCCCGGCGAGCTGCGCGGGATGCGAACGGCGGGTGTCGAGCCCGCCCACGACGACGCTGCCCGCGAAGGTGCCGCCGTGGAAGTGCGGCACGAGTCCCGCGAGCGCGCGGAGGAGCGTCGACTTGCCGGCCGCGGAGGCGCCGAGCAGCACGATCCGCTCGCCGGGCTCGATCCGCAGCGTGATCCCGTCCAGCACCGGCGGGCCGCTGCCGTAGGAGAAGCGGAGGTCGTCGACCGTCGCTAGAGCCACGCGGCCACCACCACGATCGCAACGGCCAGGACGAGCGCGCCGTGATCGAGCCACCCCCACGCAGGTTGCGGCGCCCGCGTCCGCCCCGGCCGGCCGTAACCGCGTGCCTCCATCGCCTCGGCGACGTTCAGGCCGCGCTCGAGCGAGCCTGCGAGCAGCGGTGAGAGCAGCCGCGCGGGCGTCAGCTCCACACCCCGGCCGCGCAGCGCCTCCCGCAGGTCGCGCACGTCGCGCTCGAGCAGCGGCACGAGCCGCGTCGCGAGCGCGACCGCCACCGTCGAGCGGCGGGCCCAGCCCGCGGAGCCGAGCAGCCGGTCATGGTCGATCAGCAGTGCGTAGACCGCGAAGGCGAGCGCGACCGCTCCGAGGCGCAGGCCCTGGAAGATGCCGTTGGCGATCTCCTCGCGCGTGATGTCGATCGTGCCGAGCACGGGGATCGTCGGCCCGGTCCAGATCGGATGCGAGCCGATCACCTCGACGAACGGCGTCAGCAACATCACCGAGGCGGCGCTCGTCAGCGCGCCGATCAGATAGGGCCAGCGCCGCTTCGCCGGCGCGCGCAGCGCGGCGACGAGGAGCACCGCGCAGATGAGCGCGACCACCCAGGCCTGCGAGACGAGCAGCGCGGCGACGGCGAGGGCTGCGAGCAGCGCGGCGGCGGGCGCGGCACTCACGGCGCGACCCCGTAGCGGCGTTCGAGTGCCTTCGGATCGTCAGCGAGCTGCTGCGCGACCGCGGCGCCGAGCTCGAGCAGCGCGCCGTCCCGGAAGCGCTTGATCGCGACGTGATCCGGCGGGTAGCTGCGACTGATCACGATGTAGTTCCTCGTCGGCTTCTTCGCGGCGACCGTGCCGTGCACCTGAGCCGCGATCGTGCGCGCAACCTTCGGCGCGACACCGACGGCGGTGACGCTCGTCGTGCCGCCGAGAAACGGATGCGGGTAGGAGCCGACGACGAACGGCACGCTGATCGCCTTGCCTCGCCACGAGCGGTAGTCCCACCATTCGACGTCGCCTGGATGCAGCTTCGCCTCGCTGGCGCTTCGATCCCCCTCGACGCCGTCGAGGAAATAGAACCAGTCGTGCCTGCTCGTCACCGAGCCCTGGACGCCGCCGATCGACTGCACGAACCGGCCGCCGTAGCGCGTCGTGATGTCGAGCTTGCGGTCGAGAGCTTGCATCGCCGTCAGCCCCGCGGGAACGGTGCCGGAGTAGACGAGGTGCGCACCGCGGTCCTTCGTCACCCACAGGGTCGCGGTGCCGTGCTCGCGTTCGCCGCCACAGCCCGTGACGGCGAACGCGAGCAGAAGGACGACCGCGAGCCTCACTTCACGGCGTTCGAGCGGACCGCACCGGTCGCCGTCGCGCGGACGAGCACGCCCGGATGCGGACCGGGACAGACGTCGACGTTCTGGTTGCCCTTGACCGTGCGCTTCGAGCCGATGTGGAAGACGAGGCCGGTCACGGTCGCGGCCTTGCCGTTGTCGTCGAAGGCCTGCGCGACGTAGCACCCCTTCTTCGACGACGTCTTGACCGACAGCGTCGGCGGCCCGCCCTGCGGCCCGAACGTCGCGTAGTACCAGAGCACGCGATCGCCGTCCTTCAGCACGACCTTGTCTGCGCCGACGGGCGGCGAGACGTCGTTGACCTTGAACACCCAGCCGCTGGAGGCGGTGCCGCCGTAGCGGCCGACCTGGTCGACGTACGGGCCGAAGCCGGTGACCGTCACGTGGTAGTAGAACTCGCCCGCGAGCGACGCCTGCTCGAGTGCGTCCTGTGCGCTCGCCGCTGTGACGGTCGCCTCGGTCGGGGCGAAGAGTGTCTGCGTCTGTCCTTCGACGCGCACCTTGACTGTCGCTGCGAGCGCGGACGCGGGCAGCACGAAGAACACGAACGACAAGAGAATGAGGCGCTTGGCCACGATTCCTCCTTCCGCGAGGGGATCGGTATGGAGGGCGACCGGCAGGTCTTCTGACTCGGGGCTCCCCCTCCACCGCCTTCCCGAGCGTGGTGCTCAGTGGCCTCTGGCGGAGGGCATCTCCCCTTACAGCGGCGGGACCGTCCTGGATTCACACCAGGTTCCCTTACCGTGCGCCCGTTATCGCCGCGAATATAGACGACATGGTCTCCCGCTGGCTGCCGGTGGTCGCGTGGGCGGCCGTCATCTTCGCCTTCTCGTCGGTCCCGTCGCTCTCGACCCACCTCGGCACCTGGGACCTCGTGCTGCGCAAGCTGGCGCACATGACCGAGTACGCCGTGCTCGCGCTGCTCCTGCTGCGCGCGACCGGCTCGTACGCCTGGGCGTTCGCGGCGGCGGTCGCCTATGCCTGCACGGACGAGTTCCACCAGACGTTCGTGCGAGGGCGGCACGGCTCGCCCGTCGACGTCGCGATCGACGCGCTCGGCGCGCTGATCGGCCTCGCGGTGTGGCGCCGGGCGCGCCGCTAACATCGGCTCCGTGGAGCACGGAGAGGTGGCCGACCGCCAGCTCGAGGCGCTACTCGAGCGGCTCGACCGGATCGCGGACGAGCTTCGGCGGCTGAACGCGCGCGAGGAGCGCCGCGAGGAGCTGACCGTGATCGCGCACGAGCTGCGCAACCTGAACGAGTCGCTGCAGGCGATCGCCTACGCGGCGCTCGGCACGCAAGGCCCGCAGGTCCGGCGCCGCCGCGCGGGCTGAGCTGCCCTCAGCGGACGCTGCCCAGACGAGCCCTGTCCTCGGGTCTGACCCCGGGACGCGTCCAGATCAGCCGCTGTCGCTCGGGTCTGACCCCGGAACACGTCACGAAGAGACGTGGCCGGGGGACTGTCCCTGGAACATGTCCCAATGCGCCGTGGCCCGGGGACAGTCCCTGGGACACGGCTGGTCGAGGCGCGTCAGCCCGCGAGGCGGAAGAGGTCGCCGGAGTCGACCGACATCGCGTACAGCTCGCCGGCTGCGTCCTCGCCGAACGACGAGAGGCCCGCGACCTTGAACGGCTCGAGCCGGATGCTGCGCGCCTTGCCGCCCGAGACCTTCAGGCTCCAGACGTTCCCCGAGCAGTAGTCGCCGTAGAAGTACCGCCCCACCGCCGCCTTCACCTTGCTGCCGCGGTAGACGTAGCCGCCGGTGACCGAGCAGCCCTGCGAATGCGGGTACTCCGCGATCGGCCCGTGGTAGGGCGCCGCTGTCAGCAGCTTCGTCGACGGATCGTAGGAGTGCCGGCCCTCGTAACGGTTCCAGCCGAAGTTGGCGCGACCGGCGCCCTTGCGCAGGTAGTCGATCTCCTCCCACGCGCTCTGGCCGACGTCGCCGATGTAGAGATCGCCGGTCGCCCGGTCGAAGGAGAAGCGCCACGGGTTGCGCAGGCCGTAGGCGACGAGCTCCCACCGCGGCTTCGCGGCGTCGATGTTCAGCCGCATGATCTTCGCGAACGGCCGCGCGAGGCTCTGGCCGTTGTGCTGCGGGTCGCCGCCGCCGCCGCCGTCGCCGTTACCCCAGTAGAGGCGCTTGTCCGGGCCGAACTGCAGCTGGCCGCCGTTGTGGTTCGACGCGAAGTCCTTGACGAAGAGCAGCTGCTTCGCCGACGACGCGATCGCGGAGGTGCCGTTCGAGCGGTACTGCACGACGCGCGTGTCGCCGTTCGAGTCGGTGTAGTCGACGTAGAAGCGGTGGCTCTGCGCGTAGTCCGGCGCGAACGCGACCGACAGCAGCCCCTGCTCTCCCCCGCTTCGCACCTGCGAGCGGATGTCGAGGAACGGCGTGCTCCGGATGTGGCCGTTCGTCAGCACGAGGATCCGCCCCGCCTGCTCGACGACGTAGAGGTTGCCGGGCTCGCCGGGCGCCGACGTCGCGTAGACCGGCGCCGAGAAGTGCGCGACCCGCACGAGATGCAGGCCCTGAGTGCGCGCCGAAGCGCCGCCGACGAGGACGGCCGCGAGAGCGACGAGCGCGAGTGGCCAGAGCCTTCTCATCGCGCGGCCAGGTCGGTGGACGACTTGACCCAGGGGCCGGGCGGCGTCAGCAGCGACTCCGCGTGCAGGTACGCGAGGCCCGCGAGCGGGAAGTCCGTCCACCGCTCGAAGCAGAAGTACCGGCGGCGCCAGTGCGGGAAGAACTTGCGGTTGAAGCTGTGCAGCCGCTCGACCTGGAAGAGGCGGTCTGCCTTGAGGAGCCCCCAGCGCATCGCGCGCGTCCACCGCGTCGCGGTCTCGTCGGTGCGCAGGAAGTCCGCGAAGACGGCGAAGTTGAGCGACAGCTCCGTCACGGCGTGCTGTCGCGCCCACACGACCGTCTCGGTGATCAGGTACTCCATCAAGCCGTTCGGCGTGTCGCGGCGTCGGCGCATCGACGCGAGTGAGTAGCCGTCGCTCGCGGGCGAGGGAACGAGCTGCAGGAAGCCGCCGATCGAGCCGTCGGGGCCGATCGCCACGGCGAGCACGGAGTCCGGGTAGATGAACATCGCGTCCATCGCCATCGTGAAGCCGCGCTCGGGCCAGTTGCCCCGCCACTCCTCCGAGACGGCCTTCAGCTCGGCGCGCAGCCGCTCGTCGGCGTCGCCCGCGGTGAGCACGCGCACCTCGTAGCCGCTCTTCTCGAGCCGGGAGACCGACTGGCGCACCTTGCGGATCGCGCGGCCTTCGAGCGTGAAGTCGGCGGGCCTGATGACTGCTTCGTCGCCGAGATAGATCGACTTGAAACCGACGCCGGCGTAGTCGGCGAGCGCGTCGTTCGACGCGCCGGCGATCGCCACGCGCCAGCCCTTCGCATGGGCGACGCGGCGGAACTCCGAGATCAGCTCGTGGCGCTCGTCGTTGGCCCCGATCGGGTCGCCGGCGACAAGCGCCGTCCCGCCGACGACGCGATACGCGAGGAACGACCGGCCGCTGACGGAGAAGAAGTAGCTCTTGTCGCGACGCAGCGCGAAGTACGCCAGGCTGTCGTGACCGTGCTCCTGGACGAGCGCCTCCGCACGGTCTCGGTCGCCGACCTCGGGCGCCGCCACGGGGATCGGCCTCAGCCACAGCCAGAGCGCCCGGAACGCAAGGGCCGCCGTCACCAGCAGCAGCGCCTCCTCGATGCGCTCGGAGAAGGCGTCGTTGTCGTAGGCGTACACCGTCAGGAGCGGCAGGCACAGCGCGAAGGCCGCGCCGACCTGCGCCAGCGGGAGGATCGTCGCCGGGTCGCCGGGCGCGACGAACTGCCGGCGGGCGCGCAGGAGCGCGACCAGCAGGATCAGGTGCACCGTCGACTCCTCGAAGTCGAGGCCCTTCGCAAGGTGCGCGACCGCGGAGGCCGCGACCACCCCGAGCGCCAGCCACCAGGCGCGGCGCTTGCGCCGCGCGAGGCCGCGTGAGAGCCAGACCATGCCGAGCCCGAGCGCCAGCACGAGCGTGCGGGCTGCGGTGGGGACGCCGGGCGGCAGGACGCCGCTGACGAGGTCGACGCGGTTCGCCATCTCCGGCGTCATGGCCGAGATGATCGAGAGCACACCTGCGGCGGTGGCGAACCACGCCAGCAGAACGGGTGTCGTCGGGCGACGCACGCCCCCACGGTAGCCGTCCTTACGGGTGGAGCAAGATGCGGCGGAGCTCGTCTTCCTTGCCGGGCTCCAGGATCGCCAGCACCTGGTCGCCTGCCTGGATCTGCGTCTCGTCGTCAGGGATCTCGGCCTTGCCGTCCCGGACGACCGAGATCAGCCGCGCGCCCTCGGGCAGCTGGAGCGCGCGAACCCGCTTGCCCTTGCAGTTCGCGTCCTTGTCGATCGAGACCTCGACGATCTCGAGGTTCTCCTTCCGCAGCTCGAGCAGGTGGATCAGGCCGTGCTCCGGCACCTCGTGCTCGATCAGCGCCATGATCGACCCGGTCGCCGACACGGTCGGCGAGATGCCGAGCAGGTCGAAGTAGGGCTGGTTGCGCGGGTCGTTGATGCGGGCGATCACCTTCACGACGCCGTACTTCTCGCGGGCGAGCTGGCAGATGACGATGTTGTCCTCGTCGTCGCCGGTCGCGGCGACGAGCAGGTCGGGCGGGCGCTTGATCCCGGCGCGCTCGAGCACGTAGAGCTCGGTCGCGTCGCCTCGGATCACCTGGTGCTCGAACTCTGCCTCGAGCTTGTCGAAGCGGTACGGGCGCTGCTCGATCAACGTCACCTCGTTACCGCCGCGCAGGAGCGAGCGTGCGAGGTTGGCGCCGACCTTGCCGCCGCCCGCGACGAGGACGTACATCAGCGCGCCTCGACCGGCTCGGTCGAGCGGACGGCGCCGACGAGCGCCTCGATCGCCGACGCTGTCGGGCAGACGGTGCGCAGCCCCCGTGACGCATAGAACTGCGCGCGGGCCGGGTCGAGTACACGGACGATGACCGTCGGCACCTCGAAGTGCTGCTGGGCGGCCTGCGCGATCACGAGGTTCGTGTTGTCGCCGTTCGTCGTCACGACGACGGCGTCGGCCTCCTCGATCCCGGACTCGCGCAGGAGCTGGAGGTCCATGCCGTGCCCGACGATGAACCCGCCGGTCCAGCTGTCGCCGAGTCGCCCGAGCGCGTCCTCGTTCTCGTCGAGGACGGTCACGTCCCAGCCCGAGCCCTGCAGCTGGAGCGCGACGGCCGAGCCGACGCGGCCGCATCCGATCACGATTGCCTTCACAGCCGGGCAGGGTACTCCGGACCGCTAGGTCGCCGCCAACTCCTCGTCGAGGACCGACTGCGGGAAGGCGACGATCAGGACCTCGCACGGTGCCTTGCGCAGGACGTAGTCGACCGTGGGCGAGAAGAAGCGCGACTGCCGGCGCCAGCGCGGCGCCGAGCCGAGGACGATCAGGTCGGCGTCGATCTCGAACGCGCGCTCGACGATCGCCTGGCCGATCGCCCGGGCGCGCACGACCGTTCCGCCGACCGTCACGTTGTAGTCGGCGCCCAGGAGCTTCGCCTCGGCGAGCGACGCGTCGGCGCGCTCCTCCTCGTCGTACATCGTCGCGTCGAGCGCCTGCTCGAGCGGCACGCGGATCACGTGCAGGGCCTGGACCTCGGAGTCGTGCTCGGTGGCGAGCTTGATCGCGGTGGCGAGCATCTCCTCGCCGATCACGCCCAGCTTCATCGGCACGAGGATCTTGTGCGCGCGCAGCACGGTCTCCATGGGCCGCTCGTCGTCGGCGGTCACCTTCTCCATCAGCCCCTCGCCGTGCGAGATCCGCACCGCGATGAAGACGACGAGGCCGATCGCGAGCCACGCCGGCCCGGCGTAGCGGGCGCCCGGGTGCGTCGCGAGCGCGAGCACCCAGATCGTGAACGTGAGGATCGAGCCGACGATCGCCGGCAGCGGGATGTCCGCCCCGCGGATCCGGACGTTCAGCGGAGCGCGATAGGGCCGCGGCAGGTCGGGCTCGTCGACCCGCAGCTTGATCACGGCGAGCTGAGCGGCGGTGAACGCCAGCAGGACGCCGAACGAGAAGAGGCTCGCGAGGAACTGCACGTCGCGGCGGAAGAACGCCGTCGCGATCACGATCGCGGAGGAGATCCCCGCGACGGAGGCGATCGCGAGTGGGGAGACATGGGCACGGCGGCTCAGCCGGCCGAAGCTGCGGGGGAGCTGGCCGTGCTCACCGAGTGAGTACGCGAGCCGGGAGAAGCCCGAGATCGACGTCGTCACCGCCGCGAGCAGGATCAGCGCGCCCGTGACACCGACGTAGAACCGCAACGGGTTGCCGAGCCAGTACGGCAGCTCTGCGCGGATGCTGTCGGCGACGCCGAGCATCGGCGCCCGGATCCACGTCGTAGCCGAGCTCGGTGTCCGGGCCTGGGAAGGCCGAGAGCGCGACGACCGCGATCGCGACGTAGATCGTCACGACCGTCACGATGGCGCCGAAGACCGAGCGCGGCAGGTCGACGCCCGGGCGTCGCGCCTCCTCCGCCAGGTTGGCGACCGTCTCGAGGCCGGTGAAGGCGAGCATCGCCAGCGGCAGCGCGAAGGCGAGGTCGTGCCACGAAGGGTGCGTGCCGAGCGACGTGCCCTGCGCGAGCATGTGCGGCGAGAAGACGAGCGCGAACCCGAGCACGACGAGCAGCAGCTGCGTCAGCAGGTCGAGCGCCGGGACGACGATCCCGAGCCCGTAGAGCGACGGACGGCGCACGATGCGTACGAGCGCGACGAACACGATCACGCCGACACCGACGATGACGTCCCACGGATTGTGCTCGAGCGCATGCACCTGCAGCGCGCCGCCGAGATAGTGCGGCAGGAAGAGCGCCGACAGTGCGATCACGATCAGGTAGTCGAGGAAGAGCGCCCAGCCGGTCATGAAGCCCGCCAGGTCGTTGAGCGCGCGCCGGACGAACGTCGCCGCTCCGCCCGTCTCGGGCAGCGCGGCGGTGCCTTCGGCGTACGAGAAGGAGACGATCAGGAAGAGCGCGCCGGCCGCGAGCAGCACGATCGGCGTGAAGCCGAGTGCGTGGGCGGCGAGCACGCCCAGCGCGAAGTAGATCGACGAGGCGATCTCGCCGTACGCGACGGAGAAGAGCGCGCGCGCGTCGAGCTCGCGCTTGAGCCCGGGGAGCTTCCTGGCCACTAGCCGCGGCTCCGCAGCACGTAGAGCCGCCCGATCCCGGCCGCGATGAAGAGCAGGCCGAGGATGACGCCGACGCCGAAGCCGTGCGCGATCGTGATGCCGATCATCGCCACTCCAAGTGTGATCATGACGATCGCGGTCAGTGCGGTCAGCTGCCGGTACACGGTTACGCGGCCGTCCTGCCTGCCGCGACCATCACCCGGGACGGCGCCTGCTTGAGAACGAAGTCGACCGTGTGCCCGAAGATGTGACGGTGGCGCCCGCGGGGCGCGCCCAGCACGATGATCTCGGTGCCGCGCCGGTCGGCCTCCTCGACGATCGCACGGCCGGCGTTGCGCGCGCGCACCACGCGCTCCACTGCGCGCACGCCGTAGGGCGTCGCGATCGACCGCGCCTCGTCGAGCAACACGTCGGCTTCCTCGAGCTGCTCGCTCAGATCCGCGTCGAGCGGCAACTCGAGCGGCACGACGATCACGCGCAGGAGCACGATCCGCCCCGCACGCTCGGTCGCGAGGCGGGCGGCGAGCTCGACTGCCTCGCGCGACTCGTCGCCCGAGACGATCGGCACCAGGATCGACCGGTACTCGAGGGCGAGCGCCGGGCCGAGCGGTATCGGCGCGCGCTGGGTGCTCGTCAGCGACAGATGCAGCCGGCGCCGGTAGAGGACGTAGAACGTGAAGCCCACGATCAGCCAGGCGAGACCTGCGTACCGCGTCTGCGCGTCCTGGACGACGACGACGAGCCACGCTGCGCCCGTCCCGATCGCCCCGACGATCGCGAACAGCGGCCACTGGATGCCGCGGATCGTCAGGTTCGGTCGCGCGCGCCACTCGAGCTCCTCGTCCGGCCGCCGCACCCGGAGCGTCGTCACCGCCAGATGGGCGATCGTGAACGAGAGCATGGCGCCGAACGCGTACATCCGCCCCAGGAAGTCGACCTGCCCCGAGAGCAGGAAGAGCGTCGGGCCGATTCCCGCGAAGACGACGAGCGAGAGCCACGGCGTCTTCAGCTTGGGGTGCAGCTTGCGGAACGCCGCCGGCAGCTGGCGGTAGCTCGACATCGAGTAGGTGATCCGCGACGCGCCGATCACGCCGGCGTTCGTGGCGATGAACAGGATCGTCGCAGCGAGGATCCCGACGTAGATCTTCACGACCGACAGCACCACGCCGTGCAGGCCCATGTTCTCGACGAGGCCGAGCACCGGGTCGTTCTTGAAGCCGAGCGGCGGCGGCAGGCCGAGCTTCGTCACGTAGTGGTTACCGACGTGCTCGACGGGCATTGCCGAGAGCGCGATCCACGGGAGCGTGAAGTAGATCGCGAAGACGGCGATCGCGACCCACGAGATCGAGCGTGGAATCGAGCGCACCGGGTCACGCGCCTCCTCGGCGAGATTGGAGACGGTCTCGATCCCGGTGTAGGCGATCATCGCCACCGGGATCGCGAGCACGAACGCCGACCACGTCGGCGCCACCCCGAGGTGAACGTTGTCGACCAGGATCTGTGGGCTGAAGATCAGGAAGAACCCGAGCGCGACGAGCAGCAACTGCGTCGCGAAGTCGACGACGGCGAGCAGGATGTTCAGCTTCGCCGCCTCCTGAATCCCGATCACGTTCAGCCCGACGAGCAGCCAGGTGAGGCAGATCCCGACGATGATGTCCCACGGGTTCGTCCGTAGCGGCTCCCAGAAGATCGAGAGGTAGTGCGGCACGAAGATCACCGAGATCGCGACGGTGATCACGTAGTTCAACATCTGCGCCCAGGCGGCCCCGAACGAGACCAGCTCGTTGAACGCGTGGCGGGCGAAGCTCGCCGACCCGCCTGCCTCCGGGTAGCGCACCGTTCCCTCGGCGTACGTCGCGGCGGTCGCGGCGAAGATCAGCCCGCTGATGATGAAGACGATCGGCGTCAGGCCGAGCGCGATCCCGGCCGTCAGGCCGAGCGCGTAGTAGATCGACGAGCCGACGTTGCCGTACGCGGTGGCGAAGAGCGCCGGCGCCCCGAGAACCCGTTCGAGCCCGTGACTCTGCCGACGCCGTGGCACCGGCGGAGCTTAGTTGCGGTGCGGGACGCTGCTCAGGATCACGTGCGGCTCGAACAGGAGGCACCGCTTGATCGCGAGCGCGCGCCGTCCCCGCAGGCGGTGCAGCGTGGTGTCGATCCGCTCCGGGAGCACGACGTTGACACTGACGGTCGGGTCGTCGGTCAGCCGGCGCGCGTAGGTGAGCATCGCGTCGCCGAGCTTGCCGTCCTGGGGCTCGTCGTCGACCGGGATGCCGAGCTCCGACTCGTCCCAGGAACGCTCGCCGAAGTGGACGGCGCGCAGGTCGTCGATGCCGAGGCTCTGGGCGTAGGCGACCGCCCGCTTCGTCGCGTCGTCGAGCTGGCCGGCGACCACGCGTACCGCGAGGTGCTCCGGCACGCGTCCCTCGGGCCGTCGCTCGGAGGTGACGGTCGGGACGTCGGCGACGACGACGTCGGGCTCGACGAGCAGGCGCAGCTTGAGCCGGAACTGCGCCCGCTGGGCGGCCGCCATCAGCGATCGCTTGCTGAACTGCTCGGGCAGGACGACGGTGACGATCTCGCCGTTCTGGCGCAGCCGTGCGATCGCCTCGAGCACGGCCGTGGTCGCGTCGCTCCCCGCCGGCAAGACGTCGAGCCGCGGCTCGCCGCCCGTCAGGTCGAACCAGCGTGCATGGATGCCGGAGTCGGTGCTCTTGCCGGGAACGTGCAGCGCCGTGAACGGGCCGCCGGCGATGCAGCGCGCGTACCAGACGGCGCCTTCTGCCGCCACGTCGACGGCCTCGGCATAGACGAGAACCCGGTTGTGCACACGCTCACGGTACTCCTCCGAAACGACGAAGGGCCGGCGATTCGCCGGCCCTTCGTGTCGTTCGGATCGTGCGTTCTCTAGCGCGTGCTGACCGCGACCGTGGTCGCCGCCATCGCGACCGTCGGAACGGCCGGATCAGCAACCCAAGCGCTTCTCGGCACGGCCGCTAGTCGCGAGGTGGCGGGAGGCAAGTTGCTGCCTTGCCGAAAATGACCGTGGTGCGGCTGCCCTTGGAGCCGATGGCCCTGGCGCCGAACGCGGCGGCGCAGCCAGACTTCGGCAAGTCGAAGCGCGCACGGAAACGGCCGTGGGCCGCGGTGAGTCGAACAGCACGCGGGCCGAGACCTGTGAGGGCAGTGACGGTCACCTTTTCACCCGTAGCGAACGACGAGCCGCTGACGACAAGGGGCGAGTGACTCTCAATCTTCAAAGACGGGCCAACCGCTGCGCTTGCAGTCATCGCCATGAACATAACGGCCAGAGCCGCAATGGGGACGATCCGGGACGTAAGAGGCATGGCCGATCACGATAGCCTCGGATCACCGTTTCTTTCATGAGGCAAACCGAAAGGAAAGGAGCGAGGGGCGTTCGCCCCTCGCTCCTTTGACGAGCGTGTTCTCTTGCTTTGTCGACTACCCAGCCGCGGGCGGCGTCACAGCAACCTGCATGAATCCGCCAGGCGTCAGGCTCTTGACCTGAATCTGCGTGCCGGTGTGCGGGTTGTTGACGCTGTACCAGCTCGCCTTGTAACGAGCGTCCGCCGGATCCGACGCCACGTAGTAGCTGTTCTGGTCGTTGAAGACCGAAACGCCAGGCAGCGACGGGAACGTGGTCGGAACGCTGTTGCGGTGGAACGTGATCGCGTCCGTCGGGTCGAGCCCGAAGGTCGCGTCGTAGGCAGCAATCCGCGGCCGAACGAGCGAGCCGTCCGACCAGTGGAGCATCGCCGGATGCGAATCAACCGGAAGGATCTCGCCTTCGCCCGGATGATCGCCGACGTTGTTGTCCGTGTACTGCGAGTTGAAATACCAGACGAGCAGTCCGTCCTCGTACGGATACCGCTCCACGAAGTTCTGCAGAAGCGGATTGTCGAGGAACCCGAAGTTGTACGGGCCGACTGCAAGCGAGGCGTCATAACCGGAATAGGTGCGGTTCTCGGCGAAGTACGCGTTGAAGTACGAGTTGACCTCCTGGCCCGTCGAACGCTTCCAACCGTCGAAGGTCCAACCCGTGTCCGTCTCGGCACCGTCGGCAGCTGCGCCGCCAACCGAGATGTTGTCGAGCTGGATACCCGCACCATGCGTGTTCGCGTCGGTCGCGTAGCGCCAACGGATCACCACCGTCTGTACCGGCGGTTGCGGCCCCGAGGTTCGCGGTCAGCGGAACCCATCCGCCTGAGCTTCCCTGGATGCCGGTGAGCGACGGATTGTTCCCGTTGGGATCCGTTGCCGTCGAGACGCTCGTGGCAACCGGCTTGAAGGTTGCCCCGCCGTCGGTCGAGACTTCGAGGAACGCATAGTCGAAGTCGCGCTCGGTGCTGTAGTTGATGTCGGCCGTCAGCGTCGTGTTCCCGGCGGGAACCGCAAACGACTTCGACATCGACACGTTCAGCGCATCGCCCGTCGTCGAGTAGTACATCCACGAACCGGTCTTCGGCGTGCCGACGTTCGAGGTCACCTTGCGATCAGGAAGCACGGTGATGAGCCCCTGGGCCTGCTTGGTGTTGAACTCGGCCGGGCCGAGCTTGTGCTCGCTGGTCTTCTCGCCGGGGCGAGCGACCTCGTAGTTCAGCCAGCCAAGCTCGAACTTGTCCCAAGCGTTCATCGGCAGCGGCTTCGAGCCGATGTCCTCGGTGCCGTCATTGCCGTAGGAACCGCTCGACATCAGCGTCCAGAAGCCGGTCGAGTTCTCGGCGCCACCCGTGTTGCCGGAGGTGTCGTACTCGTCCGGCAGACCGAGGTCGTGAGCGAACTCGTGCGAGAACACGCCCGCGCCACCGTTCTCCGGCTCGATCGTGTAGTCGCCGATCCAGTAGTTCGAGTTACCGACATGGACGCCGGGGAAGCCGTTCGGGCCTCCGGCCTGGCGGGCTGCGTAGGAGCGGTGGCTCCAGATCGCGTCGGTGCCCTGCTGGCCGCCGCCGACCTCTTCACCTTCACCGGCATGAATCATCTGGAAGTGATCGATGAAGCCGTCCGGCTCGTTGAAGTTGCCGTTGCCGTTTGCGTCATAGCGATCCCACTTGTCGAACTTCGACAGATAGGCGTTGATCTGATCGGGAGTCATCCCGTTCGCGATCTGCTTGGCATACCACGCGTTCGCACCATCCTGGATCAGGCGATACGTGTCCGCGCAGACGATGCTGCCGCAGTAGTTCGAGCCGTAGGACGGCTCGTTGTACGGAACCTTGATCCAATCAGAGACATCGCCGTTGACCGTGTAGCGGTTCGACGACTGCTCCTTGTAGAAGTTCCGCATCGACACCGCACCTGCGTTGTCGGCGAAGAGCAGGTTGTTGTAGTGCGTCTGGTCGAAATTGCTCGTCCAGATCGTCGAGTTGTCGACCGAACGATCCGGCTTGCGGGATCTGATTGTGCAAAGGAGCCGGAGCCGTGTCACCGGGAACCGGAGCATGTGTCTTGTCGCCGAGGTGCGTGTGAGTCGTGTTGGTCGCCGTGCCGAACTCGACGAGGATCGTGAAGATCGAGTCCTCACCCTCGCGAGCGAGCTGGACATACTGACCCTTCGCGACCTTCCCGACCTTCGCGTCGGCCGGGATCTGGCCCCTTGGCCTGCATCGCCAGCGCCTGCTGGCGAAGCTGATCCTGCTTGACGCTGAAAGTGCTCGGAACGTAGTCCGAGTTCGAGCCGTTGTCACTGCCCGCGAGCGCCGTCGGAACGGCGATCAGCGCGCCAGCAACCAATGCACCCAGAAGGCGCAGATACCGCTGCATAGAACCCCTCTCCCCTGGTTTGGAAACACCCCTCGCGACCCCCTGGGGCCGCAGTCGGCGGATCGTAGCCTCGGTTTCTATATCGGTCAATGGGCCGAGCGCGCCAGGCAACTCACCACGCGAAAACACCCGCGGTTCACCGAAGGTCTATGCGCGGGCCACGGGCCGTGCGATCGGCTCTGCGTCGCCGCACCGGAACGCGCGCGCGCCGAATGAACACGAATGCTCATCCCGGACGAGGCTCGAGCGCGGGGACCCCGGCCGGGGTCCCCGCGCGAGCGGTCGTCCTAGCTGTGGATCGAGACGATCAGCGGGATGATCAGGATCGCGACGATGTTCGCGATCTTGATCATCGGGTTGATCGCGGGGCCTGCGGTGTCCTTGTACGGGTCGCCGACGGTGTCGCCCGTGACCGAGGCAGCGTGGGCTTCGGAGCCCTTGCCGCCGTAGGCGCCGTCCTCGATCGACTTCTTCGCGTTGTCCCAGGCGCCGCCGCCCGAGGTCATCGCGACCGCGAGGAAGAAGCCGGTCACGATCGTGCCGATCAGCAGGCCGCCGAGCATCCTGGCGCTGATGATCCCGACCACGATCGGGAAGCCGATCGGGATCAGGGCCGGGAGCAGCATGGAGCGGATCGCCGACGTGGTGACGATCCCGACGGCCTGGCTGTAGTCCGGCCGTTCGGTGTAATCCATGATCCCGGGGTGCTCGCGGAACTGGCGACGCACCTCCTGCACGACCTCGCCGCCGACGCGCCCGACCGCCTGCATCGCGAGCGACGAGAAGAGGAACGGCATCAGGCCGCCGATGAAGAGCCCGGCGATCACCCACGGGTCCGAGAGCGAGAACAGCGTGGGCAGGCCTTCGTCGGCGAGGCCCGTCGTGTACGAGTCGAACAGGATCAGCGCGGCGAGTGCAGCCGAGCCGATCGCGTAGCCCTTCGTGACGGCCTTCGTCGTGTTGCCGACGGCGTCGAGCGGATCCGTGACGCCGCGGACCTCCGCGGGGAGGTCGGCCATCTCGGCGATGCCGCCGGCGTTGTCGGTCACCGGGCCGTAGGCGTCGAGCGCGACGATCAGACCCGTCATCGACAGCTGCGCCATCACGGCGACGCCGATGCCGTAGAGGCCGGCGAAGTGATGAGCCGTGAGAATGCCGGCGACGATCACGAGCACCGGCAGCGCGGTGGCCTGCATGCCCATCGCGAGGCCCTCGATGATGTTCGTCGCATGCCCGGTCTGCGACGCCTTCGCGATCGCCTTGACCGGGTTCCAGCGAGTCCCCGTGTAGTACTCGGTGATCGCGACGAGCAGGAACGTCACGATGAGACCGACGAGCGCGGAGAGGTAGAGGTCGCTGAAGGAGAAGCGACCGCCGTCGAAGCCGAGCGTGACCGGGATGAACCCGATCGCAGACAGAACGGTCGCGGCGAGCACCGACTTGTAGAGCGCGTTGATGACGGCGTTCTCGCCCTTGCCGAGGCGCGCGAAGAGGGTGCCGATCACCGAGGCGATCGCGGAGACGCCGCCGAGCGCGAGCGGGTAGAGGTAGAGCCGTTGCGACAGGTCGCCGACGAGGGCGACGTGCGTGCCGAGCAGCATCACCGCGACCGCCGTGACGGCATACGTCTCGAACAGGTCGGCGGCCATGCCGGCGCAGTCGCCGACGTTGTCGCCGACGTTGTCGGCGATCACCGCCGGGTTGCGCGGGTCGTCCTCGGGAATGCCGGCCTCGATCTTGCCGACGAGGTCGGCGCCGACGTCGGCGGCCTTGGTGAAGATGCCGCCGCCGAGACGGGCGAAGACCGAGATCAGCGAGCCGCCGAAGGCGAGCCCGATCAGGTCGTTGATGGCGGAGGTCGGCGAGTTGCCGAGCGCGGCCGTCAGGAACCAGTAGTAACCGGCGACGCCGAAGAGGCCGAGGCCGACGACGAGGAGGCCGGTCACCGAGCCTGCGCGGAAGGCGACGTTCAGCGCCGGCGCGAGGCCGCCACGTGCCGCCTCGGCTGTCCGGGCGTTCGAGCGCACGGCGACGTTCATGCCGATGAAGCCCGCGGCGGACGAGAGGATCGCGCCGATCAGGAACCCGAACGCCGTCCCCCAGCCCAGCTTGTCGTAGAAGCCGAGCGCGAGGAACGGGACGATCGCGACGAGCGCGATCGCGGTGTACTGCTTCTTGAGGTAGGCAGCAGCGCCTTCCTGGACGGCCTTCGAGATCTCTCTCATCCGGTCGTTGCCCGCCGGCTGCTGGAGCAGCCACCAGGTCAGGTAGAGCCCGTACGCCACAGCCACGCCGGCACCGACGAGGCCGAGGAGCACGGCGTGTTGCATGAACCAGTCCATCGGTTTCGCTCCCTCACAAAGTTAAGCGCCGAAGGGCTTCGGCGCGGGCGATTATGTATCACAATGTCCGGCTGGAGCTAGCCGGAAGCGGCGCTTGCGTAGGCCACCTGGAGGTTCGTCAGCGCCCGCTCCAGGTCGCCCTGGAGGCCGCTCTCGACGTGCGGCAAGAGGGCCGCCAGCGTGTCGATCGCCTTCCTGGCCTGGCCCAGGTCGCCGCCCTCGAGCTTGGCGAACGCAAGGCTCGCCAGGGTGGAGGCTGCGGCGACCAGGAACTGGTCGACGTCGAACGCCGCGAGCTCGTCGGCGAGCGCCTCCGGGTCGACCTCGTCAGCCACTGACCGGCACCCCCGCCTGCACCTGCTCGGCGTAGATCCTGCGCAGGTCGGCGCCCTCGGCGACGCGCTCGATCTGGCGCTCGGCCGCGTTCTGCTCGGGCACCGCGAGGAACGGCGCCGCACCGATCTCGGACGCGACGGGCGCCACCCATTCGAGCAGCTGCTCGATCCGCGCCCGGGCGGGGATCGACTCGCCGCGCTCGAGGTCGAGCAGCTCGCCGGAGAGGCCGTAGCGGGTCGCCCGCCACAGGTTCTCCTCGAGCATGCGGTGCGGCCGATCGGGCAGGGGCTCGCCTTCGTCGTACGCACGCGCGCACCGCGCTGCCAGCGCGTAACAGAGCGCCGCGAGGGCCTGCGCCTCGCCGAGGTCGGGCTGGCCGTCGCAGATGCGGATCTCGACGGTCGGATACGCCAGGTGCGGCCGCACGCTCCACCAGATCTGCGTGTGCTCGGTGATCGAGCCGGTGCGGTAGAGAAAGGAGACGTAGTCCTCCCACCCACGCCAGTCGCCGTACGCATCGGGGATCCCGCAGCGCGGGAACATGCGCGTGAAGATCTCGGTGCGCGCGGAGTGGAGGCCGGTGTCGACGTTCTCGACGAACGGCGAGCTGGCCGACAGCGCGAGGAGCTCGGGCAGGAAGTTGCGCAGCGCGTCGTGCACCGCGATCGCACGGTCGGCGCCGGCGATCCCGACGTGGACGTGCAGGCCGAAGGTGTTGTTGCGCCAGACGACGTAGCGGAGGAGCTGGTTGTTCCGCTGGTAGTGCGGCGTGTCGATGATCCGCTGGTCCTGCCAACGGCTCCACGGATGGGAGCCCGTGCCGCCGAGGCCGATCTTCAGCTCGGACGCGACGGCGTGCAGCTGCTCGCGCCGCTCCCGCATCGCGTCGGCCGCCTCGCCGAAGTCGGTGCACTTGCCGGTGCGCACCTCGACCTCGGAGGCGATCAGCTCGCCGACGATGTTCGGCGCGAGGTCTGTTTCGAGCGCCGCCGCGTAGAGCTCTTCGAACCGGTCGGTCAGCTCGAGCGAGTCGGGGTCGAGCAGCGCGAACTCCTCCTCGACGGCGAGCGTGAGATCGGTGCCGTCCTCGAACGACGCATGCGACGTCGCGAGAAGCTCCTGCCAGGAGACACGCTGCTCCTCACCCATCGCGGGAGCGTAGCCGCGCGGGTCAGACCGGCTGAAGGAGACGTTGCGCGACGCTGTGCCACGACCAGCGCTCGACGACGGCCTGACGCGCCGCGCGACGGAGCTCGTCGTGGTCGTCGGCGGAGAGCGCGATGATCGCCGCCAGCTTGCGCGCGAGGTCCTCGCTGTCCCCCGACGTGAACGACGCGAGCCCGCGGAAGCGCTCCGGGTAGCTCTCCTCGAGCCCCGCCGCGACCTCGGCGAGACCCGAGTGGCGTGCGACGACGGGCGGCGAGCCGGCGGCGGCGGCCTCCGCCGCGACCATCCCGAACGCCTCGGGGAACACCGACGGCACGACCGTGGCGGTGGCGAGCGGGAGCAGGTGCACGAGGTGGCGGTGATCGAGCGGGCCGGTGAAGAGCGTGCGCTCTGGCGCCATCGCCTCGAGGTGCGCCCGGTAGGGGCCGAAGCCGACGACGACGAGCCGTGCGTCGAGCGTCTGCATCGCCTCGAGCAGCACCTGCACGCCCTTCTGCTCGATCAGCTTCCCGAAGTAGACGACGGTCGGGGCGTCGCCGGCGAGGAACTCCTCGAGCCGCTCGGCGTTCCCTTCGTCCGGCAGGCGCTCTTCCGCGTTGCCCGGGTTGGGCGGGTCGGCGCGTGCGGCCTCGAGCAGCGCCGCGAGCGCGGCGGGTCGATCCTCGAGCACGAACAGGTCGACGTCGACACCCGGCGGCACCTCGTGCACGACGCCGGTCTCGCCGACGACGTCGGCGAGGACGCGCCGGATGTGCTCCGAGCCGACGTAGGTGACCTCCGCGTGCGCGAGCGTCTCGCGCCCCCACTCCTCGAGCTCGGGCCGGCCGCGCATCGAGTACTCGAGCTCGGAGCCGTGCGCCTTGACGCGGAACGGCTGCCCGGTGGCGGCGCCGACGGGGCCGCCGAGCAGGACGTGGTTCGTGAAGATCAGGTCGGCCGGCAGCAACTCGCGGAGCGCGGACGCGTTCGCCTCGACGTACGCGGCCTTCTCTGCGTCGGTGAACTCCTGCAGCAGCTTCGGGCGCAGTCCCTCGTAGCGGTCGAGCACGAACACCGGCAGGAGCCCGTCCGGGAGCTCGGGATTGACGACGGTGGCGGTGCCGAGATCGAACTGCTCCGGTGCGCGCTCCTGGCAGACGACGACGACCTCGTGCCCGGCCTTGCTCCACTCACGCGCGAGCGCACGTGAGTAGACGTTCGAGCCGGTCCCTCCGAGGAGGTAGCCGTGCCAGAGCAGGATGCGCACGCGGCGGACGCTACGTGAGGTGGAAGTAGAGCGCGTGCAACAGCTCGACCGCGGGGTTCGAGGTGTGCACGGTGACGTCGCCCGGGACGTCGAGGAGCGCTTCCGAGTAGTTGAAGATGATGCGGACGCCCGAGTCGACGAGGTCGTCGGCCACCTTCTGCGCAGCGCCGGCGGGGACGGCGAGCACGCCGACGACGATGTTCTTGTCGCGGACGACGTCCTTCAGGCGGCGCTCGTCCTCGATCGCAGTGCCGCCGAGCTCGTGCCCGATCTTGGAATCGTCGGCGTCGAAGACGGCAGCGATGTTGATGCCGTGCTCGGCGAAGATCGGTGAGCTCGCGATCGCCTGGCCGAGCCGGCCGGCGCCGACGAGGGCGATGTTGTGCTGGCCCTGCGTGCGGAGGATCTTGCGGATCTCGGCGAGCAGCGACTCGATCGAGTAGCCGACGCCCCGCTTGCCGAACTTGCCGAAGTTCGAGAGATCGCGCCGGATCTGCGTCGCGTTGATGTTGGTGTAGTCGGCGATCTCCTGGGAGGAGATCCGCTCCTTGCCCATCTTCTTGGCCTGCGTCAGCACCTGCAGGTAGCGCGAAAGACGGGCCGCAACGCCCACGGTGAGGCGTTCTGGAGCGCCTCCAGGTGCCGGGGATTGCAACATCACGAGCATTGTGCCCGAAGGCTCTGACACTGCCGACCGGTTGTCACAAGCCTCCGCGCTTGTGACACTCACAGCGGCCGAAACGGCCAGGTCCCAGGGACAGTCCCCGGGACACGTCTGTTCCGGCCGGCGAGCCTGCGCCGGTCGCGGCGCCCAGTGCCGGGGTCAGACCCGAAGACATGAGACCCGGGACATGGGCCTTGGCTTGCCTGTGCGTCAGGGCGCTGAGGCGTTCAGGGCGCGGCGAGCTTGCGGCGCAGCGCCGCTTCGTCGACGTAGTAGACGAAGGCGCGCTCGCCGTCGATCTCGACCACCGGCAGCCACTCGCGATAGCGCGCCTCCAGCTCCGCGTCGTCCGTGATGTCGACCTCCGCGTACGGGAAGCCGAGCTCGCCTTGCAGCGCCGCGACCTGCGCACGGGCGCGCTCGCAGAGCGAGCAGCCCTGCGCGTGGTAGAGGGTGACCGCCCGCGCGCTAGGGATAGAGCCCGCGCGTCACGGTCGCCTCGGCGACGCGCTGCACCGCCAGCCCGTACGCGGCCAAGCGCATCGACGTCTTGCGATTCTCGACGGTCGCGCGCGTCTCGTCGAACGCGCGGGTGACGATGTCGTGCAGGCGGCGGTTGACCTCGTCTTCCTTCCAGAAGTACTCCTGCAGCCCCTGCACCCACTCGAAGTAGGAGACGACGACACCGCCGGCGTTCGCGAGCACGTCCGGCAGGACGAGCACGTCGTTCGCCTCGAGGATGTCGTCGGCGGCCGGCGTCACCGGCCCGTTCGCACCCTCGACCACGACCCTTGCCTTCACCTGGTCGGCGTTGTCCGGCGTGATCACCTGCTCGAGCGCGCACGGCGCGAGCGCGTCGCAGTCGATCACGAGCAGCTCCTCGTTCGTGATCCGGTCGCCGCCCTTCAGCTCGCTGAGCGACCCGCCGCCGCGCTTGTGCGCGAACGCAGCCGCGATGTCGACGCCGTTCGCATTGTGGATGCCGCCCGACGAGTCGGAGACGGCGACGACCTTCGCGCCTTCCTCGGCGGCGAACTTCGCGAAGTACGAGCCGACGTTGCCGAAGCCCTGCACCGCGATGCGGATCCCGTCCAGCGACTTCCCCTGGCTCTCGAGCGCCGAGCTCAGACAGAAGAGCGCGCCGCGCGCGGTCGCTTCCTCACGACCGAGCGACCCGCCGATCGTCAGCGGCTTGCCTGTGACGACGCCGAGCACCGAGTGGCCCTTGTTCATCGAGTACGTGTCGAAGATCCACGCCATCGTCGCCGCGTTCGTCCCGACGTCCGGGGCCGGGATGTCCTTCTCCGGCCCGATCTCGTTGATGATCTCCGAGGTGAACCTGCGCGTCATGCGCTCGAGCTCGCTGCGCGACATGGACTTCGGATCGCAGATGACGCCGCCCTTCGCACCGCCGAACGGCAGGCCCATCAGGGAGCACTTCCACGTCATCCACATCGCAAGCGACTTGACCTCGTCGAGCGTGACGTCCGGGTGGTAGCGGATGCCGCCCTTGGACGGGCCGCGAGCGATGTTGTGCGTGACGCGGTAGCCGGCGAACGCGCGCACCGTCCCGTCGTCCATCGACGTCGGGATCGAGACCTCGACCGCCTTCTTGCACTGCGAGAGGACGCCGACCAGCTGCTGGTCGATGCCGAACGTGTCGGCCACCTTCTGAAGCTGTCGCTGCGCGAGCTCGAACGGGTTCTCGCGCAGGTGCGACTCGGGCGCAGCCGTGGCCATCGCCTGCGGAATCTACTCGATCTGGAAGCTGACTCGCGCCCTGCTCGGCTGGGCGTCGCGTGGCAGCGTCGGCCACGCGGCCAGCCGCAGCTCGTAGCCGCCGGGAGGTAGCACGAGGCTCGACGGGCCGCGGCCCGTGATCCCGAAGCTGTAGGCCCCCGGCAGGAGGTTGCGGAGCCGCGCCAGCGTGCCGATGAACCGGCCGCTGGAGTCGTAGAGCAGCACGTCGAGCCGTGCCACGGGCTGAATCTGCAGACCGTCGTCCCGAACCAGATTGCCGGCCTGGATCGTCAGGAGCGCCGGTGCCGTGTCCGAGGGTGTGAACGACTTCTTGTTCAGCGAGACGTGCGCGAGCAGGTTCGCCGAGTAGCGCCGGAACCCGAGCGCCCACGGCACGTGCAGCGTCTGCAGGCTGCCGGAGACGGCGGCCGCGATCGTGCCCGTGACGATCCGCTCGCGCGGTGCGGCCGGCGCGCGCACGGTCACCAGCACCTTGCGCGAGCGGCCGCTGCGGAGCAGGAAGTGGCTGGGCTGAACGGTGAACTGCAGCGCCTCGGAGTCGCCGTCGATGTCCGCCTTGAGCGAGAGCTCGAGCCGGCGCGTCGAGACGTTCCGGACGACGACGGTGCGCGTCGCGTGCCAGCGCGGGCCGCCCCAGAGACCGAAGCCGAGCGTCGCCGGCGACGTCGCGACCTCACCGACTGCGGCCGCGCCGAGCCGGAAGATCCCGTTCCCGACGGCGAGCGCCGACGCTCGGCCGCGCTGCGAGTACCCGGCCAGCAGGCTGCGGAGCGCGGGGCCGTCGAGCGCCGGCCGCATCTGCGCGAGCAGCGCGGCGCCGCCCGCGACGGTCGCGGCCGCGCCGCTCGTGCCGTTGATCGAGCCGTAGAGCGGCGAGCCGTCGGTGGCCGTGCCCGGCACCGACGTCGCGAGCGCCACGCCCGGGGCGACGACGTCCGGCTTCACGCTCCCGTCGAACGCGAGGCCGAGCGAGGAGAAGCCCGCGACCTGGCCGCGCGTGGTGTTCGTGTCGTCGTGCGCCGCGCCGACCGCGATGCCGACGTCGATGCCCGCGCGCTCGGCGGCAAGCAACTCGACCGCAGCAGCGGCCGGGACGACGACCACCGGTGCGCGCTCGTCCTCGGCGACCCGGAGGGAGCCGGGCGGCAGCGCGTCGCCGTACAGGATCACCGCGGCAGCACCGGCACGCGACGCGGAAGCGGCGAGCCCCTGTGGATCGGCCCCGACGGGCGCGACGACGGCCCGGCCGGCAACGATGCTGAAGCCCTTCCGGTCGAAGAAGTCCACGCTCGACGTACCGGCGAGGCCGCGGGTCGAGCGCGGCGTCGCGACCGACAGCGTCATCGCACGCGCAGGCGCAACGGCGCCGAGCAGGGGCACGCGCTGGTCGAAGATCACATCGAGCCCGCGGCGCAGCACCACGCGCACGCGCGGGACGGACGACCGCGCGTCGGTGGCGCCGACCGCGAGCGCTCCCGCGCCGCCCGCCGGCCCGGCGATCGAGCCGAACGACGGACCGGCGCCGCCGTCGTTGCCGGCCGGTGCGACGACGAGCGTGTTCAGGTCGAGCGCGCCTTGCACGGCGCGCGCCTCCGGGCTGTCCGTGAAGGCGGCGTACGGCTCTGCGACGCCGACGAGGGCGACGCGCACCGCGTCGTGAGCGTCACCGTCGCCGTTCGGGTCGACCGCACGGTCGAGCCCGGCGATCAGCTGGTCGCTGCGCGCGTAGACGATCTGACGGCCGTCGGCGGACGGCTGCCACCCTGCAATCCGGATCGGCAGCACCGTCGCGCCCGGTGCGACGCCATGCAGCCCGCCGGGGCCGCCGGCGCCGACGAGGATCCCGGCGAGCTCGGTGCCGTGCCGCTCGACCTGCGACGGATCGAGCGGGTTCGAGCGGGCTGTCGCGTCGTCGTTGCGGTCGACGAGGTCGATCCCCGGCAGGATCTTTCCGCGCAGATACGGATGCGCCTGGTCGACGCCCGTGTCGAGCAGCGCGATCGTGACGCCGCGACCGTCGTAGCCCGGCAGGTCGGCGACCGCGCGGTGACCGCTCGACGGTCCGAACCGCGACGAGGAGAGCAGCGACTCCGACTCCGAGGCCGGGAACGCGGTGCGCACCGGGTAGACGCCCACCACCTCCGGCATGTGCTCGAGCAGCGCGACCGCGCGCGGGTCGAGCGCCGCCGAGAAGCCGTCGAGCACGCGCGCGTAGCTGAACTCGCGGCGAACGGCGATGCCCTGCGCCGCGAGTGTCGTCAGCACCTGTTGCTGCGCCGCGAAGGCCTGATTCGTCCAGGAGCGCTCCTGCGCCTCGGTCGCGTACTTCGCCTTTGCGAGCCGCTGCGCGACCGACGGCGTCTGCAGGACGACGATCGAGCGCTGCCCATTCGGCACAGCCGCGCGCGGCTCGCCGACGAGGCCGCGCCAGCTGACGGTCGACGAGGCGACCGTGCCGTCTCGGCCGCGGGCCGAGACGGTCGCGACCAGCACGACCGTGAGCATCGCGACGACGAGAAGCTTGAGGGCGCTACGCCGAGGCACGTGCATCGAGCGAAAGGTACCCCGGGTATGGGATGGGGTCGGTGTAGCGGGCCGCAGAGGCGATCATCGCGGCGTTGTCCGTGCACAGGGGAAGCGGCGCCAGGGCCGCCTCCGGCAGCGCCGCCCGGAGCTCCGAGTTCGCCGCCACCCCGCCCACGACGGCGATCCGCCCCGCTCCGGCGGCTCGGACGCGCTCGACGAGCGCCCGCACGATCGCCCGCTGGTACGAGGCTGCCAGATCGGCCCGCCGCTCCTCGAGCTCGCCCTCGGCGAGGCCGCGCACGCGGTAGAGCAGGGCCGTCTTCAGGCCCGAGAAGGAGAAGTCCAGCCCCGGCACCCGCGCGACCGGGAAGTCGAAGGCGGTCGGATCACCCTGGCGCGCGAGCGCGTCGATCTCGCGCCCGCCCGGGTAACCGAGACCGAGCAGCCGCGCGCCCTTGTCGAACGCCTCGCCGGCAGCGTCGTCCAGGGTCGTCCCGAGCACGCGGAACGAGCCACGGTCTGTGACGTCCAGCAGCATCGTGTGCCCGCCGCTCGCGAGGAGGCAGGTGAACGGCGGCTCCAGATCGAGCGGACGCAGGTAGAGCGACGCGACGTGGCCGTGCAGATGGTCGACGGGGATCAGCGGCAGGCGATGCGACCACGCGAGCGCCTTCGCCGCGGAGACGCCGACGAGCAGCGCGCCGATCAGCCCGGGCCGCGCCGTGACGGCAACCGCGTCGACGCCGGCCAGCTCGACCCCGGCGTCGCCGAGCGCCTGCTCGATCACCGGAGTGACGAGCTCGAGATGGCGGCGAGATGCGACCTCGGGCACGACGCCGCCGAAGCGCGCGTGCAGCTCGTCCTGCGAGGCGACGACGCTCGAGCGAATCTCACCGTCCGCGCTGACGACGGCAGCGGCGGTCTCGTCGCATGACGTCTCGATCCCGAGGATCGTCACGCAGTCGGGCGGCGTGCGTCGCGCCACATGATCAAGGCGTCCTCGCGGTTGTCGGTGTAGTAGCCGCGCCGCAACCCGCGTGCCTCGAAGCCGAGCTTCTCGTAGAGGTGGATCGCCTCGTCATTCGAGACGCGCACCTCGAGCGTGTAGCCGCGGCGCTCGTCGTCGCGCGTCAGCTCGAAGAGCCGTTCGAGCAGGCGGGTGGCGACACCGCGTCGTTGGTGGCCAGGGTCGACCGCGACGTTCATCACGTGCCAGGCGTCGACGTAACGCGAGTTGACGACGTAGCCGACGAGGTCTTCGCCCTCGAATGCGCCCAGGCAGATCGACGTCGGCTTGGCGAGCTCGGACGCGAACATCGAGCGCGACCACGGCGTCGGGTAGGCGCGCCGCTCGATCACCTCGATCGCGTCGAGGTCGCTGGTGGCAAGCGGGCGGATCCGGACGGCGACGGCGGTCATGGCAGCGGCCGCGCGTCCGGCTCGCGCACGTAGAGGGGCTCGACGAGCGCCGCCGGCCCGAACGCGCCCGCGCGCTCGATCAGGAGCCTCGGCTCGGGGATGTGCGATTCGTCGTCGTCGGGCGGCACCGTCGCGCCAGCCGCCTCGAAGAGCTCGCGGTAGCGCACCGCGCCGTCGCCGACGAGCGTCTGACCGGCCACGTCGAGCTCGTCCGGCTTGCAGGCACGCGGCCCGACGGTGAACACCTCTCCACGCTTCGCATCGAGCACGGGCGTCCCACCCCCCAGGGCGTCGAGCGTCGACGCGCCGGCCACCGGCAGGTCGAGCGCGAACGCGAGTGACCGCGCCACGGCGAGGCCGATGCGGATGCTCGTGAAGCTGCCAGGCCCGCGGCCGACGACGATCCCCTCGAGCGCGCGCGGGTCGTCGATCAGCTCGTCGATCGCCAGCAGCAGGTCGCCGGCACGGTCGGCGCGCGCACGAGGGCCCGTCGCCAGACCGCAGACGGCGCCGAAGGACGTCGCGGTATCAAAGGCCAAGATCGTCTTCACTCGTGATCCGAACGCGGCGGTGCGATTCGTCGACGTGGTCAAGCGTAACCGTGGCGCGCGCGGCCGGCAGCCAGTCCCCGCCGTGCTCGGGCCATTCGACGAAGGCGACGGTGCCGTCGAAGTACGGCTCGAGGTCACCCCACTCCTCGGCGTCGAGCCCCGTGAGGCGGTAGAGGTCGAGGTGGGCGACGGGCGTCGGCGCCTCGTAGCGATGGCCGATCGTGAAGGTCGGGCTGGAGACGGTGCCGGCGAACCCGAGCGCGCGCGCCGCGCCACGGACGAACGTCGTCTTGCCCGCTCCGAGCTCACCCGAGACGGCCACGACATCCCCGACCGCGAGCCGCGCCGCGAGCCGGGCGGCGAGCGCCTCCGTCTCTGCCGGCGACGCCGTCACGAGCTCCACGGCGTGAGGCTAGAAGAGCCCGAGCTGGACTGCCTGCTCGGCGGGCGCCGGCGGTGGCGCCGCGGCCTGCTCGGGCGGCGCGGGGGCCGGCACGGGGCCGAGCCCGAGCAGCTCCGGAATGCGGCGGAAATCCTCCTCGAGCACCTGCAGCATCCGCGGGGTGTAGAGCGCCGCCGCGGGATGGAAGATCGGGTAGAGCGTCACGGGCCGTCCGCCGAGTACGACCTGCTGCTCGCGCCCGTGCACCTGCGTGATGCCCGCCGGCTTGCCCGAGAGCAGCTTCGTCGCGAAGTTGCCGAGCGTCGCCACGAGCCGCGGCTGGATGATCTCGATCTGGCGGAACAGGTGCGTCTCGCAGGCCTCGAGCTCCTCCGGCAGCGGGTTGCGGTTGCCCGGGGGCCGGCACTTGACGGTGTTGCAGATGTAGACGTCGTCGCGCGAGAGGCCGATCCCGTCGAGCAGCTTCGAGAGCAGCTTGCCGGCCGCGCCGACGAAAGGGATGCCGTTCTTGTCCTCGTGGAACCCCGGCGCCTCGCCGACGAACATCAGCTCGGCGGTCGGCGAGCCTGCCCCGAAGACGACCTGCGTGCGTGTCTGGGCGAGCGCGCAGCGCGTGCAGCCGGCGACCTGGTCGCCGTAGGCGAGCAGCGAGAGGTCAGCCGCAGCTGCCACAACCGCCACCGCAACAGCCGCCGCCACCGAAGGAGGGCTGCCCGGAGACGCCGTGCGCTGCGAACGACGCGCTGAACTGCTTGGCGACCTTCAGGT
The DNA here is from genome assembly GCA_963779505.1 of uncultured Actinomycetes bacterium. Classification (GTDB taxonomy): domain Bacteria; phylum Actinomycetota; class Thermoleophilia; order Gaiellales; family Gaiellaceae; genus PALSA-600. The sequence continues at coordinate 198,265 of CAVZYK010000012.1, read as the reverse complement.
TGCCGCAGTCAGGGCAGGCCGGATCGGGATCCGACATGCCGACGAGCTCCTCGAAATGGGACTCGCAGCTCATGCAGACGTAGTCGTAGATCGGCATCAGGAGAACCCTACCAAGGCCCCATCGTCGCCCTCCGACCGGACGGACGCGCTGGCGCGGATGAACTCGGCCGCCTCGTCGAGCGCCCAGGGCGCGTCGCGAAAGACACCGTGCCCGGCCCCCGGGATGCGCCGGAAGGTCGTCAGACCGGCCGGCAGCGACGCCGCGAGCTCCTCGGCGCCTGGGAGCGTGAACGAGGGGTCGTCCTCACCCGCGAAGAGCAGCACCGGGCACGCGATGCGGCCGACCGCTTCGCGCAGGTCGAGCTTTCCCGCCTCGGCGCGGGTCCAGTTGACCGTTCCCTCCGGGTTGATGCGCATGCGCGCGATCACGTCGGGGTCGAGCGGGCGGCGCGTGTAGAGCGGCAGGCAGACGTTCATGTAGTCGGCGAACGTCGCCTCGGTGGGATCGCCGAAGTACCGCGCCGCCACTTCGCCGGCGTGCGCGCCGCCGAGCCGGTCGAATTCGGAGACCGAGCGCTGGTGCACGTAGCGGGCGACAGCGCTGACCAGCACGAGCCCGGCGGGCCGATCCGGGTAGCGCGTGGCGAAGCTGAGCGCGACGAGCGAGCCGATCGCGCTCCCGAGCAGCACGGGGCGCTCGATCTCGAGCGCGTCGAGAAAGGCGCGCAGGTCGTCGGACCAGGTGTCGAGGTTCCAGTGCGACGCATCCGAGCGGGAGCTCCTGCCGTCGCCGCGCTGGTCGAGGTAGACGACCTGCGCGACCGACGCCAGCTGCGGGCCGACGAGATCCTTGTAGAGGGAGTGGTCCGCACCCGGACCTGCGTGCAGCAGGACGACGGTCGGCCGCTCGATCCACGTGTCGCCGGAGGCGACGACCTTCGGCCCTTCCACGTCGAAGAAGAGCTCGATGTCGCCGACGGCGATCTTCATGCCACGAACTCCGCGATCGCCGCCATCGACTCGGGCGCGTCCCGGAAGACGGAATGGCGCGCCCCGGGATAGTGCTCGACGCAGACGTCCCGTAGGCCGTCGATCACCTCCGCGATCGACGCCGGTGGGTACTGCGGGTCGTGCGACGCTGCGAGCACGAGCGTCGGCGCCTCGATCGAGCCGAGACCCGGCCGCAGGTCGAGCGTCTTCATCTCGGTCGCCGTCCAGTGAATCGCCAGCTCGAGGTTCCAGATCGGCATCAGCATCAGCCGCGCCGCGTACACCGGCGGCACCATGACGGTGAAGCAGTCCCGGAGGAAGGCGGCGATGCTCGACTCGCTCGGACGCTCGAAGAACTCGCGCGCCGACGCCTCGGCCTTCGCGCCGCCGAGCTCGCCGTAGCGCTCGATCATCCGCTCGGTGACCGCGCGCGCGTTGGGATTCGAGAGCACGAGCTTCGAGACGTCCGCGGGCCAGCGCTGGGCATACCGCAGGGCGACGTAACAGCCGAAGCCGGCGCCGAGGACGACCGGACGCTCGACGCCGATTCGCTCGAGCAGGCCGTGCAGGTCGGACGACCACGTCTCGACGTTCCAGGCCTCCGGCGTACTGCGGTCGCTGAGGCCACAGCCACGCAGATCGATGTAGACGACCTGGGCGGTCTCGGCGAGGTACGGCCCGATGTGCTCCTTGTAGGCCGTGTGGTCGCTGCCCGGCCCGGTGTGGACGATGACGACGGTGGGGTGCTCGGCCAGCCACGGCCCCTCCGGGCGCAATTGAGCGCCCTGGATGTCGAAGAACAGCCGCACTCCGTCCACCTCGACCCTCATCGCTGCAGTACGCTAGCGGTGCCCGGTATCCGGACCCCGGAACTGGAGCCCACATGTTCGACAAGGTCACCGTCATCGGCGCCGGGCGCGCCGGCTCCGCAATCGCCGCGCGGCTGCGCGAGCGCAGCATCGCCGTGGGCGAAGACGGCGACCTCCGCCTGCTGTGTGTGCCGGACCGCGCGATCGCAGACGTCGCCGGCGCGATCGAGCCGGGCCCGTGGGTTGCCCACGTCTCGGGCGGGACGCCGCTGGCCGCGCTCGACCCCCACGTGCGCCGGTTCTCGGTGCATCCGCTGCAAACGCTGACGACGGCGCGCGGGCCGGAGCAGCTCGACGGCGCCTGGGGCGCGATCACCGCGGACGACGAGGCGGGCCTCGAGCGGGCGCGCTGGCTCGCGGAGACGCTCGGGCTGCGCGCGTTCGCGCTCGCCGACGACCGCCGCGCGCTCTACCACGCCGGTGCCGCCGTCGCGTCGAACTACCTCGTCACGCTCTACCGCGCGGCCGCCGAGCTCTTCGACGCGGCGGGCGCGCCGCCGGCGGCGCTCGTGCCGCTGATGGAGCGGACGATCGAGAACGGCTTCGAGCTGACCGGGCCGGTGGCGCGCGGCGACTGGGAGACGGTCGACCGCCATCGCGCAGCTCTCGCCGGCAGCAGGCTCGAGCCGCTCTACACCGCGCTCGTGGAGGCGACCCAGCCGTGATCGTCGTCCAGACGCTCGCGGAGCTCGACGTCCCACGGCGCGGCGTCGTCGGGCTCGTGCCGACGATGGGTGCGCTGCACGCCGGCCACGAAGCGCTCTTCGCGGCGGCACGCGCCGAGTCGGACGTGCTCGTCGCGAGCCTCTTCGTCAACGCCGCCCAGTTCGGCGACACCAAGGATCTCGCGGCGTACCCGCGCGACTTCGAGCACGACGCCGCGATCGCGAAGGCGGCCGGCGTCGACCTCCTGTTCGCGCCGGCTCACGCCGAGCTGTACCCGCCCGGCTTCTCGACCTGGGTCGAGCCGGAGGGCGTCGCGTTCGGCCTCGAGGGCACAGCCCGACCGGGCCACTTCCGCGGAGTCGCCACCGTGTGCCTGAAGCTCTTCAACCTCGTCCGCCCGCAGCTCGCATGGTTCGGGCGCAAGGACGCTCAGCAGGTGGCCGTGCTGAAGCAGATGGTGCGCGACCTGAACCTCGACGTCGAGATCCGCGTCGTCGAGACGGTGCGCAGCCGAGGACGGCCTCGCGCTGTCGTCGCGCAACGGGCGCCTCTCGCCCGTGCAGCGCAAGCAGGCGCTCGCAATCCCCGAGGCGCTCGCGACACGCGACCGGGACGAGGCGCTCGCCGTCCTGCGCGCTGCAGGCGTCGAGCCCGACTACGTCGAGGTCGCCGACCTCGACGGTCCCACCCTTGCAGTCGCCGCGCGAATCGGCGACGTCCGACTGATCGACAACGTCTCTCTGAAAGGAGCGTCATGAGCACCCGCCCGCGCACCCCCGCGCCCGCCACGCCTGCACCCGGGAAGCTGCCGCTGCCCGAGTTGCTCGAGATGAAGAAGCGCCACGACAAGATCGTGATGATCACCGCCTACGACGCACCTGCAGCCCGCATCGCGGACGAGGCGGGCGTCGAGTTGATCCTCGTCGGCGACACGGCCGCGATGGTGATGCTCGGGCACGAGTCGACGCTGCCGGTCACGCTCGACGAGATGATCTTCCTGACGCGCGCGGTCACCCGCGCGGCGCGGCGGCCGCTCGTCGTCGGCGACCTGCCGTTCGGCACGTACGAGGTCTCGGACGAACAGGCGGTCGCGAGCGCGATCCGCATGGTCAAGGAGGGCGGCGCGGACGTCGTCAAGCTCGAGGGCGCAGGCCGGATGCTCTCACGCGTGCGCGCGATCGCCGACTCGAACATCGGGATCATGGGCCACGTCGGCCTGACGCCGCAGTCCGCTACCAAGCTCGGCGGCTTCAAGGCGCAGGGCAGGACCGGCACCGCGGCGAAGCAGCTGTTCGACGACGCGCTCGCGCTGCAGGAGGCCGGCGCGTTCGCGATCGTCCTCGAGGCTGTGCCTGCGTCTGTCGCCGCGCGTGTCTCGGCGGCACTCGACGTGCCGACGATCGGGATCGGTGCCGGCGCCGCGACCGACGGTCAGGTGCTCGTGTGGCACGACATGCTCGGCATGTACGCGGGCCGCACGCCGCGCTTCGTCAAGCGCTACGCGGACATCGCGAGCGAGATCGGCGACGCCGTGTCGCAGTACGCCGACGACGTCCGCACGGGCGCGTTCCCCGAGGAGCAGCACACGTACGGCATCTCCCCCGACGAGCTCGAGCGCTTCGAGGCCGCGGTCAGAACGACCTGAGCGCGAGGCCGAGCACGATCGGCACGACGACCGCGAGCCCGCAGGCCCCCAGCGCGCGCTGCCAGGTCCAGCCGTGCACGGCGCGCACGCCGATCACGAGCAGCACGACGGCCCAGGCGACGAACGCGTACGTCAAGCCGGCGAAGACAACGCCGCCGGCGCCCGAGTCGCTGCCGCCGCTCCGAAAGACGTCCTCGCCGAAGACGGCGAGCTTGACCGGCCAGAGCACGAGCGACAGCGCGATCGGCACGCAGGCGAATGCGAGCACGTGGCGCGCGCGACGGTAGGTGCCCTGCGAGCCGAGGGCCTTGCCGCCGGCGTACAGCAGCGCGCCGACCGCGAAGTAGCCGAACGTCCCGTAGATGCCACCGGCGATGAAGGCCCAGACCGCGACGAGCAACCCGTCGTAGTTGTTGTCGTCGAGCAGGCGCCCTGCGGTCGTGGTCGAGAGCACGCCGGCGATGCCGACGAGGAGGACGATCGCGAGCACGGGCTCCGAGCGGTCACCGAGCGATTGCTTGCTGTCGTCGCGGAGAGCGACGAAGACCGGCCGCGGCCGTTGCAGGACGAGGAGCGTCCGCAGCCACCAGTCGCGCATCAGTTGTTGAGCGTCACGATCTGGCCGTTGTGACACTGGTAGACGACCTGGCCGAGGACGCCGGCGCGCTGGGCGACGGGATCTTTCCGGTCGGAGCAGATCGAGTTGTTGCGGTTCAGCCACGCGGCGCCGATGCCCGCGATGAACACGAGCGTGCAGATCACGCCGACGAGCAGCAGGACCTTGCGCCGGTCGTGCCAGTTCACGCGGCGACTGCGCGGGTCTTCGCGGGCTTGTGCTCGAGCAGCGGGCGCAGGAACGCGCCGGTGTAGGAACCTTCGACCTGCGCGACCTCCTCGGGCGTGCCGACGGCGACGATCTCGCCGCCCGCCTCTCCACCCTCGGGGCCGAGGTCGATCAGGTAGTCCGCCTGTTTGATCACGTCGAGATTGTGCTCGATCACGAGCATGGTGTTGCCGCCGTCGACGAGGCGCTGCAGCGTCTCGAGCAGCTTCTCGATGTCGGCGAAGTGCAGGCCGGTGGTCGGCTCGTCGAGGATGTACAGCGTCCGACCGGTCGACACCTTGCAGAGCTCGGAGGCGAGCTTGACGCGCTGGGCCTCGCCGCCGGAGAGCGTCGTCGCCGGCTGGCCGAGCGTCATGTAGTCGAGACCGACGTCGTGCAGGGTCTGCAGGCGCCGGTTGATCTTCGGGATCTTCGAGAAGAAGGCGAGCGCTTCCTCGACCGACATCTCGAGCACGTCTGCGATCGTCTTCCCCTTGAAGCGCACCTCGAGCGTCTCGCGGTTGTAGCGCTTGCCCTTGCAGGTCTCGCACGGGACGTAGACGTCGGGCAGGAAGTGCATCTCGATCTTGATCTGACCGTCGCCCTTGCAGGTCTCGCAGCGGCCGCCCTTGACGTTGAACGAGAAGCGCCCCGGCTTGTAGCCGCGCACCTTCGCGTCGGGCGTCAGCGAATACAGCTCGCGGATGTGCGTGAAGAGGTCGGTGTACGTGGCCGGGTTCGAGCGCGGCGTGCGGCCGATCGGGCGCTGGTCGATCTCGATCACCTTGTCGAACGCGTCGATGCCCTCGACCGCCTCGTGCGCGCCGGGACGGGTGCGCGTCTTCGAGAGCTCGTTCGCAAGCGCCTTGTAGATGATCTCGTTGACGAGCGTCGACTTGCCCGAGCCCGAGACACCCGTGACCGCGACGAACTTGCCGATCGGGAAGTCGACGTCGATCTCCTTGAGGTTGTTCTCGGCTGCGCCGAGCACGCTGAACCAGCCGTTGTCGTCGCTGCGACGCTCGGGAATCGCGATGCTGCGCGTGCCCGACAGGAACTGCCCGGTGATCGACTTCTTGTTGCGCATCACCTTGGTTGCGCTGCCTTCCGCGACCACGTGGCCGCCGTGCTCGCCCGCGCCGGGCCCCATGTCGACGAGCCAGTCCGAGCTGCGCATCATCTGCTCGTCGTGCTCGACGACGACCACGGTGTTGCCGAGATTGCGCAGACGCTCGAGCGTCCCGATCAGCTTGTCGTTGTCGCGCTGGTGCAGCCCGATCGACGGCTCGTCGAGGATGTAGAGGACGCCGACGAGCTGTGAGCCGATCTGCGTCGCGAGTCGTAGGCGCTGCGCCTCGCCGCCGGAGAGCGTCGCGCTCCCGCGGTCGAGGTTCAGGTAGCCGACGCCGACGTCGTCGAGGAACGTCAGCCGCTCGCGGATCTCCTTGACGATGCGCACGCCGATCATCTGCTCGGTCTCGGTCAGCCCGAGGTCCTCGATGAACTCGAGCGCCCGCGTGATCGACAGCTTCGTGAACTCGTGGATGTTCTTCTCGCCGACCGTGACGGCGAGCACCTCGGGCTTCAGCCGCGCGCCCTTGCAGACCGGGCACGGGCGGAACGACATGTACTCCTCGATGCGCTCGCGCTGCGTCGACGAGTCCGTCTCGCGGTAGCGGCGCTGGAGCGAGGAGACGATTCCCTCGAAGTCGACCATGTAGGAGCGGCGCCGGCCCATCCGGTTGCGGTACTGGACGTAGACCTTGTCGCCGTCGGTGCCGTAGAAGAAGTAGTCCTGCTCCTCCTCGGACAGCTCCTGCCAGGGGACGTCGGTCGGGATCTCGTAACGATCGGCGATCGCCTGGATCACCGACTCGTAGAACCCCGAGCCGCCGACCGCCCACGGCACGAGCGCGCCGTCGTCGATCGAGAGTGTCGGGTCGGGAACGAGCAGATCCGGGTCGATCTCCTGCTGCGCGCCGAGGCCCGTGCAGCGCGGGCAGGCGCCGTGCGGCGAGTTGAAGGAGAAGATGCGCGGCTGGAGCTCGGCAAGCGAGACGCCGTGCTCCGGGCAGGCGAAGTTCTGCGAGTACGTCGTGCTCTCGCCGGTGTCGACGCGGTCGACGACGACGAGCCCTTCGGCGAGCTGCACCGCGGTCTCGACGGACTGTGTCAGCCGCGTTCGCAGATCCTCCTTCATCACGAGCCGGTCGACGACGACCTCGATCGTGTGCTTGAACTTCTTGTCGAGCGTCGGCGGCTCGTCGAGCGTGTGCTGCTCACCGTCGACCTTGACGCGCGTGAAGCCCTCGTTGCGCAGCTCCTCGAACAGCTCGCGGTACTCGCCCTTCCGGTCGCGGACGACCGGCGCGTTGACCGTGAACCGCGTGCCCTGCGGCAGCACGAGAATCTGCTCGACGATCGAGTCGATCGACTGTCCGGAGATCGCGCGGCCGCAGATCGGGCAGTGCGGCCGCCCCACCCGCGCGTAGAGCAGGCGCAGGTAGTCGTAGATCTCGGTCACCGTGCCGACCGTCGAGCGCGGGTTGCGCGACGTGGTCTTCTGGTCGATCGAGATCGCGGGGCTGAGGCCGTCGATCGAGTCCACGTCCGGCTTCTCCATCATCTGGAGGAACTGGCGCGCGTAGGCGCTCAGCGACTCGACGTACCGGCGCTGGCCCTCGGCGTAGATCGTGTCGAAGGCGAGGCTCGACTTGCCGGACCCGGAGAGGCCGGTGATGCAGATCAGGGCATTCCGCGGAAGCCGGACGGTGATGTCCTTGAGGTTGTGCTCCCGGGCGCCGTGCACAACGAGTTCATCGGCCGCCATCTGGGTGCCATTGTATCGCGCGAACGTGTGTTCGCATAGCCCCTTCGGTCAGGTTCGCCGCTGGGTCGAATGGATATGTCGGCGCCATGGGAACCGCTCGCCGTACCGCCATCGCGACCCTCGTCGCCGGCGGGATCATCGTCCTCGCGCTCGCGCTCTGGAAGCTGCGCCTGGTCGTCGCGCTGCTCTTCTTCGCGATCATCATCGCCTCCGCGATGCGCCCCAGCATCGACTGGCTGGCACGGCACAGGATCCCCCGACCGGCCGGCCTTGCCCTGCACTACCTCGCGCTGCTCGGAGCGATTGCCGTGGCGATCGCCTTCGCCACACCGCGTGCCCTCGATCAGGTCAACCACGCCCTGAGCCCGAGCGGCAAAGCCGAGATCGCGCGTGAGGCGAAGCAGTCGTCCGGCATCAAGCACGACGTCCTGACCGCCGTCCAGAAACGACTGAAGCACCTGCCGAGGCGCTCGGAGCTCGTGAAGCCGGCGACCCAGATCGGCCCCAAGGCGTTCGAGGTCGTGATCGGGATCTTCTTCACGCTGGCAGCCGCTGCCTACTGGATCTTCGAGCGGGACAAGACGGTCGACGTCGTCTGCTCGCTGATCCCGAGACCGAAGCGCAAGCTGGTGCGAGACACGTGGACGCTGATCGACCTGCGGCTCGGCGCGTTCGTACGCGGGCAGGCGCTCCTGATCATGGCGGTCGGGATCGTGCTCTCACTGCTCTTCTGGGCGATCGGCTCTGCCGTACTGGATCCTGGTCGGCTCGTTCGCCGGCCTGGTCGAGATCATCCCCGTGATCGGGCCGCTCATCGCCGGCACCCTGGCCGTTGCGGTCGGCTTGACCGTGTCGTTCCAGTTGGCGCTCCTCGCGGCGGCGTGCGTGCTCGGCGTCCGACTGCTCGAGGACTACCTGATCATGCCCAAGGTGCTCGGCGAGGCCGTCGGGCTCTCACCGCTGCTCGTGCTCGTGTCGGTGACGACGGTCGGGATCCTCTTCAGCGGCTGGGCGGTGCTGTTCGCCGTCCCGATCGCGGCGGTCGTGATGACGCTCTTCGATGTCGTCCTGCGCGACGTCGACCCGGCGGAAGAGGAGGTACCGGCGGTGATCTTCTCGCCCAAGGAAGACACGGGCTGAGAGGCCACGAGGCCGAGATTTCACACTCTCGGCGTCGGCACGTGACGATTGCCCGCCGCCCCATAGGTACTCATGGGTCAACGCATAGGTACTCATGGGCACCCGTTTCAACCTCATCCTCGAAGACCGGCAGTACCGGACGCTGACCGCGGAGTCCGAGCGGCAGAGCGTCTCGGTCGCCGAGCTGATCCGGCGCTCGATCGACGCCGCGTTCTCGCTCGACGACCGCCGTCGGGTTCCGGGGGTCGAGCTGAGCGTCTCCGTGTGGCGGCGACCCGACGGCGCGGTGGCCGGGCGGCGGCCCGGGATCCGTCTACCCCGCTGAGGCGGCCCGTGCGAACGCGTCGTACGTCTCGTCGTTGAAGAGCACGAAGCGAACGAGCGGCAACCCCTGCTCGCGAGCGACGGCGACCGCGATCGGTGCCGCCGCGTCGGGCGGGTACCCGTAGATGCCGCACGAGATGGCCGGAAATGCGATCGACTCGGCGCCGAGCTCCCGGGCCACCGCCAGCGAGCGGCGATGGCACGAGGCGAGCGAGCTCAGGCTCGCCACTCGTGCCGCCGCGCCAGATCGGGCCGACGGTGTGAATGACCCACTTCGCGTGCAGCTTTCCTGCGCCGGTCGCCTTCGCGTCGCCGGTCTCGCAGCCGCCGAGCAGGCGGGACTCCTCGAGCAGGGCCGCGCCGGCCGCGCGGTGGATCGCCCCGTCGACGCCACCGCCACCGAGCAGCGACGAGTTCGCGGCATTGACGATCGCGTCCGTGCGCTCCTGCGTTATGTCGCCGCGGACGACCTCGATCAAGCTTTGCGCCAGCGACCGAAGATCAGGCCGCCGAGGGTGAGACCGAGGCCGAACGTGCCGAGGCTGAAGCCGCCGATCGCGATGCCCTTCCGCCAGGTGGACAGGCGCTGCCAGCGCCCGAGCGCCTCGCGCTCCTCCGCGGTCAGGGACTCGCCGCGGCGCTGCTTGCGCAGCGCTCCGCCGGCTCGGAGACCGAGGTACAGGTCGTCGAAGATCTCAGTCGACTGCTCGTCGGCCATGCCACTCACTGTATAGCCTGCTTCGCCGATGATTACTCGCATCCTCCACGTTTCAGACCTGCATTTCGGGTCGGGCGACAACCCGAATCTGGAGGAGGCGCTCGTGCGGCTGATCGAGCGGGTCGACCCGGAACTCGTGATCGCGAGCGGCGATCTGACGCACCGCGGCCAGCGCGATCAGCACGAGCGAGTGGCGGCCTTCCTGCGGCGGCTCGGCCGCAGCGTCCTCGCAGTCCCCGGCAACCACGACATCCCGTACACCTTCCCTGCGCGCTTCACGAGCCCCTGGCGCGAGTTCGAGCGCGAGTGGGAGACGACGGAGCCGGTCTTCTCCGGCGCTCGAGGCGCACGTCGTCGGGCTCAACTCGGTGCGGCCGTGGCGCCACCAGTCGGGCGGCGTCAGCACGGCCCAGCTCGAGCGCGCGACGACGCGACTCCGAGCGGGGCAGCCCGGCGCGCTGCGCGTCGCCGTGCTCCATCACCAGATGATCGGCGCGCCGTGGCGCACCAAGAAGAAGCCGGTCGCGCGCCGCAACCACGTCCTCGCCATGCTGGTCGACTCGGGCGCAGAGCTGATCATCGGCGGGCACATCCATCAGGGCACCGTCGCGGAGCGACACGAGTTCGAGGTGATCACCGGCGACGTACGCGGCGTGGTCGTCTCGATCGCGCCGGGGCTCGGCCAGCCGCGGCCGCAGCGGCGAGGCGAGGCGCGCGGATGCGTCGTCTACCGCGCCGACGAACGCACGCTGACCGCGGAGACCTACATCTGGCGTGAGGACGACTGGGGGCTCACGGCCGTGCGGACGTTCCCGCGCGGACGTGAGCCCCTCGCCGTCGATCCCGTCTAGACCGTCGCGCCGCGGCGCCCGTACATACCGCCCACGAGGGCGACAAGCACGACCGCAATCACAACGGCGAGAATGAAGCCGAGGATGCCGCCGATCAGCAGGCCGGCCAGAAGTGAAGCCGCGATGCCGATGACGATGGTCAGCCAGATCGGCATTGCGTCGCGGCCGGGATGGAAGAGCCTCCCGAGCGCACCGACGATCAAGCCGACGATGATGAGTCCGATTATGCGTCCGATCATGCGGCGAGCTTCTCCGCGCCGCGTCGGCCCGAAACGCACCGCATCGCCGACTGCCTAGCGCTCGTCGAGCGCCGCGCGCTTGGCGGCCAGCTCCTCGTCGTCGAGCAGTCCAGCCCGATGCAGCTCCTGCAGCGCCGCCTCCAGTCGCGCGCGCTCCAGCTTGCGCGGATCGGGCCGGAGCGCGTTCGGGTCGATCCCGAGTTTCTGCAGGCGTTCGCGCTGCTGCTCGACGCCGACGCCGCGCTCCGGGAACGCATAGGCGCCCGCTCCGAAGATCGGTCGCTTCTGGACGAACCGCCGGTACGCCGCGACCAGACCCATCGCAACGCCGAAGGACAGGAACGAGACGACATAGCCGCTGTCGCCGAAGAGCGCGCGGCCGACGACGGCTCCGACGATCGAGCCGGTGAGCCCGATCGCGATCGTCAGCCAGATCGGCATCGGGTCCGGCCCCGGGATCGCGAGCCGTGCCAGCGAGCCCGTGATCAACCCGGAGACGAGGATCGCGAGAACGAAGCTCATGTGGGCGTCATCCCGGCGGAGTTCAGGCCGCGGTCTCCGCGGGCGCGAGCGCCGTCAGCTCCCGGCGCAGCTCCTTGATCTCGTCGCGCAGCTTGGCGGCGTACTCGAAGCGGAGCTCCTCCGCGGCCGTGAACATCTCGAGCTCGAGGTCGACGACCATCTTCTCGAGCTCCTCGCGCGTCATCCCCTCGACCTTGTCGCCGCGCCTGCGGCGCGAGTTCGGGACGTGCGGCTGCTCGAGCGCGAGCAGCTCGGCGATGTCCGAGACGCCCTTCGTGATCGAGATCGGCTTCGTGCCGTGCTCCTCGTTGTATTCGAGCTGGATCGTGCGCCGACGGTTCGTCTCGTCGAGCGCTCCCTTGATCGCCTCGGTCAGCTTGTCCGCGTACATCAGCACGCGACCGTTGACGTGCCGGGCCGCGCGCCCGATCGTCTGAACGAGCGCAGTGCGCCCGCGCAGGAACCCTTCCTTGTCGGCATCGAGGATCGCGACGAGCGACACCTCCGGCAGGTCGAGGCCCTTCGCGCAGGAGATTGACGCCGACGAGCACGTCGTAGTCACCGAGGCGCAGCTCACGAATGATCTGGATGCGCTCGAGCGTGTCGATCTCCGAGTGGAGATAGCGCGCCTTCACCCCTGCCTCGAGCAGGTAGTCGGTCAGGTCCTCGGACATCTTCTTCGTCAGCGTGGTCACGAGCACCCGCTCGCCGACCTCCTCACGACGCCTGATCTCGTTCAGGAGGTCGTCGATCTGGTTCTTGGTCGGCCGCAGCTCGACCTCCGGGTCGACGAGGTAGGTCGGCCGGATCAGCTGCTCGGCGACGCGCGTCGACTGCTTCAGCTCCCACGCTCCCGGGGTCGCCGAGACGAAGACGCCTGCGGCACCTTGCTCAGGAACTCGTCGAAGCGCAGCGGACGGTTGTCGAGCGCGGACGGCAGCCGGAAGCCGAAGTCGACGAGGGTCTGCTTGCGCGAACGGTCGCCCTCGTACATGCCGCCGATCTGCGGCACCGTCTGATGCGACTCGTCGACGAAGACGACGTAGTCCTTCGGGAAGTAGTCGAGCAGCGTGTGCGGCGCGGAGCCGGCCGGGCGCCCGTCGAGGATGCGCGAGTAGTTCTCGATCCCGTTGCAGAAGCCGAGCTCCTGCATCATCTCGAGGTCGTACTCGGTGCGCTGCCGGATGCGGTGCGCCTCGAGCATCATCCCCTTCGACTCGAACAGCTTCACCTGCTCCTCGAGCTCGTGGCGGATCTCCGAGGCTGCGCGCTCGATCGTCGGCTTCGACGTCACGTACTGCGTCGCCGGAAACACCGTGATGTGCTCGAGCTTCGACAGCACCTCGCCGGTCATCGGGTCGAAGTGCGAGATCTGCTCGACCTCGTCGCCGAAGAACGAGACGCGGTACGCCGTTTCCGAGTGCGCCGGCTGGACCTCGATCACGTCACCCTTCACGCGGAAGCGGCCGCGTCCGAGAATCGTGTCGTTGCGCGCGTACTGAATGTCGATCAGCTTGCGCAGCACGAGATCGCGATCGGTCTCCTCTCCGACCGTCAGGAAGACGACGCGCTTCTCGTACTCCTCGGGCGAGCCCGAGGCCGTAGATGCACGAGACCGACGCGACGATGATCGTGTCGCGCCGCGAGAGCAGGTTCGACGTCGCCGCATGGCGCAGACGATCGATGTCGTCGTTCCGCGACGAGTCCTTCTCGATGTAGAGATCGGCCTGGGGCACGTACGCCTCGGGCTGGTAGTAGTCGTAGTAGGAGACGAAGTACTCGACCGCGTTGTCGGGGAAGAACTCGCGGAACTCGTTGCAGAGCTGCGCGGCGAGCGTCTTGTTGTGCGCGATCACGAGCGCCGGCCGCTGGACCTGCTCGATGATCCACGCCATGGCCGCGGTCTTGCCGGTGCCGGTCGCCCCGAGCAGCGTCTGGTATTGCTCGCCGGCGCGGAGCCCCTCGGACAGCGTCGCGATCGCCGCCGGCTGATCGCCGGTCGGAACGTATGAGGACGATGTTTTGAGCGCCGCCATGACAGGGACAGGGTACTCCGCATGCCCACTCAGACGACCCACCCTCCCTACCGCGCGTACGGCGGAATCATGGGCACATTCGTCGGCGGCATCGCGGTCGCCGGGGCGCTCGCCCGGCTCCTCGACCGCGACCCGCGCAGCGACGGCCCACTCGACCTGATCGTCCTCGGAGCGGCGACCTTCAAGGCCTCGCGCACGATCACCCGCGACGAGGTGACGAGCTTCCTCCGCGAGCCGTTCGTGGAGGGCGAGGCACACGAGGGCGGCGAGGAGCCCGTCGAGACCGGCGACCTGCGCCAGGCGGTCGGCGAGCTCGTGACCTGCTCGCGCTGTGTCGGCACCTGGGTCGCAGCCGGCCTCGCCTCGACGCAGATCCTCGCGCCACGCTTCGGGCGGATGCTCACCTGGTCGCTGGCCGCGGCCGGCGTCAACGACTTCCTGCAGGCCGGCTTCGCCGCCCTGACGGCGAAGTCGAACGAGCTCGAGCAACGGGACGAGACCACGTAAACGACCGGGACGGTGGCTACCCTGGCGCGGTGCGCCGGGTCGTCCTCGTCTTCGCGGCAGCGTTCGTCTGCGCCGCTCCAGCCCATGCCGCCTCGCTCAGCGTCGCGCCGCATGACTTCTCGCCCCGCCATGCGACCCTGCAGGTCTCGGCCAAGCTCGGCGTCCAGCGCCAGGTCGGCGTCAGCCTCGTCACGCGCGGCGGCCGCCGCCTCGGGTGGATCGTCCCACCGGCCCGGCGGACGACGCTCGCCGTCGGCTGGAACGGGCTGATCGACGGCAAGCTGGTTCCCGACGGCACCTACGTCGTGAAGCTCGTCTACCAGTCGTCGATCCTCGCCACGACGACGCTGCACATCGACACGCAGGCGCCGCAACTCCTGCTACACGCGACGAACGGCGCATCGCAGTTCGCCGGAGACAACCAGCTGCTGACGACGATCAGCCCGAACGGCGACGGGTTCCGCGACCGCGCCAACGTGACGTTCCGGCTGCGCGAGCCGGCGACCGTGACCATGGACGTCACGCGCACCGTCAAGGTGCCGAACACGATCTACACGCTGACGAGCACGCTCGCTGCCGGCGTGCACACGCTGACCTGGGCGCCGGCGCCGACGACCAACCCGCGCACCTTCCTCGTCCGCGTCACGGCAGTCGACCGCGCGCGCAACCGCGTCGTCTACGGCGCCCCCAACGCGTTCGTCGGCCGCGCTCCGAAAGGCGTCGTCGTGCGCGTGCAGGGGATCGACGCAGGCTTCGGCCAGCCGAGCTACGCGCCGGGCCAGGTGGCGCGCATCCACATCGCCACCGACGCACCCGCGCTCTCGATGCGCATCTTCCGCTCGGGGCCCGAGCAGGTCGTCACCTACGCCGACAACCAGATGGCCGGCGTCGACATCGGGACGCCGCCGACGCCGATCGACTGGTCGCAGCACCGCAGCGAGCCCGGCTCGATCTCGTTCCGCATTCCGAACGTGCCCAGCGGCCTCTACTACGCCCAGTTCGACGCGGCGGACGGTCGGGTCGGGTACGCACCGTTCGTCGTGCGCCCGGCGGCGCTCGGGGCGACCGGCCGCGTGCTCGTCATCCTGCCGACGAACACCTGGCAGGCCTACAACTTCCAGGACGCCGACGGCAACGGCTACGGCGACACGTGGTACGCCGGGCCGCCGAACCGTGTCGTCGATCTCGTCGCGCACGTACATCGCGCGCGGTGTCCCGCCCCGCTTCTACCGCTACGACCTGCCGTTCCTGCACTGGCTGTTCTGGTCCGGCAAGAGCGCGGAGTTCATCTCCGATTCCGACTTCGACACGATCGCGAACGGCGACGACCTCGCGCGCGCCTACGACCTGGTCGTCTTCGAGGGACACGAGGAGTACGTGACGACGCACGAGTACGACGTCGTCACGCGTTACCGCGACCTCGGCGGCAACCTGATGTTCTTGTCGGCCAACAACTTCTTCTGGAAGGTCGACAAGCAGGCCCAGGTGCTGCGCAAGATCACGCAGTGGCGTCAGATCGGCCGGCCCGAGGCCGCGCTGATGGGTGTCCAGTACCGCGCCAACGACGACGGCCAGCGTCAAGGACTCTTCACGGTGCAGGCCTCGGCGAGTGCGCCGTGGCTGTGGGACGGCACGGGGCTCGTCGACGGCGCGACCTTCGGCCAGTTCGTCGGCGGCTACGGGATCGAGATCGACGCGACCACACCCGACTCGCCACCCGGGACGCTCGTGCTCGCGCAGATTCCGGATCTCTTCGGCCCCGGCATCTCCGCCCAGATGAGCTACTACGAGACGGTGGGCGGCGCCAAGGTCTTCTCGGCGGGCGCGCTCGACTTCGGCGGCTCGTCGACCTTCTGGCCGGTGAAGCGCATGCTCGACAACCTCTGGGCGCGCCTCAGCCAGCCGTAGAACGATCGCGAACCTGGTTCAGCGGGGCTGAACCAGGTTCGTGAGCTCCGCTAGTCGCCCCAGTCGAAGTCGCGCGAGCGCGACCAGAGGTTCTCGTCCGAGCGCTCGTCCGGCTCCGAGTCGATCGCCGGGTGCGCCTCGGTGGGCTGTTCGACGGACGCGAGCGGCTCGTCTTGCTGCGGCGCGTCGATGAACGTGTCCTCGGTCGTCGGCCAGTCGAGGGACGTTGCGTGGGACTCGATGCCCTCGACGCCGTCCATCGTCTCCTCGATCCGAGCCTGCTCCTCCGTCTTGAAGAGCGGATGGTTCTCGAAAGGATCGTCGTGCATGTACTTGCCGAGCGGCATCTCGTGCTCGAGTGCCGAGTTCCGGCGCTTCAACTCAAGGTGGTCCTGAATGACCTGTGCGAACATCGACGGACTGTCGACGGCCATGAATTCCTCCTGCTCCGACGGTATTTCTCTCTCCGGGCGGCAGGTTAGACGATCTTGGGCGCCGCCGACCCCGACGAGATGACCACCCGGTTCTTGCCCGCGTGTTTTGCCTGGTAGAGCGCCGAATCGGCCGCCGCCAGCAGCTCGTCGACGCCGCCCGCCCCCGACGACGCGGCGACGCCGAAGCTGGCCGTCACCGAGACCGCGTCCCCGTTCGGAGCCTGGATCGTCACGGACTCGATCGCCAGCCGCGCGCGCTCGGCGAGCCGGGCGCCGCCCTCGGTGTCGGTCCCCGTCAGCACGAGCACGAACTCCTCGCCGCCCCAGCGCCCGGCGACGTCGCTCTCGCGCACGGTCGACCTGAGCGCACGCGCGAACTCCTTCAGCACCTCGTCGCCGACGGCGTGGCCGTACGTGTCGTTGACGCGCTTGAAGTCGTCGAGGTCGGCGATCACGACGCAGACCTGATCGTGGAAGCGTGCGGCACGCGCAAGCTCGGCGCGCATGGTCTCCTCGAGCCGGCGCCGGTTCGCGAGCCCGGTCAGGCTGTCGAAGAGCGCCTGCCGCTCGACGATGCGGTGGAGCCGCGCGTTCTCGAGCGCCACGACCGCCTGCGCCGCGAGCGACGCGGCGGCCTCGACCTGGTCGGCGTCGAAGGTCGGGGCCGTGATCACGAGCGACCCGAAGTCGGATGCGCCGGCGCGGAGCGGGAAGGCGATGCGCTCGCCGGGAGCCTCGGGATCGCCGATCCGCACCAGCTCGCCCTCGCGGCCGAGCACGAGCCCGCCGTCGGCGCCGGTCGCCTCGACCGCCGTCTCGACGATCACCTGCAGGAGCTGGGTCGAGTCGTGGGTCGCGACGAGCGCCTCGCCGAACCGGGCTGCCGCGTCCCGGACGCGGGTCCGCTCGGTCTCGAGCTCGACGAGCCGTTGCTGGAGCTGCGCCGCCATGTCGTTGAAGGCGCTCGCGAGGTCGGCGAACTCGTCGCGGCCACGGACTTCCACGCGCTCGCTCAGATGGCCGCTCGCGAGCGCATTGGCGGCGTCGGAGAGGCGGCGGAGCGTCCGCACGATCGAGCGTCCGAGCAGATACGTGACGATCGCGATCAGCGTGAGCGAGCCGGCCAGCACGAGCAGGATGCCGCGCTCGGACCTGCGTGCGGCGGCATCGATCGCGGACTGGGGCGAGAGCGCGACGAACGCGAGGCCTCTCGGTTGGGTGAACGGCGAGGTGGCGAGCGCCCGGAAGGAGATGGACGCGACCTGCACGCCGGTCGGCCGGTCGGTGAGTGCCGCGAGCAGCTGCCCGCGGCCGCGGCCGGCGATCACGCGGCCGCCGCGCGTCGCGACGAGCTCGTCCTCGGGTGAGAGAGACGTGCCGAGACGTGCGAGCAGGCGCTCGTCGACCGGCACCCGGACCGAGACGCGTCCGAGCGTGGCACCACCGTCGGTCACCGTCACGGAGCGAACTCCGGCCGGGGCGACGCTCGAACCGACGTGCAAGCCACGCCCGGTCACCGACGCACCCGGCACACGGGCGACGACACGGCGCAACGTCGCCACGTCGCGTCCGCGCAGTGCCCGCTGGAGCCGTGGGTCGGCCGCGAGCTGGGCCGCCTGGGCCGAGGCCGCGTCGAGCCGGCCCTGGTAGCCGGCGACGGCCGCGCGCAGCGAGGACTGCAGCCCTGCGTCGACGCGGCGGGTCTCGCTGCGCTTCGCGAGCGAGTCGTAGCCGTAGAAGGCGACCGCCAACGGCAGGAGCGCGAGCAGGGCGAACCAGAGGAAGAGCTTGAGCTTGAAGCTGCCCATCAACTCGTCCTCAAGTTCTCGTCTGCGACTGCCGATACCTGCATACAGCAGTCGTTGTCGGAAGGAACGGGGGGAATCATGAGGCTTTCCTGGGCGCACGCCGCAGCAGGAGCACTAACAGCAGTCGTGGCAGCCGGCTTGCTTGCCATGCCGTCACGCCTGCTCGGGCCCGATCAGGCCCGTCTGACACCGATCAGCCTGCCACGCGCCGCCTCGACGACGGTCGTCGTCGCTGCGAGGCCAGTGGTGAAGCCACACGCCAAGGTCGTTCGGCGCGTCGCCCAGCCGGCACCCACGGCGCAGCTCGCGAGCGTGGTCGTCCATCCCACGGTGCCTACCCGCCGAGCGCCCGTCGCTCACAAGGCCGTCCGCCACTCGGCGCATCGCGTCGCGGCCGCCCGCGTGACGATCCTGAACCGCGTACGGCGCCACCCGCTGCCGGTCGACGAGCCGAGGGTCGTCGCCAAGCCTGCCCCCAGCCCGGCGCCTGCCCCTGCGCCCGCTCCCGCCCCCGCGCCGGCACCGGCTCCGACACCGCCGGCGGCGACACCCGCCGCCGCTCCGGCTCCGGCTCCGGCTCCTGCCCCGGCACCCGCCCCCGCGCCGACGTCGCCGACGCGGGTCTTCGCCTATACCTCGAGCACCACCACCCAGACGACCTCGACCGACAATCACAACTGCCCGCGCGACGATCGCCACGGCAACGGCAACAGCCACGGCGACGACAGCACGCCGGCGACTACGGCCACGACGACGGGAACCACGGCGGTCACGGTGACGACGGGGACCATGGCGGTCACGGTGGCGACGGCGACCAGCACGGGCACGGCTACGGCCACAAGAAGTAGGAACTGCCGCCCACGACAGTGAGTCGGCACAATGGCCCGATGCCGCGCCTGCCGCTCACTCGCCGCGTCGGCCCCTTCGGGACGGCGCTGCTCCTCTGGGACGTCTGGCGGCGCCTGCCGCCGAGCCAGCGCCGCTGGATGGTCGAGCAGGCCCGGATGCACGGGCCTCGCCTCGCCAAGCAGGCGATCGACGCCCAGAAGAACCGCCGTCGGCGTTAGCTCGGTGCAGCTCCCTAGACCGTCAACGCGTCGCGCGCGATGCGGTCCTGCGTGATCCCGTGTGCCGTCGGGTAGCCCTCGGACGGGCTCGCGCGCCACGGACGCCCGATGTAGCGGAGCGGCACGCCGCCGGCGGCCTCCTCCAGCCGGTGGCGGATCGACCGCCACGGCCCCATGTTCTGCGGCTCTTCCTGGGCCCACACGACCTCCGTCAGCGCGTCGTATGACGCGACGAGGGCGGCGGCGTTCTCGGTCGGGAACGGATAGAGCTGCTCGATGCGCGCGACCGCGACCTCGCCGCCCTGGTGTGCCTCGTGGCCGACCAGGTCGTAGTAGACCTTGCCGGAGCAGAGCACGAGCCGCGTGACCGCCGCCTTGTCGGCAGTTGCGTCGTCGATCACGGGCTGGAACCCGCCGCCGCTGAGGTCGGCGAGCGTCGACGAGGCCTCCTTCAGGCGCAGCAGGCCCTTCGGCGTCACGACGACGAGCGGCCGGGCGGTCGGATCGAGTGCCTGCCGGCGCAGCAGGTGGAAGTACTGCGCGGCGGTCGTGCAGTTGGCGATCCGGATGTTCTCCTGCGCCGCGAGCTGCAGGAAGCGCTCCAGCCGCGCACTCGAGTGCTCGGGCCCGTTGCCCTCGTAGCCATGCGGAAGCAGCAGCGTCAACCGCGACGTCTCCCGCCACTTCGAGAGCGCGGAGGAGATGAACTGGTCGATCACGATTTGCGCGCCGTTCGCGAAGTCGCCGTACTGGGCCTCCCAGAGGACGAGCGCCTCCGGCGCAGCGGCGGAGTAGCCGTACTCGAAGCCCATGCACGCGTACTCGGAGAGTGGCGAGTTGAAGATCTCGAAGGATGCGCTCGCCTCGTCGAGGTGCTGCATCGGAGTGAACGTCTCGGCCGTGTGCACGTCGTGGAGCACGAGGTGCCGTTGCGAGAACGTCCCGCGCTGCGAGTCCTGGCCGCTGAGCCGAATGGGGATCCCGTCGACGAGCAGCGAGGCATATGCGAGCGCCTCCGCCTGGCCCCAGTCGATGCCGCCCTCCTCGACGGCGACGCGCCGCCGCTCGAGCTGCCGTGCGAGCTTCGGGTGGACGGTGAACTCCTCCGGCGTCCGGAGCAGCTCCTCGTTCAGCGAGACGAGCCGCTCCTCGGCGACCGCGGTGACGATCTCCGCCGTGGTCGAGCGCGGGATCGTGCCGTCGTGCTCGCGCGGCTCCAGCGGCGTCTCCGAACGACGCCTTCAGGCGGTCGTGCGCGGCCCGCAGCATCGTCTCCACCTCGGCGACGAACGCGTCCGCCTCTTCCGCGGTCAGCACGCCGTCCTCGACGAGCTTCGCCTGATAGAGCTCACGGACACTCGGATGCGCATTGATCTGCTCGACCATCAACGGCTGGGTGTACGCGGCCTCGTCCTGCTCGTTGTGACCGAAGCGCCGGTAGCCGACGAGGTCGATCACGATGTCCTGCGCGAACCTGCGCCGATACGCCATCGCGAGCCGCACGGCGGCGATCGCCGCCTCCGGGTCGTCGGCGTTGACGTGCACGATCGGCACGTCGAATCCCTTGGCGAGGTCTGACGAGTACCGGGTCGAGCGTCCCTCGCGCGGGTCGGTCGTGAACCCGATCTGGTTGTTCGTGATCAGGTGCAGGGTGCCGCCGGTCGAGTAGCCCTCGAGATCCTGGAGGTTGAACGTCTCGGCGACGACGCCCTGCCCCGCAAAGGCCGCGTCGCCGTGCAGCAGCACCGCCAGCGCGACAGACGGGTCGTGCGCGCCGTTCTTCGTCGAACGGTCGGTCTGCTCGGCGCGTGTACGGCCCTCGACGACGGGGTTGACCGCCTCGAGGTGGCTCGGGTTCGCAACGAGGCGCACGCCGACCTTGCCGTTCGCCGTCGTGCGCGTGCCGTGCGCCGACAGGTGGTACTTGACGTCGCCCGTGCCGCCTTCCGGGTCGGCGGTCACGGCCTCGATCGTCCGCTCACCTTCGAACTCCCGCAGGATGTACTCGTAGGGCATCCCGATCGTGTGCGCGAGCACGTTCAGCCGGCCGCGGTGGGCCATGCCCATCACCACCTCGTGGGCTCCGGCCTCCGACGCGAGCTCGATCGTGTCGTCGAGCATCGGGATCATCACGTCGAGACCCTCGAGCGAGAACTGCTTCTGCCCGAGGAAGCGCTTGCGCAGGAACCGCTCCATGCCTTCGACCTCGCAGAGCCGCCTGAAGAGTCGCTTCTGCTCGTCGGCGCTGAGCGGCGTGCGGTAGCGGCCCGACTCGATCGCCTGCCGCAGCCAGACGCGCTGCTGATGATCGGACAGGTGCTCGAGCTCGTACGCGATCGTCCCGCAATAGATCTCGGCCAGCCGCGGCAGCACGTCGGCGAGCGTGCCGCCGGGGACGGCGACGCGTAGGACGGAGGCGGGGATGCGTGCCTGGAGCTCGGGCGTCAGCTTCGGCTCGAGGCGGAGCGGCTCGAGCGAGGGATCGCCGACCGGCTCGGACCCGAGCGGGTCGAGCCGCGCTGCGAGGTGGCCGTGGGTGCGGTGCGCCTTGACCAGGGCCATCGCGGCCGCGACGCCGCCGAGGAGCTGCGGGTCGAGGGTCGAGGGCGCCGGAGCCGCTGCGGGAGCGGGCTCCGCGGGCGGTGTCGGAGCGGTCGTCGTCGCTACGGGTTGTGCGTAGCCGTTGCCGCCGTTCGTCTCGGCAGCCGGGAGCTTCTCGAGCAGGCGCGCGATGCCGGGATGAGACGCGACGAGCTGCGAGTCGCCGCTCTCGAAGAGCGCGCGCCACTCCGAGGGGACCGCTTCAGGGTTCTCGAGGTACTCGTCGAGCAGGGCGCGCGCGTAGCCGTCGTTCAGGCCGTCGACGTCATGCGCGTTCATGCTTGCCAAAGTACCAGGGAGGCCTGGAAAGCCCTGCTTGCGAGGCGTCTAAAAGAGCGGGTGCTTGGTCCACACCTGCAACGCCGCGCCGACGACGAAGCAGATCCCGACGACGGCGAAACCGATTCCGACCAGACGCTGCTGGCGTTGAGTCATCACCGTCGCGAAGAGCAGCAGGATCACGGCAGCAGGCGCGAGCCGGAAGGGCCGGTACACGAGCTCGAACGCGCCGAGAAAGAGCGCGCCGGCGGCCATCAGGCCGGCGATCGCCTCATGCGGCTGCCAGTTGTCGCGGGTCGTCGACGTCACGACGCGACTCTATCGCGGCGGGCGCGTTCCGCCCGTGCGGAGTCGCGCGAGCCATGCGGGCCGCCCCGGCGCGGTCGCGGCGCGGTCGGCGAGCGCCAGGGCCGCCAGGTCGAGTACTCGGTCGGGTCGACGCCGGGCTCGGGCTCGGCGCGGATCGCGTACCAGACGACGAGTCCGAGGTACACGATCGGGATCTTCAGGATCAGCATCATGAAGACCAGTTCCCAGGCGGCGCGGGACATCTGGGGATTGTACGAGATGGCACGCGGAGCGGTTTTCTGCGGCTCTGCGGCGACGCCTCTGAGCCAGGCCGCGAGCTCAGAGCAGGGTGAAGCTCGCGATCGCAAGTGCCGACGGCGGCTCCGCGCCGTCCGAGCAGAGCAGCAGGCCCGGTGTCTCCGACAGGCGCAGGCGGCAGCGCAGTGCGACCGCGACGAGCGCACGCGCCGAGCCCGGCATCCGCACATTCACCGGTCCCGCGGCCCGGGCGAGCGTGGACTCGAGTGCGTCCGCCGCATCGGCCGGAGTCAGCCCCGCGACCGGCCCCGTGGCGCCGCCCGGGAACGTGTAGCTGTACGCCACGGGCTCGCCCGCGCGCGCCCAGACGGTGCGTCTCGCGATCTGCAGCCCAGTGCTCGTGGTCGACGGAGCGGTCGAAGCCGTAGGCGGCGGCGTCGATCGCCGCGAGCGAGCCGCGAGCGTCGTCGAGCTCCTGCAGCCGCTCGTGCGCGCCGACGGGCAGACCCGAGAACGCGAGCAGCGGCGTCACGGGGATCAGTCCGCGGCGGCCGTAGAGCGCATTCGACACCGGTTGGATCGCGTCGGTGATCGTGCGTCGCCGCCGGGCGGCGTCGCTCCAGACCGCGTCGAGCAGCGCGGGCCCGACGCCGCGGCTCTGCGAGGCCGGCGCCACGAAGAGCGACGCGAGGAACCAGTCGTCTCCGCGCACCCAGGCCGACGCGAAACCGGCGATCGCACTCATGTCCTCCGCGACGATGGAGACACCGGTCGCGAGTACGTGGCGCTGCTGGCCCGCGAAGACGTCGAACGGCGGGGCGGGCGGCTCGAATCCGTGCGGGCGGAACACGCCCCCGATCGAGTCGAGGAAGAGCGCGTGCAGCGCCGGCAAGTCGGCGGCGGTCGTGGGACGAAGCTCCACGACCGCCGAGACTAGACGCCACCACTCCTGTCATCGCCGCACCAGCGTCACGATCAGGATGGGGATGACGCCGAACGCGATCCACAGCACGACGAGCACGAGCACCCAGGTGGGTGGCCGCATCTAGCCGTACGGGATCGTCAGGTCGACGACACTCGTCGAGTTGTACGGTGCACCTGCGACCGTCCCGGTCCAGGTCGCGCGGCCGGTGAACGACGCGTAACCGGAGCCGACGCCGCCTCCGGTCTGCCAGGCGGGGCCTGCCGCGCAGCCGATGAAGCCGCTCGTGTCGCAGTAGTGCGCGACGATCGAGATGCTCGTGATCACGCCGTACCGCTTGCAGTAGCTGACGACGAGCACGTGGTGGTACGCCGCGACATAGGGGAACCCGCCCGAGTCGGACGCGGACTCCTGGGTGCACCCGGTCCAGCCGCCGCCACCGCCGTCGCAGGCAGTGCCGCAGATCACCGGCGGCGGAGCCGTCTTGCCAATCGGGCTCGCGGACGCGGCGGGCGCGAGAAGCGCCGCAACCAGCGCGAGCAGTGAGAGAGCCTTCCGCACGTCTGACCTCCTTTCGTTGCCCTCGTGGGAAACGGTAGGGGCGACGCGCGTACGTGTCTGTGCCACCTCTGCGCCGATAGCGTGACCGCGTGCGCGAGGTTCGGTTCGTGGCGGCGGCAGATGCAGTCGGCGTTGGACGAGGTGCGGGTGCTCCTGCGCGAATACGAAGCCTCCCTCCCGTTCCCGCTCGACTTCCAGGGCTTCGACGACGGAGGTGGCGGAGCTACCGGGCAACTATCGCGAGCCGGGCGGCGCGCTGCTGCTCGCGCCGGGTCGCGGCTGCGTCGCAATCCGCCGGGTCGACGACGACGCGTGCGAGCTGAAGCGTCTCTACGTCCGGCCGGCCGAGCGCGGCACCGGGCTCGGCCGGACGCTCGTCGAGGCGGCGCTCGCCCGGGCGCGCGAGCTCGGCTACCGCCGGGTGCTCCTCGACACGACACCGGGCATGGAGGCGGCGCACGAGCTCTACCGCCGGCTCGGCTTTCGTCGAGACCGATCCCTACACGGAGAACCCGGTGCCGGGCACGCGCTTTCTCGCGCTCGAGCTCTAGAAGGCGTTCAGAGAACCGCGATCTCGGCCCGGATCGGGTCGAAGTCAGGATCGCCCGCCGCCAGCGACCGGTGCGCGTCGTCGAGCGCGATCGACTGCCGCAGATGCTCGACGGCGTCGGCCGTGCGTCCCGCGAGCGACTCGTAGCAGGCGAGGTTGTAGAGCAGGAGCGCGTCGCCGCCGCCCGCCACCGCCTCGAGCATCGTGTCGGCCGCGGTCGCGTAGTCCTTCGCCTCGTAGTGGACGTTCGCGCGGCGCATCACGTCCCAGCTCGTCCAGATGCCGACCAGTCGCCGCAGCTCCACGATCGGCTCGGGGTGATCCTCGACCCGCAGGTCGCAGATGCGGTCGACCCCCTCGCGCGACTCTGCCCGCGCGCCGACACGCTCGACGACGACCGCAGCGGACTGCTGTCCGCGCTTGTCGCCGCCGGCCGCCTGCCCCGCTTCGAGCGCGGCGACGAGCCGGGTCGACGAGCGGGCCGAGGGTCTCCTCGAACGCACGCGCCATCTCGTCGACGACGGCCTCGCCGGCGAGGATGTTCCCCTGCACCGCGAAGCCGGCCCCGGTCCTGTGCCCTGCCCAGTCGAGGCACGACGCGCCGGTGAACGCCGCCGCGCGACCGTCGGCCGTCACGATCCCGAGCTGGCGCGTCTCCCGTTCGGGGTCGTCCGCGAGGACGCGTGCGAGCGCGTCGTCGGGATCGAGCGCCGGCGGCGAGCTCTGCGAGCGCACGCTCTCCGTAGACCGCGACACCGGCAGCCTGAGTCGCGACCGCTCCGACGCCGGCACGCGCCCACGGGACGACCGAGCCGACCGAGAAGTACTTCGACTGCACCGCACAACCCACCTCACCTGCCTGCAGGTCGGCCGCGACGATCGAGAAGGTTCCGCGTGTCAGCATCAGTGGTGGTGGCGCTCCCGGTAGGCGCGTACCTTCTCACGGTTGCCGCAGCTCTTCATCGAGCACCAGGCCCGCGAGCGGTTCTTGGCGGTGTCGATGAACGCCCAGCGGCAGTCGTCCGCACGGCACGCCTTCATCCGCTCCCAGGTGCCGTCGGCCATCCCGCGCGAGACCTCGGCGACGACGCGCCCGACGGCACCGCGCGCGCCGCCTGCCGCCGGCTCGAGCCGAGACTCGCCGTCGGCGAACCGAACGCCGATCCGCGCGCGCTGCGCAGCCGCGTCGAGCTCCGCGGTTGCAGCAGTGACGTCCGCCTCGAGCCCGCTCTGCGCGGCCAGCAGGTCGCGGATCGCCTCGCGGACGCGGATCGCCTCGGCGAGCTCCTCGCGCGAGACCCGCGCGCCGGGCGCGACCAGGCCGCGGCCGGCGAGCCAGCGTGAGAGCGCCGCGGGCGAGTCGAGCTCCTCCTTGAACGGACGGAGGTCGACGGAGTTGACGAAATCGATCACGAGCTCACTGTTCACACCGGTCACCTTGCTTTGGAGGTTACGTAACTGCTAACATCGTATCACTGGTTACACGCTCTACGAAAACGACGGCAGGGAGGTCGGCGATGATGCACCCGGACATCATGCGGTTGATGGCAGACGAGCGGCTCGCGACGCTGAGGCACGACGCACGACGGCCGGCTCCCCGCCCACCCGGAGCACGCCGGCGGTCGACGTGAGCGAGATCGACCTGCGGCTCTGCAAGGCGAGCGACGATGCGGAGCTCGAGTACCTGGCGGCGCTCTCGGAGCAGCCGCTCGCGCCGGGACGGTTCGTGGTCGCGATCGTCAACGGCCGGATCGCCGCCGCGCTGCCGCTTGCAGGCGGGCCGGCCGCTCGCCGACCCGTTCGTGCGGACGGCGCACCTGCAGCGGCTGCTCGAGCTGCGCGCGGCACAGCTCCGCCAGCCGGAGCCACGCCGCTCATTCGTTCCGCGCTACGTCAGCCTGATCCGCGGGTCGACCCACGCGTAGAGCGTGTCGACCACGAGGTTGAAGATGATGATGCAGGTGGTGGCGAACACCACCACCCCCTGCGTCGTCGGCAGGTCGAAGTTGTCGATCGCTCCGATCGCGAGCTTGCCGAGCCCCGGCAGCCCGTAGACGCTCTCGGTGAAGAACGCGCCGCCGAGCGCGAGGCCGATGTCCATGCCGAGGATCGTCACGACCGGCAGCAGCGCGTTGCGGACGACATGCGCCCTGAGCACCGTCGTCTCGGGCGCTCCCTTCGCGCGCGCGGTGCGGACGTAGTCCTCGCCGAGCGTCTCGATCACGTAGGCGCGGATCATCCGCACGTACGTCGCCGCGAAGAGCACGGCGAACGTCGCCCAGGGAAGCATCAGGTGGTAGGCCCACTGGATCGGGCCGCCGCAGTCGCCGGTCGGCGTGAAGAACTCGCAGTACCCGGTGATCGGGAACAGGTGCAGCCTGAAGCCGCCGAAGTACGCGGCGAGCAGGCCGATCCAGACGGGATGCGCGGAGATGCCGATCAGCACGCCGCACATCGTCACGCGGTCGAGCAGCGAACGCGGGCGCAGCGCCGAGAGGATCCCGATCGGGATCGAGATCATCAGCCAGAGCACTGCGCCGCCGAAGACGAGCGACGCGGTGACGGGAGCCGCCTGCAGCACCTCGTGCGTGACGTCCTGGCGGTTCGTGAACGAGCGGCCGAGCGACTGCTGCAGGACGAGCCGGTCGAGGAAGCGGCCGTACTGCACGAGCACGGGCCGATCGGTGCCGAGGAAGTGCTGCGCGCGCGCAATGCACTCGGGTGTCGCGCGCTGTCCGCAGGTCTGGCGCGCTGGGTCCGCCGGGATGACGAAGAAGATCACGAACGTCACGAGCGTGACGGCGATGAAGAGCACGACTGCCCAGAGCAACCGGCGGATGATGTAGCGCAGCACCAGGCTTCCTTTCGTCGCACAGAAGGGGTCGGAAGATCCGACGACGGGCGACGGGCGAGGTTGATCAGAGTCGTCGATGCAAAGCGACGAGTCGCGTCGATCAGCCGGCGAGCGGCTGCGGCTGAGGCGCCTGCGCCTCGCGCAGGCGCTCGCCCGCACACGCGGAGCGAGCGGCTTCGACGAACGCTGCCGCGTCAGAACGCGCCGGCTGCATGCGGCACCAGACGGCGGCGATCGTGCGGGGCGCGACGACGCCAGGCTCGAGGTCGGCGAGCATCGTGTCGGAGCGCCGCTCGTCTGCGGCGAGCCGCGGCAACACGGCCGCACCAAGTCCCGCAGCGACGAGTCCCTGCACCGCCGTCGCGGTCTCCGCCTCGAGCACGAAACGCGGCTCGACGCCGTGCGCCCGCAATTGCTCTTCGACGTGCTCGCGCGTCGGCGCATGCGCGATCAGCGGCAGACGTCCGAGCTCCTCGCAGTTGACGAGACGCCGCCGCGTCGTCAGGGGCGCGCCCGCCTGCAGCAGGACGACGAACGGATCCGCACAGAGCGGCACAGCGTCGAGCGGGCCGCGTGGCAGCGGCGTCTCGGCGAGCGCGATGTCGAGCTCGCCGCGCACGAGGGCGGCGAGGAGCGCGCGCGTGGACGACGTCTCGTGCAGTGAGACCGGCGCGCCGTAGACGCGGAGGAAGGACGGAACGAGGCGCGCGAGCATGTCGGGTGTCGCACCGACCCGCAGCGCTGCGGCGCCCTCACCGTCGAGCGCCGCGAGGTCGGCCTGCGCCGCGCGGACCCGCGCGATCAGCGCGTCGGTGTGTGCGAGCAGGATCTCGCCCGCAGGCGTGAGCGCCAGTGGGCGCGTGCCGCGCGAGCGCTCGATCAGCCGTTTGCCGATCAGCCCTTCGAGCGCGGCGATCTGGTGGCTGATCGCGGACTGGACGTAACCGAGCCGGGTGGCGGCCCGCCGGAACGACCCCTCACGGGCGACCGCGTCGAGCGCCACGAGGTGCCGCATCTCGATCCCGGACCACCATTCCGCCGCCATGCCGGATGTGACGACGCGCACGAGCTCCGGACTGGCGCGATCCCGATGCGTAACAGCTGCTTAACACGGGTACGTATGCGCTTAATGCCCGAGAAGATCCAGATCGAGGTGCCCCGCCGGGGCGTCGGGAGCGACCTGACCGAGGCGCTCGCCGCGCACGGGCTTGCCGCTGCGATCGTCGAGGACGGCGAGAGCTGCATCCTCGACGTCAGCTTCGCCGACGACGAGCACGAGCGCCTGGTCGCCGGCGCCGTGCATGCGATCGAGGCGTATCTCTCGGACCGCATGCTGCCGCTCGTCGTGCAGCGGGGCGACGGCGGCGTGATCGTCCGCCCGCCCGCCGACTAGGCAAAGCGCGCGACCAGCACCGAGAGCAGCCGCCGCTGCAGCATGGGCACTCGTGCGGCGGCGGGCAGGAGCGGTAGGAACGACCGCGATCCCCTGGTCGACGCAGAGCGGGATCATCTCGCGCTCTTCCTCGCGGTGCAGGAGGTTGTAGTGGTTCTGCATCGACACGAAGCGCGTCCACCCGTTCGCTCGGCGACCGCCTGCGCTTTCGCGAACTGCCACGCAGCCATCGTGCTGGCGCCGATGTAGCGCGCTTTGCCCGCCTTGACGATGTCGTGCAGCGCTTCCATCGTCTCCTCGATCGGCGTCTCGGGATCCCAGCGGTGGATCTGGTACAGGTCGACGTAGTCCATCTGCAGCCGCGCCAGCGAGGCGTCGATCGCGGCGAGCACGTGCTTGCGCGAGAGACCGCCGCCGTTCGGCCCTGCGGTCGTCGGGTAATAGACCTTGGTCGCGACGACAGCTTCGTCGCGCGAGATCAGCTTCGGCAGGAGCCGGCCGGTGACGACCTCGCTCGCGCCGGCTGCGTACATGTCGGCGGTGTCGAAGAACGTGATTCCGCCCTCGATCGCGCGACGGACGATCGGCTCGGCTGCCGCCTCGTCGAGCACCCACTGTCGTCTCGACGTGTCGCCGAAGCTCATCATCCCGAGCGCGAGCCGCGAGACGTACAGGCCGGTCGACCCCAGACGCCGCTGCTCGATCACGTCGCCGCGCCTTCGGGTCGCTGCAGCGCGACGCCGAGCATCACCAGGGCGATCCCGGCCACGTCGAGCCGCGAGGGAAGCTGCGAGAGGACGATCACACCGATCACCGCCGCAGTCGCGGGCAGCAATGCGACGAAGAGCGCGTAGGTCTCCCGCGCCAGGCGCGCCATCGCGAGCTGGTCGAAGACGTACGGAATCGACAGACGAGGTGACGCCGACACCGATTCCCGCGGCGAGTGCGACCGGATCCGCGAACGCGCGCGCGGCATCGACGCTCCCGATCGGCGAGACGAACAGGAGCGCGAACAGCATCGCCGCAGCGAGGCCGTCGATGCCTCCGGTCTCCGGCCGGCGCGAGAGGCGATGCGCCAGGACGATGTAGACGGTGAACAGCGCCGCGTTGGCGAAGGCGAACGCAACGCCGACGGGCTGCCCGGCGAACTGGACGTGCGTCAACAGGTAGACGCCTGCGATCGCGGCGCCGACCGCGGTGAGGTTGCGGGCCGAGCGCAGGCCGACGAGAGCCAGCGCGACCGGGCCGATGAATTCGATCGCCGCCACCGTCGCAAGCGGCAAGTGGTCGATCGCGACGTAGAAGGCCACGTTCATCAGCGCGAAGACGAGCCCGAGCGACGCGACCAGCAGCCACCCGCCCCGGTCGAGCTTCGCCAGCGTTCGCCAGGGACGTCGCCAGAGCGCGAAGACCGCCGCCGCCGCCGCGATGCGAAGCCACGCAACCCCGAGCACGTCGACCCGTGCGAAGAGCAGGACGGCGAACGACGGGCCGAGGTAGTGGAAGACCGCGCTGCCGACGAAGTAGACGTGCGGGGGCGGCTTCGCGACGCCGTCGCGGCGCAGCCGCAGGGAGGCAAACGGGATCTCGAGCACACGGACGATCGGAGACATTGTTGCGCCGATCGCTCGAAACCGCCATGGGCGAATCGAAGGCATTCGTTGGCTTTTGCCGATTGATCCACGTTCTTTGACGCGGTATGCTCGCTGAGTATGAAGGGGTTCTCCGAGATCGACCGCAGGATCATCGGCGAGCTCGTCGAGAACGGCCGGCTGTCCTTCGCCGAGCTCGGGCGCCGCGTCAACCTGTCGCCGCCCGCGGTCGCAGAGCGCGTTCAGCGGCTCGAGCGCAGCGGCGTGATCGCCGGCTATCGCGCCGAGATCGATCCGAAGGCGCTCGGCTACCCGCTGACGGCGATCATCCGCGTCAAGCCTGCTCCGGGCCAGCTGGCGCGGATCCCCGAGCTCGCCGCCGAGATCCCGCAGGTCGGCGAGTGCCACCGCATCACCGGCGAGGACTGCTTCTACCTGACGCTGCACCTTCGGTCGATCGACGAGCTGAGCGAGACGCTCGACCGTTTCCTCGTCTACGGGGAGACGACCACGTCACTCATCAACGCGACGCCGATCCCTCGTCGCGATCCGCCCGTCCCGGACGGCTGACCGCTCGAGCGAAGGAGCGAGTGGGGGCGCTGTGGCACCCCCACTCCCTTGTCGCTCCTACTTGAGGCAGGCGGCCGCGAGGTCGACCGTGTAGATCGCGCTGTAGGTGAAGCACCCGAACCGCTTCGACACGAACATGCGGTTGTTCGCGTTCGAGCGGGGAGCCCACGGCACGGCCTGCTGCATGATCGCGACGTCCAGGTTCCCGTAGGCCGAATACCGCTTCGAGCCCGACAGGAGCGCAGCCTGGGTCATCTGCTTGTTGAACTTCGGATCGTTGAAGTACGAGAAGTTGTTGTTGTTCGACGCCTGGATGTTCCGGCCGTCGAGCAACACGTTGATGAAGTCGTACGGGTCGGCGTAGTCGGCGCCCCACGACTCGTCGGCGATGTCGAACGGCTCGCCGCGTGTTCCTTCCTTCTCGAGCTGCACGGCACGCGCGAGCAGATGCGTGTCGACGTTGAGCCCGATCTGCTTCAGGTTGTACTGGATGATCTGCGCGCGGAGCGGTGACGCACCGCGGTTCGACTCGTACAGCACGACCGTGCCGTTGCCCGTATGCCCGTTCGCGAGCTTCTTGGCAGCGCCCATGTTCGGCTGCTTGAGCGGGTACAGATCGGCGTCACGGAAGCCGGCCATGCCCGGAGGCAGGATCTGGTCGGTCCGCTTGCCCGCCAGGTAGCCGCCCTGCGCCAGCAGCGCGCGCCGGTCGATCGCCTGGTTGACGGCTCTCCGCAGCGGCACGTTGTCCTTGAAGATGCCCCGCGACGTGTTGAACGCGAGGTACGCCGTCGAGAGCAGCGGCTTCACCCAGAACTGGCCCTTGTTGATGCCGTACTTCTGGGCCGCCTCGGCGTACGCCGCCGGCGGGATGCCGCCGGACGCGTAGTCGGACGCACCCTGCTGGACACGGAGATACGTCGCGTCGAGCGAGTTGCCGATCGTGTACGAGATCTGCGTCGCGTTGTGCGGGCGCTTCCCCTTGTAGTACGGGTTCAGCTTGAGCAGGATCGACCGGTTCGGGATCCTGTTCGCGACGTAGTACGGGCCTGCACCCGGCGGCGTGTTGACACCGTTCGGGTCATGCGCCGTGTTCGCCGGCAGTGCGCAGAAGAACGGCATCGCAAGCCGCGCGAGCAGGTCCGGCGCGGAGTGCGTCATGCTGATGATCAGGTGGTTGCCCTGGGCGCGGACGCCGGAGACCGGGGACTTCGACGAGCCGACGATGTCGCTCATGAAGGCGCCCGACGGCGACTGCATCTTCGGGTCGGCGAGCCGATCGAAGACGGCCTTGAAGCTCGCCGCCGTCACCGGCTGACCGTTCGAGAACTTCGTGAAGCCGGTGTTGATCGTGAAGTCGTAGGTCTTCCCGTTGTTCGAGACCTTCGGGAAGCCGGCCGCCGCTTCCGGGATCAACTGGCTCGCACGCGGGCCGTTGGCGTCCGGGTAGTTCATCAGCTTGAGGCACGTCGCGTACTCCAGCTCCCAGCCTGTCGAGAGGTAGCTGAGCGCCGGGTCCGTGTAGTCGACATCAGTGGTGAGATCGACATTCAACGTGCCGCCCGCCGACGAGTGCTGTGACTTCGCGCTGGCCGCGCCGACGACGAGGAGAGCCGCCAACAGCGCGACGAGTGCGGTTCCGGTCTTGGAACGCATTCGCCCCTTCCTT
Organism: uncultured Actinomycetes bacterium; assembly: GCA_963779505.1. GTDB lineage: Bacteria > Actinomycetota > Thermoleophilia > Gaiellales > Gaiellaceae > PALSA-600. Next base: position 165,351 of record CAVZYK010000012.1, on the reverse strand, counting down.
TCAGTGGAAGGCGCCCGCCTGACGCACGCCCTCCTGTCGAGTGGTGTCGGAGGGTGAAACGCGACGCGCCGAACGAAGTTGATGCCGAAAGCGGGATTCGTTGATCGACGATCGCGAAATCCCTCGCGCGGATGAGCGCGTCGTCATCCCTGAGGATGACGCGGTGGAATGAAAGAAGCCCCCTCGCGGGGGCTTCTCAGGTGGACCCAGTCGGGCTCGAACCGACGACCTTCTGGCTGCCAGCCAACGCTCTCCCAGCTGAGCTATGGGCCCGTTGAGCCGTGCAAGTGTAGCCCCGAACTCGTAGTCCCGCGCCCACCTGATGCCGAGCGACTGGTTGTTCCGAGCAGGGTCGCCAGCCTGAGGTGAACTTGCCGGAACAACACGACGTCGTCTGCCGGCAAGAGGTAGCACTGCTCGACGTCAGGGCAGTACAGCGCGAACGCGTCGAACTCTCCCGAGCTTGTAGCGCTGGTTCCTCAGCCCCTCGCGGCCCGCGGCGACTCGTATAGAGCCGAGCCGACACGACATCTCCACGTCCGTCGCGCCCACTTGCACTGGACGCGCAGGAGCGCGGGCCGGAGATCGAGGATCAGGTCGTAACGCTCGTCGTCGAGCGGACGCGAGACGCCAAAGCCGAGCTCGACTGCGGCCGCGGCGATCTTGATCTCCGCCAGCGTGCCCTTCTGATTCGTCGTCAGCACCCTCACATGGTGCCGGTCGAACCAGACGGACTGTTGCCAGTCCTGTAGACAGGTCCGTTTAGGCCGAGGCTGCTTCGAGCGTCTCGTGCGGGACGTCGTCCCACAGCTCCTCGAGGCGGTAGAACTGCCGCGCCTCGGGGGTGAAGACGTGCAGCACGACGTCGACGTAGTCGCCGATGATCCACGTCGACTCGCCGCCGCCCTCGGTCGAACGCGGGATCAGGTCGTTCTCCGCCTTCAGGCGCGCGTGCACCTCGTCCCAGATCGCTTTCGTCTGGCGCGGGTTGCCGCCCGTGCACACGACGAAGAAGTCCGTGTACGCACAGACGGGTCGCATGTCGAGGATGACCACGTCGCGAGCGAGCTTGTCCTGCGCGAGCGCCGCGATCCGGCGGGCTTGTTCGATCGGCTTCAAGCGGACCCAGTGTAGCCCGCAATGCGGGGGTAGAGGCCCTCGCGGGCCAGGATCTCCGCAACCGCAGGCGGCACCTCGTCAGACACGTCCTCGCCCGCCGCGAGGCGGGCGCGCAGGTCGCGTGAGGCGACGGGGGTCGGCTCGAGCTCGAAGAAGCGCACGCGCTCGGGGTGCTCGAGCTCGGCGAGCACCGTGTCGAGGCGCTCGCGCGGGAAGCCGGGCCGCGTCGCGACGGCGAGTCGCGTGCGGCGCAGCACCTCCTCCGGCTCTCGCCAGGTGAGGAAGTCCGAGAACTCGTCCGCGCCGATCAGGAAGACCGGGTCGTCCCACTCGGGGTGCGCGCGGAGCGTGTCGACCGTGCGCGCGTGCTCGTCGAGCACGACCTCGTCGTCGGGAAACGCGGCGCGGGCGAGCCGCAGCCGCACGTCGGCGGGCGTCTCGACGTGCTTGTGGCCCGGATCGGCCGAGACGAGCACCACCACCCGCTCGAGCCCGAGCTCCTCCTTCGCGCGGCGGACGAGCTCGACATGGCCGCGGTGCGGCGGGTCGAACGAGCCGCCGAACAACCCGACAGTCATGCGAGCTCGAACTCCTCGTCGCCGATCTCGACGGTGACGCCGTCCTTCGCGCCGGCCGCGCGCAGCGCGCGCTCGAGCTCCTCGTCGGACGGCGGCGTGCCGAGCACGCGGAAGCCACCCTCGGTGCGCAGCAGCTTCCACTGCCGCCCCTTCGGCTGTGGGCGGTAGACGAGAAAGTCGGCGAGGTCGTCTTCGTCGTGCTCGACGGGCTCGGGCTCGGGGACGAGCGCGAAGAGCCTGCGGCGGAACTCCTCCAGTCCCTCGCCCGTCGCGCACGAGAGCGGGAAGACGGCGATCACGCGCTCATCCTCGATCGGGAAGACGGGGTCGGGCGCGATGTCGATCTTGTTCAGGACGACGATCTGCGGGCGCGTGTCGAGACCGGCGCCGTACGCGCCGAGCTCGGCGTCGATCGTCCGCCACTGCTCGTCGATCGGCTCCGACGCGTCGATCACGTGCACGAGCGTGCGCGCGCGCTCGAGGTGCGCGAGGAACTCGTGGCCGAGGCCGACGCCCTCGCTCGCGCCTTCGATCAGCCCCGGCACGTCGGCGACGACCATCTGCCGCCCGTCGGTCGACTCGACCGTGCCGAGCACCGGCTGCAGCGTCGTGAACGGGTAGTCGGCGACCTTCGGCTTGGCGTTCGAGATGCGCGACAGCAGCGACGACTTGCCGGCGTTCGGCAGCCCGACGAGCGCGGCGTCCGCGAGCAGCTTCAGGTGCAGCTCGATGTCCTTCTCCTCGCCGGGCGGGCCGACCTCCGAGAAGCGCGGCACCTGGCGCGTCGACGACACGAACCGCGCGTTGCCGCGGCCGCCGTGCCCGCCGCGGGCCAGCACGACCCGAGCGCCCGGATGCGCCAGGTCGGCGATCAGGCCGCCGTCGTCGGCGAAGACCTGGGTGCCGACGGGGACGTGCACCTCGGCGGTCTCGCCGTTCGCGCCGTGCTTGCGGGTACCGCGGCCGTTCTCGCCGCGCGTCGCCTTGATCAGGCGACGGCGCTGCAACGCCGAGAGGTCGCGCAACGCGGGATCCGCGAGCAGCACGACGTCGCCGCCGTCGCCGCCGTCGCCGCCGTCCGGGCCGCCCTTGGGCACGAACTTCTCGCGGCGGAAGCTGAGGCCGCCGTCGCCGCCCTTGCCGGCCTGGACGTGGATCTTGGCGCGGTCGCTGAACATCGCACTCATGAACCCGGTTCGCGCGGAGCGAACCAGGCTCGCCTCACGACAGCGTCAGGCCTGGGTCTCGTCGACGGACACCGAGCGGCGCTCGCCGCTGCGGTGGAACGTGATCACGCCGGGGCGGATCGCGAAGATCGTGTCGTCGCGGCCGATCTGCGTGCCGGGGCCGGGGCGGAACCTGGTGCCGCGCTGGCGGACGATGATGTTGCCGGGCTCGACGGTCTGGCCGGAGAACATCTTCACACCGAGGTACTTCGGGTTCGAGTCGCGACCGTTCTTGGAGGAGCCGAGGCCCTTCTTGTGTGCCATTAGTTGTCGTCCTCCTTCGCCTTCAGGGCCGACTCGAGTGCGGAGATCGCGCCCTTGCGCGCCGCATGAGCCTGCTCGTACTCGAGCGCTGCTTCGAGCATCGGCCGGTTCCAGGTCTTGGCGCCGTCGCTCACCTGCGCCACGGTCATGTCCTCGTAACCGCTCGGCATGCCCTTGACGTGATCCTCGGCGGGCGCGGCGGCGGCCTGCTCGGCCTTCGGCGCAGCAGCGGCCTTCGGAGCCGTCTCGGCCTTCGGCGCGGTCTCGGCCTTGCGCGGCGTCGACTTCTTCGCGCCGCCGAGCGAGATCTCGACGCGCGAGGTCGCGGCGCGGAAGCCGGTGTGGCGCTTGTAGCCCGTGCGCTTGCGGTACTTGCCGATCAGGATCTTCGGCCCGCGCTCGTGCGCGATCACCTTCGCCGTCACGGTGACGCCGCTGTCGCCGAGCAGCACGTCGGGCGAGAAGCTCTTGCCCTCGTCGGTGCGCAGGCGGTCCACGACAAGCGTCTCGCCCTCACGGACGCGGTACTGCTTGCCGCCAAGACGGATGATTGCGTAATCCATAAGCGTGGGTGTCCGCGGGCAGGTGCCCCCGGAGCGGTCGCAGTGTAGCGACTGCGGCTACTTGTCGTCGATCCCCCACTCGCTCATCGGGGTGTAACCCCAGTCCTCATCGGCATCGCCGCCCGGGCCGGCGCCGTTCGCCGCCGCGGGTGCCGCTTCCGGCTCGGGCTCGGGCTCCGGCTCGACGCTCGGGCTCGCTCGATCGGCTCGGGCTCGCTGACGAGCTCGGGCTCCGGCTCGATCAGGGCGGTCGCAGGCTCCGGCACGACGTCGGCGGGCTGCAGGCCGTTCTCGCTCCCGTGCTCGCCGCTCGCCTCGGCCTCGCCGGCCGCCAGCGCGCCGGCCGGCTTCTTGCGGCGGTTCTTGCCGCCGCGCGAGCCGCGCCGCGTGCGCTTCTTCGGGGGCGCCGTGCCGTCGCCGTCCTCCTCGCCGCCGCCGATCTGGCGGTCCGGCAGGTGGATGACCGGCCCGGCCGGTGCCTCCGCGGCCTCGGCGACCACCGGCTCGGCGGCCTCCTCGGCCTCCTCGGCCTCGGCAACCGGCTCGTCGCTCTCGGCCACGGCCTCGCCGGGCTCGGCCGGCCGTCGCCGGTCGCCACGCGTGCCGTTCGCCTCACCCGCGACCGTCGCCGGCTTCTTCTTGCGGTTGCGGCCGCCGCGGGTGCCGCGGCGGGTGCGCTTCTTCGGCGTTGCCGGAGCGTCGCCGTCCTCTGCCGGCTCGGCCTCGCCGGCCTCGAGCGCCTCGTCCTCGAGCTCGGTCTCGTCGTCGAGCTCGACCTCGTCGTCGACCTCGACTTCCTCGGTGTCGTCCTCGACCGTCTCGTCGGCGTCACCAACCGCAGCCTCGTCCTTCTTGCGGGTCGTCGTGCGCTTGGCGCGCGTCGGCTTCTCGGCCTCGCTCTCGGCCGTCAGCGGCTCGAGGGTCGGCTCGACCGGCGAGAGAAGCTCGGCCCACGCCATCCCCTCGGCGAGCGCGGTGATCCGCACCTTGACCTTCTTGCCGACGAGCTTCGCAGCGCCGCCGACGACGACGTCGACGTTCTCGACCTTGCCGACACCGGCGTGCGAGTCGTGCAGACCCACCTCGCCGAGCTTGAGGTCGATCTCCTGGCCGACGTCGACCGGCAGGCTGGGCGCCACCTTCTCGAGCGGCCCCTGGTCGAGCACCTTGAAGTGATCGAGGTGCTCGCCGTCCTTGCCGACGAGGAAGAAGCGGCGCTTGGTCGTCTCCTCGAGCTCCTGCAGGCGCGTGCCGCCCGGGCCGGCGATCAGCGCGGCCACCTTCCCGGAGACCTCGACCTTGAAGGCCTTCGAGCGCGAGCCGGGCGTGACGAGCGAGCGCAGCCTGCGCTCGACGTCGACCGCAGCCGTGTGCTCGGAGACGACGATGCCGTCGCCGCCGCAGGTCGGGCACTTCTTCGTCATCACTTCGCGCGGTCCGTCGGTGACGTTCTGACGCGTCATCTCGACGAGGCCGAGCGGTGAGATCTCGACGACGTAGGTCTTCGTGCGGTCGCGCTCGAGCTCTTCGCCGAGCGCCTTCTCGACCGCGGCCCGGTTCTTCGGGCTCGCCATGTCGATGAAGTCGATGACGATGATCCCGCCGATGTCGCGGAGGCGCAGCTGGCGCACGACCTCCTTGACCGCCTCGAGGTTGTTCTTCGTGATCGTGTCCTCGAGCCTCGCGCCCGACTTCTTGGAGCGCGAGCCGACGAAGCGGCCGGTGTTGACGTCGATGACGGTGAACGCCTCGGCGTAGTCGAAGATCAGGTAGCCGCCCGAGGGCAGGTCGACGCGGCGGTTCAGCGTCGACTTGATCTCCTGCTCGACGCCGAACGCCTCCATCAGCGGCTCGCGCTCCTTGTAGCGCGTGACCCGCTCCGCCATGTGCGGCGAGGTCTTCTTCAGATAGCCGACGATCCGCTTGTGTGTCCGGTCGTGGTCGACGAGCAGCCGCTCGAAGTCACCGGTGAAGAGGTCGCGCACGACGCGCAGCGGCAGCTCGGCCTCCTGGTAGATCAGCGACGGCGCCTTCGCGTCCTTCGCCTGCGCCTCGATCGACTTCCAGAGGCGCTGCAGGAAGTCGAGGTCGCGCTCGATGTCCTCGGCGGAGGCGCCCTCCGCGGCGGTGCGGACGATCACGCCGCCCTTCTTGGGCGCGATCTCCTTGAGGATCGCCTTCAGGCGGTTGCGCTCCTCGTCCTCGATGCGCCGCGAGACGCCGAGGCCGTCGCCGTGCGGCACGAAGACGACGAAGCGGCCGGGCAGCGAGATCTCGGTCGTCAGGCGCGCGCCCTTCGTCTTCATCGGGTCCTTGACCGCCTGGACGAGCACGTTCTGGCCGCGCTGGATCAGATCCTGGATCTTCCGCGCGCCCTTCCGGCCCTCGAGCTCGGGGCCGACGATCTCGTCGACGTAGAGGAAGCCGTTCTTCTCGAGGCCGATCTCGACGAACGCGGCCTCCATCCCCGGCAGCACGTTGTCGACGACGCCGAGGTAGATGTTGCCGGCGATCGAGCGGCGCTCCGGCCGCTCGAGGTAGACCTCGGCGACCTGATCGTCCTCGAGCACCGCGACGCGCTTCTCGCCCGCGTCGACGGAGATCATCAGCTCGCGCTTCGCCTTCGGCAGCGGCGCCCGCTTGGGCGGCGTGCGACGGCGGGCCTGCGACGTGCGGTCGCGCGGCGGCTTGCGCTCGGGCGTCTTCTGCGCGCGCGGCGCGGGCTTGTCGGCGGCGGCGGTCGTCGCTGCCTCGCCGGTCGGGGTCGTCCCGTCGGCCGGCTTCTTCTTACGGTTGCGCCCACCGCGCGTCCCGCGACGGCGCTTCTTGGGGGCGGTACTCGATTGTCCGTCGTCGTCCGCAGCCTCATCGGCTACGGCGTCGTCGGTCAGTGCATCAACTTCGAGGGTGTCCGAGGCGGCCGCGGGCGGCGCCTGCTCCTCCGACTTCTTGCGTCGGAACCAGGGCAATGGCAAACGATCTCTCCTGAGTCATGCGCGCGCGCAGCCTCGCCGGCCAAAGAACAGACAGGGGCGGGCGCGCGTCGCGGGTGGTTGGGTAAAGCCTTGGCATAGGCCTGCCTTCAGGGTATCAACAGGTGTTGCCTGAGCCGTTTACGCCAGGTCAGAGGCGTGTCAGGCGGCTTCTGCGGCCGGACGGAGCTTGCCGCGACGGGCCCGGATCGCACGCAGCCGCTGCGAGAGACGCGCCCAGGCCCAGGGCTCGACCTCGACGTACCGGAGGGTCGACTGCGCGCGCGTCGCCTCGAGGTATTCGAACCACGCGTCCGCCTCCTCGATCAGGAGCAGCTCCATGGCTTCTTGGTGTCCGGTCAAGCCCATGCGTGTCACCTCCATTCGGGGTGCACAGAGCGTAGGACCTGGACCGGACGTTACGACCTGATGTCGAAGTACTTCTGCGCCGCCGTGCCGATCGCCCGCGTGCCGGTGTAGGCGATCGCGCCCTTGACCGCCCAGCCTGCGAAGGGCACGAAGTCGAGCAGCTGCCGCGCGATCGCCCGGAAGCCGAAGCCCGCACCGACGACGCCGGCGAGCTCGATCGCCCGGTCGCGGTCGACCTCCTGGCCGTGCGCGAGCGCGAGCCGCAGCACGAGCCTGATCTGGTTGAGCGTCAGGATCGGCATGTCCACGCCGGGCACGAAGATCGCCGCGGAGAGGATGCCGTTCTTCTTGGAGAAGCTGCGGATCAGCTCGTTGCACACCGCCGGCCGCAGCACCGGCAGCTTCGCGGCCAGCGCGGTTCCGTTCTCGCCGAGCCGGCGAGCGACCGCCCGTGCGATCGCGTCGACCGGAAAGCCCTGGCCCGGCGGCACGCGGACCATGTCCTCGGCGAGGACGTACGGGACGGAGCGATCGTCGGTGAGCGCGATGATCGGGACGCCGGCGCCCTTGGCCGCGCGCAGCGCGTCCTTGTCGGGCGGGCCGACCCAGATGAGAATGGCAGCGCCCTCGACGCGCCCCTCGACGACGGCGGACGGATCACCGCCCGCACGCAGCTCGCGTGCGAGCAGCGGCACGAGCTCGCGGGCCCCGGCGACCGCCAGCGGCCGCTGGTCACCCGCGCCGCGCCGGATCTCCCGGAAGACGGAGAGCGCCGCGAGCGGTTGCTTCGCCTTCACGCGCGCCTCCGTGCGACGCGGCGCATGTAGATCGCCTGGAGGACTCCCATCGCCAGGAAGTTCGTGATCATCGACGAGCCGCCGACCGAGACGAACGGCAGCGGGATACCTGTGATCGGCGCGATTCCCATGGTCATTGCACTGTTGACGAAGACCTGAAAGAGAAACATGAATGCGATTCCACCGGCGACGATCGCACAGTAGAGGTCGCGCGCGCTCGTGACGATCTTCAGGGCGCGCCAGACGACGAGCAGGTAGAGGAGCATGAGGATCGAGGCGCCGAAGAAGCCGTGCTCCTCCGAGAGCGAGGCGAACGCGAAGTCCGTCGCGTGCTCCGGCAGGTAGTTGAGGCGCGTCTGGGTCGCTCCCTGGACACCGCGGCCGCGCAGACCGCCCGCGCCGACCGCGGTGATCGACTGGCGCAGGTTGTACGTGTCGCCCTGCGGATCGACGTCGGGATGCGTGAAGCCGGTCAGACGCTTCGCCTGGTACGGCTTGAGGATGTTGACTCCCGCCGCGGGCAGCGCCCAGAGCACGGCGAGCGCGGTCAGCACGGCGATCAGCCCGAGGATCCCGAGATGCAGCCAGCGCACGCCTGCGATGAAGAGCACCGCGGCGAGGGCGGCGGCGTAGACGAGTGCCGTGCCGATGTCCGGCTGGATGAAGACGAGGAAGATCGGCGCGAGCCCGAAGGCGAGGATCCGCAGCACGGTCCCGGTGCGAGTGATGCTCCGCGCGCGGTCGGCGACGAGCCCGGCCAAAGCGAGCACGAACAGCACCTTCCCGAACTCGGACGGCTGGAACGTGAAGATGCCGATGTCGATCCACCGCCGCGAGCCGCGCGATGCGGCGCCGGCGGCGAGGACGAACAGCATCACGGCCAGCGTGCCGTAGTAGATCGGGCGCCACGCATAGCGATACCGCGCGGGATCGATGAGCAGGACGCCGACGAAGAGCACTGCGCCGACCGACGCGTAGAGCAGCTGGCGCGAGAGCGCGGAGCCGCCGGGATCGTGCATCGTGATCCCGTCGATCGCCCAGAGGCCGAACGCAACCAGCGCCGCGAACGCCGCCAGCAGGATCCAGTCGAGGCGGAAGAGCAGCCCGGTCGCGCCGACGGCCTCGCGGCTGCTGCGGCGGTCACGGAGCCCGCGCGCTCTCGTATCGACGGCTTCGATGCTCATCTAGTCGCTCGCGTGGGTCGTGATTTGGGCGGACGTGTTGAAGTACTGCTCGAAGACCTTCAGCGCGGCGGGCGCCGCCGCGGTGCCGCCGTGGCCGCCGTTCTCGATCACGGCGCAGACGACGATCGACGGCGCGGCGTACGGGCCGTACCCGCACCACCACGACTGCGTCAGGTTGACCGGGTTCGGAAAACCGGGCAGCGTGATGTTCTTCTCGGCGCTGCCCGTCTTGCCGGCGATCTCGACCGGGAAGTTGCCGAAGACGCCCGACGACGTGCCGAACGCCGCATGCGTCGCCTCGTCGAGCCCGCGCTGCACGTACGTGAGGGCGGTCGGATCGACACCCGTGGGCTGCGGCGACTGGGCGCCGAACTTGCGCAGGATGCGCACCGGCTGGCCGTCGTTGCCGGTCAACTCGACGTCGTCGGCGATGTGCGGCGTGACGAGCTTGCCGCCGTTCGCGATCATCGCGTAGAAGCGCGTCATCTGCAGAGGCGTCACGAGCACCTGCCCCTGGCCGATCGCGAGCTGGATCGAGTAGCCCGGCTTCCACGTGCGGTCGACCTCCGTGAAGCCCTGGCTCTTGGGGTAGTGCTGGCGCCGCCACTCGGGCGTCGGCATCAGGCCGGACACCTCGGGCTGCACGTCGATGCCGCTCGACTCGCCGAGCCCGAAGCGGTTCGCCCACGCCTGCAGCGGGTGACCGCGGTCGGCGGGCAGGTTGTAGAAGCGCTGGCCGAGCTCGTAGAAGTACGTGTCGCACGACCAGGCGAGCGCGGTCTGCAGGTCCATGCCCTGGTCGATCAGCGGCGTCCAGTTCTTGAAGACCTGCTTGTAGGCGGTGTAGTCGGGCGTGCACGGCAGGACGTCGTACGGCTTCATCAGCCCCTCCTGCATCGCGGCGAGCGCCGTCACCGGCTTGAACGTCGACCCGGGCGGATACGCAGCGTCGATCGCGCGGTTGATGCCGGGGTGGTTCGCCTTCTCAGCCGCGACCGGATCGAGCAGCGGTGCGAGCTTCTTCGGATCCTTGCGGCCGACGTAGATCGACGGTTGGTAGGTCGGGTATGACGCCATCGCGAGCACGGCGCCGTCCTTCGGGCTGAGCGCGACGATCGCTCCGCCGTCGGCATGCGCCCCTTCGGGCCCGCTTCTGCGGGCGAGGTCGACGCCGTACTTGAGCGCCCGCTCGGCGGCGCGCTGCAGCTTGATGTCGATCGTCAGGCGAAGCGCCTGCCCCGGCGTCGGCTCGGCCTCGAGCCGGGCTGCGCCCTTCGGGCGGCCGCGCGAGTCGACGGTCAGCTGCGCCTTCCCGTCCTTGCCGCGCAGGTAGGTGTCGTAGGTCGACTCGACGCCGGCCTGGCCGATCGAGTCGGTGGGCTGGTAGCCGTGGCGCTTCAGCTGCTTGTACTCCTCCGGCGAGATCTGGCCGACGTAGCCGAGCACCTGGGCGGCGAGCGACCGGTACGGATAGCTGCGGAGGAAGCTGTCCTGCATCCGCACGCCGGGGAACTCGCGGCCGTGCTCGTACAGGTAGTTGATCTGGTCCTGCTTGAGGCCGCGCTGCACGACGATCGGAGTCAGCGGGTCGTTGCCGTGCTCCTTCAGCTGCGCGAGCATGTCCTTGACGCTCGCGCCGGTGACCAGCGCCAGCGAACGGAGCTCCGCGCGTTGCGCAGCCCACGTCTTCGGCAGGTCGGCGGGCCACAGCTCGACGCGCGTGCCGGCGACGTTCTTGACGAGCAGGCGCCCGTAACGGTCGAGCACCGGCCCGCGCGGCGCGTCGAGGCGGATCGTGCGCACGCGGTTGTCGTTCGCGGCGACGAGGTAACGGTCGCCCGAGAGCACCTGCAACGCCCAGAGCCGGAGGAAGAGGACGGCGAAGACGGCGAGCGCGAGCGCGGCGAGGATCGCGACGCGGAACGCAAGCTGCGGCGTCAGGCGGTAGGGCTCTTCGGTGCGGGGGTCGCCCGGCAGGAAGCGGCCGGGGCCGCGCATCGCGCCGCTAGCCAAGGAGGCGCACCTCCCGCACGCGGTCACCGAGCTCCTGCGGCGGGAAGAGCCGGCGGATCAGCGCGTAGACGGGGACGGTCAGGATCAGGTTGATCAGCAACCCGAGCGGGAGGGCGTGCACGACGATGTCCGCGGGCGCCGGTTGGCCGAGCACGAACTGCAGCACCAGCTGCCCGAAGGCATAGAGCACCGTCACGACCGCGACCGAGACGAACGGCGCGTGGAACCGGTCGCGCGCAGTCGTCTCGCCGTAGCGGCCGATCCAGAACCCGCCGACGGTGAGGAGGAGCGAGGTGACGCCGAGCGTCCCGAGCGTCGCCGTGTCGAGCAGCAGGCCGGTGCCGAAGCCTGCGACAGCGCCGAAAACCGACCCGCGCAGGAGCGCGATCGAGAGCAGGGCGACCAGAACGATGCTCGACGTGCGAAACGGCCGGTACTCGGTCAGCACGGCCAGCTGGAAGAGCGAGGCGACGAACAGCACGAGGGCGGCCTTGAGGCCGTCCATCAGCCGCCGGCCCCGGCTGCGCGCGGCACGAGCACGATCACCGACTGCAGGTTCGCGAAGTTGACGAACGGCGTCAGCTGGATCGTCTTGAACGTGTTGACGTCGTTGTTGCTCTGGCTCGCGACGGTGCCGATCTGGATCCCGCGCGGGAACATCGACGGCAGCGCGCCACGCCCGACCGAGCCCGCGGTGATCACCGTGTCGCCGACACCGACGTACGGCGCCTTCGGCACGCGGTCGAAGACGAGCACGTCACCACCGCCGCGCTTGACGATGCCGACGGCCGCCGGGTTCGTCAGGTCGCGTGCCGTGACAGCGCTCTGGCCGTCGGTCAGCAGCGTCACGCGCGACACACCATTCTCCGCCTTGTCGACGGTGCCGACGAGCCCCTGCGGTGTGATCACGACGTTGCCGGCCGCGATGCCGTCATCGGTGCCGGCGGCGATCGTGATGCTCTCGTCGATCGCGCTCAGCGGATTCGTGAGGACCGCGGTGTGCACGCGGTCGAAGTTGGCGAGCGACGGCGGCCCCTTGTACTTCAGCGCCTCCTTCAGCTGCACGTTCTCCTGCACGGCCGACTCGTCCTGGATCAGCTGCTGGCGCAGCGTGTCGACCTGCGCACGGAGCTTCTTGTTCTCGGACTTGGCGTCGGCGAGGCCATGCGCCCAGCCCGCCGCGTCGCGGAACGGCCGCGAGATGCGGTCGGCGGCGACCTCGAAGGGCCGGAGGATCGACGCCGCGGTTCCCTGCACGCCGTCGAGCGCGCTCGAGCGGAACGAGACCGTGATCAGGACGAGTGAGAGCAGCACAAGGCCGCCCACGATGATCCTGCGCTTGAGGGCGCTGGAACGACTCGAGGGGTAGCCGGAGGCGGCGGCGCGCTGGACGGAGGAGCCCAGGACCGCAAAACGGACGGTCCGGTTGCGAGGCACGTGCTTGCCAAGTCTAGCCGCCCTGCGCGATGGAGGCGTATTCGGCCCGGAGCCATCGCTCACGAGCCGCAGCGGGCGGCGTCGAACTGCCGCCGCGTCGGCGGCCGGCCCGGCAGCGGGGCCGCCCCCGGCCTCAGCCCGTCGAGCGCGAGCGCGAGATAGCGGCGCCAGAGTCCCGGCGCTGCGCCTTCGACCATCAGGCCGGTGCGGGCGACGCCGTAGAGGACGAAGAGCACGTCCTCCGCCGTCACGTCGGGCCGGAAGGCGCCGCTCGCCTGGGCCCGCGCGAGCAGCTCGACGAGCCGGCTGCGGACGCCGTCGAAGAGCTTCTGCAGATCCTCCCGGGCAAAGAGCTCGGTGCCGATCGCATCGCAGAAGCCGCGGTCGGCGATCTGGGTCGCCGTGATCAGCTCCGCGAGCTCACGGAACGCCGCCTCGGGGTCCTCCCGCTCGAGAGCGGCGTCGGCCGCGGCGACGAGCTGCTCGCCCCGGTGGGCGAGCAGCGCCGCGAGCAGATCGTCCTTGGTCGGGAAGCGACGGAAGATCGTCGCCACCCCCACGCCCGCACGCTCCGCGATCAGCGTCACGGGCGCGTCGATGCCGTGCTCCGCGAACACCTCGAGCGCCGCGTCGAGCACACGGCGGAGGTTGCGCTCGGCGTCGGCGCGCAGCACGCGTGGGGTCGTCGCCGTCATGCGACCGGCAGCGGCGCCTCGCCGGTGTTGATCAGCGCAACGTCTCGCGTGCGCACGACGAGCGCGACCACGACGATGCCCGCGGCGATCAGTGCAGCGCCGACGGCGAACGCGACGTCGAAGCCGCGCGTCAACGCCTCCGGTCCGCTGGTTCCCGATGCGACGAGGTGACGTCGTGTGCGACGTCGCGAGCGTCGAGAGCACGGCGAGCCCGAGCGCGCCGCCGACCTGCTGCGACGTGTTGAAGAGACCGGACGCGAGGCCGGCGTCGTCTGCCTCGACGTTTGTCGTCGCGAGCAGCGTCAGCGGCACGAACGTCATCCCCATGCCGATCGACATGACGACGATGCTCGGGAAGAGGCTCGTGAAGTACGTGCTGTGGATGTCGAGCTGCGTGAGGTAGAGCATCCCCGCCGCTCCCATCGTCATGCCGGCGAACGAGACCGCGCGGATGCCGATGCGCTTGATCAGCGCCTGCGAGGCGCCTGCCCCGATCACGATCCCGAAGGTGAACGGCAGGAAGGCGAAACCGGCCTGCAACGGGCTGTAGTCACGCACCTCCTGCAGGTAGATCGAGGCGAAGTAGAACATCGAGAAGAGGCCCGATGCCACGAGCAGCATCGCCACGTTGCCGGCGCTGAGCGTGCGGAGGCGGAAGATCCCGAGCCGGATCAGCGGCGCCTTCGAGCGCAACTCGATCAGGACGAACGCGCCGAGCAGGGCGATCGCGACCACGCCGAGCCCGAGCGTCTTGCCCGATGCCCAGCCGTAGTCCTGGGCCTTGACGATGCCGTAGACGAGCACGAGCAGCCCTGCAGTGACCGTGACGGCGCCTGCGACGTCCGCGGTCTCGGGCCGCTTCTCCGCGCGGCTGTTCGGGATGTAGCGCAGCGAGAGGAGCGCCGCGGCGATCCCGATCGGCAGGTTGATGAAGAAGACCCAGCGCCACGAGAGCGTCTCGGTCAGCAGGCCGCCCAGGATCAGGCCGACCGCGCCGCCGCCGGCGGCGATCGCGCTCCAGACGCCGAGCGCCTTCGTGCGCTCCGAGCCTTCCTTGAACGTCGTCGTGACGATCGAGAGCGCGGCGGGTGAGACGAGCGCTGCGCCGAGTCCCTGCAGCGCCCGCCCTGCGACCAGCACGCCGGAGGTCGTTGCGATGCCGTTGATCAGCGACGCGACCGTGAACACGAACACGCCCGCGATGAAGAGCCGCTGCCGGCCGAGCAGGTCGGAGGCGCGGCCGCCGAGCAGCAGGAAGCCGCCGAAGACGAGGGTGTACGCGTTGACGATCCACTGCAGGTTCCCCCGGCTGAAGCCGAGCCCGTGCTGGATCGACGGCAGCGCGACGTTCACGATCGTCGCATCGAGCACGACCATGAACTGCGCAACGCACACGAGCACCAGCACGAGCCAGCGGTTGATCCCGGCGCGGGTACCTGCACTTGCCTCGACGACTGCCTCCACGAAACGACCTCTCTTCCCTAAGCGGACTGAACGTTCCGCTTACGGTACCTGCGGAGCAGTGGTCGCCGGACTGGCAGCAGTGCGAGGAGCGGGGCTGCCTGCACGATCGAGCCTACCGGTCGAGCGCGTGCACCCAGAGCAGCCCCCACTCGCTCGGGACCTGGGCGTGCAGCGTGAAGCCGAGCTTCGCCATCACGTTGCGAGAGGCGCTGTTCGCCTCCGTCGTGATCGAGACGACGCGCTCGAACCCGAGCTCTCCGAACGACCAGGCCACCATCGCGCTGCCGGCTTCGGTCGCGAGCCCGCGGCCCCACCACGCCGGGTCGAGCGCCCACCCGACCTCGGGATCGTGCGGCCACATGCGGTGGTACTGCGGCCCGACGCGGCCGATCAGCTCGCCACTCTCGCGCCACTCGACTGCCAGGAGGCCGAAGCCGTGCTCGTCCCAGTGGCGTTGCCAGCGGTCGAAGCCGGCGTCACTCTGCTCGCGCGTCTGCACGCCGGCGAGGTGCCGCGTGAAGTCCATGTCGGCATTCCACCGCGCGACCGTCTCGCGGTCGCCGTCACGAAACCGGCGCAGCACGAGGCGCTCGGTCTCGATCACAGCGTCAGGACGGCGCTCGTCAAGGTCGCGACCGGGACGAACCCGGCCTTCGTGTTCACTGCGCGCATGGCCGTGTTGTGCTCCGCGTTCACGGTGCGGACGACCTCCACGTCGGGACGCTCGGCGCGCAGTCGCCGCAGAGACTCGAGCTTGACGGCGTAGGCGAGCCCGAGGCCGCGAGCCCCTGCGATCGTCGCCGTGTCGTCCGTCGTCGAGACCGGGCACGGCGGGGGCGAGACGCGCAGGTCGGTGAACGAGCCGACGACACCGTCCGCGTCGATCGCGACGGTGACCCGCGACTCGCGTCGACGCGAGGCCGCCGTCGCCTCCATCCGGCGCACCCACGCCACGTCGATCGGCTCCATCGTCATGTCGCCGGGAGCCGGCGCGTCGTCGATCGCCGCGCGCGCCGCGGCGTACGACTCGACGAGCTCCTCGGGCGCGGGGCCGATCCACGACAGGAGCTGCCAGCCCTCCGGCAGGCGCGGCTCGGGCAGCTCGACGTCGCGCAGCCGCACCTCGGAGTGGACGTCGCGCTGGTCGTCGACGGCGCCGGCGCGCCGCGCGAACGCGGCGCCCGCGTCGTCGGAGTGGTGCGCGAAGAAGGACGCGATGCCCTGTGCTCGCGCCGAGGCGACGACTTCCGCGAGCAGCGCCGTGCCGATTCCCCGGCGTCGCGCTCCGGGACGCACGAGCACCTGCGCATAGTTGAACGACGGCGGCGTGGTCATCAGCGCCGCCGCGCCGTCGTCGCCCGCGAGCCACCAGCGCCGATCGCCGTCCGACCAGAACCGGTAATTGGCGAGCGAGAGCTCCGGAGACCGAAACGGGCGCTCGTGCGAGCAGGCCTCCTCGATCCGGTGGATCGTCAGAAGATCGTCGTCCGACGCGGTCCGGGGGTCGAGCTCCCGGATCTGCATGGCTAGTACCGGCGGCCGTTGCGCGAGCGCGGGCGCGAGCGCGAGCTGCGATGGATCGCGTCGAACTCCTCGAGGCTGCGCCCCGAGCCGACTGCGACGCACGTCAGGGGCGACTCGGCGAGGTGCACGGGCATGTGCGTCTCGTGGCGCAGGCGCTCGTCGAGGCCGAGCAGCAGCGCGCCGCCGCCTGCGAGCACGATGCCGCGGTCCATGATGTCGGCCGCAAGCTCCGGCGGCGTCTTGTCGAGTGTCGACTTGATCGCGTCGACGATCTGGTTCACCGGCTCCTCGAGCGCGTGGCGCACTTCTTCGCTCGAGAGGATGACCGTCTTCGGGAAGGCCGGTGAGCATGTCGCGTCCGCGCACCTCGGCCTGCACCTCGTCCTTCATCGTGAACGCGGAGCCGACCTCGAGCTTGATCTCCTCGGCGGTCTGCTGGCCGATCAAGAGTTTGTACTCACGCTTGATGTGGTTGATGATCGCCTCGTCCATCTCGTCGCCGCCGACGCGCAGCGACTGCGAGACGACGATGCCGCCGAGCGAGATGACAGCGACCTCGGTCGTGCCGCCGCCGATGTCGACGATCATGTTCCCTGTCGGTTCGGCAACGGGAAGCCCCGCGCCGATCGCCGCGGCCATCGGCTCCTCGATCAGATACGCCTTGCGTGCGCCGGCGCTCAACGTCGCTTCCTCGACGGCGCGCTTCTCGACGCCGGTAACGCCTGACGGGACGCAGACGACGACCCGCGGATGCGCGAACCGGTGCTGGTGCACCTTCTGAATGAAGTGGCGCAGCATCTGCTCGGTCACGTCGAAGTCGGCGATCACGCCGTCCTTCAGCGGGCGGATCGCGCTGATCGTGCCGGGGGTGCGTCCGAGCATCCGCTTCGCCTCGAGCCCGACCGCGTGCACCTCGCCGGACCGCTGGTCGATCGCGACCACCGAGGGCTCGGAGAGCACGATGCCGCGCCCTCGTACGTACACGAGAGTGTTGGCCGTGCCAAGGTCGACGGCCATGTCACGACCGCCGAAACCGGTGAGGTAATTGAAGATGCCCATGCTGCGACCCGCGGACGAGTGTAGATGATGCCGATCTCGGCCCTCGTTCTCGCGCTCGGAAGCGCCGTTCTGCACGCGATCTGGAATCTCCTGCTCGGTCGAGCGCGCGATCTGCAGGCCGCAACGGCCGCGACGTTCTTGCTCGCGTTCGCAATCGCCCTGCCGTTCGCAATCGTCTGGTGGCAGGCCGATTCCTCCGTGTGGCCGTATGCGCTCGCCTCGACGATCCTCGAGGTGATCTACGTGCTCGCACTCGTGCACGCCTACCGCGTCAGCGAGATCTCCTTCGCGTATCCGATCTCACGCGGCATCGCGCCGGTGTTCGTCCTGGCGATCTCGGTGCTCGTGCTCTCACACGAGGCAACCGTCGCGGAAGGCGCGGGAGTCGTGCTCGTGGGGCTCGGCGTCGTGCTGGTCGGCTCGCGCCGCGGCGTGCGGGTCCCGGCGCAGGCTCTGCTCGTCGCGGCGGCGCTCGGCGCGACGATCGCGGCGTACACGCTCGTCGACCGCGCAGGCATCCAGCGTGCCGGCGCGTTGACGTACTTCGTGCTGACGCTCGCAGGACCATGCCTCGTCTATCCACCGCTCGTCGGCGCGCGTGCGATCAGAGCCGCGCTCGACCGGTTCATCCTGCTCGCGGCGCTCGCGAACCTCGGCTCGTTCACGCTCGGACTGCTCGCACTGCGCTACGGCAGTGCGGCTGCCGTGCTCGCAGTGCGCTCGTCGTCCGTGGTGATCGCGACGCTGCTCGCCGGGCGGCTGCTCGCCGAGCACGTCTCGCGCCGCCGCCTCGCCGGGTCGGTGCTCGTCTTCGCCGGTGTCGCCCTGCTCGCGGTCTAGGGACGAAACTCACGAACTAGGTTCCGACGCGCACAACTCGACCAGCCAGCGACGCGCTTCGTGCACGAGCGGCGGATAGTTCTCGAGCGTGTAGTAACCGAGCGCGATCAGTGCCTGTGCCATCGCCCAGCCCTGCGCGCGCAGCCAGGTCGCGTCGTCGACGTCGAGCAGCGCGCGAAAGCGTGCGCGCTCGTCGCGCGCGACGAGCTTCCACGCGACCATCACGTCGAGGGCCGGGTCGCCGGCACCGGCGCCGCCCCAGTCGAGCACCGCCGCGAGCCGGCCCGCCCGGACGAGCACGTTGCGCGCGTCGAGGTCGCAGTGGATCCAGACCCGCGGCCCGTCCCAGTGCGGCGCCTGCGCCGCCTGCTCCCACACCTCGAGCGCTCCGGGCGCGTCGACCCGCGGAGTGCGTCGCGCACGTACTCCGCGAGCGCCGCGAGCGGCTGACCGCGCCCGCCAGCCGGGTTCCGGCGCACCACGGGAGTCGACCGCCTGCAGGGCCTGGACGAGCGCGACGACCTCCTCGACCGGAAGCGGCCCGCCGGGAAGGGAGCCTACGAGCCACGTGTGCACCGACCAGAACCAGGGGTAGCCCGCGCCGGGGCGGCCGTGCGCGACCGCGCGCGGGATCTCGACCGGCAGGCGGGAGGTGAGCGCAGCGAGGATCCGCGCCTCGCCGTCGTCCAGCGCCTCGGGGCCGTTGCGGCGCGGCAGCCGCAGCGCGAGCTCGTCGCCGAGGCGGTAGATGACGTTGACCGTCCCGTCGCCCGCGCGCTCGAGCGGCAGCTCGGCCCAGTCCGGGAACTGCTCGACGACGAGCTGCCGGACGAGCGCGTCGTCGATGTCGAGCTCATCCGTGTGGATGCGCATCAACCGAAGCCGTAGACGCCGGCAAAGCGCGTCGCGAGCAACTGCACGAGCAGCGCCGCCGGCAGGCCGACGACGTTCAGGAAGTCACCTTCGATGCGCGTGACGAGACTCGCGCCGACGCCCTGGATCGCGTACGCACCCGCGCGCCCCTCCCACTCACCGCTCGCGACGTAGTGCGCGAGGTCGCGCGGCGTCAGCGCGCGGAACGCGACGAGCGTCGTCTCGGTGTGCAGCTCCTCCCAGGCGGGCGTGCGCAGACAGAGGCCCGACACGACCTCGTGCGTGCGGCCCGCGAGCGCCTCGAGCATCGCCTCGGCTTCCGTCGCGTCGGCGGGCTTGCCGAGCAGCTCGCCGTCGAGCAGCACCTCCGTGTCGACCCCGAGCACCGGGCGCTCGTCCGTCGGCACCGACCGCGCCTTGCCGGCGGCACGCTCGAGCGGGCTCGTGCCGGGAACCTCGTCGAAGTCGGGCGCCACCACCTCGAACGGCACACCGAGCTGCGTCAGGATCGCGCGCCGCTGCGGCGACGTCGATGCGAGGACGAGCGGCGGTGCCGGTGCGGCGCTCACGCGATCTTGCGCGCGACCCAGATGTCCTCGGCGGGCCACTGCCGCGCCCACTCGGCCGTCACGTAGGCGTAGAACTCGTGCGTCTCGGCGTCGGCCGGCGCCTGCACCTCGATCAGGCGCTCCACCTCGAGCCCGTTCGCGCGCAGCAACTCGATCCACTCTTCCGTGAGGCAGGTGGAACTCGACGCCGACCTCGCCGGCCCACTCGAAGCGGTGCATGCCGAAGAGCGGGCGCTGCAGCGTTGCCGTCGCTGCGCCTGCGTCCTCCGAGCAGAGGACGACGAGCGGCGAGTTGCAGAGGAAGACGACCCGGCCGCCGGGGCGAAGCAACCGTGCCGCCTCCGGGATCCACCGGTCCGGATCGACCCAGATCGACGCGCCGTATTCCGAGAGCACGAGGTCGCAGCTCGCATCGGGCAGCCCCGTGGCGCCGGCGTCGGCCTCGACGAGCGGGAACTCGATGCCGGTCTTCGCCATCATGCGCCGCGCCGTCGCGAGCTGGGCGGGCGTGATGTCGACGCCGACGGGACGTGCGCCGGCGCGTGCGAGCCACGCGGAGAAGTACGCGGTGCCGCAGCCCAGCTCGACGACGTCGAGCCCTGCGACGTCACCGAGCACGTTCAGCTCCGACTCGTCGACCGCCCAGATGCCCCACGAGATCTCCGAGGCCCAGTTGGTCTCGGCGTTCTCGTCGGTGTAGTCGCTGTTTGCCTGGGTCCAGTTGGCGGCGTTGCGCTCGGCGTCGCTACGCCAGTCCATCGGGGAACCAGATCCCGATCTCGCGCCGCGCCGACTCGGGCGAATCCGAGCCGTGCACCAGGTTGTTCGGCATCGCGAGCGCGAACTCGCCGCGCAGGGAGCCGGGATCGGCGTCGGCCGGGTTCGTCGCGCCGATCGTCTTGCGGCAGGTGGCGATCGCTCCCTCGCCTTCGAGCACGAATGCGAGCGTCGGCCCGGAGGTGATGAAGTCGACGAGCTCGCCGAAGAACGGCTTCTCCTTGTGCTCGGCGTAGTGCGTCTCGCCCACTTCGCGCGTCGCCGTGACGAGGCGCGCCGCGCGCAGCTCGAGACCGCGGCGCTCGAAGCGCGCGAGGATCTCGCCGGCGAGGTTGCGCTCGACGGCGTCCGGCTTCGCGAGGATCAGTGTCTGCTCGACGGCCATGCGGCCGCGGAGACTACCAACGACAAGACGTCGTGCGTCAGCGCGAGCGCTGTTGCCGCGGTGGGCGCTTCGCCTCGGTCAGCGCCACCGTCGTCGTCGGATCGTGATCGATCGGCGTCTCGCAGTACGGGCAGATCTGCCACAGCGCCTCGAGTGGGCGGTGGCAGGTGACGCACGACTGGCGGAGCTTCGTCGTGCAGACCGGGCAGATCAGGAAGTCCTCGTCGACCTCCGCGCGGCAGACGGGGCAATGCAGGTCGCGCGCGCCGAGTCGCTTCTCCATCGCCTTGATCTCGAGCTCGCGCTCGCGCACGTCCTCGAGGTACTCCGGCGGTCGGAAGAGCATGTAGATCAGCGGCCCGATGAACGGGACGATCCCGAGGATGGTCGAGACCCAGACGAGCATCGGATCCTCGATCCGGCGCCGCGCGTCCTTGTGCACCCAGTAGACGGTCGCGACCCAGAAGACGAGCACGAAGAAGAGCGCGAGGTTGCGCATCACGTACCACGTCGACGAGTGGAAGAAGTCGTGGACGCTGCCGAAAGCTGAGGCGAGAATCACAGCAGCACCCTCCCTAGCGCGTATCCCGCCGCGAACGCGAGCCCGACGAAGAGGGCGAGCAGCCCGAGGGCGAAGAGGAAGACACTGATACGGCCACCAGAGCGCGACATCGTATGCATTTCAGTCCGTTTCCGAGAGATCGGCAAGCAGGTAGAGCGAGCCGGTGACGAGGACGGGCCGCCCGAGCTCCCTGGCCCTGGCGAGAGCCGCCGCCGGCTCGGGCACTTCCTCGACCTCGGCGAAGGCCGTCGCCCGGGCCGCGACCTCCGCCGCGGGCAGCGCGCGCTCGTTCGACGACCGGGTCGCGATCAGCGTCCGCCCCGCCCGGGCGAGCCTCTCGAGGATCTCGTCGACGTCCTTGTCGGCCAGGATCGAGGCGACGACGACGTAGTCGTGCGGGCGCGGCAGCCGCTCCAGGAGCCAGTCGACGGCCTCCGGCGTGTGGGCGCCGTCGCGCACCTCGCCGTCGCGCAGCTCGAGCCGGCCGGCCAGCGCGACCTCCACCTCGGCGCCTGTCGGGTGGCCGAGGTACGCCTCCGCCGCCGTCCGCGCGCCGCCGAGCCGCACCTCATGACCGGCCACGAGCGGCGCGAACTCCTCGTCGGGCAGCACGACCACGGCCCCCTCGTGCGCCACCGCCAGCTTCTCGCGCGCGATCTCGCCGCGGGTCTCGCCGAGCACCTCGGTGTGCTCGAGCCCGACGTTCGTCAGCAGCACGACATCCGCGTCGAGCACGTTCGTCGCGTCGAGCCGGCCGCCAAGGCCTGCTTCGACGACCGCGACGTCGACGCCGCGCGCGGCGAAGTCGGCGAACGCCGCCGCGGTCAGCACCTCGAACTGCGTCGCCCCGATCGCCTCGGCGTCGGGCCGCACGCGGGCGACCGCCTGCTCGAACCCCGTCGGCATCCGTCTCGAGCCGCTCGCCCCAGCCCGCGACGTGCGGCGAGGTGTACGCGGCGCTCGCGCGACCCTCGGCGCGGAGCAGCGCCGCGATCGTGCGCGCGGCGGTCGACTTGCCCTTCGTGCCGACGACATGCACGGCGTCGTAACCGCGCTCCGGGTGGCCGAGGCGGTCGAGGAGCGCGGTCATGCGCTCGAGCCCGAACCCGTCACGCGGCCACGGCGAGAGCGACGCCACCCATTCAGTCGCCGATTGCATCGAGCTCGCGCCGGTAGCGCTCGAGCTTCTGCCGCTCGGCAGCGACGACATCGGCCGGGGCGTTCTGGACGAACCGCTCGTTGGCGAGCTGCTTCTCGGCACGCTCGATCTCCTTGCTCAGACGTGCGCGCTCGGCGTCGACGTTGCCGTTCTCCTGCTTCGGCGCTCGCTCCGGGCGGACGACCGCGGCGAAGATGCGCTCCTCCTCGCCGTCGAGCTTCGGCAGCACGCCCGAGCGGCGGAACATCAGCGCCGCCTCCTGCACGCGCTGCAGCGCACCCGCCTCCGTGTCGTCGCCCGCCTCGGGCCACGGCGCGACGATCAGCCGCGACGCGCGGTCGGGCAGGTACGACCAGATCTCTTCGGTCACGTGCGGCAGCACGGGATGCAGCAGCTTCAGCAACCGCTCCAGCGCAGCCGTCGCCGTCGCGCGCGCGTCGGCGTCGCCGTCGTAGAGGCGTTGCTTGATCGCCTCTGCGTACCAGTCGCAGAAGTCGTCGAAGGTGAGGTGGTAGAGCTCGTCGACGAGGTGCGAGAAGTCGAACTCGGCGAGGTACCCCTCGGCCGCGCGCTGCGACTGCGAGAGGCGCGCGAGCATCCACCGTTCTTCGAGCGCCTGCGGCCGCTCCTCGGGCGCGGCGCCCTCGCCGGCCTGGAGGATCAGCCGCGCGACGTTCCAGAGCTTGTTCGCGAGCTTGCGCCCCTCCTCGATCGCGCCCTCCGAGAAGCGGACGTCCTGCGACGACGCCATCTTCATCAGCCCGTAGCGCGTCGCGTCCGCGCCGTGGGCGTCGATCTGCGCGAGCGGGTTCATGCCGGTGCCGAGGCTCTTCGACATGCGGCCGCCGGTCGGCGCGTGCACGGTCGAGTGGATGACGACGTCCTTGAACGGGATCTCGCCCATCAGCTCGAGCCCCGCGAAGATCATCCGGTTCTCCCAGAGACGGATGATGTCGCGCGCGGTCGTGTTCATGTCACCGGGATAGAACGCCTTCAGATCCTCGGTCTGCTCCGGCCAGCCGAGCGTTGCGAACGGCCAGAGCGCCGACGAGAACCACGTGTCGAGCACGTCCGGCGACCGCGTCAGCTCGGTCGAGCCGCATTCGGCGCACGCGTCGGGCGTCGTCTCCTGCACCGTGACGTGGCCGTCCGGGCACTCCCAGAGCGGCAGCTGGTGGCCCCACCAGATCTGGCGGGAGATGTTCCAGTCGGGTGCATCCTCGAGGGACGAGATCGCGAAGCGGTGCTGCGACTCGGGATGGAACGTGACGCGGCCGGAGCGGAGCGCGTCGAGCGCCGGCTTCTTCAGCTCCTCCATCGAGCACCACCACTGCAGCGAGATCCGCGGCTCGATCCGCGTCTTGCAGCGGTCGCACAACGAGACGGTGTGCCGGTACGACTCGCGCTTCTCGAGCTGGTCGTGCTCGCGCAGCCAGGCGAGGATGCGCTCGTCCGCCTCGGCCTGGGTGAGGCCGGCGAGCTCGCCCGCCTCCTCGTTCATCAGCCCGTCCGGGCCGATCACGGTCAGCTCGGGCAGCTCGTGGTCGCGGCCGATCTCGTAGTCGGTCGGGTCGTGCGCAGGCGTGATCTTCAGCGCGCCCGTGCCGAAGCTCATCTCGACGCGCTCGTCGGCGATCACCGGCACGCGCCGTTCGACGAACGGCACGATCACCTCGCGCCCGACGAGCTGCTTGTAGCGATCGTCGTCCGGGTGCACCGCGACCGCGACGTCGCCGAGGATCGTCGCCGGCCGCACCGTCGCGATCGTGATGTGACCGTCGCCGTCCGCCAAGCGGGTAGCGGACGTACGTGAGCGCGTCGTCGACCTCGACGTGGGCGACCTCGAGGTCGGAGAGCGAGGTCAGGTGGTACGGGCACCAGTTGACGATCCGGTTCGCGCGGTAGATCCAGCCCTTCTCCCAGAGGTGGACGAAGAACCGCATCACGGCGCGGACGTACGCGTCGTCCATCGTGAAGCGCTCGCGGCGATAGTCGAGCGAGGCGCCGATCCGGCGGAACTGCACCATGATCTTGCCGCCGTACTCGCGCAGCCATTCCCAGACGCGCTCCTCGAACGCCTCGCGACCGAGGTCGTGCCGCGTCTTCCCCTCGAGCGCGAGGTGCTTCTCGACGGCGTTCTGCGTCGAGATGCCCGCGTGGTCGTAGCCGGGCTGGAAGAGCACGTTGAAGCCCTGCATGCGCTTCGTGCGCACGATCGTGTCGGCGAGCGAGAGCTGGAGCGCGTGGCCGAGATGGAGGTCGCCGGTCACGTTCGGCGGCGGATGCGCGATCGCGAACGACGGGCGCGACGGATCGGGGTCGGCGTTGTAGAGACCCTCGGCCTCCCACGTCTGCTGCCAGCGTTCCTCGACGCCCTGCGGGCTGTATCTCGGCTCCATCGTCACGGGAGGGTGATCCTAGACAGGCCGCGGCGCGCGACCCGTCGGTCGCACGCGGAGAGAGGGATCAGGTCAGGCAGCGACTATGCGAACGAGTATGCCGAAACCGTCGACTCGGCGGTGGCCCGCAGCCTCACCGGCAGACGGCGTAGCCCTGCATCCCGCGCGGGTTCGCGGCGGCCTTCAGCTGGTCGCCCTCGCGCGCGACCGCGCTCACCCGGCCGAGCGACCACGGCGGCGCCACCGTCACGTCGTGGCCGCGCCTGCGGAGGTCGGCGAGGACGTCGTCACCGAAGCGCTCCTCCACCGTCAGCGAACGCGGCTCGAAGCCACGAGGGTAGAACGACGAGATCAGGTGATCGGTGTGCCACTCGGGCGCATCGATCGCCTGCTGCAGGTCGAGCCCGCGGTCGACATGCCGGACGAGCGCGTGCAGCGCCCACTGCTCCTGCTGGTCGCCGCCCGGCGTGCCGTAGGCGAGCCACGGCTCCCCGTCACGCAGCACGAGCCCCGGCGACAGCGTCGTCCGCGGTCGCTTTCCCGGCGCGAGCGACGACGGCAATCCCTCCTCGAGCCAGAACATCTGCGCGCGCGTGCCGAGCGGCCAGCCGAGCGCGGGGATCGTCGGCGAGCTCTGCAGCCAGCCGCCGCTCGGCGTTGCCGAGAGCATGTTCCCGAACCGGTCGGCGACGTCCACGTGGACGGTGTCGCCGCGCGTCGGCTCACCGGCTCCGATCAGCGCGCCGTCGTCCGAGACGAGCGCCGGTAGGCGCCCGAGCCCCGGCCGCAGCTCGCCGCTCGCGTCGGGCCCGATCAGCTGCCGCCGCTCGGCGGCGTACTCCCTGGAGAGCAGCCGGTCGAGCGGAACGTCGGCGTCGCCGTAGCTCGCGTCCCGATCGGCGAACGCGAGCTTCGCCGCCTCCGTCAGGACGTGCACGAGCTCGGCCTCTCCGAGCGCAGCGACGTCGATCTCCTCGAGCAGCATCAGCTGCTGCAGGCCCGCCGGCCCTTGCCCCCACGCCGCCGTCTTGCACACCGTCAGCCCGCGGTAGTCGACGGTCGCGGGCGCCTCGAGCGTCGCCCGCCACCCGGCGAGATCGTCGCCGGTCAGGAGCCCGCCGCCTTCGCGTGAGAAGCGGTCGATCTCCTCCGCCACGAAGCCCTCGTAGTAGACGCGCCGTGCACGTTCGATCTCGTCCTCGCGCGAGCCGCCCCGTGCTTCGTCGAGCAGGCGCCGCCACGTCGCGGCAAGCGCGCGGTTCCGGAACGTCTGTCCGGCCTGCGGCGGCGGCAGGTACAGCTCGGCCGAGCCCGGCCAGCCGCGCAGCAGCGCTTCGACGTTCCGGATCGTCGCCACGATCGCGGGCACGACCGGGTACCCGTCGTCGGCGTAGCCGATCGCGTATGCGAGCACGTCCTCCAGCCGCCACGTCCCGAACCGCTCGAGGAGCAGCAGCCAGCCGCCGAACGAGCCGGGGACGCACGCTGCGAGCAGTCCGGTGCCCGGCACGAGCTCGTGCCCGAGCGAGCGGAACCGCTCGATCGTCGCGGTCTGCGGCGAGACGCCCTGCGCGCAGAGCACGAGCGGCTCCCCGAGCTCCGCCGGCCAGATCACCGCGGGCAGGTCGCCGCCCGGGCCGTTCAGGTGCGGCTCGACGACCTGCAGCACGAACCCGGCCGCGCACGCCGCATCGAACGCGTTCCCGCCGCGCTCGAGCACGCCCATCCCGGCGGTGGAGGCGAGCCAGTGCGTCGACGCGACCGCGCCGAACGTCCCGCGCAACTCCGGGCGCGTCGTGAACGTCACGCGCGTAACTCTGCCGTGTCGATCAGCTCCGGCGCACGTTCGTCCGGTCGGACGAGGTGACAGGCGACCAGGTGGCCACCGCCGATGTCGATCAACGGCGGCTCGACCTCCGCCGAATCGGGGAGCGACTCGTGCGCCAGCGGGCAGCGCGTGCGGAAGCGACAGCCCGACGGCGGCGCGAGCGGGCTCGGGATGTCGCCCTGCAGGACGATGCGCGTCCGCGCTCGCTGCACGACCGGGTCGGGCACGACGGCGGCCGAGAGCAGCGCCTGCGTGTACGGGTGCTTCGGAGACGCGAACAGCTCCGCCGTCGGCGCCGTCTCGACGATCTTGCCGAGGTACATGACCGCGACCCGGTCGCAGAGGTACTCGACCGTCGCGAGGTCGTGCGTGATGAAGAGACACGCGAACCCCATGCCCGCCTGCAGGTCGCGCAGCAGGTTGAGGATCGACGCCTGCACCGAGACGTCGAGAGCCGAGACCGGCTCGTCGGCGATCAGCAGCTCCGGCGACACGGAGAGCGCCCGCGCGAGACCGACGCGCTGGCGCTGCCCGCCGGAGAGCTCGTGCGGGTACCGGAACCGGAGCTCGGGGCGAAGATCGACGCTGTCGAAGAGGTCGATCACCTTGCGGTCGAGCGCCGAGCCGCGTGCAAGACGCTGAATGCGCAGCGGCTCGCCGACGATCTGGCCGCAGGTCATCCGCGGGTTCAGCGACGAGTAGGGATCCTGGAACACCATGTGCATCTGGTGACGCAGCGGCCGCAGCTTTCGCCGGGACACGTGCGTGATGTCGTCGCCCTTCAGCCGGATCGTGCCCTCCGTCGGCTCGAGCAGCCTGATCACGCAGTTCGCCACCGTGCTCTTGCCGCTGCCCGACTCGCCGACGAGGCCGAGCAGCTCGCCCGGCGCGATCGAGAACGAGACGCCGTCGACCGCATGCACGGTTCCGCTGCCGCCGATGCGGCGGCCGGAGCCGAAATGCTTGACGAGGTCGACGACCTCGAGCGTCGGCACCGTGCCACCGCTCACGGCGCGGCGCCGTTCTGCGCCCGGGTGGAAGCACGCGACGAGGTGCTCCGGCCGGATCTCGCGCAGCTCCGGCAGCTCGGAGCGGGTGCGGTCGTCTGCACGCGGGCAGCGGGGCGCGAACGCGCACGCAGCCGGCAGCTCGGCGAGCGACGGCACGCGACCCGGGATCTCGCGCAGCCGGCCCTGCTCGTCTGCCGCGCCCGGCCGCGGGATCGCCCCGAGCAGACCGATCGTGTACGGATGCTGCGGTCGCGCATACAGGTCGTGCACCGGCGCCTCCTCGACCTTCCGGCCGGCGTACATGACGATCACGCGGTCGGCGATGTCCGCGACGACGCCGAGGTTGTGCGTGATCAGGATGATCGCGGTGCCGAGTCGCTCCCGGATGTCGCGGAGCAGATCGAGAATCCCCGCCTGGATCGTCACGTCGAGCGCCGTCGTGGGCTCGTCGGCGATCAGGATCTTCGGATCGCAGGCGAGGGCGATCGCGATCATCACGCGCTGGCGCATGCCGCCGGAGAGCTGGTGCGGGTACTCGTCGATCACGCCGATCAGGCGCCGGGATGCCGACGAGGTCGAGCAGCTCGATCGCACGCTGGCGAGCTGCCCGACGGCCGAGCCCGAGGTGCCGGCGAAGCACCTCCCCGATCTGGTCGCCGATCCGGAAGGCCGGGTTGAGCGACGTCATCGGCTCCTGGAACACGAACGCGATCTCGCGCCCGCGGATGGTGCGGAGACGAGCGGACGGCGCCGCGATCAGGTCGACCCCGTCGAAGTCCGCGCTGCCCGCTGATCCGGGCCGTCTCGGGCAGCAGTTGGAGCAGCGACATCGCGCTCACGCTCTTGCCGCAACCCGACTCGCCGACGACTCCGAGCACCTCCCCGGCGTCCAGCGAGTAGCTGAACCGGTCGACCGCGTGCACCGTCCCGTCGTCGGTCTCGAAGTGCACCGACAGGTCGCGAACCTGGAGCAGGCTCACCTGATCGTCCGCGGGTCGAGGACGTCGCGCAGGCCGTCGCCGAGCAGGTTGAAGGAGAGCGAGCAGAAGAAGATCGCGAGGCCGGGGAAGATCGCGAGGCGCGGCGCCTGTGAGACGTACGACTGAGCGTCGGAGAGCATCACACCCCACGACGGCGTCGGCGGCTGGACGCCGAGGCCGAGGAAGGACAGGACTGCCTCCCCGATGATCGCCGCGGGAATCAGCACCGTCGCCTGCACGATCAACGTCGAGGACATGTTGGGCAGCACGTGCCGCACAAGAATCGACGGGTCGCTCGCGCCGTTCGCGACCGCGGCGCGCACGTAGTCCTCCTCACGGAGCGCCAGTGCCTCGCCGCGTGAGATGCGGATCAGCCCCGGCACCGCCGCGATGCCGAGCGCGATCGTCGCATTCGTCAGCGATGGCCCGAAGATGGCCGCGAGGCCGACGGCGAGCACGAGGAACGGGAACGCGAGCAGCACGTCCGCGAGGCGTGCGATCACCGGGTCGGCGACGCCGCGGTAGTAGCCGGCGGCGATTCCGATGGGAACGGCGATGACGATCGCGAGCACCGTCGCGAGCACGCCTGCCTGAATCGACGCGCGCGCCCCCCAGATGATGCGTGAGAGCACGTCACGCCCGAGCTCGTCGGTGCCGAGCAGATGGCCGCTCGTGAACGGCGGTGCGAGCGTCGCGTTGAAGTCGGTGGCGACGGCGAGTACGGCGCCACCCACGGCGCGAAGATCGCCGCGAGGACGAAGAGCATCGCCACGACGAGCCCGGCAACGGCGAGCGGCCGGCGCAGGAAGCGCTTGCGCCGGAGTCGCCGGCGGCGGGCGCGCGGGTTGATCGTCACCGCCGTGGTGTCGGCGTAGCTCATGCCGACGATCCCGAGACGCGAATCCGCGGGTTGAGCACCGAGTAGAGGAGGTCCACGACCAGGTTGACGACGACGTACCCGACCGCAGCGACGAGCACGACGCCCTGCAGGAGCGCGTAGTCGCGCTGGTTGACCGCGTCGATCGTCAGACGGCCGAAGCCGGGGATGACGAAGATCTGCTCGGTGATGACGGCGCCGGAGATGAGTGCACCGAGCTGCAGCCCGATCACGGTCACCACCGTGATCAGGCTGTTGCGCAGTGCATGCTTGCCGACGACCGACCACTCGGACAGGCCCTTCGCGCGCGCCGTGCGGACGTAGTCCGCGCTGAGGGCGCCGAGCATCGACGAGCGCATCTGACGCATCAGCACCGCCGACAGGCCCGTGCCGAGGACGATCGCGGGCATCAGCATGTGCTCGAGGTTCTGCACCGGGTCCTCGGAGAACGGGCACGTAGCCGCCGGCGGGCAGCCACTGGAGCTTCACGGCGAAGTAGATGATCATCACGATGCCGAGCCAGAAGTGCGGCACCGAGAGCCCGACGAGCGCGACCGTCGTGGCAGCGTAGTCCGCCGACTTGCCCCGCCTCACCGCCGCGAGAACGCCGGCGACGATGCCGATCACCGACCCGATGAGGATCGCGAGCCCTGCGAGCTCGAGCGTGATCGGCAGCCGCTGCACGATCGTGTGCGCGACCGGCAGCTCGCGCTGGTCGGTGCCGAGGTCACCCCGGACCGCGAGGCTCGCCCAGTTGAGGTACTGGATCGGCAACGGCCGGTCGAGGCCGTACTTGTGGCGGATCGCCGCGACCACGGCCGGGTCCCGGTTCTCCGCGCCGAGCGCGATCGCCGGGTCGCCGGGGATCGCTCGCACGCCGGCGAAGACGAGCATGCTCGCGAGCACGAGGACGATCAGGGCAGCTCCGACCTTGCGCAGGAGGAAGCTGCCCATGATCGCCCGTACTCGTCCGCTACTTCTTGAAGCCCGCGAATTGCACGCGCACGAGCCCGTCGCCGAAGAGCTGGACGCCTCCGACCTTCTTGGACTGCGCGTCGCGGTTGACCACGTGGTAGAGGTAGATGACCGGCCGGTCCTTCGCCGCCTGGGCGAGTGCCGCGTGGAACGAGACGAGCCTCGCCGGGAGCGACGCTGCCTTCCGCTCGTTCGTGAGCGCACGGTCGACGACGGCGTTCGAGTAGCCGCTGTCGTTCTGCGAGCCGGTCGTGTGGAGGAAGCCGAACGTGTTGCCGTCCGCGTCGATGCGGCCCGACCAGCCGATCGCGAAGGTCTCGAACTTGCCGCTGTCCTCGCGGTTCAGCGACGTCACGAACTCGGTCGGGTCGAGGACGACGTTGATGCCGACCGCCTTCTCCATGGCCTGGATCACCTGGCCGAGCCGTGCGGCAACCGGATCGGTGCCGAGCATCAGGTGCACGGTGACGCCGGACGCCGCCCCGGAGCGCTTGAACGCGGCCTTCGCAGCAGCGACATCGGCCGTCAGCTTGCACGGGATCCCCTTCGTCGCCGGCGTAGAACGGCGAGCCGGGCGCGACCGGGAAGCAGTCGGGGTTGGTCGTGCCGCCGAAGACGACCTTGTTGATCGCCTTCCGGTCGAGCGCCAGCTCGAACGCGGCCCGCAGGTCGGCCGACTTTGCGATCGCGGTGCCGGTGTTCGTATACGGCAGCTTTCCCGAGCCCGTTCGAGTTGCCGATGTTGACCGTGATCCCCTGGTAGCCGATCGACGTCGACTTGAACAGGCTCAGCGAGGAGTCGCGGGCGATCGACTGGAGATCGGTCGAGGCGATGCCCTCGCTGACGTCGACGTCGTGCGACCGCAGGTTCGCGGCACGCGCCGCGGGGTCGGTGATGATCTTCCAGACGATCGTGTCGAGGTGGACGTTCTTCTTGTCGTAGTAGTACGGCGACTTCGTGAGCGTGATGTGGTCGCCGGCGCTGCGATCCTTGAACTGGAACGGCCCGACGCACACGGGGTTCGTGGCGAACTTGTCGCCGAGCGCGTCGAGCTGCTTCGGCGACATGATCATTCCCGCGCGATCGGCCAGCTGTGCGGTGATCGGCGAGTAGCGGTCGGTGAGGTGCAGGATCACGGTCGAGTTGCCCGAGGTGTCGACCGAGCTGACGGGCGCGAGCTCACTCGCGCGCGCCGAGCGCGGCAGCGTCCTGTGCCGATCGAGCGACTTCTTCACGGCGGCCGCGTCGAACGTCGTGCCGTCGTTGAACTTGATCCCCTTGCGGAGCTTGATCGTGACCGTCTTCTTGTCGGCCGAGAACGTCGGGAGCGACGCGGCGAGCTGCGGCACGATCTGCAGCTTCGCGTTCAAGTCGTAGAGCTTCTCGCACATGTCGAGGAACACCATTCGGCCGACGAACGTGCGCGCGAGCGTCGGGTCGAGGGCGTCCGGGTCCGCGTCGAGTGCGATCGTCAACGTGCCGCCGCTCTTCAGGGCGGGCGGCGCGGACGTGTGGGCGGAGGCGCTGACGCCGGCGAGGAGCGTGATCGCGGCGACCGCTCCGGTGACAGCGCGCAGACGGGTGAGTCTCATGCTGGTCGTCCCCCTCTTGGTGACTGCAATTGCACGGCAGGAAACCGGCGCAAACCGAAAACGTCACAAGTGTAGATTGGATCCAAGTTTTCGTCAAATGGATCCAAGAGGCTGATAGGATCGTTCGCGATGACCGATCGCACCACCGGTTCCAGCGCGCTGGCGGCGCCCGTCGCGTCGGCGGAGCGTGGCCGCCTCGACCGGCGTCTGGCGACGATCGGCGGCGCGGGCGGCCTGCTCTCCGGCCTGCTCGGGGTCGGCGGCGGCGTGATCATGGTCCCGCTGCTCGTCCTCTGGGCGGGGTACCGCCAGCGTGACGCGCACGCGCTCTCGCTCGGCGCGATCATCCCGATCAGCCTCGCGAGCGTGATCACCTACGGCGCCGCCGGCAAGGTGCGCGTCGCGCTACGCGGTCGCGCTCGCCGGCGGCTCGATCGTCGGCGCGCGACTCGGGGCGGGTCTCCTGGCCCGGATCGAGGAACGGCCGCTGAAGATCGTGTTCGGTCTCTTCCTCGGCGCCGTCTCGATCCTCCTCGTCGTCCGGTGAGCGGCGTCCTCCTGTACGTGTCGCTCGTCGGCTTCGGTTTCCTGACCGGCGGCGCAGCGGGACTGCTCGGTGTCGGCGGCGGCATCATGATGGTGCCGTTCCTGACCCTCGTGACGGGCCTCTCCCAGCACGCAGCCGAGGCCACCTCGCTCCTGGTCGTCCTCCCGACCGCCGTCGTCGCGACCGTGGTCTTGCACCGGAAGGGCGTCGGCGACGTCTGGCTCGCGCTCCGCTTCGGCGACGCTCGGCGCCGTCGGCGGCGTGCTCGGCGCGCTCGTCGCGCTCTCCCTCCCCGGCCACGTGCTGCGCATCGTCTTCGCCTGCTTCCTGGCGGCGGTTGCCGTCCGGCTCGTGCGCGACGGTCTGACGTCACCATGACCGTCGTCCACGAAGGCCCAGGCCTGGTCGATCGCCTCGCCGCTGCGATCCAGTCGCGCGTGCTGAGCGGCGACCTCCCGACCGGCGCGCGTCTCCGGCAGGAGACGCTCGCGTCGCAGTTCGGTGTCAGCCGGACGCCGGTGCGCGAGGCCCTGCGCAAGCTCCAGTCGAGTGGGCGT
Organism: uncultured Actinomycetes bacterium; assembly: GCA_963779505.1. Lineage (GTDB taxonomy): Bacteria > Actinomycetota > Thermoleophilia > Gaiellales > Gaiellaceae > PALSA-600. The sequence continues at coordinate 132,156 of CAVZYK010000012.1, read as the reverse complement.
CGTCACCGTCGAGCCGAACCGCGGCGCGATCGTGAACGGGCCGAGTGCGCGCGACATCCGCGAGGCCTACGCGGTGCGCGCCGAGCTCGAGGGGTTCGCGGCCGAGCAAGCGGTCTCGCGGATTCGCGACGAGCAGCTCGAACGCCTGCGCGAGGCCGAACAGCTCTTTCGCCATTCGATCCAGGGTGTGATCGACGAACGGCGGCGCGGCGTCGAGCGTCACTGGTCGACCGAGAGCGAGTGGGAACGGGCGAACAACCTCTTCCACCAGGTGATCCAGGAAGCCGCAGGCAACCGGCAGCTCCTGACCGCGATCGGCCACCTCCATCAGAGCTTCCCGCGCCACCTGACGTGGTCGGCGCTGAGCCAGAGCACCCACCTGCTCGAAGAGAACATCGAGCAGCACCACCGCGTCCTCGCGGCGATCGAGGCTCGCGCTGCCGGCGAGGCACGCGTGGCGATGACCGAGCACGTGCGCGCAGCCGGCGAGATCGTCGCCGGACAGCTCGAGAAGGGCTAGGCGCGAGCCCAGTCGGCGCCGACGTGCGCGAGGATCGTCTGCAGGAGCTCGAAGGAGTGCATCACGTGCTCGTGCGCGAGCTCGCGGGCGCCGCCGATCGAGCCGGCGGCGAGCGCCTGGCGGATCGCGCGGTGCTCGGCCTGGTTGCGCTCGTAGAGCCGGTCGAGCTCCTCGTCGACGGGCGCCCAGAGCGCCGGGCCGGAGAACGTGCGCCGCGCGGCCTTCGCGACCGACTCGATGTACGGCGCGTCGGCGATCCGGTAGAGCACGTCGTGGAAGGCGTGGTTCGCACGCATCCAGTCGGTCATCAGCGCGCGACGGTCGCCGCCCGGGTCGCGCGAGCGCAGCTCCTTCGTCAGCCGCGCGAAGCGGCGCTCGCATTCCTCGAGCTCGTGCAGCCCCTCCGGCGTCAAGCGCCGTGCGGCGAGCTCGGTCACGAGCCCCTCGAGCTCGGCGCGCACCATGAACGCCTCGCGCAGGTCGGCGTGCGACATGGTGCGCACGCGCACGCCGCGGTTCGGCTCGAACGAGACGAGACCGAGCGCCGCGAGCCGCCGCAGGGCCTCGCGCACCGGAGTGCGGGAGACGCCGAACCGCTCCGAGAGCTGCTCCTGCCGCAGCACCGAGCCCGGCTCGAGCTCCCCGGAGACGATCGCCTCCTCGATCAGGACCGCGATGTCGTCGGCCTTCGTGCTCTCGAGGCTCACGGCAGCCGTCCGTAGGCAGAGGTGGTCAGGAACTCCTTGAACGGCGTCGACAGGGCGACGTCGGCGAAGACCTCCTTCGCCTCGTCGGACGACTCGACCGCGGCGATCTCGCGTCGAACGCGCGCCTCGTCGAAGCGGCCCGCACGCACCCACGACCAGATCTGCGCGCGCGAGATCTCGGCCGTCGCCGCGTCCTCCATCAGGTTGTCGATCGCCGCCGCGCCGACGCCCTGCAGCCAGGCGTCCACGTAGCGGACACCGACGCTGACGTTGAGGCGCAGTCCCTCGTCGGTGATCTCGCCGCCCGGGACCGTGAAGTCGAGCAGCTGATCCTCCGACACCTCGACGTCGTCGCGGCTGCGTTCGAGCTGATTCGGCCGGTCGCCGAGCACGGCGTCGAACTCGTCTCGCGCGACCGCGACCAGATCCGGATGGGCGACCCACGTGCCGTCGAAGCCGTCGCCGGCCTCGCGCCGCTTGTCCTCGCCGACCTTCGAGAGCGCGATCGCATTCACCTCCGGGTCGCGCCGTGAGGGAATGAATGCAGCCATGCCGCCGATCGCGTGCGCGCCACGGTGGTGGCACGTCTTGACGAGCAGCTGCGTGTAGGAGCGCATGAACGGCACCGTCATCGTCACCTGCGCGCGGTCGGGCAGCAGCGCGCCCGTCTTCTTGATGCAGCTGAAGATGTAGTCCCACCGGCCGGCGTTCAGCGCGCACGAGTGGTCGCGCAACTCGTAGAGGATCGCGTCCATCTCGAACGCGGCGTCGATCGTCTCGATCAGGACGGTGCACTTGATCGAGCCGTGCGGCAGGCCGAGTGCTTCCTCGGCGAGCGCGAACGCCTGCGCCCAGAGCCGTGCTTCGAGATGCGACTCGAGCTTGGGGAGATAGAAGTACGGGCCGGTTCCGCGCTCGAGCTGCTCGCGCGCGTTGTTGAAGACGACGAGCCCGAAGTCGAAGAGCGACGCGCTGATCGGCGCGCCGTCGACGACGTGGTGGCGCTCGATCAGGTGCCAGCCGCGCGGACGGATCACGAGCGTCGCCGTCTCGTCGTTCAGGCGGTAGCTCTTCTCCCCCGTGTCGAGCGCGATCGTGCGGCGCACGGCGTCGTGCACGTTGCGCTGGCCGTCCTGCACGTTGGCCCACGTCGGGGAGTTGGCGTCCTCGAAGTCGGCCATGAACACCTTGGCGCCCGAGTTGAGCGCGTTGATCATCATCTTCCGCTCGACCGGCCCCGTGATCTCCACCCGGCGGTCCTGCAGGTCGGCGGGGGCCGGCGCGACGGTGAACTCCGCCGGTGCCCGCACGAACGACGGACGCTCGCCGCGGCGCGTATCGCGCGCGGCAAGCAGCCGTTCACGCTCGGGATTCAACTCACGGTGGAGGCGCTCGACGAAGCCGAGCGCCTCCACCGACAGAACGTCGGTCGGCGTCTCTACGCGAATTGCGCTTCCTCCGTCGAGCCGTGCAGCGCGAGCGTCGAGGAGTCCTTGGAGATCGCCTGTGCCACCTGGTCGAAGTATCCCGCACCGACCTCCCGCTGGTGCTTCGTGGCGGTGTAGCCGTCCGCCTCGAGCGCGAACTCGCGCTCCTGCAGCTCGACGTAGGCGGTCATACCGCGCTCCTGGTAGCCGTGGGCCAGCTGGAACATGCCCTCGTTCAGCGAGTGGAAGCCGGCGAGCGTGATGAACTGGAACCGGTAGCCCCACTCGCCGAGCTGCTGCTGGAAGCCGGCGATCTCCTCGTCGGACAGCGCCTTCTTCCAGTTGAAGGACGGCGAGCAGTTGTACGCGAGGAGCTTGCGCGGGTGCCGCTCGTGGATCGCGGCGGCGAACTCCTTCGCCTCGCCGAGGTCCGGCGTCGACGTCTCGAACCAGAGCACGTCGGCGTACGGCGCGTACGCGAGCGAACGGGCGATCGCCGCCTCGAGGCCGTCCTTCACCGTGTAGAAGCCCTCGCTCGTCCGCGCACCGGTGATGAACGGCGCGTCGTACTCGTCGACGTCGGTCGTCAGCAGCGTCGCGCTCAGCGCGTCGGTGCGGGCGACGAGCACCGTCGGCACGTTCAGCACGTCCGCGGCGAGGCGGGCCGCGGTCAGCGTGCGGATGAACTGCGACGTCGGGACGAGCACCTTGCCGCCGAGATGGCCGCACTTCTTCTCCGCGGCGAGCTGATCCTCGTAGTGGACGCCCGCGGCGCCCGCTTCGATCATCCCGCGCATCAACTCGTAGGCGTTGAGCGCGCCACCGAAGCCGGCTTCTGCGTCGGCGACGATCGGCGCGAACCAGTCGGTGCCGTTGCGCTCCTCCGACCAGTCGATCTGGTCGGCCCGCTGGAGGGCGCTGTTCAGCCGGCGCACGACCTGCGGCACGGAGTTGGCGGGGTAAAGGCTCTGATCGGGATACGTGGCGCCGGCGGCGTTGGCGTCGGCCGCGACCTGCCAGCCGGAGAGGTAGATCGCCTGCAGGCCGGCCCGCACCATCTGGACGGCCTGGCCACCGGTCAGCGCGCCGAGGGCGTTGATGTAGCCGCCCTGGGTCAGAAGGCGCCAGAGCCGCTCGGCCCCGAGCCGCGCGAGCGTGCACTCCGGCACGACCGAGCCGCGCAGCCGGACGACCTCGTCGGCGCCGTAGACACGCTCGATGCCCGCCCAGCGCTCGTCCTCCGCCCACTGCCGTTCGAGGTTCCGTCCCTGTTCCTGGATCCAATCTTTGGTCTGCACAGCCCGCCTCCCTGGCTCAATGACAGTCGATTGGATCCTAAATAGCAGAAAATACTGGACTTGTCGCGCTTTTCGGCCTATCCTGGATCCAAGAGTTGGTCATTCCGGATCCGAAAGGAGCACGATGGCACCTCCGACCACCGATTCGTCGACCGTGACCCTGCAGCCCGAGGCCCCCGAGGAGACCGCGGCCCGCCGGCCGATGTGGGAGCTCGCCGAGTGCAACTGCCCGGAGTTCTGCGAGCGCGACCACGAGCTCGACTGAGCGCCGGCTCGCGCGTCAGGCCGCGGTCCAGCCCAGGTCGAGCGGCACCGGCACCCCGGTGATGCCCCGGCCCGACGGGCCGAGCAGGAAGGCGACGAGATCCGCCACCTCCGAGGGCTCGAGCAGCCGCTTGACCGCCTGCCGCTCGAGGATCACGTCCTCGAGCACGCGCTCCGCCGGCAGCCCGTGCGACGCGGCCTGAGCGGCGATCTGCGCTTCCACGAGCGGCGTGCGCACGTAGGCCGGGCAGACGGCCGTCGCGCTGATCCCGACCGGCGCCCCTTCGAGCGCCAGCGTCTTCACGAGCCCGAGCACGCCGTGCTTCGCCGCCACGTAACCGGCCTTGAACGGCGACGCGGTCAGCGCGTGCGCGGAGGCGATCACGCAGATCCGCCCGTCACCTCCGGCGGCGAGCGCCTGCCACGCGTGCTTCGCCAGCAGGAAGGGCGAGGTGAGCAGCAGCGCCAGCAGCCGGTCCCACTGCTCCTCGGGGAAGTCGGCGATCGGCGCGACGTGCTGGAAGCCCGCGTTCGGAACGATCGCGTCGAGCCGGCCGTGCGCGGCCAGTGCGTCGTCGACCACCTGCCGGTTGCCGTCGCGCGTGGTCAGGTCGGCGTCGTCGACGTCGACCCCGTGCACCGTCCAGCCGTCCGCCTCGAGCCGCTCGACGATCGCGGCGCCGATCCCGCCGCGTGCGCCGGTGACGAGCGCGACCTTCACACGTAGTAGCGGAAGACGACCTCGGCGACGCAGACCGGCTTGTCGCCGCCCTCGCGCTCGACGGTCGCCGCCATCGTCACCTGCGCGCCGCCGTCGAACTCGTCCACCGACTGCACCTCGAACGACGCGCGGAGCTTCGAGCCGACCGGCACCGGCGACGGGAAGCGGACGCGGTTGAGGCCGTAGTTGATGCCCATCCGCCCCTCGCGCGGGATCACCTCGTACGACGCGACCGGCAGCAGCGAGAGCGTCAGGTAGCCGTGGCCGATCGTCGTGCCGAACGGGCCGTCCTTTGCACGCTCGGGGTCGACGTGGATCCACTGGTGGTCACCGGTCGCCTCCGCGAACGCATCGATCTTCTCCTGTGGGATCTCGATCCAACTCGAGGGCCCGAACGTCTCTCCCGCTTTCATCGAATCTCCCCCCAACGCACGACGGTTGCCGCCCACGTGTACCCGGTGCCGGCCGCCAGCAGCAGGACGGCGTCACCGTCGCCGATGCGGCCGTCGCGCACTGCGCGATCGAGCCCGAGCAGCGAGTCGACGCCGCTCATGTGGCCGGTGTCGTCGAGGTACACCGCCTGATCTTCGCGCATTCCGAGCGCGGAGAGCAACGCAAGGAACATCGAGCGCTTGGTGTGCAGCGGGCAGACGAAGGCGATCTCGTCGGAACGAAGCCCGGAACGGTCGATCGCGCCGTGCGCCGCGTGGACGAAGTTCGGTAGCGACACCTCGTCGAGGCCGCCCTTCATCGACCGCGGATCGGCGACGTCGAGGAACCGGTAGCCGCCGGGGTCGACCGAGCCGCCGCCCGGCACCTTCACCTGCAGCGAGTACGAGCCGTCGGTGACCGCGTGCGAGCCGAGGATCTCGTTGCGTCCAGCGTCGCCGACGACGAGCCCGGCGACCGCCCCGTCGCCGAAGTTGAACATGAAGCGCGAGCGCTCGTTCGTGTAGTCGAGCAGGTACGACTCGCGGCAGGCGGCGACGACGAGGATCGTCTGCAGCTCCTCCTCCGCCCGCAGCAGGTCGCGCGCGACGCGCAGCGCGATCGGCGTCCCGTGCGAGACGTTGTCGTACTCGATCGCGAATGCGTTCTTCGCCCCCAGCCGGTCGGCGATGTGCGGCGCAACCTGCCACACCGGATAGTCGCGCCACATCGAGCCGTAGTAGAGAACGACGTCGATCGAGCCCGGATCCGTCTCGGTCTCGTCGAGCAAGCGCGCGCGCTGCGGCGACCGAGAGATCGCTGACGTGCTCGTCCGGCGCAGCGATGTGCTTGCCGCGGACGCCGAACTTCTCGACGATCACCTGCTCGGGGATGCCGGATTCCACCGCGATCTCCGCAGCGGTCATCCACCGCTCCGGCAGGTACGAAGCGGTCGCAGCGAGGCCTACCGTCCTCATTCGTCCTCGGGCCTGAGGATGCAGCGGATGATGCGCTCGAGCTCGTTCCAGACGACGCCGGGGATCGGCTTGCCGTCACCCCAGAGGATCCAGCGCATCCCGATCAGCTCGCCCATGCCCATCAGCGCGTAGGCCGCGACCTCGGCGTCGAGCTTGGCGATCTCGCCCGACTCGGACGCTTCACGCAGCGCCCCGATGTAGCCGCGAGAGAGGCGGTCGTAGTGGTAGCGGAGCATCTCGGGCGAGACGAACTCGGCCTGGCGGATGATCCGGTAGAGCGCGGGATGCTCGGCGGTGAAGCGGAAGTAGGCCTCGAAGCCGAGCAGCTCCGACTCGAGCCGCGTCGTTCCCTGCGACGAGCCTTCCTTCATCGCGCGCCGCACGCGGCGGTTGAGGTCGCGCACGAGCTCGTCGAAGATCGCCTTCTTCGAGTCGAAGTAGAGGTAGAAGGTGCCCGCGGCGACGCCGGCGACCTCCGCCAGCTTGACGACGGACGCGTCGTGGTAGCCGAGCTCGCCGAAGACCTGCTCGGCCGCGTCGATCAGCCGGCGGCGCGTGTTCAGGCCGCGCTTCGAGAGCGGCCGCCCGTCGACGTTCGTCAGGACGACGTCGGTCACGCGAACACCTTCAACTCCGACTTGATGACCTTCCCCATCGAGTTGCGCGGCAGCTCGTCGACGATGTGGAACGCCTTCGGCACCTTGAAGCGCGCCAGGTGCTCCCGGCAGTGCGCGCGCAGCTCGTCCTCGGTCACGGCCGACGAGAGGACGACGAACGCCACGCAGACCTCGCCCCAGCGCTCGTCGGGCGCACCGACGACGGCCGCGTCGGCGACCGCGGGATGCTCGTGCAGCACGGCCTCGATCTCCGCCGGGTAGACGTTCTCGCCGCCGGAGACGACCAGCTCCTTGGCCCGGCCGCGGATGCGGAAGTTCCCCTCGTCGTCGCGCTCGGCGATGTCGCCGGTCAGGAGCCAGCCGTCGCGGAACGCGGCCGCGGTCGCCTCCTCGTTGCGCCAGTAGCCGGGGAAGACGTTCGGCCCGCGCACGAGCAGCTCGCCGTCGGGGCCGAGGTCGCACGTCACGTACGGGTACGGCTTGCCGGCCCAGCCCGCCTTGCGCCGCGCGTCCTCGGGCGGCAGGCAGAGCACGTTCGGCGCCGCCTCGGTCAGACCGTAGCCCTGGACGATGTCGACCCCGCGCGCCGACCACTCCTCGAGCAGCGACTCCGGCATCGGCGCGCCGCCGACGACAGCGAGCCGCAGCGAGCTCAGGTCGGCGTCGGCGAAGCGCGGCTCGCGCGCCATGAAGAGGTAGTTCGCCGGCACGCCCATCATCGTCGTGATCCGGCGGGTCTCGATCAGGTCGAGTGCGCGCGCCGGCGTCGAAGCCGCGCTCGAGCACGACCTGCGCGCCCCTTCCACCACGCGAGGATCGACTGCACGTTCCAGCCGCCGCAGTGGAACTGCGGCAGCACCTGCAGGACGACGTCGTCGGGCCGCACACCGGTCGCGAGGTCGAACGAGAGGTTCGTCCAGAAGCAGTTCGCGTGCGTGAGCAGCGCGCCCTTCGGCTTCCCGGTCGTGCCGGACGTGTAGATCAGGAGCAGCGGGTCGTCGTCCCCCGGCGTTACCCCGACTTTGTGTGGAGTCCACACAAACGAGGTCTCGAGACGGTTGCACCCGGGCGAGCGCCAGCGCTGCCTCGGCCAGGTCTCGGTGCTCGTCCTCGACGAGGAAGAACGTCCGGGTCGGCGTCGTCCAGCTGGTAGGCGACCTCGGCCGGCGCGAGGCGCCACGAGATCGGATGCAGGATCGCGCCGGCCTTCGCGCACGCGAACATCAGCGCGACGTGCTCGCCCGAGTTGCCGGTCAGGGTCGAGACGCGTTCACCGTGCGACAGCGCGGTTGCGAGCTCGTCGGAGCGCGCGTCGAGCTCGGCGTAGGTCCAGGTCCGCCCGGCCTCGTCGATCGCGATCCGCTCCGGCGTGATCCGCGCCCTGTCGCTACAGATGCGTCCGATCGTCTGCTCGCTCATGTCAGGAACGCTCATGTCAAGAACCTCACGACGATCCTGACGAACGCATCGGGCTGCTCCCAGAAGAACAGATGCCCGGAGCCGTGGAAGAGCTCGACGCGTGCACCGGCGATCCGGTCGGCGAGCACCTGCGCGTTGCGCTGGTCGACGACGTTGTCCTCCGTTCCCTGCAGGATCAGCGTCGGCGCCTCGATCGACGCCCTCGACGCCGGCGAACGTCGTTCCGGCGGCCGCCTGCGCCTGCCAGCCGGCCGGGTCGGGCGGGTTCGCAACGCGCCGTGCGAAGAGCTCGTCGACGAGCCCGGCCGGCGGGCTCGCGCCGAGCGCGTTCTCGACGAAGCGGCGCAGGGCGACCTCGGGCGCCAGCGTCGGCGCCTCGACGAAGAGCCTCATCGTCGCCTCGGGCAGCGGCTAGGCATCCGGCGCCACCCGGTGTCGTGCAGCAGAGCACGAGCTTGTCGACGCGGTCGGGCGCCTTGACGGCGAGCTCCTGCGCGATCATCCCGCCGAGGCTCGCCCCGAGCACGTGCGCGCGCTCGACCCCGGCCTCGTCGAGCACCTGGAGCGCGTCGTCGGCCATCTCACGCGCCGTGTACGGCCCGTCCGGCTTGTCGGACTCACCGATGCCGCGGTTGTCGAAGGTGAGGACGCGATAGCGCTCGGCGAGCCCGGGCACGACCGGGTCCCAGCCCCACCGGCCGTAGCCGAGGCCCTGGATCAGGAGCAGCGGCTCGCCCGTCCCGTGCGAATCCCAGCGGATCTTCATCGGCCGAGCGCCTCCTGGAGTCGTTGCAGTGTCTTCGGCCGGCGCACGCGGTGAATCTGCGTGATGCCTCCCGGAACGAAGAACACGACGAGGATGAACAGCACGCCGAGGACGAACAGCGGTTGCTGCAGCGGCGTGCTGATGAACGACGGCAGCGACGAGACCGCGCTCGAGGACGAGAGGTCGCTGAGCCGGTGGTCGGCGTACACGTAGAGGATGCCGCCGATCATCGCGCCCCAGCGCGTGCCGGTGCCGCCGATCACGACCATCAGCAGCAGCGTCAGCGTGAAGCTCGCGGTGGTCACCTCGGTCGTCGCGCCGCCGAGCAGCAACAGGTAGACGACGCCGCCGGCCGTTGCGAGCAGCGAGGCGAGCACATACGACATCAGCTTGTACACGTACGGGCGCAGGCCGAGCACCTGCACGCGCAGCTCGTTCTCACGGATCGCCTGCCACACGTGCCCGGGCGACGACGAGACGGCCCACTGCACGATCACGAAGACCGCCGCGGCGTATGCGAGCGCGATCCAGTAGAGGTGACTCGTGTTCAGGATCCCGACCGTCCAGGCCGGAAGCTTGTGGTAGTCGACGCCGAAGCCTTCCTCGCCGCCCGTCCACTTATAGGGGTTCTTGAAGGCGAGGATCGAGCCGGCCTGCGCGAAGGCGAGCGTCACCATCGCGAACGCGATCCCGGCGACGCGCAGCGAGACGGCGCCGAGCACGACGGCAAGCACGAAGCCGACGAGCGCGGTCACGCCGACCGAGGGCCAGAAGCCCCAGTGCCAGCGCGTCATCGCGATCGCCGCGACGTAGACGCCGATCGCGAAGTAGAGCGCGTGCCCGAACGACATCAGCCCGGTGAACCCGAACAGCAGGTCGTAGCTGAGCGCGAGGCCGCCGAAGACGAGGCAGAGCGCGAGCAGTTGCAGTGTCCCGGGCGTGTTCAGCGGGCCCTTGAAGACGTACGGCAGGTCGATCGCAAGCTTCGGCACGAACGCGAGCGCGACGAAGATCGCCAGCAGGGATGACCACGCGTCTCATGCGAAGCTCCCGGAGAGCCCGCGCGGACGGACGAGCAGAACGAGCCCGAGCAGCAGCACGACGCTCAGGTCTCCGAGCCCGGACGACGCGTAGTAGTTCGCGTACTGCTGCACGAGCCCGACGACGATCGCGGCCATCGCGGTGCCGCGCAGCGAGCCGAGCCCGCCGATCACGACGACGATGAACGCGAAGATCACGAGCGCTGTGCCGTGCTGCGGATCGACGGTGCTGAAGTACACCGACGAGAGCACTGCGGCGATCCCGACCGCCAGGCCGCCGATCGCGAAGACGAGCGTGAAGGCCTTGCGCACGTCGATGCCGAGCGCCGTCACCATCGCGCGGTTCTCGACGCCGGCCCGGATGATCAGGCCGTAGCGAGTGCGCTTCAGGAACGCCTCGAGCCCGAACAGCACGAGCACCGCCGTGCCGATCTCGGTCCAGCGGTCGTTCGGGATGTGCGCACCGAGCACCGTGGTCGTCTCGCCCAGCCACTTCGGGGCGGCGATGACGCGCGCGTCGTTGCCCCAGATCGCAGTCACGAGCGCAGTGATCGCGAGAGCGAGGCCGACCGTGACGAGCACCTGGTCGATGTGCCGGCCGTAGAGCGGCCGGATCATCACGAGCTCGACCAGTGCCGAGAACACCGTCGTGACGAGGATCGCCACCACGGCGGCGAGGAGAAAGCGCGGCCAGATCGAGAGGCCGTCGAGCTTCGTCTCGGTGAACCAGAACGCGTAGGCGCCGATCGTCAGGAACGCGCCGTGCGCGAAGTTGAGGACGCCCATCAGGCCGTAGATCAGCGAGAGGCCGGAGGCGATCAGGAAGTACATGGCACCGAGGCCGAGCCCGGTGATCGTCAGCAGCACGAACGTGCTCATCGGCGTCCCGGGAGCGATCATCCGACGCCCATCATTCGCTGCACCATCGCCTTGTCGGCGAGGAGCTCCTGCGCGGGGCCGGTGTGCACGACGCGTCCGGTGTCGAGCACGACGGCGTCGCGCGCGACCCGCGCGACGACACCGAGGTTCTGCTCCACGAGCAGGACCGTCGTCAGCTCGGACACGCGCTCGAGCACGCGCGCGACCTCGGAGACGAGAAGCGGTGAAAGCCCTTTCGTCGGCTCGTCGACGAAGAGAACGCGGTTGTCGTTCAGCAGCGCGCGCGCGATCGCGACCATCTGCTGCTGCCCGCCGGAGAGTGTGCCGGCGAGCTGCTTGCCGCGTTCCCTCAGCTCCGGGAAGAGGTCGTAGACGAGGTCGTAGCGCGGCTCGGCGCTGCGCTCGGCGAGACGGAGGTTCTCGTCGACGGTCAGTGCCGCGAACACGTCGCGGTCCTCGGGGACGTAGCCGACGCCACGTCGCACGATCTTGTACGTCGGCATGTGCGTGATGTCCGCGCCGTCGTAGCGCACGAGGCCGGCGCGGTCGACGAGGCCCATCAGTGCGCGCAGCGTCGTCGTCTTGCCGACGCCGTTGCGGCCGAGCAGCGCAGTCACGCCGCCCTCGGCGACGTCGAACTCGATCCCTTGCAGGATGTGCGACTCGCCGATGCGCACGTGCAGGTCGCGGACCTCGACGAGCGCCATCAGATCGGCTCCCCGAGGTAGGCCTGCTGCACGGTCTCGTTCTCCATGATCGCCGTCGGGGTGTCGACCGCGAGCAGTGCCCCGTGGTGCAGCACGGCGATCCGCTGCGCCAGGCCGGTGACCACCTCCATGTGGTGCTCGACCATCAGCACCGTCTTGCCCTCCGCGTGGACCGAGCGGATCAGCTCGACGAGCTCCGGCACGTTCTCCATCGACACGCCGGCCATCGGCTCGTCGAGCAGGATCACGCGGGCGTCGCCGGCCAGCACCATCGCCAGCTCGAGCTTGCGCTTGTCGCCGTGCGAGAGCAGGCCGGCGGGCAACGGCGCCCGAGCCTCGAGACCGACGCGGCCGAGCGCCCAGTGCGCCCGCTCGACCGCGGCTCGCACGCGGTTCGCTTGCCGCCAGATGCGCATCGTCCCACCGAGTGCCGCCTCCGCGGCGAGCCGGACGTTCTCGAGCGCCGACAGCAGCGGGAACACGTTCGACACCTGGAACGTGCGGCCGATCCCGGCGCGGGCGCGCCGGAACGGCGGCTCGGCCGTGATGTCGACGCCGTCCAGGAGGATGCTGCCGCTCGTCGGCCGGGTCAGGCCGGAGACGAGGTTGAAGAGCGTCGTCTTGCCGGCGCCGTTCGGGCCGATGATGGCAAGCAACTCACCTTCGCCGACCTCGAGCCCGACACCGGCGACGATCGTTGCGCCGCCGATGTCGAGCCCGAGATCCCTGGTTGCGAGGATCGGGGATGCGCTCACGCGCGGATGGTCGTTTCCCTTAGCCCTTCATCGGCACGATCGGCGGCGCCGTCTGGTACGGCGTCGCGGTGCCGAGGACCACCGGGACGAGGTGATTGTTCTTCAAGACGAGCTTCACGCGGAACATCGGCTGCAACATCGCGTGATCCTGCGGCCTGATCGCCTGGAAGCCCTTCGGCGCGAGGAACTTCCAGCCCTCGAGCGAGCCGATCATCTTGTCGACGTTGTAGTCGCCCTTCTGCAATGCGTGGACGAGCATCTGTGCGAGCACGAAGCCGTCCGGCGTGAAGATGTCCGGCACCTGGCCGCGCTTGCGCAACTGGGCGACGAGGTAGTCGTTCAGCTTGTTCTTCGGCGCCGTGTACGTGTAGTGCGACAGGAAGTGGATCTTCGTCGCCACATCGTTGCCCAGTGCGCCCCAGGTCGCGCGCTCGGCGAGACCGGTGACGACGTCGGTGCCGTTGAACGCGTTCTGCTGGTCGAGCGCCTTCCACATCGCGCCGGCCGAAGTGCCCGCCCACGCGACGAAGATCAGGTCGGCATTCGCGTTCTTCGCCTGCTGGGCGAACGGCGTGAAGTCGGTCGCCGACGCGGGACGGAGATCTCGGTCACCGTGTGGCCCTTGCCGCCGATCACGGCCTTCACCGCGGCGTAGTTGCCGTGCCCGAAGACCGAATCCTGGTCGAAGACGACGACCTTCCTGCCGGCGCCCTTCAGGTAGCTGGCGGCGGCGTAGACGTCCTGGAGGGTCTGGCGCCCGGCCCGGAACGTGTACTTGTTGATGCCGGTGATCCCGTCGAACGCAGCCGGGCCCGAGAGTAGAGCACCTGGTTCTGGGCCGCGAGCGGTGCGAGCTGCAGCGCGATGCCCGAGGAGCCGGTGCCCATCAGGATCTTGGTGCCCTGCCCGATCTGGTCCTTCGCCGCGGAGACGGCCGTGGCCGCATCATTCTTGTCGTCGACGTAGGTGATGTTGAGCGTCTTGCCGTTGACCTTGTTCGTGCCCTTGGTCAGGTACTTGAGACCCTCCTTGAAGCCCTGGATCTCCTCCGCGCCGTAGGTGCCGAGCGGGCCGGTGCGCGGATAGATGAACCCGACGTTGTACGACGCGGTGGCATGCGACGAGCCGTGCGAGCGAGCCGCAACCGTCGCCGTCCCGCCGAGCAGCATGAAGAGCGCTGCCCCGAGCAGGACCTTCGTGAAGCGATGACGCATGAACGCATCCTCCTAAAGTGAGAAAGTGGGCCCCGAACCTGATACCCGATTCAGGTGTTAGTTGTGACCGATCGATGCCGACGTGTCAAGTCGCGGGGGGCGAGAGACGTGGCGCGCCGCGCCCTGTAGGACGGCCCCGGCGACCGGCGGTTAGCTGGCGCGAGGCAAGGCTGCGGGATCGCCGCAGCGCGCCGAGGGCGAAGAAACGGGCTAGGCGGATTCTTCGGCGAGCACGTCCTGCTCGCCCGTGTCCGCACCCGCGCTCGTGACGAGCGTCGGCTTCAGGCCCTTCTCGATCGTCTCCTTCGTGATCACGCACTTGGAGACGTCCTTGCGCGACGGCAGCTCGAACATCACGTCGAGCAGCGCGTTCTCGATGATCGAGCGCAGGCCGCGGGCGCCGGTCTCGCGCTGCAGGCCCTTGTCGGCGATCGACCAGAGCGCGTCGTCGGTGAAGACGAGATCGATGTGGTCGTAGTCGAAGAAGCGCTGGTACTGCTTGACGAGCGCGTTCTTCGGCTCGGTGAGGATCTGCACGAGGTCGTCGCGGCGCAACTGGTGCACGGCGCTCAGGACCGGCAGGCGGCCGATGAACTCGGGGATCAGGCCGAAGTTGAGGAGATCCTCGGGCATGACCTCCGACAGGAGCTCGGCGCTCTCGGCGTCGCGCTTCGCGGAGATCTCGCGGCCGAAGCCGACGGCGTTCTTGCCGAGGCGCTTCGCGATGATCTTGTCGAGGCCGGCGAACGCGCCGCCGCAGATGAAGAGGATGTTCGTCGTGTCGATCGAGAGGAACTCCTGGTGCGGGTGCTTGCGCCCACCCTGCGGCGGCACCGATGCGACCGTCCCCTCGAGGATCTTCAGGAGCGCCTGCTGCACGCCCTCGCCCGAGACGTCGCGCGTGATCGACGGGTTGTCCGCCTTGCGCGCGATCTTGTCGACCTCGTCGATGTAGATGATCCCGGTCTCGGCCTTCTTGATGTCGAAGTCGGCGGCCTGGATCAGCTTCAGGAGGATGTTCTCGACGTCCTCGCCGACATAGCCGGCCTCGGTCAGCGCCGTCGCGTCGGCGATCGCGAAGGGGACGTTGAGGATCCGCGCGAGCGTCTGCGCGAGGTGCGTCTTGCCGCAGCCCGTCGGGCCGAGCAGGAGGATGTTCGACTTCTGCAGCTCGACCTCGCCGTCCTCACTGCCCATCTGCACGCGCTTGTAGTGGTTGTAGACGGCGACCGAGAGCGAGCGCTTCGCCTCCTCCTGGGAGACGACGTACTCGTTCAGGGCCGAGTAGATCTCGGTCGGGCGCGGGAGGTTCTCGAGGTCGAGGGAGCTCGGAGTCGTCAGCTCCTCGTCGATGATCTCGTTGCAGAGATCGATGCACTCGTCGCAGATGTAGACCCCAGGGCCTGCGATGAGCTTCTTGACCTGGCGCTGCGACTTGCCGCAGAAGCTGCAGAGAAGCTGCTCATTTCCTTCGCTAGCGCGCGCCATCCCAGACTCCTTTTACCCCCGATTTGCGAAAACCGCTAGGCCGCGGCCGAAGTTCTTGTCGTTTCGCGGTGCGTGATCACCGTGTCGATGATCCCGTACTCGCATGCTTCCGTTGGGCTGAGGAAGAAATCCCTCTCCATATCGTGGGAGACCTCTTCCTGGGTCTTGCCGGTGTGCTCGGTGTAGATCTCCTCCAGGCGGCGCTTGAGGCCGATCACCTCGCGGGCCTGGATCTCGATGTCCGTGCCCTGGCCCTGGAAGCCGCCGGACACCTGGTGGATCAGGATTCGGGAATTCGGCAGCGACATTCGCTTCCCTTTCGCGCCGCCGGCAAGGAGCAGCGAACCCATGCTCATTGCGATGCCGACGCAGATCGTCTGCACGTCGGGCTTGATGAACTGCATCGTGTCGTAGATCGCGAGTCCGGCGTAGACGGAGCCGCCGGGAGAGTTGATGTAGAGGAAGATGTCCTTGTCGGGATCCTCCGACTCCAGATGCAGGAGCTGCGCGATGATCAGGTTCGCGATCTGATCGTCGACGGGCGTCCCGAGGAACACGATGCGCTCGGCGAGCAGGCGCGAGTAGATGTCGAAGGCGCGCTCGCCGCGCGACGTCTGTTCAACGACCATGGGAATCAGTGGCATCTCGTCACTCCTTGCTACCTGGGGTCCAAAGTTTCGGGGTCTCGGCCGCCTGCTCCTGCTCCGGCGTCCAGATACTCTCGCGCGCCTCGTGCAACTCGGGCGCGATCGGCTGCACCTCGGCCGCGATGCGGTCGAGCGCCTTCTTCATGCGCAGGTCGTCGCGGACACGGTCGGCGCCGCCCTCGGCGACGAAGGTCTCGATGTCCTCGTCCGTCTCACCGGCCTCGCGCAACTCCTCGCGGATCTCGTCGTCGGTCACCTGCAGGTCGAGCTGGTCGGCGACCGCCTCGAGGATCAGCTCCCGGCCCACCGACAGTGACGCCTCGGCGGTCAGCCGGTCGTTCAGCTGCTCGATCGTCTGGCCGGTCAGCTGGAGGTACGTGCCGGCGTCGATCCCGCGCTGCTCGAGGCTGCGGGCGAGGCCGTTCAGGAGCTCACGTGCGCGCAACTCGACGAGCGGGCCGCGTGCATTGACGTTCGAGGCCTTCACGAGCTCGTCGACCGCGGCGGCGCGGAACGCGCCCGCCAGCTCGTCGTCGATCTGCGCGCGCAGCCGGCCTTCGATGTCGGCACGCAGCTCGTCCAGCGTCTCGAACTCGGTGGCGGTCTTCGCCAGCTCGTCGTCGAGCGGCGGCAGGACGCTTTCCTTCAATTCCTTGACGACGACGGTGGCGCTCCGGCGGCTGCCGTCCGCCAGCTCGTAGGCGACGTCGCGGCTCTCGCCGGCGCTGAGACCCGTGATCGCGTTCTCGATCTCCTCGACGAGCCGCTCCGAGCCGAGCTCGACGACGTAGTCACGCTGCGCGGAGCCGTCCTCGGCGAGCAGGTCGACGACGACGGTGTCGCCTGCCTGCGCGGGGCGGCCCTCGACCGGGATCAGCTCGGCGACGGAGCGCTGCAGCGCCTCGAGCTCCGCGGTGACCGCCTCCTGCGGCACGTCGGCCTCGTGCTTCGGCACCTCGAGCTTCGTCCAGTCGGCGGGCTCGGGCTTCGGCTGCACCTCGACGGTGGCCGAGAAGCGCCAGTCCTCGCTCTCGCTCGCGGGCAGGTCGTAGTCGAACTCAGGCTGGGCGACGGGGTTGACGCGGGCACGGGTGGCGGCGTTCCAGAACCAGCCCGAGATGTGGCTCTCCACGGCCTCGGTGAAGAGACGTTCCTTCCCGACGCGCTGCATCAGGATCGGCCGGGGCACCTTGCCCTTGCGGAAACCGGGGATGCGCGCCGTCGCGGCGAGGTCGTTGGCTGCGTGCTCGACTGCGTGGTGCACGTCGTGCGCCGGCACCTCGACCGTGAGCTTGACCTTGTCGTCTGCGAGCTGTTCGACCGTTTGGGCCATAGGCAAGCCATTAGACCAGACCGGTACCTTCAGCCGACGTGGACGTAGAGAGCGCGATTCGCGGGCGGAGGACCTCGAAGCAGTTCGGTGCCGAGCCCCTCGACGAGGGGACGCTGCGCGAACTGCTCGAGCTCGCGCTGCACGCCCCGAACCATCACCTGACCCAACCGTGGCGATTCCGTGTGCTCGGGCCGGAGACCCGGCGCCGTCTGGACGAGGTCTGCGGCGACAAGGAGGCGATGAAGCTTCGGCGGGCGCCGACCCTCGTGCTCGCGACCGCAGCGCTCTCCGGCGACCCGCACACCGACGAGGAGGATCTGGCCGCGGTCGCGAGCGGCGTCTATGCGGTGCTGCTCGGGGCGACCGGCCGCGGGCTCGCGAGCTACTGGCGCACGCCGGGCGCCTTCGAGTCCGACGACGCGCGGGCAGTCCTCGGGCTCGACCCGTCGGAGCAGATCGTCGCGCTGATCCACCTGGGCCCGAAGGTGAGCGAGCCGCCGCGCAAGGACCGGCTGCCGCTCGACGACCTGCTGACCGTCCTGCCGTAACTACCGCCGCAACTACCTGGTCGCGCGCACGGCGAGGAAGAGCGGCGGGTCGAGCTCGCCCGGCTCCTCGAATTCCACCGGCACGAAGCCGCTTGCGAGCAGCGCGTTCAGGAACGCAGCGAGCGGCGCGTGATTGATCCCGACCCGCGACCGGATTCCGGTCTCCGAGAAGTTGCGCGATTCGGTCTGCCAGCCCGCACGCCGGTACTCCGGGTGCAGCAGCGCGGGCTCACCGTCGCGCCGCTCGACCGCGGGCGAGCCGAAGCACGGATGGACTCCGAGGTAGACGAACGGGCCACCGGGACGCAGGACGCGCCGAGCCTCGGAGAACGCCGCGAGCGGCTCGTCGAAGTCCGTGTGGGTGAGGATCGACACGACGGCGTCGAACGAGTTGTCTGCGAACGGCAGTCGCTGCGCGTCGGCGCAGAGGAGCTCTTCCGCGTCAACGGCGTGCTGCTCGGCGACGCGCAGCTGGTCGCGGGAGACGTCGACGCCGGTCACGCGCCAGCCCGCCGCGGTGAGCAGAGGAATCGCCCGGCCCGTGCCGCAGCCGAGGTCGAGGCAGCGTCCAGAACCGCGACCGAGCAGGCGAACGGCGGCGGCCCGCGCCTCGACGAAGAGCTCCGCCGCGGCGAACGACTCGTACCACTCGGCCTGCCCGTCGTAGCGCGCCGTGGTCACCGAGCTCATCGTAGGCGGCCGCTCAGAGACCGAGAACCGGTGGCGCGTCTGGCCGAAGGTGCCCTTGGCGAACGCGAGCACCTTGGCGGGCTGCACCGCGAACACGAGGACCGGGTCGGCGTTTGCCTCGTGCCGGAAGGCGCCCTCGTGCACCTCGTAGTGCCAGCGCCCGTCCCACTTCGTCGCCCACGCCTCTGCGAGACGTTCGAGGACGCTCTCCTCTGTCACCCGGACGGCCTTGCCCTCGACGACGACGTCGAGTCCTCGCTCCCACTCGTTGCAACCGGTCGTCAGGATCACGTTCTGGTTGGTTCTCAGGTTCACGGCCTTCTGCTCGCCGACGCCGGTCGCGAAATAGATCGCGTCATCGAGCCAGACGGCGACGAGTGGCGTGAGATGCGGTCGACCGTCCGCTCGAACGGTTGCGATCCAGAACAACTCGGCCTCCTCGAGCGCGCGACGAGTCTCGTCCCAGTCGGTCGCGACTGCGGCTGGGTCGCTGAATCGCGCGTCGAGCTCAGTCACCGGCTGCCTCATCGGAGGCTCCTTTCGATCCGCGGTCAGTTACTGATCCGTTCGCGGTAGAGACTGGCAGATCACCGAAAACTCATCGGCTCCGTCCGCGTTCGCGTCGTTCGTGAAAGAGCAGGCATGCGGGCGAGAGGAGTCGAACCTCCAAGAGCCGAAGCCCACCGGGACCTAAACCCGGCGCGTCTGCCAGTTCCGCCACGCCCGCGCGTGTGGTTGACAGCGTAACCCCGTGGGTACCGGTCGCCCATGAGCCAAAACCAGATCGACCCCAGTGAGTTGACGAGCCCCGGCACGATCAGCGACCCGGCGCTCGAGGAACGGCGGGCACGCGAGGCTGCCGAGCGCGAAGCGGAGAGCCGTGCGTCGTCCGAGACGAAGTTCGAAGAGCTGCGTCACGAGGTCGAGGCCGAGCGGTCGGAGGCGGCGAAGGCCGTCGGCGACGTGCCGGCTCCGCTCGACGAGGGTTAGCGGACGAGCGGTGCGAAGAACCGGTCGGCGCGCGCCCAGAACGCGCTGCGCGCGCCGGCCTCGTCGCTGAGCACGGAGAGATGGTCGGCGACGAAGAAGCCGTGCGAGCGGACCTTCTCGAAGTGCACGTCGGCGTACGGGAAGCCGCTGACCGCGAGTTGCTGGATCAGCTGGTTCGCTCCGACGGTACTGACGGTGTAGTCGTGGTCGCCGGCGAGGATCAGCACCTTCGTGTGCCCGCTCAGCGGCGCGAGGTTCATCAGTGGGTCCATCAACCCGGCGGGGAAGACGCTGAAGATCCGGCCCGGCACGAGTCCCGTGACCGAAGAGACGCTCGCGTAGTCGACCACGAGCCGTCCACCGCGCGAGTAGCCGATCGCGGCCACCGGGACGCCCGTCGCCACGTGTGGCAGCGCATTCGCGACGCCCTGCACGATGTGCTTGACCGCCTGCGGCTGCCCCGGGTAGGTCTCGTAGGCGGGGTAGATCACCTCGTCGCCCTCGCGCGCGAGATGCTCGAGCCACGGCCGGTGGTGGAACGGCGTCGTCTCCTTCTGGTCGCCGAGGCCGTGCACGTAGAGGACGATCAGCTTCGGCTTCACCGCCGGCTGGAAGACCCAGACGCGACTCGCGCCCGAGCCGTAGGCATGCACCCGCACCTGCGGCGGCACCGGCTTCGCCGCCACGTGCTGCGAGCCACAGGCGGCCAGCGAGCACGCGATCGGAACGAGGAGCAGGGCGCGACGCATCGATCGATAGGACAGCGCCCACCCGCGGAAGTTGTTGGGGAGCGATTAACGACGACGAATGGCCCCGGGTGGAATCGAACCACCGCACGGAGCTTCGAAGGCTCCCGCTCTGTCCGCTGAGCTACGGGGCCGTGCTCGGCCAGCTTAGCGCCGCGCGACGACGGAGAACGGTGTCGTTTGCGGCTTTCGTCCAGCTCTCACCGCCGTCTCTGGAGCGCCAGAAGACCGTCCGCCGCCCCTCGTCCGTGAAGAGGAAGCTGCGCACGGAGAGCTGCGGCCACTGCACCGTCAGCGATCGCACGCGCACCGCCCGCGACCCTACAGTTGCGCGGCGAAAAGGTGAACCTCGGTAACCGTTTTCTTACGTCCTGCGAGGGTGGCGAACGGGACTCGAACCCGCGACCACCGGGACCACAACCCGGGGCTCTACCAACTGAGCTACCGCCACCAAGCGGCACCATCGTAACCGCGATCAACGCCTGCGCAGCGCCTCGCCGCCCACGCTCGGTTGGCGGGAGGAAACAGCGCCTGGCGACTACTCCGGGAAGTCCTCCGGATGGAAGGCATACGCCCACATCGACGTGGGCTCGATCCGCATGAAGACGACGCCCTCGCCCCACTCGAACGGGCTCGAGCCGTAGATCTCCCTCCACACCGGCTCGATGTCGGCGACGCCGTCGTCGTCACGGCCGATGATCGTCGCGTGCCCGTGGACGACGATGCCGACGGTGTCGCCGTCCACGTGCGCGGCGCTACACGCGGCGTTCGCGCGTAGGTGACGCAGGCGCGCGGCGCGCCCGCCGGTCGAGACCGTGAATCTGCCGTGGATGAAGACGCCGTCCAGCGGCGCCACACGCGGCTCGCCGTGCTCGTTCACCGTTGCGAACGCGACGTGCTTCGTACCCTGCAGATAGCGCGCGACCTGCTTTGCATTCAGACGTCGCCCTTCCTTGACGATCTCGAGGAGGTGAGGGTTCGCCCGGGCGAACGTCCGCGCGAAGAGGTCGTCCAGCTCGCGTATCTCATCGTCGGACTCGAACATCGGTCCCTTCTCCTCGCGGCGGCGAGCGCGGCCGTTCCTTGGGGTCGGCTTCCTTGTGATCAGCAGCGCAAGTGACCCAGATTGGCCACCAGTCGGCAGTCGTACTGTCATACCTTGGTGTGACCTCTCTCCCCTTGAGGTGCATCGACTGAGAGGCCCGCGAGGGCCTTTCGTCGTTGAGGGACACGTTCGGGTACGAGCCTGGCGAGCATTTCTCCTTCACGGGCCGCTAGCCCGGATGACTGCTGGACGCGCCCGGCAGGATTCGAACCTGCGACCAACGGCTTAGAAGGCCGTCGCTCTGTCCACTGAGCTACGGGCGCCTGCCCGCAGCGTAGCCCCAGGGTCTACGCCCTTCTAGCGGCGAACGCCGAAATCGGTGGTGATGATCGTCACCGTGAGGCCGTTGTACGTGCCCGGCGCGCCGAGCACGTGGACGGCCGCGACGCCGATCTCGCGCCACTTCGCCGTCAGGATGTTCGCGCGGTGCTCGGGCGAGTGCATCCAGAGCTCGAGGGCCGCCGACGGCTGCACGTCGGGCGACGACCAGAGAAGGTTCTCGCCGACCGACCAGAGGCCGTAGCCGCCCGAGCCGTACCAGCGCTTGATGCGCTTCCAGAACGCGGTGCCGTCGTGCGACTCGTGCTCGAAGTAGCCGAACGAGCCCATCTCACGTGTGTGCGAGACGGCGGCCTCGGTCAGCTCCGTGTTCGCGTGCACGGGCTGGAGGCCGTGCCGGCGGCGGATCGTGTTGATCTGCTGGAGCACGCCGGACTCGAGCGCCGAGAGGGAGCCACGAGCGATGTGGTTGTGCGACGAGGACGGGGTCGCGGCGACGGGCACGACGAGCGCCGCCAGGGCAGCGACGAGCGCTGCGGCGCAGAGGGCCTGCGTACCCCGGAACGACATGCAGAGACCATCGGCAGGAAGGCCCGATCAGTTGAGTGCCGTCCGAGCGATTCTCGGAGGCCGCCGATCCTGGCTTGCACAGTGGTATTCGGCCCGGCCGGCCGCCGCGTCAGCCGCCGGGAGCCGGCTCGGCGAGCCCCGGCTCGGGCCCGCGCAGCTTGCGCTGGGCCAGCAGATCCCGGACGAGCACCTGGATCGAGCCGGCGACGGGGATCGCCGCCAGCGCACCGAGGACACCGGCGAGCTCGGCGCCCACGAGCACGGAGACGAGGACGACGAGCGGCGAGAGCTGCACGGTGCGGCCGTAGATCACCGGCTGGAGGAAGTGGTTCTCCAGCTGCTGGTAGACGATCACGAAGATCAAGAGCACGATCCCCGCCGGGACGCTGTGCAGGAAGGCGACGCCGACGACGATGATCCCGGCGACCGTCGCCCCGGCGAGCGGAACGAGATCGAGCAGCGCCACGAGCAATCCGAGCGCAACCGCATACGGCACGCCCATGATCAGCAGCACGATCGTCGCGGCCGCGCCCGCGATGACGCTGATCAGGATGTTGCCGGACACGTACCCGCCGACGGTCTTGTAGATGTCGTCGCCGACCTTGCGCCAGCGAGCCTGAGAACGCTCGGGGAACAGCGAGTATGCGCGCTCGACCCAGTCGCGGCCCTCGAGCAGCATGAAGAACGTCAGGAAGATGATCGTCACGGTCGCGAGGACGATCGTGATCACGCTCTTCGTGACCGAGAGCGCCGCACCGGAGAGGCCGAGCACCTTCGAGGCGCCGCCGTTCTCGACCTGCGCGCGGACCTTCTCGACGACGTGGTACTTCGTCTCGAGGAAGCCGAGGCGCCCGCGGCCGTGCGTGACGTCGTCGACGTAGCCGGGCGTCGCCTGCACGAACCCGTTCACCTCGTCGATCAGCTTCGGCAGGAAGGTCGCGGCGACCGCGGCGATCGCGATCGCGCAGATCAGATAGGCGACGCCGATCGCCGCGCCGCGGCCCAGCTTGGTTCGACGCTGGATCGCACCCACGAGTGGGTTGAGGGCAAGCGCCAGGAAGAGGGAGATGGCGACCCACGCGAGCACGTGGCGTGAAATCCAGACCACCTCGAGCGTGATCGCGACCAGGAGCACGATCAGCAGCACGCGGAAGACGGTCCGTGGCCGAAAGTCGACCACGCGCTCGGGCGCAGCTGTGCCGTCGGGCGTCACGCTTGGAGCATCGCGGTGCCGCCGGACGTTGTTACGGTTGGCCCGTGCCCCTCCGCTCAACGCCCGTGATCGAGCATGCGTCGCTGCCGAGCGGCGGGAGCGTCACGGTCTGGGTGGGCGTCCCCGACGACCCGTACATCAACGACAAGGGCACGCTGAACACCGTCGACATCCAGCTGCACGAGGGCAATGCCGTGATCGCCTCGCTCAGCACGGTGCTCGACCAGGATCAGACATCGGAGGCGCTCGCGCTCGCCCGCGAGGTCAAGGCGGCGCTCGAGGCGGGCACGATCGGCCTGCACGCGAACGAGCTCGAGCCGTTCGCCGACCGCCTCCGCTAACGCCGTCCTCGAGCTAAAGCTCCCGGTCGATCCAGTCGAGCGCGACGGCGAGCTGCGCGCGCTGCAGCGACCGGACGGTCGGCGCGGTCTCCGGCGGCGGCAGGCCGACGACGGCGGCCCAGACGCCGGCGACGAAGGCGGCGAGCGCGCCGCTGCCGGGCAGCACCTCCCAGGGGAGCGGGCCGCCCTCGACCGCCAGGCTCGGCAGCCACGCCGCGAGATCGAGGTCGGCGTTCGCACGCGACAACCAGTTCCAGTCGACGAGCAGCGCGCGGCCGTCGCGGAAGCAGAGGTTGTCGCTCCGCACGTCGAGGTGACAGAGGTCGTCGCCGTCCACCGGCGCGCTCTCTACCGCCGCGAGGATCTCGGGCAGCCGGCGCTCGAGCCAGTCGCGCGGCCGGAGGCCGGTCGAGAGAAACGGCTCCGGGTCGTCGGCCACGACGTTCCAGCGCCCGAAGAGCTCGCCGAACCCTTCGCGGACGGTCGGCGTCCCGGGCGGAGGCGCCGAGCGGGCGAGCTCGTCGAGTGATGCCCGAACCGCGTCGACGCGACGGGCATCCCAAGCGACCTGCCAGTCCGCCTCGCTCAGGTCCTCGAGCGCGAGCAGCGGACGAGTGCCGTCGTCGTCCCAGCCTGCGAGCCGCGGGATGAACGCAGCCCTGGAGCTGACGCGTAGACCTCGTGCTCGCGGCGCAGCCACCCGGCGAGATGCGGCGCGGTCGCGGACTTGACGAAGACGCTTCGCCCGTCGGCCGAGCGAGACGCGGAACCGATCGGCAGTCGAATAGCCGCCGGGACGCGACTCGTAGCGCACGGCAGGCGACCCGAGTGCGCGCTCGACGGGCGCGTCGAGCTCGTTCACCGCAGCTCCGACGCAGCTCGCGCAACCGCCATGCGGCTACCCTATGCGCGCCTCGCGGGTGTAGCTCAATGGTAGAGCGCCAGGTTTCCACCCTGGATACGCGGGTTCGATTCCCGCCACCCGCTCTCTTCGTCCGCAGCCCGCGTGAACCCAAGACCTACGCTGCGGCACGTGGTTGGCGCTTCTCCGTATGCGTGGCAGGCGGATGTCGACACGACGGTCGTCATTCCGGCGTTGTCGCTGCTCTATCTGTTTGCCGTCGGGCGGTTTGGGGCTTCGCGGCGGCAGGTTGTCTGCTTCGCGGTTGGGATGGGCGTGGCTGGCTGTTGCGTTCTGGACGCCGTTGCACCACCTCGGGCTGCACTACCTGCTGCTCGCGCACCTGCTGCAGAACGTGATCCTCGCCGAGTGGGCGCCGCTCTTCGTCGTGCTCGGGATCTCGACCGCGATGGCGACGTCGCTCGCGCGGCATTCCGCCTGGCGCGTTGCCGTGCACCCCGCGTTCGCGCTGCCGGTGTGGCTCGCGAACTACTTCGCCTGGCACATTCCGGCGGTCTACGTCGCCGCGCTCGAGCAGCAAGGCTGGCTGATCCATCTCGAGCACGCGTGCTACTTCGTGACCGGGATCCTGATGTGGTGGCCGCTCGTCCAGAACGTGCCGCGGCGGCTGGCCTCCGGCGCGCGCGCGGCCTACGCGTTCGCGGCGTTCGTCCTCGCCGCGCCGCTCGGCCTGCTGCTCGCGCTGCTACCCCGGCCGATCTACGACTACTACGTGCACGCGCAGCCGCGCGTCTGGGGGCTGAGCGCGCTCGCCGACCAGGAGATCGCCGGCGTGACGATGGCCAGCGAGCAGGCGATCGTCCTCTTCGTCGTCTTCCTCTTCTGGTTCCGGCGCTTCCTCGCCGAGGAAGGCGCTATTTGAGGCAGGCCGTGACGCGCGCGAGATCGGCGTCGGACGGATGCGCGTGCCAGAGCATGACGACGTTCTGATCCTGACGGAGCACGTCCTCGATGCCGACGTTCTTCGAGCGGACGCGGTGATAGATCTGATTGATGTTGTCGGCCTTGTCGATCGTGTCGCTGAACACGAGCGTGACGAAGTTCGTGTCGAAATGGGCCTGCGCGGCCCCACCCGTCGCGGTCGTCGCGATGAAGTCGTCGACCGGGACGCCGAGCCGCACCCCGTCCTTGGTCAGGCACGCCTGTGTCTTTTCCAAGGAGTAGAGATGACCGCTGTTGCCGCCACAGCCGCAGGCGAGCACGACGAGGAGCGTGAGGAGGCAGAGCGGCTTCACGGCGCGTCAGTGTACGGGGCGTAGCGGCCAGGCCTGGGAGACTGGCTATGGTCTTCGCCGTGGCCGAGGCCGACCAGAGACTTCAGAACTATGCGCGGCTCGCCGTCCAGGTGGGGCTCAACCTCCAGCCGGGTCAGACGCTCGGGATCAACGCCCTGATCGAGCACGCGCCGCTCGTGCGCGCGATCACGCGCGAGGCGTATGCCGCCGGCGCCGGCTACGTCGACGTCCTCTACTCCGACCAGCACGTCCGGCGCGCCCACATCGAGGGCGCCGACACGGACCGCCTCGGCTATTCCCCGCCCTGGCTCGTCGAGCGCCTCGACCAGTTCGGCGCCATGGGCGGCGCCCTCTGCGCGATCAGCGGCAACCCCGAGCCCGAGCTCTTCGCCGACCTCGACGGCGAACGCGTCGGCAAGGCGCGCATGCGCGAGGTCGCAGAGGCATCGCTGAGGCTGACCGACGGCTTGTGCAACTGGACGATCGTCGCCTTCCCGAACGAGGGCTGGGCGCAGACGGTCTTCGGCGAGCCCGACGTCGAGCGGCTGTGGACTGCGGTCGGCACCGCCGTCCGGCTCGACGAGCCCGATCCGGTGCAGGCCTGGCGTGAGCACATCGACCGCCTCCAGCAGCGCGCCGAGTCGCTGAACGAGCGGCGGTTCGATCACCTGCGCTACCGCGGCCCCGGCACCGACCTGACGATCGGCCTCCATCCCGAGTCCGAGTGGCAGACCGCGCTCGACGAGTCGCAGGGGATCAAGCACGTCGCGAACATGCCGACCGAAGAGGTCTTCACGACTCCGGACGCACGTCGCACCGAGGGCACGGTCCGCTCGACGCTGCCGCTGCAGATCCAGGGCAACATCGTGCGCGACCTCGAGGTGCGCTTCGAGGGCGGGCGCGCGGTCGAGGTGCGCGCCGCGTCCGGCGAAGAAGTCATGCGCACGCACATCGCGACCGACGACGGCGCAGCGCGCCTCGGCGAGGTGGCGCTCGTCGACGGCCAGTCCCGCGTCGGCCAGACCGGTCTCGTCTTCTACGACACGCTGTTCGACGAGAACGCGTCGTCTCACATCGCACTCGGCGCGTCGATCGTGCAGGCAGTCGCCTGGGCGCCCGAGCTCGAGGCGGAGGAGCGCAACGAGCGCGGCGTCAACCACTCCTCGATCCACACCGACTTCATGATCGGCTCGAACGAGCTCGAGATCGACGGCGTCTCGAAGGACGGCACCGCGGTGCCGATCCTCCGCAACGGCGACTGGCAGCTCTAAAGCCGGACGTCGAAGTCCGCGGCGCCGCCGGGGTACTCGACGCTGATCGAGTAGCGGTGACGTGGTTTGGCGAACCGGATCGTGGTCGTGTGCTCGACGCCCGGGGCGAGTGAGCCGATCGCCTTGCCGTTGATCACCACCGCGCTGCGCCGGATCCGGGCCGAGACCCGTCACGCGCACCACCGCCTTGCGCGTGGTCGCCGAGACGAGCTTCGCCAGCACCCGGCCGTGCGGCCGTGCACCGTCGTAGGCACCGACCGTGACCGGGCGCTCGACGGTGTTGTTGTCGGGAATCGTCTCGGTCGCCGTCGGGGCAGACGCCGTCGCGCCGACGGTGAACGTGCCGGCTTGGTCGGCACGAACGAGCAGGCGCACGGAGGCGACGTGGTCGAACGCCTGGTTGAAGCGGCCCAGCAGCCCGAACGAGCAGCTGACGGTGGTGGCGCCCGTGCAGCGGCCCTGGGTCGGGTGCGCCGCGACGAGGGTCAGGCCGTCCGGCAGCGCCGTCACGAGGGTGCCGTCGAGCACCGAGTCGGGCCCCTTGTTCTGAACCGACGCCGTGACGACGAGCACCTCGCCCGCCTTGGGCTGCGCCGAGAAGACGACGCGCGCGACGAGGTTCGCCTCGCGCGGAGGCGCCCAGGCGAGCCCGGGCCAGAGGAGCGCAGCGAGCAAGGCGATCGACGCGGCGCGCAGCACCGCGCCAGGGTAGAGGTTCACGAGTTTCGTCCCGAGTCCCGCCTACACTGCGGCGAGCGGGACGTAGCTCAGCCTGGTCAGAGCGCTGCCTTTGGGAGGCAGAAGCCGTCGGTTCGAATCCGACCGTCCCGATACCGTCGCGAGCCGATGAGCGAAGCTCCCTTCCCCGTCGAGCCCGCGCACGTGCGCCGGCCACGCCTCGGTTACGCGATGGCGGCCGCTGCTGCGCTGCTCTGGGGGATCAACGGCGCCGTCTCGAAGACGATCCTCTCGACCGGCCTCTCGTCGGAGCGGCTCGCGCAGGTGCGCTCGCTCGGCGCCGCGATCGGCCTGTTCGCGGTCGTCGCCGTCGTGGCCCCGCGCCGGCTCCGGCTGACGCGCCGCGAGCTCCCGTACATCGTCGTCTTCGGCGTCGTCGGGCTCGCCTTCGTGCAGTGGTTCTACTTCCTGGCGATCCACCGCCTCGCGATCGGCGTCGCGCTCCTGATCGAGTACCTGGCACCGCTGCTCGTCGCGCTCTGGGCACGCTTCGCCTACCACGATCCTGTGCGGCGGCGGATCTGGGCAGCACTCGGGCTCGCGCTCGCGGGGCTCGCACTGATCGTCAACCTCTTCGGGGGCGGCGCGTCGCTCTCGACGGCCGGCGTCCTCTTCGCGCTCGGCGGCGCGTTCGCCTACGCGCTCTACGTGTTGCTCGCCGAGCACGTCGTCGGAGGACGCGACCCGGTCTCGCTGCTCGCCTGGGGCTTCTTCTTCACGTCGGTCTTCTGGGCGGTGCTCGTGCCGTGGTGGAGGTTTCCGCCACACGCGCTGACCGACTCGACCTCGCTGCACGGCCACCTGCACGCGGTGTCGCTCCCGGTCTGGGTGCTCGCGGCCTGGATGATCGTGCTCGGCACGATCGTGCCGTTCTTCCTGCTCGTCAGCGCCCTGCGGCACCTCTCGGCGACGCGGGTCGGGATCGTGGCCATGCTCGAGCCGGTCGCGGGCGCGCTCGTCGCCTGGATCTGGCTCGCCGAGGGGCTCGGCGGCGTGCAGCTCGTCGGCGCCGGCGTGGTGCTGGCGGCGATCGTGCTGGCGCAGACAGCCAGATAGCGCCAGTTTGCAGGAGCAATTGTCTTCAGATCCCCCTTTTGGGGGAGGCTTTGAAGCGGTAGCGCTGTCAGTTTGACGCGGTGAAGCGCCGGCCGCTGCTCGCCTGCCTGCCCGCAACGCTCGTGCTCGCCCTGCCTGCGACCGCCGCAGCGGCCAGCAGCAACGAGACGTCTCTCCTGCACGAGATGAACCGCGTCCGCGCCCAGCACGGGCTCGGAGCGCTGCGCTTCGACAGCCACCTGCAGCGCGCGGCCCGCGCGCACAGCCGCGAGATGGTCGCATCGAACACCTTCAGCCACGGCGCGTTCGGGAGCCGGATGCTCCAGTTCGCCGTCACGGGATCCGTCGCGGGCGAGAACCTCGCCTGGGGCACCGGTTCACGCGGCACGCCCCGCGGGATCGTCGCTGCGTGGCTTGCGAGCCCGGAGCACCGCGCCAACCTGCTCCGCCCGTCCTTCGTACGGGTGGGCGTCGGCGATCTGCGCAGTTCGTTCCTGGGCCACCGGGGCGCGCAGGTCGTCACCGCGGACTTCGCGGGCTGAGCGGCTCGTCGGGAGTGCGAGGGGCCCGTCCGGGGGGCGGGCCTTTTGCGCCTGCCCGGCTACTCGCGCTCGAGGGCCGCGCGCAGATCGCTGAGCTTCTCGCGCCGCAGCTCGTCGCGCTCGCCGCGGTCGACCCGCGAGAGCAGGTCACGCACGAGCGGCGCCAGCTCGACCGGGTTGAACGGCTTCGTCACGTAGTCGACGCCGCCCAGGTCGATGCCGCGGGCACGGTCGCGCAGCTCGGCTCGTGCGGTCAGGAACACGATCGGGATGTTCTCGGTGCCGGCGTTGTCGAGCAGCTCCTCCGCGACCCGCCAGCCGTCGAGGCCCGGCATCATCACGTCGAGGAGGATCACGTCCGGCGCCTCGGCGCGCGCACGCTCGAGACCGCTCGGCCCGTCGGCCGCCTCGATCACCTCCATGCCCTCTGCCTCGAGATTGACGCGGCAGAGCAGCCGGATCGGAGCTTCGTCGTCGATCACCAGCACTTTGGTCGCCATGTGTTCCCTTATGCCTCCGTGATCGGAAATCTCACACGTTCTCCGCGAGCGGCAGCTCGAAAGCGAATCTCGACCCGTGCCCTTCGCGCGAATCGACCCACATCCTGCCTCCCATCTCGCGGACGAGCCCGTTCGCGATGAAGAGACCGAGTCCCGTGCCGCGGCCCGACGCGTCACCCGCCTTGTAGAACTTCGAGAAGATGCGCTCGCGCTCGCCGGGCGGCACGCCGATGCCCTCGTCGCTGACCGCGAGCTCGACCGTTTCGTCGCGCCGGTGCGCCGAGACGGTCACCGTCCCGCCGTCGGGCGAGTACTTGACCGCATTCGAGATCAGCTGCTCGAGCACCTGCCGCAGCTTTTCGGGATCGGCCTGCGCGGCGAGGGCGTCACCCTCGAACTGCGCGACGAACCGGTGCCCGTTGCCGTTCGCGGATTCGCGCAGGTCGTCGACCACGTCGTCGATCACGCGTGTGACGTCGGTCGGCTCGAGCGAGACGGCGAGATCACCGGTGTCGAGCCGCGCGACGTTGAGCAGCGCGTCGACGATCGTCGTCAAGCGCTCGGACTCGCGTGAGATGAACTCCAGGAACGTTCGCCGCTCGGTCTCCCCGAACGCGACGTCCTCGCGCAGCAGCGTCTGCGCGAAGCCGTAGATCGACGTCAGTGGGGTGCGCAGCTCGACCGAGACGGCCGAGACGAAGTCCGACTTCATCGTCTCGACCGCGTGCTCGGCCGAGATGTCCCTGAAGGCGAAGATGCGCCCGGCCACCGCGCCGGAGGGATCGCGCATGACCGCCTCCGAGAGCGAGAGCCAGACATCCTCTCCCCCGCGCGGGATCGCGACGAGCCGGTTCGGCCCGCCGCCGTCCGACTCCAGGTCGCGCTGCAGCACCTGGGCCGGCGCGCGGCCGATCGCTTCCGACGCGGGCACACCGGTGATCTCCGCCGCCGCGCGGTTCCAGAGCACGACGCGGCCGTCGCGGTCGACGGCGACGATGCCGTCGGCGATGTTGGCCAGGATCGCGACGCTCTGCTCGCGCTCGACGGCGACGCGCTGGTAGAGCTCCGCGTTCCAGAGGGCGACCGACGCGTTGGCAGCGAGCGCGACGAGCGCCTGCATCTCCTCGTCACGCCACGTGCGAGGCTCGCGCCCGTAGACCGAGAGCACGCCGTGCCGTGCACCCTCGCGGCCCGTCAGCGGCACGCCGAGGTACGCCTGGTGGCCTGCGGCAAGGATTGCGTCCGACTCGGCGAGCGACGGGTCGTGCCCGACGTCCTCGTACGCGACGGGGGCGCGCGACTGGATCACGTCACCGCCCAGCCAGCCCGTCGACGGTGAGCGCTTCCCGAGCGCCTCGTCCGCCCCGTCGCCGGTCGCCGCCGTGACGACGAGCTCGTCCCCGTCCAGCGCCGCGAGCGCCGCGGCGTCGGCGCGCAAGAGTCCTGCAGCTTCCTCGACGACCGCCTCGAGCACCGCAACCGGGTCGAGCTCCGTGGCGAGCAGGCTGCCCGTGCGCGCGAGCTGCTGCGACAAGGCACGGGCCGTCCGCTCGGCCTCGAAGAGCCTGCTGCGGTCGAGCGCCCCGCGCGCCGCACCGGCCACCTGCTGCGCGAGCTCGAGGTCGTCACGCGTGAACGAGCGCGCTTCCTCGAAGAACACCAGCACGAGACCGCGCCCTTCGCCCGGCACCGGGATCACGAGCAGCGACGCGAACGGCCCTCGCTGCCAATCGGCGTCGAACCGGCCGTCCGTCGCGACGTCCGGGGCGGCCAGCACCTGGCCGTCGTCCGCCGCTTCCGCGAGTGCCGGCGGCAGCCGCAGCGCGCGCACCGCCTCCGGCAGGGCGTGGCCGCCGACGACGCCGAGCCCGGACGGCCCTTGCACGAGCACCGCGGCGAAGTCGCCTCCGAGCGACTCGGCCGCAGCCAGCGCGGCGGCGTCATACGTCTCGTCCAGCGACAACGGCTCACCGAGCAGCGACGCGATCCGGTAGAAGCCGCGCTGCACGCGCGCCTGCCGCGTTCGCTCGGCGTAGCTCTCGGCGTTCCGCAACGCGAGCGATGCGAGCGACGCGAACGCCTCCAGCGAGTCGGCGTCCGTCTGGTCGAACGACCGGTCGTCGCTCCGCAGGCCGACGCCGAGCACGCCTCGGGTCTTGCCTTCCCACACCATCGGTGCGACGAGCGCACGATGGAAGCCGTCGTACGCGGGGTTCGGGATCGGTGCGACAAGCGACAGGTACTCGTCCGACGAGAGGGAACGCTCCTCCCGCAGCGCGGCCGCCGCGACGCCTTGCGTCGGTGCGTACTCGAAGCCGAGGAGACTGTCGTCGAATCCATGCACGGCCGCACAGCGAAGGACGCCCCGCTCCTCGTCGAGGAGATAGCAATCGGCGGCGTCGGCGCCGAGCAGCTTCGTCACCTCCTCGACGAGCCGGCGCAGGACGGTCTCGATGTCCAGCTCGCTCGTGACGACCTGCGCGGCCTGCAGCAGCGCACCCTGCTGCTCGATCCGACGTCGGTTCTCGGCCAGCAGGCGCGCGGTACGCAGGGCGGTGCTGACCTCGTGCTCGACCGTGCCGACGAGCGCCTCTTCGCTCGGCACGAGCGCACCGGCGCGCCACACCCGCACGGTTGCAGTGTCTTCCGCGATCGTCACGCCGATGTCGTCGGCGCGCAGCACGCGGCGCAACTCCTCGCGCGCGACCCGCACGATCCCCTCCGGGTCGTGCTCGGTCCGCACGCGGCGTGCGATCTCGCCGATCGCCTGCTCTCGACCGAGCGCGTCGTTCAGCGCCGACGCGGAGCGCAGCCGTTCGAGCGCAAGCGCTGCCTCCCAGGCGATCGCCTGCAGCAATGAGAGCTCCTGGGCCGTGAAGGCGCGCTTCGTGTCGGTCGACGCGACCGAGAGCACCCCGAGCACGCGCTCCTCGGCGATCATCGGGATCCAGCAGCCGCTCTCGGCTCCCACCCGATCTGCGACGGGCCGGCTGACAAGCGGTGAGCTCGAGATGTCGAAGACGCTGACCGGGGCTGCGTCGAAGACGGCGCTTGCGATCCCCGAGGGTGACTGCAGGTCGAGATCGAGCTCCGCCCACCAGTCTGCGGGCGCACCGTCGACCTCGCCGTAGACGCCGGTCGCCCGCTCGCGGCTCTCGTCCACGAGCACCACGCCTGCGAACCCGACCGCGAAGAGCGACGTGACGTGGCGGACGACGGGCCGCGCGACCTCGAGGGTGTCGCGCGCCCGCCCGAGTGCGTTCGAGATCTCGGTCACCGCCTCGAGCTCGCTGTCCCGGTGCACGAGCCGCTCCTCGACCTCGAGCGTCCGGCCGATCCCGCCGACGACGAAGGCGCGATCGCGCCAGCGCGCCAGGAGCAACAGGGCGGGGAGCAGCGCCGCGAGCGACGCGGCGAACGAGGCCCAGAGGTGGCCGCCGAGCGGCCGGCGGTCGTGGAGGACGAGCACGCCGAGGATCGCGGCCGCTGCAGCGACGCCCGGGAAGACCGCCGCGATCGCCCAATCGAGCGGGTGGGCGCGCGCCCGGTCGCGCCAGAGCACGGGCAGAAGCGCCGCGGACACCGCGGCGTAGGCCGCCGCCAACGCCAGCAGCGGCACGGCGTTGAACAGCACCGCTTTCGTCGACTCGCTCACTGGGCCGTCAGATCGTACGTCTCGCGATACCTCCGCACCGTCGTATGGGTGCGTCTTTGAAAGATGGGCCGCCCGGCCTATTCCCTCGTACGCTGCCCAGGAGTAGCGTCCTTCTCACTGGGCGATGCGATCCGCGGCGCGCCAACCCTGGCCATCGCGGTGAGCAATCAATGGAAGGCCTCGCTGCTACGACCCCCCGTGCAGCGAGGCCTTTCGTTTTTCTAGGCCATTTCCAGGACGCTGCAAGGCCCGCGGCTACGATGGCTGCGTGGTCCGGAAAGTGCTCCTCGCCTCGCCTCGCGGCTACTGCGCCGGGGTCGAGCGCGCCGTCGAGACGGTCGAGAAGGCGCTCGAGCTCTACGGGCCGCCGGTCTACGTGCGGAAGCAGATCGTCCACAACCTGCACGTCGTCCGCGACCTCGAGGCCCGCGGCGCGGTCTTCGTCGACGAGGAGACCGAGGTGCCGGCCGGGCCAGACCGTCGTCTTCTCGGCTCACGGCGTCGCCCCGTCGGTGCACGCGAACGCGGCTGCGCGGCAGCTGAACACGATCGACGCGACCTGCCCGCTCGTGACCAAGGTGCACGTGCAGGCCCGCCGGTACGCCGCGAGCGGCTACACGGTGCTCCTGATCGGCCACGAGGGCCACGAGGAGGTCGTCGGCACGATGGGCGAGGCGCCCGACTCGATCGTGCTCGTCGAGTCGATCGAGGACGCCGAGCGCCTCGAATTTCCCGCCGGGCACCCGGCTTGCCTACGTGACCCAGACGACGCTCTCGGTCGACGAGACCGGCGAGATCATCACGGCGCTGCGCCGGCGCTTCCCCGAGATCCACGCGCCGAAGAAGGAAGACATCTGTTACGCGACCTCGAACCGTCAGTGGGCGGTCAAGGAGATGCTCGGCGAGATCGGGCTGCTGCTCGTGATCGGCTCGCGGAACTCGTCGAACTCGAACCGCCTCGTCGAGGTCGCGCGCGCAAACGGCGTCGCGTCGCACCTGATCGACGACGAGACGGAGATCGACGAGTCGTGGATCGTCGGCGTCGACGTCGTCGGCGTCACCTCCGGCGCGTCCGCTCCCGAGAAGCTCGTCGAGCGCGTCTGCGACTGGTTCCGCGCGCGCGGCGTCGTCGACATCCAGCCGTATCGGCTCGTCGACGAGGACGTCGAGTTCCGCCTGCCGGTGGAGCTGCGCCGCGAGCTCGCGCTCGCCGAAGCCCAGAGCTAGACCTCGCGAACCACGTTCGTGCGTGACCCGCGCGTCTAGCTCGTCGAGGGCGGCGCGCTCGAGCCCGGGTCGACCGGGCAGCGGTTCGCCTTGTAGTCGCGGAAGCGGAACGACGGCAGGATCCACTTCCAGCGCCCGTCCTCGGCGACGAGGTGAACGGTGTGCGTCACCTTGAACGCGCCTGCGAACGTCAGGCGCACCGCGACCGCCTTCGTCTCGACGAACGTCCCGTCGCCGATGCCGAACGACTCGTCGGTCACCTTCGTCACCTTGACGCCGCGCGGGCGCGCGATCACCGGTGAGCGCGTCTCGCAGTCGACGTACTCGCCGAGCGGAGCGACGTGCTGATCCTTGGAATGGAGGTCGCCCCACGCCTGCGCGTACCTGTTCGCCGTGATCTGGTGCACGACGCGGACCGCCGCGGTCGACGGATCCTCCTTCGGCGCCGACGAGCCGCTCCCGCCGCAGCCCGCCGCGACCACGGCGACCAGCGCGACGACGGCGAGCCGCATCTAGGCCTTCTCGATCCGCAGGTCGCCGGCCGCGACCGCGACCGCCAGCGTCTCGGCGGCGAGTCGGTCGGCGTAGGTGCCGAGGAGCTCCTCGTCGGGAATCCAGAGCCGGATCCGGTCCGTGATCTCGAGACCGCTCTCCTTGCGCAGGACGTTCACCTCGTGGATGCGGTCGAAGAGACGGCCCTCGAGCCGGAGGTCGTCGTCGAGCGCCGTGTCGAGCGCGACCGTGACGCCGTCCTCGCTCGCAACGGCCCAGCCCTCGAGCCCGATGCGCTCGACGAGCACCTCGTCGGGCTCGAGCACGTGGCCGTCCACCTGGAAGCGACCGCCGTCGAGCTCCTCGAACTCACCACGCTGCAGCCGCTCGCGGACGTCGCGCAGTGCCGCACCGAGCTTCGGGCCGAGCACCGGCAGGTTCGGCTTCACGCGCAGCTCCGACGCCTCGACGTCACCGAACTCGACTTCCTTGACGCGCAGCTCCTCGGCGATCTCGTCGGCGTGCCCGCGCGCAGCGTCGGCCGCCCCTGCGACCACGAGCCGCCGCAGTGGCTGACGGTGCTTCAGCTGCGACGCCGACCGGGCCTGCCGGCCGAGCTCGACGACGCGCCGCACCGCGGCGATCTCGGCGAGGAGCGCGCGGTCCGGCTCCTCGGCCTCCGGCCAGGGCGCGAGATGCACGGACGCCGGCCCGTCCTGGACGAGGTTCCGCCAGAGGTGCTCGGTCAGGAACGGCAGCATCGGCGAGACGGCGCGCAGAGACTGGACGAGCGCGTACCAGAGCGTGCGAAACGCCGCCTCGTCGAATGAGTAGAAGCGCCGCCGCGAGCGGCGGATGTACCAGTTCGAGACGTCGTCCACGAACGACTCGAAGGCGCGAATCGCGTCGACGGTCAGCGTCGCCTCGTACGCGTCCGTCACTTCGGCGACGAGCTGCTTCGTCCGCGCGACGAGCCAGCGGTCGAGTGGGCGCAGGTCGCCGTCCGGCTCGAGCTGCGACCACGAGGGCGAGAACCCTTCGATGTTGCCGTAGTCGACGAGGAACCTCGTCGAGTTCCAGAACGTGAGCACCTTGCGGCGGATCTCGTGCGCCGGCCCGAAGCCGAAGAGCAGGTTGCGGTCGGGCGGCTGTGCGCAGAACTGCCAGCGCATCACGTCCGCGCCCATCTGCTCGAACGCGTCCTCGGCCTTGATCATGTTCCCCCAGGAGCCGTGCATCTCGCGGCCGTGCTCGTCGAGCATCTTCTCGTAGCCGAGCACGCGCTTGTACGGCGAGGTGCCGACGAGCACGACCGACATGAAGAACTGCGAGTAGAACCAGAGCCGGATCTGCTCGCGCATCTCCGTCACCCAGTCGGCGGGGAACCACGTCTCCCAGTAGCTGTGGTCGGGCAGGTCGGCGTGCGTCAGCCCTCGCGCGGCACCGGTCGCGTACCCCTCCTTGATCCACTCGGGGTTCTCCCAGCCGAGCGTCGAGAACGGGACGATGCCGGCGTCGAGCCAGACGTCCCCGACCTCGGGCACGCGCGTCACGACCTCGCCGCACGACTCGCAGGTGATCGGCACGCGGTCGACCCACGGGCGGCGCAGCTCCTCGAGCTCGTCGAAGCCCTCCGTCGCGCGCTCGCCGAGCTCGTGCTTCGAGCCGACGACGTTCAGATGACCGCATGAGCACGGGTAGAACGGCAGCGGCAGCCCGTAGTAGCGGCGCCGCGAGATGTTCCAGTCGCCCATGTTGCGCAGCCAGTCGTCCATGCGCTTCCCCATGTACTCGGGCACCCACTGCACCTTGGCGTTCTCCTCGAGCAGCTTCGGGCGGATCTCCTCGACCGAGATGAACCAGTCGTCGGAGAGCCGGAAGATGAGCGGCGTGTCGCAGCGCCAGCAGTGCGGGTAGGCGTGCGTGTAGAGGGTCGACTCGACGAGGATGCCCTTCTCGCCGAGCACGCCGATGATCTGGTCGGCCGACTCGGTCGTCGAGACGCCGTGCAGCCACCCGTAGTCGTCGTAGAACCGGCCGGACTCGTCGACCGGCGTCAGCACGGGCAGGTCGTGCACCTTCGAGAGCTCGAAGTCCTCGCCGCCGGCGCCCGGGGCGATGTGGACGACACCGGTGCCCTGGTCCATCGTCACGTCGTCCCACGGGATCACGCGGTGCTCGACCTCCGAGCCCGGCTTCAGGTCGTCGAACGGCCCGCGATAGCGCAGGCCGACGAGCTCCGAGCCCTTGACGCGCTCGACGAACGTGTCGTCGGGGAACCGCTGCACCGCGACCCACTCGCCGTTCTCGCGCCGCCCGTAGTCGGCCTCCGGATTGACGGCCGCGGCGACGTTCGCCGGCAGCGTCCAGGGCGTCGTCGTCCAGATGACGACCGACTGGCCCGGCCGGTCGAGGAGCGGGAAGCGCACGCTGAGCGACGGGTCGGCGCGGTCCTGGTAGACGCCGGCCTGCGTCAGCTCGTGCTGCGAGAGCGACGTGCCGCAGCGCGGGCACCACTCGGTCGAGCGGTGTCCCATGTAGAGCCAGCCGCGGTCGTTGACGATCTTCAGGAACTTCCAGATGTACTCGATGTTCGTGTCGCTGAACGTGAAGTAGTCGTTGCCCCAGTCCATCCACTGCCCGAGCCGCTGGCTGCCGCGCGTCAGCTCCTCCGAGGACCGCACGACGACCTCGCGGCAGCGGCGGGCGAACTCCTCGAGGCCGTATTCCTCGATCTCGCGCTTCGAGTTGAGCCCGAGCTCGCGCTCGACGCCGACCTCGATCCAGAGGCCCTGGCAGTCGAAGCCGTTCTGGTAGCGCTGGTCGAAGCCGCGCAGCGCCTTGTAGCGCTGGAAGACGTCCTTGAGCGTCCGGCCCCAGGCGGTGTGGACCGCGAGGGACTTGTTCGCCGTCACCGGGCCGTCGATGAACGACCACACCGGCCCGCCTCGGTTTCGCTCCCGCAACTGCTCGAAGGTGCCCTCCCGCTCCCAGAGCTCGAGGATCTCCAGCTCGAGCGAGGGGTGGTCGGGCTTGTCCGGCAGCGGGTGAAACATGCTTTCGATCGTACCCGGGCAGGGAACAATCCTTACCGCCGCCGCGTTTGTCACTCTGTACGTCTTACTGCGAAAGGAACCTCTAGATGGCAACGAATGCAACCAGCGAGACCTTCAACAGCGAGGTCCTCGAAGCTGACGGGAAGATCCTCGTCGACTTCTGGGCCGAGTGGTGTGGCCCATGCCACGCCGTCGCCCCGGTCCTCGACCGCATCGCGGACGAGCACCAGGTGAAGGTGGTCAAGGTGAACATCGACGAGCAGCAGGATCTCGCGCAGCGCTACGGCGTCGCGTCGATCCCCTTCATGGTGCTCTTCGAGAACGGCGCGCCTCAGGCGTCCGCCGTCGGGGCGATGCCGAAGGGCTCGCTCGAGAAGGCGCTCGGACTGGTCGGGGCCGAGGCTTAAGCCGGTTGGCCGGGCTACGCCTCGGCTTTGACCTTCTCTTCGTGCGGCACGGGTGACGCGGCGCGCGCTGCCGGCTCGTCCGGCAGCGACAGCACGCGCATCCCGTGCACGTACGTGATCGCCCGCCCAGCCAGCCGCCCGCCGAGAGGGCGGCGAAGCCGACCAGTGTCAGCAGGAACGCTCCCGTCGTCACGGCGCGGTCGACGTAGCCGCCGTGGCCCGGCGAGGGCCGCGAGCAGGAAGAAGACCGTCCCGGTCAACCATCGCGACCATGTGCATGGTCGCCGTCTTCCAGAGCTCCGCTGCCCCGGGTGATCGAGAGCCAGTCGACGAGCCCGGTCAGCGCGGTGCCGACGGTCACGACCAGCCCGACCACGAGCGCGAGCCACCAGGCCTGCGCGAACGTGTTGTCTGCGACGCCGAGCTTGCTCAGCACCGCCGAGACCGTCGCGAAGGTGTAGATGCCGACCGTCGCGTCCGTGAACGGTGGGTGCAGCGGATGGCCGGGCAGGCCCTTGACGAGATAGCTCGGCTTGAACTCCGCCACGCCAGGCGGATTTCCGCCGCGACGCCGCGGACGAAACCGATCTCTAGGTCGAGGGTGCTTCGTCGACGTCGAGGAACGAGAGGAAGGCGAGGTGCTTCGCGAGGTAGCTCTCGAGCCCGCGCACGCCCTGCTCCGCCCACTCCTCGACCCACGTCTCCGAGAGATCGTCTTCGACCCGATAGAGGATGCCGCGTTCCATGCACAGATGATCGACCTGGCATCGGACGACCACATGAGCCGTTCGGCCCATCTTCGGAGCAACGGGAAGACCCAGCTACGTTCCGCGGATGGACGCGTTCCTGATCGTCAACCCGAGCTCGGGCAACGGCGGCTCCGACGAGCTGCTCGCCGCCGCCCGCGAGCGGGGCATCGAGACCCACGTCCTCGCGTGACGGGGACGACCTCGCCGAGCTCGCCCGCGGCGCACGGGCCGACGCGCTCGCGATGGCCGGCGGCGACGGGTCGCTCGCCGTCGTCGCGGAGGCGGCGCTCGAGCGTGATCTCCCGTTCGCCTGCATCCCGTTCGGGACGCGCAACCACTTCGCGCGTGACGTCGGGCTCGACCGAAACGACCCGATCGGTGCGCTCGACGCACTCGTCGACGGGCGAGAGATCCGGATCGACGTCGGACGCGCGAACGACCGCCTGTTCCTGAACAACGTCTCGCTGGGCGTCTACGCACGGCTCGTGCACCGGCGGGAGCATCACCGCCGGCGCAGCGACGCGTTTGCCCGGCTGCGGGCGCTCGGCACTCTGGCCACGCACCGGCACAGCATCGGCATCACCGTCGACGGGGAGCCGATCGAGGCGCGCGTCGTGCTCGTCTCGAACAACGCGTACGCCGTCGACGTGCTTTCCATCGGCGAGCGTGAGCGGCTCGACGAGGGTCAGCTGTACCTCTACGCGCCTGCAGGGCGTCCTGCGCTCGAACTGGGACGAGCGGGACGGCGAGTCGTTCACGGTCGACGCTCGCGCCGGCCGGCTGCACGCCGCGGTCGACGGTGAGCCGGAGGAGCTCGAGACCCCGATCGAGTTTCGCGTCGAGCCGCGCGCGCTACGCGTGCTCCTCCCGCGTCGCCCAGCTTCGTAGCACCAGCTCCTGGCCGGGGAAGGCCATCTCGGCCGGCAGCTCGTCGCGCGCGAACCAGCGCAGCTCGTCGACGTCGTCGGCCGCGACCGGCTCGCCCTCGCCGCGCACGATCCACGTGACCGAGAAGACGTAGCGCTCGCCGTACGGCTCGATGTCGATCCGGAACAGCTCGACCGGCTCGACGTCGAGTCCCGTCTCCTCGCGGAACTCGCGGCGCAGGCCGTCGAGCGGCGACTCGGTCTCGTCGAGGAAGCCGCCCGGCAGGTCCCAGTGGCCGCGCCGCGGCTCGAGCCCGCGGCGTGCGAGCAGCACCCGGCCGTCGCGCTCGAGGATGCCCTGGACGCCGGGGATCGAGTTCGCCCAGTACCGCTCTCCGCACGCGTCGCACCGCAGATGATCCGTCTCGTGTGTGAGGCTCCCACCACAGCGGGGACAGAGACGCCACCCTACGAGCGCACCCATGGAGGCACATGATGGAGAACCCCGAGCCCACGGAGACCGAGAAGGAGCTCGCCGCCACGGAGCGGCAGCAGGAGGAAGAGGACATGCGGGGCGTCGGCCAGGACGACGACAACTTGCCGACGGAGGACGACCAATAGCCAGGCCCCGCGTCGTCCTGCTGCACTCGGCGCTCGGAGACTCTCGTCTCTGGCGCCGGCAGGTCGAGGCGCTCGCACCCGAGCTCGACGTCGTCGCACCCGACCTGCCCGGCTGGGGCGAGACGCCGCTGCCGTCGGAGCCCTTCTCGTTCGTCGACGTGGTCGCGGAGCACCTGCCGGGGCACCTCGTCGGTAACTCGTTCGGCGGCGCGATCGCGCTGCGGACCGCGCTCGAGCACCCGGCGCGCGTGCGCAAGCTCGTGCTCGTCGGCT
Organism: uncultured Actinomycetes bacterium; assembly: GCA_963779505.1. Taxonomy (GTDB): domain Bacteria; phylum Actinomycetota; class Thermoleophilia; order Gaiellales; family Gaiellaceae; genus PALSA-600. The sequence continues at coordinate 90,856 of CAVZYK010000012.1, read as the reverse complement.
CGGGCGTCCCGGCCTGGGACTGGACGGAGGAGATGCGCGGTTACTTCGCCGCGGAGGAGGCGGCGATCGATGCGGGCGACCTGGCCGCGGCGACGCAGGTCAACCTCGACTTCTGGGTCAAGCCCGAGCACCACGACGAGGTGCGCCCGCAGCAGCTGCGTGCGCTCGAGCTGCAGTCCGCGCACCCGGAGCCGGAGCTGATCTGGCCCGACCTGCGTGCGCTCTCGACGCTGCCGATGCCGACGCTCGTGGTCGTCGGCGACGACGACAAGGACGACTTCAAGGCGATCGCCGCCCACCTGGCGGAGGGGATCGAGGACTCGGAGCTCGTCGTCGTCCCCGGCGCGGGCCACCTCGTGGGGGTCGACCAGCCCGAGGAGCTGAACGCGCTCCTGCTCGAGTTCCTGCTCTCGTAGGCACGTTCCGAGCCGTGTCCCGGGGTCTGACCCCGGGACAGTGGCGGTTCTAGCCGCGTCCCTGGGTCTGACCCCGGGACACGGCTGCTTCGGCCAGCACCGCATCGGCCAGGCGCGGCCACGCGTCGATCGCCCAGTCGCCGAACGCGAGGTCGGTGAGCGCGCCGAGGGCGATCCCGGCGACGGGGTCGACCCAGAGGAACGTGCCGCTGCGGCCGAAGTGGCCGAACGTCTCCGGCGCATTGCCGGCGCCCGTCCAGTGCGGCGACTTGCCGTCCCGCAGCTCGAAGCCGAGGCCCCAGTCGTTCGGCTCCTGCCGCCCGAACCCCGGCACGACGCCGACGAGCCCCGGGAACTGCACCGTCGTCGCCTCTGCGAGCGTCTCGTCGGCGACCCGCGCCGGGCGCTGCAGCTCGTGCGCGAGCGCGCGCAGGTCGGCGAGCGTCCCGGACGCGCCGGAGCCGGCCGAGCCCCGCAGCTCCAGCGTCGTCCCTTGCCACACGTGCGCGAAGTACGTCTCGAACGACATCTCCGACCGTTCCTCGACGAGCGCGGCTGCGACCTCGAAGCCGTAGTTGGAGTAGATGCGCCGCTTGCCCGGCTCCGAGATCGGCGCGCCCGCCTCGAACGGCAGCCCCGAGCTGTGCGAGAGCAGGTGCCGGAAGGTCGCGCCGGGCGGCCCGGCCGGCTCGTCGAGGTCGATGAGCCCCTCCTCCGCTGCGACGAGCATCGCGAGCGCAGAGGCGAGCTTGGTCACCGACGCCCACTCGAAGCGGCGGCTCTCGTCGCCGCGCGTTGCCTCGACCGCGCCCGTCACGCAGACGGCGACGTGCTCGCACGGCCACCCGTCCACCTGGCGCAGCGCCTCCACGATGGGCCAGACTAGACGCATGGAGCGGCAGCACATCTCGTCGGGCGCCGCATTCGAGGAGCGCGTCGGCTATTCGCGCGCCGTCCGCGTCGGCGACCGGGTCTGGGTCTCCGGGACGGCGCCGATCATGCCGGGCGACGCCGACCCGCCGGCCGGCGCCTACGACCAGGCGCAGGTCTGCCTGTCGATCATCGAGCGCGCGCTGGCAGAAGCGGGTGCGTCGCTCGACGATGTCGTGCGGACACGGATCTACGTCACCGACGCGTCATCGATCGACGAGGTCGGCCGGGCGCACGGTGCGGCCTTCGCGACAGCCCGTCCCGCGACCACCGGCATCGTCACGCAGCTGCTCGACCCACGGTGGCTCGTTGAGATCGAGGCCGAAGCGGTGATACTCCACACGTGAAGCAGATCTTTCCCCCGTCGATCACGGGCAAGGGCTCGGTCGGCGCCGGTACCGGGCAGGTCAGCGTGCTCGACCATGCGTTCGGGAAGAGCGACCCGTACACGCTCGGCGTCGAGGAGGAGTACATGCTCCTCGACCCCGAGACGTGGGACCTCGTCCAGCACATCGACTCGGTGCTCGCCGCTGCCGCCGACGGCGACCACGAGGACCGGATCCACGCCGAGCTGATGCAGTCGGTGCTCGAGGTGACGACGCCGGTCTGCCGGACCGCCGGCGACGTCATGAAGTCGCTCGCGCAGCTGCGCGGCTACGTCGCCGAGATCGCGCGCGCCGAGGGCTGCCGGTTCGGCTCTGCGGGCACGCACCCGTTCAGCCTCTTCGAACGCCAGCGCATCACCGCCCGGGATCGCTACCGCCAGCTCGTCGACCAGCTGCAGTACGTCGCGCGGCGCGAGCTGATCTTCGGCATGCACATGCATGTCGCGGTCGACGATCCCGAGAAGGCGATCCAGGTGATGAACGGCCTGCTCGTGCACCTGCCGCAGATGCTCGCGCTCTCCGCGACGTCGCCGTTCTGGCGCGGCGAGCCGACGGGCCTCTCGTCGAGCAGGCAGATGGTCTTCGCCGCGTTCCCCCGCTCCGGGCCGCCGCCGCGCTTCCGCGACTACACGGACTTCGCCGACGTCGTCGGCCAGCTCGAGCGCACCGGCTGCATCGCCGACTACACACACATCTGGTGGGACATCCGGCCGCACCCGCGCCTCGGCACGATCGAGATGCGCGTCTGCGACGCGGTCACGCGGCTCGAGGACGTGGTCGCGATCACCGCGTTCTTCCAGGCGATCGTGAAGATGTACTGCGAGCTCTACGAGGCCGGCAAGGAGATCCCGAGCTGGCACCGCATGCTGACGACCGAGAACAAGTGGCTCGCCGCCCGCTACGGGCTCGAGGCGCCGGTCATGGACCTCGCGACGGGCCGCCGCAACCGCGTCCCGGTCGCGCAGCTGATCCGCCGCACACTCCGTGACGTCGAGCCGCACGCCCGCGAGCTCGGCTCCGAGCGCGAGCTCGAGGGCGTGCGTGAGATCCTCGCGCGCGGCAACGGCTCCGACCGCCAGCTACGGGTGTGGAACGCGAACCGCGACATCGTCGAAGTCGTGCGCGAGATCTCGATCGCGACGGAAGAGGGCGCTCAGGCGGCGACGCCCGCCGCCGCTACCTGAACGTCCAGAGCCTCCCGGCCGGCGAGTAGCCGAGCGCCGCGGCCGCCAACGAGCGACGCGAGACCACCTTGCCCACCGCCAGTCCGACGACGGCGACGTTCTCGCCGTCGGCGAGCGCGATGCGCTTGCCGTCCGGGGAGAGCGCGGCGCGCGTGCCCCGGCCACGTGCCCAGTAGCCGACGTTGATCCTGAACGCGCGCGTCACCTTCCGCGTGCGCACGTCGATCCCGACGACGCGGCCGTGCGACGGGTTCGCCGCCCAGAGCGTGTGGCCGTTCCGTCCGAGCGCGAGGCCCCACGCCGTCGACGCGAGGTAGTCGCCCGTGCCCGGCAGGTCGATGCAGCGCGCCTTCGCCGTGTCGAGGTCGAGCGCGTGGATCATCGAGCCGCCGTTCGAGCCGATGTAGAGCGTGAACAGGTACCGCCCGTCGGTCGACGCGAGCCGTGAGTAGGGCTGGCCCCAGATCGTCCCCGACTCGTGCGGGTCCTTGAGCGGCTTCGCCTCGAGCTTGCCGCTCGCCACGTGCAGCAACCGCACCTGGTAGCCGCCGCCGGACAGGTACTTGATCAGGAAGAGGTTGTCGCCACGCAGGGCGTCGAAGTCCCACTGCCGTCCCGGCACGTTGAGCTCGCGCACTCCCTGCGGTGGAGGCGATCAGGAACGTCGTCGAGCCGCCGTCTGCGAGCGCGGAGGCCGACCGCCTGTCTGCCGTCCTGGGAGACGCCGACGAGCCGGGCGCCGGTCGGCAGCGCGGCGGTGCCCGCGGGCTCACCGGACGTGGCGTCGTACCACGTCAGCGTCGTGCCCTGCAGATGGACGAGCAGCGTGCCGCCGACGACGCCGCTCGGCAGGGCGGCCCGCGTCTTTCCCGTTGCGAGATCGACGATCGTGACCGGCGCGCTGGCGGAGCTGCGGAAACCGAGCAGCTGGCCGTCCGCGAGCGAGAACTGGCTCGGCGCACAGTTGAGCGGCGAGCAGGCCGCGCCGACGGCTGCGCTCGGCAGCAGGACGGCCGCGACAGCGAGGACGAGCGCAAGACGTGTCATGCCCTCCATACGTCGTCGGGACCCCGGGAGGTCCCGACGACGTATGGACCTCATGGACGGTCTGCGTCGTACAGTCGGCGGGTGGCGGAGCGCGCCTGGATCAAGGGTGCCCAGCAGGGGTCTGTCGCCGACCTCGAGCGGCTCTTCCGCGAGCATTGGCCTCGCGCGTTCCGGGCCGCCCAGCTCGTCACCGGTGACGCCGCAGCCGCCGAGGACATCGCGCAGGAAGCCTTCCTCGCCGCCATCCGCAATCTCGACCGGTTCGACCGGCGGCGGCCGTTCGCACCCTGGCTGCACCGGATCGTCGTCAACCGGGCGATCGACTGGACGCGCGCGCGCAAGCTCCGCGGCGAGGTGGAGCTCGGCGACCACTACGCGGCGGCGCCCGAGCCCGGGCTCGCGGGCGACGCGCTGGGACGGATCGCCGACCTGCCGCCGGAGCACCGCGCGGTCGTCGTCCTCCGCTACGTGCTCGAGTACACGCCGGGCGAGATCGCTGAGCTGCTCGACATGCCGCGCGGCACCGTCAACTCGCGACTGCGCCGCGGCCTCGACCGGATGAAAGAGGAGACGTGAGACCGCCCGAGGAGGAGCGCGCCTGGGAGGTCGTGCGCCGCGCGTACGAGGAGCGCACACCGCAGCCGCGGCACGCACGGTCGCGCGTGCTGATCCCTGCGCTCGTCGTCCTCGCGGCCGCGATCGCCGCCGCCGTGCTCTCGCCGCCCGGCCGGGCCGTCTTCGAGCGCGTGCGCCAGGCGGTCGGAGTCGAGCACGCCGACCCGGCGCTCTTCTCACTGCCCGCGCCCGGAAGGCTGCTCGTCGTCTCGACCGACGGCGGCGGCGTCTGGCTCGTTCGCGACAACGGCTTCAAGCGCCGCCTCGGCCCGTTCGCGGACGCGCAGTGGTCGCCGCATGGGCTCTTTGCCGTGGCGACGACCCGCAACCACCTGCTCGCCCTCGACGAGGACGCTCACGTGCGCTGGGCGCTCACGCGCGCCGGCGCGGCGCTGCCGCGCTGGGCGGGCACGCTGACCGACACACGCATCGCGTACCTCTCGCGGAGCGGGCTGCGCGTCGTCGGCGGCGACGGACGCGGCGACCGGCTGCTCGACTCGACCGCGACGCAGGTCGCGCCGGCGTGGGTGCCGGGAGGGCCTTCGACCTCGCGTACGTCTCGGGCAGCGGCACGATCGTTCGGCGCGACGCGCTCTCGGGCGCCGTGCGCTGGCGGCGCCAGGCCGACCTCCAGCCGCTCTCGCTCGAATGGTCGGACGACGGGCGGCTCCTCGCCGTCACGTCGGCGTACGCGCGTCGTCGTGCTCGACGCCGACGGCCGGGTCGTGCGCACGATCGGCTCGCTGGGCGCGACGCTCGTCACGTCGGCGTTCCGGCCGCACAGCCACCAGCTCGCCGTCTCGGTGCGGCTCCCGTCCCGGAGCGAGGTGAAGCTCGTCGACATCGACCATCCGGGTCGCGCGCGCCTGCGCTTCGCGGGCCCGGGCACGTTCGGAGACGTGGTCTGGTCGCCGGACGGGACGACGCTGCTCGTCGACTGGCCGACCGCGAACCAGTGGGTCTTCCTGCGCGGTGCGAAGGTGCACGCGGTCGGGAACATCAGCGAGGAGTTCCCGCGCGGTGACGATGTTCGGCCGCGCCTGCTCGTGGCGGGTCGCTGGTCCCGTTAACCTCCGGCGATGCTCAACGCCGGTGACCGCGTCCCCGACGCGACGCTCTTCCTCGGGCCGAACGAGCCCGTGACCATGTCGGAGCTGGTGGAGGACGGGCCGAAGCTGCTCGTCTTCTATCTCTTCGACTGGTCGTCCACCTGAACGAACGAAATGGAGCTCCTGCGTGACAGGAGAGAGGCGTTCGACGAGCTGGGCGTCCAACCGGTCGGGATCTCGCGCGACTCGCCGTGGACCCACATCGCGTGGACGCAGGCGCTCGACCTCAACTTCGGCCTGCTCTCCGACTGGAACGCGGAGGCGATCCACGGCTTCGACATCGGGATCGAGTTCCGGGGCTTCAAGGACGTGGCCGCACGAACGGCGTTCCTCGTCGACGGGGACGGGCTGATCCGGAACGCGTGGAGCCTACGACACCGGCGAGGTGCCGGACGTCGAGGAGTGGCTCGAGGCGTGCCGCGCATTGTCCTGAGGTTCAGCGCACGCGGTAGGTGAGCCGCGCGAACTGCCGGTCGCGCGAGACGTCCACGAGCTCGAGCTGCGACGCCGTCAGCCGGCGAGGGAGGAGCGGAGCGCCGCGCCCGAGCGTCACCGGTGCGATGCCGACGAGGATCTCGTCGAGCAGCTGCTGGTCCGCGAACTGGCCGACGAGCTCCCCGCCGCCGACGAGCCAGATGTTCTGCTCGCCGGCGGCGGCGGCCATCTGCTCGTGCACCGGGCGCGACGTCACCCTGGACGAAGGAGATGTTCGCGCCGGGAACCGTGGGGAGCGTCCCGTGCGTGAAGACCCAGCACGGCGTCTCGCCGTACCAGCCGCTCCACTTGCCCGGCTCGTCGAGCAACCCGTTCGTGGTCGAGCACCCACTTGTAGGTCGTCGCGCCCATCGCCATCGCGCCGACCTGCGCGAAGAACGCTGCGAACGAGTGCTCGCCTGCCTCGGCGTCGCGATCGACTTCGAACAGCCACTCGAGTGAGTTGTGCTCGTCCGCGATGTACCCGTCGAGAGTCGTCGCGGTGTAGTACTGCGTCGCGCCCACGCGCGACGTCTACATGCCCATCGCGTGGTAGCCGCTGTCGACGTAGAGCGTCGTGCCCGTGACGTTCTTCGCGCCGTCGCCGAGCAGGTACTCGGCTGCGGCGCCGACGTCCTCGGCGTCGACGTGGCGGTGCAGCGGCGCGCGCTCCTCGACGATCGACTCCATCGTCGGGAAGCCGGCGATCGAGCGCGCGGCGAGCGTCCGCACCGGCCCGGCCGAGACGGCGTTGACGCGGATGTTCTTCTCGCCGAGGTCCCACGCGAGGTACTTGACCGACGAGTCGAGGGTCGCCTTCGCGACGCCCATCACGTTGTAGTGCGGCACGGCGCGCTCGCCGCCGAGATAGGTCATCGTCACGATCGAGCCGCCGCCCGCGGCGACCATCAGCGGCTCGGCGGCGCGCGTCGTTGCGACGAGCGAGTAGGCGCTGACGTCGATCGCCATCCAGAAGCGGTCGCGCGGCGTGTCCGTGAAGCGGCCCTCGAGATCCTCGGCGGCCGCGAACGCAACCGAGTGGACGAGGATGTCGAGCTTCCCGTCGAACGTCTCGGCCACCTCGCCGAAGACCCGCTCGATCGCCGCGTCGTCGCGGACGTCCAGCTCCGTCACGAGCGGGCTCGAGACGGTCGCCGCCAGGTCGCGGACGTTCTTCTCGATCCGCTCGCCCTGGAAGGTGAAGGCCAGCTGGGCGCCCCCGTCGGCGAGGCGGCGGGCGATCGCCCAGGCGATCGAGCGCTTGTTCGCGACCCCGAGAATCAGTGCACGTTTTCCCTGGAACATTGGCCGCCGACTCTATCTCGCTTCGGATACTGTGCGGAACCTTGCGTCGCCTCCTCCTCGTCTCGGCGGCTTTCGGACTGTTGGTGGCGACCTCCGCGTCCGCCGCGCTGACGCCGATCCGGCGCCCCATGGGCGAGGCCTCGCTGCCGCGTGTGCGCGCGGGCGTGATCACGATCCCGGCCGCGCATCGCCAGGGCGTCACGCGCGTGATCGTCCGCCTCTCGCAGCCGCCGCTCGCCGCCTGGCGGAGCAACGGCAGCCTCGCCTTCGCCGCCCGCTCGCAGCGGCTCGACACACACAGCACGAGCTCCCGCGCCTACCTCTCCCAGCTCGCACGCCGCCAGGCCGTCGTCGCAGCCCAGGTGCGCGCGGCGATCCCGCAGGCACGCATCCAGGAGCACTTCGCGATCCTGCTCGACGGCTTCGCCGTGCAGCTGCCGGTGAGGTCGCTGCCGCGGCTGCTGCGGCTCGGCTCGATCGACAAGATCTATCCGAGCCTCACCTACACCCGCACGATGGACCGCGGGCCGTCCGTGATCCATGCGACGGAGCTGCAGGCGGCCGCGAGCGACAAGGGACAGGGGATGAAGATCGGCGTCGTCGACACGGGCGTCGACCCGTCGAGCCCGTTCCTCGACCCGAGCGGCTTCACCGCACCCGCCGGCTTCCCGCGCGGCGACGCGAAGGAGACGACCAACAAGGTGATCGTCGCCCGCGTCTTCCCCGGGCCGGTCCGCGACAAGAACAGCAACAAGGCCTTCGACCCGACCGAGCCTCACGGCACGCACGTCGCGGGGATCGCGGCGGGCGACGAGGGGACGAGCGCTCCGGCCGGCCCCGACCATCCCGCCACCGCCAACCTGTCCGGCGTCGCACCGCGCGCGTGGATCGGCAACTACCGCGTCTTCACGGTGCCGACGCCGCTCGGTCACCAGGCGAACACGCCGGAGATCGTGAGCGCCTTCGAGGCCGCCGTCTCGGACGGGATGAACGTGATCAACTTCTCGGGCGGCGGACCGGAGACCGACCCCGCGAACGACGCGATGAACGAAGCGGTGCGGAACACCGCACTCGCAGGTGTCGTCCCGGTGATCGCGGCCGGCAACGATCGCGAGGACTTCGGCCTCGGCAGCGCCGGCTCGCCGGGCACCGCGCCCGACGCGATCTCGGTCGCCGCGACGTCGAACTCGCACGTCTTCGCGCCGGCGCTCACCGTCACCGGCGGGCCGCCGTCACTCGGCGCCGTGCCGATCCAGGGCGCAGGCGGCGCCAAGCTCCCGACCGCGTGGTCGAGCGCCGACCAGCCGCTCGTCGACGTCTCGAGCGTGCTCGGCAGCGACGGCAAGCCCGTCGACACGCATCTGTGCGGCTCGGCCACCGATCCGAACGGCAGCCTCGGCACGATCGTCAAGGACTCGCTCGCCGGCAAGGTCGCGCTCGTCTCGCGCGGCATCTGCACCTTCGCCTCGAAGGCGGCGCGCGCGGCGATCGGCGGCGCGAAGGGCATCGTCGTGATCGACAACCGCTTCGGCGAGGCGAACCCGATCCCGATTCCCCTGCAGCTCCCGACCGGGATGATCTCCGACCTCGACGGCGCGAATCTTCGCGCCTACGCGGCCGCGCACGGCGGTCAGGCGTCGATCCGGGTCACGTCCGACATCCGGGAGCTCCAGACGAATCGCAGCGGCGTCATCACCAGTTTCTCGTCGGCCGGCCCGACCGACTTCGGCCACTTCCTGAAGCCGGATCTCTCGGCGCCCGGTCTCGACGTGCTCTCGTCGACGCCGCCGCTGACCACCGGCTCGACGTTCTCCGTCTTCGCCGGCACGTCGATGGCGACGCCACACGTCGCAGGCGCGGCTGCGCTGCTGCTGCAGCAGCACCCCGGCTGGTCGTCGTGGCAGGTCAAGTCGGCGCTGATGTCGACGTCGGGCCCCGCGTGGGGCGACACCGCGCGCACGCAGGAGGCGCCGGTGCTGCTCGAGGGCGCCGGGCTCGCGAACGTCGCCGCCGCGAACGACCCGAAGATCTTCACCGACCCGCAGTCGCTCTCGTTCCAGCGCATCGACGTCTCGACCGGAGCGCAGCGGCGGTCGACGCTCCTGACGCTCGCGGACGCGGGTAACGGCTTCGGCACCTGGAGCGCAGCCGTCGCACCGCAGGCCCAGACCGCCGGCGTCACGATCGAGGTTCCGGGCCAGTCGACGATTGCGCCCGGCGGCGACGTCGCCATCCCGGTCGTCGTCCGTGTCGCCGCCAACGCGACGACGGGCGAGAACTACGGCTTCATCGTCCTGAACGGAAACGGCGTCCAGCGCCGTGTCCCCTACGCGTTCCTCGTCGAGCGCCCCGCTCTGCGCAACGCGCCCGTGACGAAGCTGCAGAAGTTCCAGGTCGGCGACACGACGAACGGGCCGAACCGGGTCAGCCAGTACTGCTGCCCGTCGGAGCCGTTCGGGCCGCCGCCCGGCTACACGGGCGTGCCGATGAACGAGGACGGCTCGGAGCACCTCTACTACACCGACATCAACCAGCCGGTCGTCAACTTCGGCGTCTCGCTGCTCGCCTCGAGCTCCGGCGCGCTGATCGACCCGTTCGTCCTCGGCTCGAAGGACGAGAACGACGTCCAGGGCTATACGGGAACGCCGACGAACGTCAACGGGCTGACCTTCGACGCGAACATCGACATCGGAGCGGCGGGCGTGCAGTTCCCACGCCTGCAGCGGTTCTTCGTCTCGGTCGACTCGCGGGCCGACGAGTTCACGAACAGGTCGCAGAAGGGGCGCTACATCCTGAACTCGTGGGTGAACGACCTGACGCCGCCGGCCGTTCGGATTCTGACGACGCGCGTCACCGCGGGTCGCCCGCTGATCGTCGCCCAGGCGTTCGACCTGGGCGCCGGCGTCGACCCGTTGTCGCTCGTGATCAACTACAACCGCGCGCTCGTCGGCGCGTCGCTCTACGACCCGCTGTCGGGGCTGATCGTCTTCGGCATCCCGGCCGAGGCGCCGAAGTTCAAGCCCGGCAAGACGCCGACGATCGTGCTCGCGTCCGACTACCAGGAGGCGAAGAACGTCAACACCATCGGCAACGAACTGATGCCGAACACCGCGTTCCTGCAGACGCGGCTGACGGTCGTCAACGGCCCGACCGTCACGTGGATCGAGCCGCCGGCTCACGTGTGCGCCGCCAAGAGCGAGGGTCTGCTCGTGGTCGCCGACTCGACGACGAAGGTGAGCCAGGTGGTCTTCAGCGACAACGGCCGCCCGATCGGCGTCGACAAGGCCGGGCCCGGCGGCGTCTACAGCGTCACGTGGCACACGAGCAAGCTGAAGCGTGGCGTGCACCGCCTGACCGCGACCGTCGTCGACCGCTCCGGCCGCAAGGCCGCCGCCGGCCGGCAGCTCCGCGTCTGCAAGTACGAGTCGTGCTACGCGCCGTCGTCACCGGCGCCTCCTCCGGGATCGGCGCCGAGCTCGTCCGCCAGCTGCAGGCCCGAGGCACGCACGTGGTCGGTCTCTCGCGCAGACCGTCGGCCGCCGACGAGCACGAAGCGTGCGACGTCTCCGACCGCGAGTCGGTGCGCGCAGCCGCGGCCCGCGTGCTCGAACGTCATCCGCGGATCGACCTGCTCGTCAACAACGCAGGTGTCGCGGCCCGAGGGAACTTCCTCGACGCCGACCCGGACCGCATCGAGCAGGTGATGCGAACGAACTACCTCGGCTCGGTCTGGACGACGCTCGCGTTCCTGCCGGGGCTCGCCGCCGGCTCACACGTCGTCAACGTCGTCTCCGTCGCCGGCACCGTCGCGGTCGGGCCCTACTCCGCGTCGAAGCACGCGCAGCTCGCGTTCTCCCGCTCGCTCGCACGTGAGCTGGCACCGCGAGGCGTCTCGGTGCACACCGTGAACCCGGGCTTCGTCGAGACGGACGGGTTCCCGCAACGAGGCCGGTTCGGCAGGCTCGGGTCGCGCCTCGTCATCCAGCCGCCGCTCGTGGTCGAGCGGCTGCTCGCGGCGGTCGACCACGACCGGCGCGAGATCACGGTGCCCCGCTGGTACCGGCCTGCCGCCTGGGTGCAGGCGCTCGCGCCGGGTGCCGTCGCACGCTTACGGTCGAAGTAGGACGAACCAGCCGAGCGTCGCCTCGTACCCGGGCGGTGCGAGCCGCGCGACGCGATCGCGCTCCGCGCCCGCGCAGCCGGCGAGATCGAGATACGCGTCGAGGTCGCGCGCCTCGCGGTCGACCTCGGCGCGCACCACGGTCAGCCCGAGCTGCGCGAACAGCTCGCGCAGCTCGTGTTCGGGCAGCACACGGGACGTCGATGCGTCGCGGGCGCGCTCGAACTCGTTCAGCGCCCGCGCCTCCTCCTCGTCCACCGGCGCGAGCTGGTCGACGACGAAGACGATGCCGCCTGGCTTCGTGACCCTGACGAGCTCGGCGACGAGCCGGCCGGGATGCAACGTGTGGTGAAGCGTCCGCAAGGTGGCCGCAACGTCGAACTCTCCGTCGTCGAACGGGAGACGCTCGCCGTCGGCAAGCTCGACGCGAACGTTGGCCGGAGCATTCGCGCGCGCCACCTCGACCATGGACGCGTCGCTGTCGACCGCGACGACCTCACGTGCGACGGGCGCGACCGCATACGCGAGCGCGCCCGCGCCGCAGCCGACGTCGAGCACCCGCTCGCCGCCGCGCAAGGCGAGCAGCGACCCGAGCCGCTCGGCGAGTGCCTCCGCACGCGCCGCCTGCTGCGCCGCGCGGCGCTCAGCCTTGGTCATGGATGACTCGCCGTGCGCGCGTCGGGCCGGACTCGATCCCGCATGCGAGCTCGTAGGCGATCGTGGAGGCGACGCGCGCGTGACTCTCGAGCGTCACGCCGTGACCGACGAGCGTCACCGGCGTCCCCGGCGGCAGCTCGCGGTCGAGCTCGACCGCCGTTGCGTCCATCGAGACCGTGCCGACGACCGGGCGCAGCTCGCCCGCGACCCGCACCTGCGTGCCGGTCAGGTCGCGGCGGAAGCCGTCCGCGTAGCCCACCGGCAGGATCCCGATCCAGGTGTCGCGCTCCGCGACGTAGCGACGGCCGTAGCCCGTCGACTCGCCGCGGCGGAGCAGCCGTGCCTGCGCGATCTCCGTCTGCCAGCTGAGCACCGGCTCGAGCCCGTCGGCCGCGGCGTCCTCTCCGAACGGCGAGATGCCGTAGATCGCGATCCCGCAGCGCGCCGCGTCGAACCGCGACTCGGGCAGCCGCAACGCCGCGGCGCTGTTCGCGACGTGGCGCGTCAGGTGGGAGACCGGGTCCGTCGCCTCTCGGAACCGCTCCACCTGAGCGCGCGCGAAGTCGGGGTCGCTGTCGGCAGTGGCGAGATGCGTCATCACGCCGACGACCTCGCGCGTGAGCATCGGCAGCTCCGACACGCCCCAGCGCCCCATCCCCGTCTCGAGCTTCACGTGCACGCGCACGCCCTCCGGGATGTCGCCGCTCGCGACGCCGAGCTCGAGCGCGGCGTCGCGCGCCTGGGCGACCTCGCGGTTCGACGTCGGCCCGAGGACGATGATCCGTGCCGACGGCAGCTCCTGCCGCAGGACGAGCGCCTCCGGGACAGTCGCGACGCAGAGCGCCGTCGCCCCCGCGTCGAGCGCCGCGCCGCCGCAGTCGACCGCGCCGTGGCCGTACGCGTCGGCCTTCACCACCGCCCAGAGCTCCGCACCGTCCAGGGTGCGCAGCAAGCTCCTGATGTTCCGCCGCAGCGCGCCGAGGTCGATCGTGATCTCGCTGCGCATCAGGCGAGCGGCGCGCGCTGCAGGCCGTGCCCGGCAAGCGCGCGTCGCAGCTCCGGCAGCAGGTCGGAGGCGATCACGCCGCGCTGCGGCTCGACGAGCTCGGCTGCGACGCCGTGCGCGACGGCGGCTGTTGCCGCGCCGAGCTTCGGGTCCATGCCTTTCGCGAGGAAGCAGGCGACGACGCCGGTCAGGACGTCGCCGGAGCCGGCGGTCGCGAGCGCCGGCGTGCCGTACGAGGCGACGAGCACGCCCTCGCGCGGCGCGGCGACCAGCGTGTCGGCGCCCTTCAGGAGCACGACGGACGCGAACCGCGACGCGGCACGGCGCACCGACTCGAGCCGGTGCAGGTCGATCTCGGCGCTCGTCGCGCCGAGCAGGCGCGCGAGCTCGCCGGTGTGCGGAGTCAGGACCGTCGGTGCGTTCCGGACGAACGGCTCGAGCTCCCAGAGCGCGTCCGCGTCGAGCACGACGGGGCACGCGAGGCGCTCGAGCAGGATCCGCACGAGCTCGACCGTGCCGTCGCTGCGACCGAGCCCCGGCCCGATCGCGACGGCGTCCGCCTTCTCGGCCGCCTCGAGAATCGCATCGGCCGCGCGCGGGAGCAGCCGGCCCGCGGCATCCTCGGGCAGCGGCCGCTTGACGACCTCCAGGAGACTCGCCTCGAGCACCGGCAGCGACGACTCCGGCGCCGCGACCGCGACGTACCCGGCGTCGGCGCGGAAGGCCGCGAGCGCGGCGAGCATCGGCGCGCCGGTCAGCCCGCGCGAGCCGCCCACGACCAGCACGGAGCCGGCGCGGTATTTCGTCGAGTCGGCCTGCTTGCGCGGAACCTCGAGCAGCGCCGACGCAGGCACGAGCGCATGCTCGTGTGCGCGTGGCCGGAGCCCGAGCGGCGCGACGATCACGCTGCCCGCATGGGCACGCCCGGGCGAGATCGCGAGGCCGACCTTCGCAGCCCCGAACGTGACGGTCGTCGTCGCGCGCACCGCCGCGCCCGGCACCTCGCCCGTCGAGGCATTGACCCCCGACGGAACGTCGACGGCGACGACGGGGCGTCCGACCGCATTGATGCGCTCGATCATGCGCGCGGCATCCTCCCGCGGCGCCTCACGCAGGCCGATGCCGAGCAGCGCGTCCACGACCACATCCGGATCGCCGAGGTCGCCGACGCCCTCGACGAGGGTCACCTCCCGCCCGGCCTCGCGCAGCACGCGGGCGCAGACCTTGCCGTCGCCGCCGTTCATAGCCCTTGCCGCAGACGACGGTGACGCGACCCGGGAACTGCCGCAGCACGGTCTCGGCGACCGCGGCTCCGGCGCGCTCCATCAGCTCCTCCAGCGAGCCCTGGTGCGCCTCCTCCGCCGCCCGCGTCTCGTCGGCGGTCAGGAGCGGCTGCAGCCTCACTCGTCCACCACGACCGCCACCGCCGCGGCCAGCTCGCGCGAATGCGTCATCGAGAGCTCGATCCGGCCGGCACCGATCTTCTCCGCCCACGCCGCCGTGCGGCCGCTCAGGTGGATCCCCGGCTTGGGCCGTCCGCGCACCTCGATCTCTTTCCAGGTGAAGTAGACGCCCGAGCCGAGCGCTTTGCCGACCGCTTCCTTGGCCGCGAAGCGGCCGGCGTAGTGCTGCGGCGGATTCGGCTTCGCGTCGCAGTAGGCGATCTCGCCCGGTGTGAAGCAGCGGTGCTTGAAGCCGTCACCGTGCCGCGCGAGCGCGAGGCGAATCCGTTCGATCTCGATCAGGTCGACGCCCACGCGCACCGCCGGCACCCGCTACGCGTTCTGCTCGAGCCAGTCGGGGAGCTGCGCGATCGACGAGACGATGCCGTCGGGCTGCACGCGCGAGCGCTCGACCTCGTCGGGCCGGAACTTGCCGGTGCGCACGAGAATCGTCTTCATGCCGTGCCGGTGGGCGCCGACGATGTCTCCCTCGAGATCGTCGCCGACCATCCACGTCAGTCCCGCTTCGGCGTCGAGCTCCTCGAGCGCGGTCGCGAAGTACTGGGCGCTCGGCTTGCCGAGCACCGTCGCCTCCGTGTCGGCGGCGAACTCGAGGCCCGCGACGAATGCTCCCGCGTCGAGGCGCGCGCCGTCGGCGGTCTGCCACCAGCGGTTCTTGTGCAAGCAGTAGAGGTCGGCGCCGGCGTCCAGCTCGTGGAACGCCCGGTTCAGATTCAGGTACGAGAAGACGCGTCCCGTTTCCTCGCCTTCGTCCGCGCCGCCGATCAGGACGGCGTCGACGTTCATGCCGACGAGCTGGAGGCCGTCGAGGTCGTCGAGGATGCCGGGCATCGTCAGCGCCAGCACCCGTTTCCCCGCGAGGGCGCGCGCCGCGACCGCTCCGGTCGTCTGCAGCTCCCCTTCGTCGAGGTCGATGCCCATCGTCCGCAGGTGCTCGACGACCTGCGCGCGCGAGCGCGTGGTGGTGTTCGTGACGAAGCGAATCCGATGGCCGCGCTCGCGCAGGCGGCGCACCGCTGCTGCCGCTCCCGCGATCGGCTCGCCCGAGACGTGCAGCACACCATCCACGTCAAGGAGAATCGCGGCCATGGACGTCGAGTCTATTCGCTCGGAAGTCGCCTTCCGCTTCTCTCGCTCGAGCGGGCCGGGCGGTCAGCACGCGCAGAAGAGCTCGACCCGCGTCGAGGCGCTCTTCGATGTCGAGGCCTCGGCGGCATTGACCGACGCCGAGCGTCGCCGCGTGCTCACCAAGCTCGGCCCGGTCGTCCGGTCGATCGCGCAGGACGAGCGGTCACAGCTGCGCAATCGCGAGCTCGCAACCGACCGCATCGTCGAGCAGCTGCGGGAGGCGACGAAGGTGCGGCGTGCCCGGCGCCCGACGAAGCCGACGAGGGCCTCCGCCGAGCGGCGCCTCGACGAGAAGAAGCGCCGTGGTCAGACGAAGCGCCTGCGGCGCTCGACTGACGACTGACGGCTGACCGCGTCTAGAGCTGGCGGCCGGGACGGTCGAAGCGCGAGTCGACGCCGTAGCGGACGGCGAGCACGCAGAGACCGAAGAACGGCGAGGAGGATGACGATTGCTGTCATGGCTCCACAGTGCCTGCGCAGGGTCTATCAGCACAAATGGATGTAGTATTGGACTCGATCATGGAACCTGATAGTTGGCTCGGCGTCGAGATCCGCCACTTCGCAGCGCTGCAGGCGCTCGCGGACGAGGGCTCGTTCGGGCGCGCGGCGAAACGGCTCGGCTACACGCAGTCGGCGATCAGCCAGCAGATCGCGACGCTGGAGCGGATCGTCGGCGAGCGGCTCGTCGAGCGGCCGGGCGGGCCGCGCCCGATCTCGCTGACGGAAGCGGGCCGGTTGCTGCTGCGGCATGCGTCGTCGATCGTCGCGCGCCTGCAGGCTGCGCAGGCCGACCTGCAGGCGCTGCGCGCCGGCGAGTCGGGGACGATCCGGGTCGGCATCTTCCAGTCGGCCGGCGCGCGTGTGCTGCCGGAGATCATGCGCCGCTTCACCGAGCAGTGGCCCGAGATCGACGTGACGCTCGTTGAGCTCGAGGACGACGAGATCACCATCGCCGTCGAGCGAGGCGAGATCGACGTCGGCTTCGTCTTGCTGCCGGTCGGCGACCACCCGCTGGAAACGGTCGAGCTTCTGCGTGACCCGTACGTGCTGATCGTGCCCACGGACTCGCCCCTTGCCGACGCCGAGCCGTCGCTGCGCCGCGTCGTCGACGAGCCGCTCGTCGGCTTCCGGGAGTGCGCCGCGGTCGAGCCGATCGAAGCGGCGTTTCGCGCCGAGGGACTCGAGCCGAACTGGGCGTTCCGGTCGAACGACAACCCGACCGTGCAGGCGCTCGTCGCGGCCGGCGTCGGGGTGGCAGTCATGCCACGGCTGACGATCAACGCCGACGACCCGCGCATCGCGGTCGTCGAGCTCGGTGACGCCGTCACACCACGGCTGATCGGCATCGCCCAGCACCGTGACCGCTACAGCTCGCCGGCCGCGCGCGCCTTCGTCGAGACAGCGCTCGAGAGCTGCAGGCTCGAGTATCTCGTCGCCTGAAAGGTTCGCTACGGGGCGGCCCGCCAAGCTGCGGCACAAGGAGAGCCGCCCCGTACCGGAGAGGGCGACGCCCGACCCCGAAGCGTCCCGCACACAGGGTGCTCATGAGCGGGGCGGCCGTCCATCCCCGTTTCGGGTCTCTGCTACTCGACGGTGACGGTCTTCGCCAGGTTGCGCGGCTGATCGACGTTCAGCTCACGCAGGCGAGCGATGCGGTAGGCGAGCAGCTGGAGCGGCAGGATCGCGAGCGCCGCCTGCAGGAACGCCGGCGACTTCGGCACGTAGATCACGTCGTCCGCGTGGTGCTGGATGTCCTCGTTGCCGTCGGTCGCGATCGCGATCACGTGCGCACCGCGCGCCCGGGTCTCCTGGATGTTCGAGACGATCTTGTCGTAGACGTGGATCTTCGTCGCGACGACGACGACCGGCGTCCCTTCCTCGAGCAGCGCGATCGGCCCGTGCTTCATCTCGCCCGCCGAGTAGGCCTCGGTCGGGATGTACGAGATCTCCTTCAGCTTCAGCGCGCCCTCGAGCGCGACCGGCAGCCCGATGTGCCGGCCCAGGTAGAGGAAGAACGGCTCCTTGTAGTACCGCTGCGCGATGTCCTCGATCGGGTGGTCCCCGTCGAGGAAGCGCCGCATCTTGTTCGGTAGGTCGTAGAGCTCGTCGAGGATGAACTCGATCTCCTTCGCCGGCAGCGTCTCGCGGTACTCGGCGAGCTTCAGCCCGATCAGGAAGAGGAGCGAGATCTGCGCGGTGAAGGTCTTCGACGCGGCGACGCCGACTTCGAGCCCGGTGCGCGTGTAGAGCACCGAGTCGACCTCGCGGGTGATCTGCGAGCCCATCATGTTGGTGATCGCGACCGTGCGCGCGCCCTTCTCGCGGGCGAGCTTCATCGCCTGGATCGTGTCGCGCGACTCGCCGGACTGCGAGATGCCGATCACGAGCGTGCCGGGGTCGACGACCGGGTTGCGGTAGATCCACTCGCTCGCCACGTCGGGCTCGACGGGGACGCGCGCCCACTCCTCGATCGCGTAACGGCCGACGACGCCTGCGTGGTAGGAGGTGCCGCAGGCGACGATCACGATCCGCTTCAGCCGTTTCAGCTCGTCCTCGTTCAGGCCGAGGCCCTCGAGCGCGAGATGGCCGTGCCGGACCCGGTCGCCGATCGTCTCGGCGACGCCTTCGGGCTGCTCGTAGATCTCCTTGAGCATGAACGTCTCGTAGCCGGAGCGCTCGGCCGCGTGATCGTCCCAGTCGACCTCGACGACGTCGTGCTCGACTGTGGCACCGGTCGTCGCGTCGGTGATCTCGACACTGTCGGGCTTGATCGAGACGATCTCGCCGTCGTCGGGGAACTGCACGCGCCGGGTCTCGGCGAGGAACGCTGCCAGGTTCGAGGCGAGGAAGTTCTCACCGTCACCGAGCCCGACGACCATCGGCGTCTGATGACGCACGCCGACGAGATGGTTCGGGTGGTCGCGGTGGATGAGGACGATCGTGAAGTGACCTTCGAGCTTCGCGTAGGCGGTGCGCATCGCCGCGACGAGGTCGCCCTCGTAGGCGTCCTCGAGCAGGTGCGCGACCACTTCGGCGTCGGTCTCGGAGCTGAACGTGTGCCCTGCTTCCTGCAGTGACTCACGCAGCTCGCGGTAGTTCTCGACGATGCCGTTCAGCACGATCGACATCTGGGAGTCGTCGCACGCGGTCAACGGGTGCGCGTTCGCCTCGGTGACGCCGCCGTGGGTCGCCCAGCGCGTGTGGCCGAGGCCGGTCGTCGACTGCGAGCCGTTCGGGCCGGCCTTGTCCTTCAGATTCTGGAGGTTGCCGACCGCGCGCACGTAGTCGAGGCCGTCGGCCTCGAGGAGCGCGATCCCGGCAGAGTCGTACCCGCGATACTCGAGCCGCTCGAGGCCCTGGATGAGCAGCGGCTTCGAAGCACGGCTGCCGACGTAACCGATGATTCCGCACATAGGAAGCCCCTCCTTCTGAACCGGCCGATTCGCGGATTTTGCCTAAAAAGCGGCCTCAGGAAACAGCAAAGCCCGGCTGCGGGCCCTGTTCTCCGCGTCGAGAAAGGGTCAGCCGAGCTGTTGTCGGACAAGGGTCGAGATGCTAGCACAGGCCTCTTCGGCCGCCTCGGCGTCGCGGGCCTCCGCCAGCACCCGAATCAGCGGCTCAGTGCCTGATGGACGCACGAGAACACGGCCCTCGTCGCCCCAATCGGCGTTCCGCCGCTCGACCTCCTCCTCGATGGCCGGCGTCAGCTCGCGGCGCTCGACGCGGACGTTCTCCTTCACCTGCGGATAGCGGTGCATGACGGACGCGACCTCCGAGAGGCGGCGTCCCCTGAGCGCTGCGCACAGCAGCAGCCCGGCCGCGAGACCGTCGCCGGTGACGTGGTCGCGGAGGTAGATGACGTGGCCCGACTGCTCGCCTCCGAGCACGGCTCCTGACTCCTGCAGCGCCTCGAGCACGTACCGGTCACCGACCGAGGTCGTCAGCACCTCGATGCCGCGCTCGCGCATCAGTGCGTGAAAGCCAAGGTTCGTCATCACCGTCACCGCAACCTTGTCGACCTCGAGGTCGAGCGCGAGGATCGCGATGATCTGGTCGCCGTCGACGGCTTCGCCCTGCTCGTCCACGGCGAGCATGCGGTCACCGTCGCCGTCGAATGCGATCCCGAGGTCGTAGCCGCCGTCGCGCACGGTCTGCTGGAGCAGCCCGAGATCGGTCGCGCCGCAGCCCACGTTGATGTTCGTGCCGTCGGGCGCATCGCCGATCGCGTGCACCTCGGCGCCGCAACGCGTGAAGGCGTTCGCGGCGAGCCCCGAGTAGGCGCCGTTGGCGCAGTCGACGACGATGCGGAGGCCGTTGAGGTCGGAGCCGAACCGCTCGACGATGTGCTGCATGTACGAGTCGGTGGCGACACCGACGTGCTCGATGCGTCCCTGGTCGATACCGGGCGCCGCGGCGAGCAGCTGTTCGATCTGCTCCTCGGAGGCGTCGGAGAGCTTGTGGCCGTCGCTGTCGAAGAACTTGACGCCGTTGTACTCGGGCGGGTTGTGCGAGGCCGAGATGACGACGCCGAGGTCGAGCGCGAGCAGCGCGACGGCGGGCGTCGGCAGCACGCCGCCGAGGATGCAGTCGCCGCCCGCCGAGATGACGCCGCGTGCGAACGCCTCCTCGAGCTCCACGCCCGAGGCGCGTGTGTCCCGGCCGACGAAGACCTTGGCCGCACCCGTCCAGAGTGCCGCCGCCCGGCCGAGCCGCTCGACGAGCTCGGGCGTCAGGAACTCGCCCACGACGCCGCGGACACCATCGGTGCCGAAGTACCTCCGAGCCACGAGCGGCGGATTTACCGCTTGCTGAACTGCGGCGCCTTGCGCGCCTTGTGCAGGCCGGCCTTCTTGCGCTCCACGACACGCGCGTCGCGCGTCAGGAAGCCGGCGCGCTTCAGCGGAGCGCGCAGCTCGGGATTGACCTCGACGAGCGCACGGGCGATCCCGTGACGCATCGCGCCGGCCTGGCCCGAAGGGCCGCCACCGTGCAGACGAACGCGGAGGTCGTACTGACCCTCGAGCCCGGCCGTCTTCAACGGCGCGGTCGCGAGCATCTGGTGCACCTGCCGCGGGAAGTACTCCTGGATCGACTTGCCGTTGATCCACGTCGCGCCGTCGCCGGGGCGAAGGATCACGCGCGCGACGGACGTCTTGCGCTTACCGGTGCCGAGATACTGGGCCGGGGTCGACATCTACACCTCCAAGGTGGTCGGTGCCTGCGCCTCGTGCGGATGCTCCGGGCCGGCGTAGATCTTCAGCTTGGTCAATTGGGCGCGGCCGAGCTTGTTGCGGGGCAGCATGCCCTTGACCGCCTTGCGCAGCACCTCGGTCGGCTGCCGGTCGAGCTGCTCGCGAAGCGTGCGCTCGCGCAGGCCGCCGGGATATCCCGAGTGCTTGTAGTACATCTTCTCCTCGAGCTTGTTGCCCGTGACCGCGATCTTCTCGGCGTTGACGACGACGACGAAGTCGCCGGTGTCGACGTGCGGCGTGTAGACCGGCTTCGTCTTGCCGCGCAGCTGCTCGGCGATCTGCGTCGCGAGTCGGCCCAGGGTCTTCCCCTCGGCGTCCACGAGATACCAGTCGCGCTGAATCTCGCCGGGCTTGGCGTTATAGGTCTTCATACGGAGAAAAGGGCCCACCAGGAGGTCGGCCGGGCGGGAATGGTAGCAGCCGTCAGGAGCGGGCGCTCGCGGCAAGAATGGCGGAGTCGGGCCGGTTTCCGGCCACCCAGGCGGCCGCGAAGACGGCCAGGCCGCAGGCGCTGAGCGCGAGCGGCACCGAGCCGCCTGCCCCGGTGTAGACGACCCCGCCCCCGAGCGCGAGCAGCGCGCCGCTGACGGACGAGAGCAGATCGGTCGTCCCGATCAGGCGCCCGCGCTCCGACGCGCCCGCGAGATCGACGAGCTCGGTCGTCGCGGCCACGTAGGCCAGGCACCAGCCGAGCCCGAGGCCGAAGAGGGAGAGGCTCATCCCCGCGATCGAGTCCAGCCAGACCAGCCCGGCGTTCGACACGGCCATCACGCAGAGGCCGCCGACCATCGACGTGCGGCGGCCGATGCGGTCGATCACGTCGCCCGCAACGAGCACGAGGCCGTACATGCCGACGATGTGCAGGCTGATGATCGTGAAGATCGAGCCCTGGGCGTGGTGGTGCCCGACCGCGACGTACCCCGCGAGATTCATCACGCCGACCATCACCGCGAAGCTGCCGACCGCGGCCACCATCGCCGTCGCCACCCCCGGGCGGCGCAGGATCTCGCGCAGCGGCGCGGCGGGCGCTTCCGGCTCGCCCGGCGCGGCCTGCGCCTGCGAGAGCTCCTTCGGATCGGGCCGCACGCCGAACGAGATCGCGAGCCCCACCACCGTGAACACGCCGGCGGCGAGCCACGGCACGACCAGGTCGTGCGGCGTCAGCGCGCGGCCGGCGAACATCGGCCCGAAGACGAGCGGCCCCCAGATCGCGCCTGAGACGACGCCGAAGAGGACGATCGACATGCCGCGAGCGCGGCGCTCGGGCGGGAACATCTCCGCCGCGGCGGCGCGCGAGAGAAGGACGATCGACTGCGCTGCGCCGCAGAGCGCGAGCCCGAGGAAGACGAGCACGCCCGACTCGAGCGCGCAGCCGGCGGCGGTGACGACCGGGCCGCCGATCCCGAGCACGAAGCCGGTGCGGATCACCGGCATGCGGCCGACCCGGTCCGAGATCCGGCCGGCCGGCCCGACGGCTGCCGCCCCGGCGAGCAGGAACACGGCGGGGCCGAGGCCGAGGATCCCTTCGACGCCGGTGACCGCGACGATCGTCACCGTCCCGAGCGCGACGGCGAGCTGGATCATCCCCGACTGGAAGACGAGCCCGAGCGCGAGCAGGAGCGCGTTGCGACGGACGGGCGACATCATGCGATTAGAGCAGCCAGGCCCTCGGCGAAGGCGCGAGCGCCGCCGTGCGACGGGTGCCGGACGTACGGCGCGCCGAGCGTCTCGGCGGCGATCCGGCCGACCGCGATCGGGCGCCGGCCGCGTGCGAGCTCGAATGCGAACGCCGAACCGGCAGTGATCTCCTCGCGCGAGGGCGCGCGATTCGTCGTTTCGGTGCCCGGGTGGGTCGGGACGATGTTCCAGAGGAGGACGCTCTCGGTCGCGCCCAGCTCGGCGAGGACGCGCTGCACGATCGTGGCGGTCGCCTCGGCAGGGCCTGACCCCGTCAGCTGCCGCTCGGAGGTGAACGGGAGGCCCGAGATCCGCGCGCCGCGGTAGCCCGGCGCCTCGCCGACGAGGAGGATCGGCGCGCCGGCCCGCTGTTCCAGGTAGGCGGCGAGCCGCTCCCGCCTGAGCGCGGCGCCGGCTCCGTCCCGGTAGAAGTTGGTCGTGCGCCCGATGCGGGCGGCGACCAGACGATCAATGAGCGAGCGCATCGAGATCCGAACTCTGACGGACGGCGGGCAGCAGCCGGGCGAGATCGCGCGGCTCGTCGCCGACTTCGTCGACGGCGCCGAGCATTCGCTCGACCTCGCGCACTACGACTTCGCGCTCGGCGAGGAGAACGCGCGCGTCGTCGGGGACGCGGTGCGTCGCGCGGCCGACCGTGGCGTGCGCATGCGCTTCGCCTACAACGTCGACCACGCGAACCCGATCCCGGTGCCGCCGCCGCCCGAGCCGGACGTGCTGCTGATCGCCAGCCTCCCCGTCGAGGGAAAGGCGATCGCCGGCGTCCCCGACCTGATGCACCACAAGTTCCTCGTCCGCGACGAGAGCACTGTCTGGACCGGCTCGCTCAACTGGACCGACGATTCATGGTCGCGGCAGGAGAACGTGGTCGCTGTCGTGCACGACGAGGCGATCGCCAAGGCATTCACGCTCGACTTCGAGCAGCTGTGGCAGACAGGTGACGTCGCGCGCAGCGGCTTCGTCGATCCCCGCTGGCAGGACGGGCTGCGCGCCTGGTTCACGCCCGGTCACGGCGAGGATCTGTCCGTGCAGGTCGCGAAGCGCATCCGGCTCGCGCGACGACGCGTCCGGATCTGCTCGCCGGTGATCACAACCGGGCCGGTGCTCGGCACGCTCGCTCAGGTCGTGGCCGACGGCTCGGTCGACGTCGCAGGTTGCGTCGATGCGACGCAGGTGCGCGACGTGATTCGCCAGTGGCGGCTGAACGGCAACGTCGCCTGGAAGCTGCCGCTGCTCCAGCGCATCCTGGACGGCGCGTTCACGGGCAAGGAGTCGACGCCGTTCGGCGGCGGATCCGTGCACGACTTCATGCACGCGAAGGCGACGGTGTGCGACGACACCGTGTTCGTCGGATCGTTCAACCTCTCGAGGAGCGGCGAGAAGAACGCCGAGAACGTGATCCAGATCGAGGATGCCGCCCTGGCCGACCGCCTCGCGGCGTTCGTCGACGCCGTGCGGGCGATCTACGGGCCGGTCGTCGTGCCGCCGGCCTGAGGCGTCGTCACCAGGTCTGCCAGTGCACGAGGTCGTCGAGCTCGCGCTGCCGTTCCTTCAGGCGGGAGCCGGCCGGCGGATCGTCACCTGCGCGACCGATCAGCGCCAGCCCGATCGGGACGACGTCCTCGGGCAGCCCGAGCAGCTCGTCGAAGATGCGCTTCTGCTCGGGATGGCCGATGAACGCGGATGCGAGGCCCTCGTCGATCGCGGCGGCGAGCACGAGCATCATCAGCGCACCGGCGTCGACGAACCAGTACGGGACGGGCCAGGTCACCTCGACCCCACCCGTCGCTTCGAGCTTGTCGCGCTCGTTGTAGCGGGCGTGGTAGAGCGACTCGTTCGCGGAGATGATCATGTGCACGGGCGCGTCTGCGATGAAGTTGCGGCCGCCGCGCGAGTAGTGCTCGTCGCCGAACGCAGCGGCGATTGCCTGCCGCTGCTCGTCGTCGGTGACGACGACGATGCTGCCGCCCTGGCTGAAGCCGCCGGACGGTGCGCGGCGGATCACGTTCGCGATCCGCTCGATCTGCTCGCGCGGGAGCGGATCGGGCAGGAACGCGCGGTGCATCCGGCGCCGCGCGAGGATGTCGCGGAACTCCATGTCCCCACCGTATAAGGTCGCCCGCATGAGATTCGAGGGGAAGACGGCTCTGGTCACCGGCGGCGCGAAGGGCATCGGCGCCGCCACGGCGACGCTGCTCGCGCGTGAGGGGGCGACGGTGGTCGTCGCCGACTTCGACGAGGCGGTGGCGCAGGAGACGGCGACGTCGATCGGCGGTCACGCCGTTCGCTGCGACGTGACGAAGCGAGAGGACGTCGACGCCGCGGTCGAGGCCGCGGTCTCGCACGGCGGCTCGCTCGACATCCTCGTCACGTGCGCCGGGATCATCCGCGACAACATGCTCTTCAAGATGAGCGACGAGGACTGGGACGCCGTCATCGACACGCACCTGAAGGGAACGTTCTACGCCGTCCGCGCAGCGCAGACGCAGATGGTCGAGCAGAAGTCCGGGAAGATGGTGCTGATCTCCTCGACCTCGGCGCTCGGCAACCGCGGCCAGACGAACTACTCGACCGCCAAGGCGGGGCTGCAGGGGATGACGAAGACGCTTGCGATCGAGCTCGGCCCGTTCAATGTCAACGTCAACTGCGTCGCGCCGGGCTTCATCGCAACGGCGATGACGCAGCAGACCGCCGAGCGCATGGGCGTACCGTTCGAGCAGTTCATGGAGGCGGTCTCGGCGCAGGTGCCGCTGCGCCGCGTCGGCCAGCCGGAGGACGTCGCGGGCACGATCGGCTTCCTCTGCTCGGAAGACGCGAGCTACGTCAGCGGCCAGGTCATCTACGTCGCCGGCGGCCCGCGCAACTAGCGACGCGTCCACCCGAGGCGCGTCCAGGATGTGACGCGCACGTCACAACGGCTGCCACCAGACGAGGCGCCGCAGCCGTGTCCGGGATGTGAAGCGCACTTCACAACGGCTGCCACCAGAGGGCCGCGCGCGCTCGCCCGAACTGGTTTCGCGTTACAGCTGGCGGCCGAGTGCGTCGTAGGCGACGTACTCGTGCTGCACGCAGGGCGAGGAGGCGAGCTCCGCGGCGAACATCGTCCACACGTTGACGTCGCGCAGGTCGGAGCCTCGCTTCGTCGGCAGCCGGCGGCGCAGCGTCGCCTCGTGCGTGAAGCCGAGCTTCCGCGGCACCTTCTCGCTGCGCGCGTTCTCGGGGTCGACGCGGATCTCGATGCGGTCGACGCCGAAGTGCTCGAAGCCGACACGTGTCAGCACGGCGCTCAGCTCCGTGGCGTAGCCCTGGCCGATCGACTCCGCGGCGATCCAGTAGCCGATCTCGAGCGCGCCCTCTCCCAGCCTCGTGTGCAAGCCCGTGCCCCGCCGAGCACGCGCGAGTCGTCGGGCGAGAAGAGACCCATCGCGAAGTCCTCGCCGAGGTCGTAACGCCCCCTGAACCCGCGCAGCCGCTCGTAGACGGTGTCGAGCGCCTCCGGCTCGTCCGGCGTCCAGGGCATCCACGGCCGCAGATGCTCGAGGCTCCGGTCGACCGCGTCCTTCAGAAGCGGCGCATCCTCGGGGTCGTAGCAGCGGAGCACCAACCGCTCGGTCTCGATCCGGTACGGCGCAGTCAGCGGACGGCCTCCCACTCGGCCGGCTCGGCCTGCACCGCTCGCCGCAACTCGTCCGCGACCTCGGCCATCGCGCGCCGGCTGCGGACCGGCGCTTCGGACCGTTATTCCCATTCGATCGTCGCAGGGGGCTTCGACGTGACGTCGAGCACCACGCGATTCACGGCGGGGATCTCATTGATGATCCGCGACGAGACGAGCTCGATCAGGTCGTACGGGAGCCGCGCCCAGTCGGCCGTCATCGCGTCCTCCGACGTGACGGCGCGGATCGCGATCGGATAGCCGTAGGTGCGCGAGTCGCCCTGGACGCCGACCGACCGGATCGCGGGGAGCACGCAGAACGACTGCCACAACTCGCGATAGAGACCCGCCCGGCGAACCTCGTCCTGCAGGATCGCATCGGCCTCGCGCAGCGTCTCGAGGCGCTCCTCGGTGACGTCGCCGATGATGCGGATCGCGAGGCCGGGCCCCGGGAACGGCTGGCGCCAGACCATGCGCTCCGGCATGCCGAGCTCCTCGCCGACGCGGCGCACCTCGTCCTTGAAGAGCAGGCGCAGCGGCTCGACGAGCTTCATCGTCATGTCGTCGGGCAGGCCGCCGACGTTGTGATGCGACTTGATCGTCTCGGCGACGCCGTCCGTGCCGCCCGACTCGATCACGTCGGAGTAGAGCGTCCCCTGCACGAGCCAGGGCGGGTCTTCGAGCGAGCGCGCCTCGTCCTCGAAGACGCGGATGAACTCCTCGCCGATGATCTTGCGCTTCTGCTCCGGGTCGGTGACACCGGCGAGCTTGCTGATGAACCGATCCTGCGCCTGCACGTGGACGAGTGGGACGTGGAAGAGGTTGCCGAACGTCTCGACCACCTGCTCCGCCTCGCCCTTCCGCAGCAGGCCGTGGTCGACGAAGACGCACGTCAGCTGGTCGCCGACCGCCTTGTGCACGAGCAGCGCAGCGACGGCGGAGTCGACGCCTCCGGAGAGCGCGCAGAGCACGCGCTCGCTGCCCACCTCGGCGCGGATGCGCTCGACCTGCTCCTCGATCACCGCGGCCGGCGTCCAGACGGGCGCCGCGCCGGCGACCTCGTAGAGGAAGTTCTTCAGCACGTCCTGTCCGTGCGGGGTGTGCACCACCTCGGGATGGAACTGGACGCCGTACAGCTGCCGCGCGCGATCCTCGAACGCGGCCACGGGCGTGTGCTCGGACGTGGCGACGATCTCACCGCCCTCGGGCGGCGCCATCACCGTGTCGCGGTGCGACATCCACGCCGTCTGGTCGGCGGGCAGCGAGGTGAAGAGCCGTGCCGCCCGAGATGCGCATGTCGACCTTCCCGTACTCGCCCGCGCCGGTGCGGTCGACCCGGCCGCCCAGCTCGAGCGCGAGCAGCTGCGCGCCGTAACAGATGCCGAGCGTCGGGATCCCGAGCTCGAAGATCGCGGTGTCCAGCTTCGGCGCGCCGTCGGCGTAGACCGACGCAGGCCCTCCGGAGAGGATCAGCGCGATCGGGTTCTTGCGTCGGATCTCGTCGACCGTCGAGCGGTGCGACACGATCTCCGAGTAGACGCGCGCCTCGCGCACGCGGCGCGCGATCAGCTGCGAGTACTGGCCGCCGAGATCGACGACGAGCACGGGGCGTTCCTCCGGCGAGAGCCTCCGGCTGCAGTGGGACGACTTCAGCCGCGACGGTAATTCGGCGCGTCCTTCGTGATCGTGATGTCGTGCGGGTGCGACTCGCGCAGCCCCGCACCCGTGATGCGCACGAAGCGCGCATCCTTCAGCGCCTCGATCGTCTCGGCGCCGCAGTAGCCCATCGCCTGCCGGAGGCCGCCGACGACCTGGTGCAGCACGCCGGCGAGCGGGCCTTTGTACGGCACACGCCCTTCGATGCCCTCCGGGACGAGCTTCTCGACGTCCTCGACGTCACCCTGGAAGTAGCGGTCCTTCGAGTACCCGCGCGCCTTCATCGCGCCGAGCGAGCCCATGCCGCGGTACTCCTTGAAGCGCTCGCCCTGCGCAAAGACGACGTCGCCGGGCGACTCCTCGGTGCCCGCGAACATCGAGCCGAGCATCACGGTGTCGGCGCCGGCCGCGATCGCCTTCGCGACGTCGCCCGACGAGGTGATGCCGCCGTCGGCGACGACCGGCACGCCGTGCCGTGCAGCAGCGTCTGCGACGTCGAAGATCGCGGTCACCTGCGGCACGCCGACGCCCGCGACGACGCGCGTCGTACAGATCGAGCCCGGGCCGATGCCGACCTTGACCGCGTCCGCCCCTGCGTCGATCAATGCCTCGGCCGCTTCGCCGGTGGCGATGTTGCCTGCGACGACCTCGAACTCGCCGCTGAGGCCGGCGACTCGCGCGACCATCTCGACGACCGCGCGTGAATGCCCGTGCGCGGTGTCGACGACCAGGACGTCGACGCCGGAATCGATCAGCGCCTGCGCGCGCTCGACCGCGTCGGGGCCGACGCCGACCGCGGCGCCGACACGCAAGCGGCCCTGCGCGTCCTTCGTCGCCTGCGGGAACTCGACCCGCTTCTGGATGTCCTTGACCGTGATCAGGCCCGTGATCCGCCCGTCGGCGTCGACGATCGGCAGCTTCTCGATGCGATGCCGGTGCAACAGCTGTTCTGCTTCGCGCAGCGTCGTGCCGACCGGTGCGGTGACGAGGCCGTCGGAGGTCATCAGCTCGGAGACGGGCTGCGCGAGGTTGCGCTCGAAGCGCAGGTCGCGGTTCGTGAGGATGCCGACGAGCAGGCCCTCGGCGCTCGTGATCGGCACGCCGGAGATGTGGTAGCGCTCCATCAGGTCGACCGCGTCGGAGACGAGCGCGTCCGGCCGCAGCGTCACGGGCTCGACGATCATTCCGGCCTCGGAACGCTTGACCTTGTCGACCTCGCCGACCTGCGCCGCGATCGAGAGGTTGCGGTGCACGATCCCGAGGCCGCCCTCACGCGCGAGTGCGATCGCGAGACGCGCCTCGGTGACGGTGTCCATCGCCGCGGAGACGATCGGCACCTCGAGCACGACGGTGCGCGTGAAGCGGGTCGCGGTCGAGACGTCGTTCGGCAGCACCGACGACTCCGCCGGCACGAGGAGCACGTCGTCGAACGTCAGCCCTTCCTTCGCAAACTTCTCCGGGAGCGCGGTTCCCGAAGGGTCGAAGGCGAGCTTTTCGGCGTCCATCGGGAGATGGTACCGGGGGTGGCGGATGAGAGTCAGGCCTGGCTCGGGACGGGCTCGAGCTCGCTGACCTCGACACCGGCCTGCAAGCGGCCCGCGTGCCGCGGGTCGAAGCGGCCGGCTCCGACCTCGAGCGTCGACGCGGCGCCGGCGGCGACCGCGGCACGCAGCGACTCCTCCGCGGAGCGGCCGCCGTGACGGGCTGCCAGGTAGCCGGCGAGCAGCACGTCGCCCGAGCCGACGGTCGAGAGCGGCTCCACCTTCGGCGCGACCGCACGCAGGCGGCGGATCTCGCGCTCCTCGCGCAGCAGCGCGACGCAGCCGTCCTCGGTCGTGATCAGCACGTTCCGGGCGCCCATCTCCGCGATGCTGTCGAGCGCCAGCCGGAAGTCCTCTTCGTCGTGGAACTCCTGGCCGACGAGCGCCTCCGCCTCACTCTGGTTCGGTGAGACGAGGAACGGCTCCGCCTCGACGCCGAGCCGCATCGGCTCGCCCTCGGAGTCGATCACGACAGGCACGTGACGACGCGTCAGGTCGCGCGCGGCCTCTGCATAGAAGTCGTCGGGAACGGCGCGCGGCAGCGAGCCCGCGAAGACGACGAGCTCGGCGCCTTGCGTCAGGTAGTGGAGCTTCTCGAGCAGCAGCTGGAGCTCCTCGTCACGCACCGCCGGCCCCCACTCGTTGATCTCGGTGTACGTGCCGCCTGCGATGTCGACGACCGCGGTCGACGTGCGCGACTCGCCGTCGATGTGCACGAAGTCGTTGAGGATCGCCTCGTCGGTGAGCTGCTCGACGATGCGCGTGCCCGTGCTCCCGCCGATCAGCCCGGTCGCGACGACAGGGACGCCGAGCGCCTTCAGGGCGCGCGCGACGTTGATCCCCTTCCCGCCGGCGAGCGTGACGCCGTCGCTCGCGCGATGCCGCTGCCCCCGCTGGAAGTTCGGAACGGTCAGTGTCCGGTCGATCGCCGCGTTGAGTGTGACAGTGACGATCATCAGAAGAGGTTCCCCAGGTGGTGGAGCGTCCTACCCGCGGTCCAGCGTACTCGCCCGACCAGACCAGGCTTGTTAATCGTGCGAGAAGCAACGAGGTCGCGCGTCCCCACAAGGCGTGATCCTCGCCGGATCTCGACCTGGCCCAGAACGTCGCCCTGCCGGACGGGCAGCGAGACGGCCCGCCGGGCGACGACGGTCTCCGTCAGGGGCCGCCCGAGCCGAGCGACCGTCAGCAACGGACGGGCCGCGACGAGCTCCAGCGGCGCCTTGCCATAGCCGACCGCGGCGGTCGTGTAGACGCGTCCCAGCTGGACGGCCGGCACGACACGGAACTGGGCGAGCCCCCAGATCAGCAGCGACTCGAGGTCGCCGTTCCGGTCGGCGCGCGTCGGGCTCCCGAGGAGCGTCGCGTAGACCGTGACGCCCCGGCCGCGCGCCGCAGCGACCTGGCACCACCCCGCGAGGCTCGTGTGACCGGTCTTGACGCCGATCGTCTGCGGGAAGATCGAGAGCAGGTCGTCCCACGTGTGCAGCGTCCGGCCGCCGGCGATCGACGAGGTCTCCTCCCGCACGGTCTCGCGGATGAAGCGTGTCCGCATCACGACGCGCGCCAGCTTCGTCACGTCCGCGGCGCTCGACACGTGCCCCGGCGCATCGAGCCCGTCCGGGCGGACGAAGTGCGTGTCGTGCAGGCCGAGGGCCGCCGCCTTCGCGTTCATCATGCGCGGCGAAGGCGGTGAAGTCGGGAGCGACCGAGAGCGCGAGCGCATCGGCTGCATCGTTCGCGGACTGGATCAGCGCGGCCTTGATCAGGTCGCGGATCGTCAAGCGCTCGCCGCCGCGCAGCCCGACGGTCGACTCGCCGACGGCGGCGGCGCGCGGGTCGACCTCGACGACGTCCGTGAGCTTGTGGTGCTCGAGCGTCACGAGGACCGTCATCAGCTTCGTGATCGACGCGATCGGCAGTCGCGCGTGCGACCGCGACGCGGCGAGCACCTCGCCGGTGCGGGCGTCCTGAACGATGTAGGCGCTGCCGTCGACCTCCGGCGGGGCGGCGTGTGCCGCGAACGGCAACAGCGCGGCGACGAGCACTGCGAGCAGGAGCGCGCGTTTCACCGCAGCCGGATCTTCTCGCCGATGAAGAGCGAGGTCGTGGACACATTGGGATTGAGACGCGCGATCGTCGCCACGGGGACACCGGTCTTGGTCGAGATGACGCCGAACGTGTCGCCGGCCTGAACGACCCAGAATGCCTGGGACGACACGGTCGTCGTGTGCCGCTTGGTGGTCGTCGTGGTCGCGACCTGCTTGCGCGTGAGGGTCGGGACGGAGGTGGCCCGGGTGCCTGCGTCGTTACCGGCGTCCATCCCGGAGCGGACGAGGACGATCGCCACCGTCGCTGCGAGCAGGAACGCGGCCGGAGCCGCATAGCGGCGCCAGTCGTTGCCGCGCACTACCAGCCGGAGGCGGCCCAGACCTCGCGCTTCAGCCGCGACGCCTCGGCGCCCGCCGCCTCGCGGAAGTCGGTGCCCGCGTCCCTCGACGCATAGATGATCGAGCGGGAAGCCGAGACGAGGGCGCTCGAAGGGCCGCTCTGGAAGGCGCGCCCGAGGTCGGCGACCGAGCCGCCCTGGGCACCGACGCCGGGCAGCAGGAAGATCGTGCGCGGCATCAGGCGTCGAGCTTCGGCGACGGCCTTCGGATGCGTCGCGCCGACGACCGCGCCGACGGACGACAGGCCGACGTCGCCGATCATCTCCTCGCCCCACTCGTCGACGAGCGACGCGACGTGATGCCACATCGGCCGGCCGTCGGTGAGGATCACGTCCTGCAGGTCGCCGCTCGCGTTCGAGGTACGGACGAGGACGAAGATGCCGGCCCCACCGCGCCGGACCGAGCCGAGGAACGGCTCGATGGCGTCGCGGCCGAGCCACGGGTTGACGGTGAGCGCGTCCGCACGCGGCGGCGATCCCTCCAGGTACGCCTCGGCGTACGCACGGGCGGTCGAGCCGATGTCGCCGCGCTTGCCGTCGGCGATCACGAGCAACCCCGCCCGGCGGGCGTAGGTGCAGACCTGCTCGAACGCGGCGATTCCCCCGGCGCCGAGCGCCTCGAAGAACGCGAGCTGCGGCTTGACGGCGACCGCGTGCGGCGCGACCGCGTCGATGATCCCGCAGCAGAAGCGCGCGATGTCCCCGCGCAGCTCGACAGGCATCAGGTCCGGGTTCGGATCGAGCCCGACCACGATCTGCGACCGCTTGCGCTCGACCTCGGCGGCCAGACGGTCGGCGAACGTCAGCGTGGCGACGGCCATCGCCCCGAACCGTAACGGCACCGGCGGCCGACCGTCGCAGAGCCCTGCCAGAACGACGGAGGGCGGCTCGCGCCGCCCTCCTCGATCGGTCGTGCGGACGGCGCCTAGGTCTTGAGCGCTGCCTTGAGCTGGCTGCCGGCCGAGAACTTCGGCACGGTCGTCGCGGCAATCTGCACGCGCTCGCCGGTGCGCGGGTTGACGCCCTGGCGGGCGGCGCGCTGCGAGGGTGAGAACTTGCCGAAGCCCGTGAAGTTGACGGTGTCGCCGGCTTTCAGCGTCTCCGTGACGGACTCCATGAACGCGTCGACAGCCTTGCCGGCGTCACGCGCGGAGAGCCCGCTCTTCTGGGCGACCTTGTTGATGAAATCCTGCTTGGTCAACGGAAAATCCTCCTACGTCGGGGGCTGGGGATGTAGACCTTGGCGGGAACCCTAACAACGACTCCGGACGAAACGGCTCAACCAAGCGGTTTTTTGGCCATTTCCAGGAGTTCTGAAGCGGTGAAGAGGGGCCTCAGACGCACCGCGTGGCGGGCCAATTCGTCCACCCCGCCCTCCTCGCGGTCGACGACGCAGATCGCGTTCGCGACCTGCAATCCGGCTCTGCGCAAGGCTTCGACCGCCTCGATCGCCGCGCCGCCGGAGGTGACGACGTCCTCGACGAGGCAGACGCACTCCCCCTCGGCGTAGACGCCTTCGAGCTGGTTCGAGGTGCCGTAGCCCTTCGCCTCCTTGCGGACGATCAGGAACGGCAGCCCGCCCGCGAGCGACGCGGCAGCGGCGAGCGCCACCGCCCCGAGCTCGGGCCCCGCGAGGCGCACGGCAGCCGGCTCGTGCTCGGCGACCGCGGCCGCGATCGCCTCGCCGAGCGGGCCGAGCAGGTCGGGGCGCGTCTCGAAGCGGTACTTGTCGAGGTAGTACTTCGAGCGGCGGCCCGAGCGGAGCAGGAAGTCACCTTCGAGGTAGGCCGCCTCGCGCAGCGCTGCGCCGAGCTCGTCGCGGTTCACGGGCGCAGGAGATCGTGCGCGATCGGCAGCAGACGGAGAGCCTCGGGCGAGCCTTCGGAGAAGGAGTGCATCGAGCCGTCCTCCGCGTAGAGGTCGACGCGCTCGCGCTTGCGCGCGGCCCGCCTGCGCACGAGCACCGAGCCGGCGAGCGAGCCCGCGGCCAGCATCATCCCGGTGACGAGCTTACGAGGCGGCATCGTCGGTGGTCTTCTTCGGGGCGCGCTTGCGCGGCGCCGGCTTCTTGGGCTCGTCGACCGAGCGCAGGCAGGTCTTCAGGTCGTAGAAGACGAGCCCGACCGTCGGCTCCGGCGTCGTCGTCGCGGCGATCATCCGCTCGCCGTCCCGCACGACGAAGACGCTGCCGTTGAGCGTCGCCGCCTCGAGCTGGGCGACGTCCGACCGCAGCGTCTGCGCCTCCTCGACCAGCCGCTTCGCCCCGCTCGCGAGCCGCTCAGCGGCCGTCGCGTCGGACAGATTCGAGCCTGTCACGGAGCCGTCCGCCTCGACCACGGCGACGTGCCGCACCTGGGGCGAGATCTCGGTCAGGTCGCTGATCGCCTGGGCTGCATCCACGCCTGCGAGCATACTGCCGCCCGTGGGGCGAGTCGTGAGCAAGTTCTTCGCCGACCGCGGCACGCACCTGGCCGCGATGATCGCGTACTTCGCGCTCCTCTCGTTCGTGCCGCTGCTCTTCCTGTCGCTGGCGCTGCTCGGCCTCGTCCACCAGGCCGACGAGGGGTCGTTCTTCGTCCGGCAGCTCTCGAAGACGTTCCCGAACACGTCGCTCGACTCGATCCTGCGCGCCGTGCGCGGCATCCAGTCGAACGCCACCGCACTCGGCATCGTCGGCGGCGCGTTCCTGCTCTGGTCGTCGCTCTCCTTCTTCAGCGTGCTCGAGAGCGCGTTCAACATCGTCTACGGCCGGCCGAACCGCGGCTTCCTCCACGGCAAGGCGCTCGCGACGATGATGATGGTCGGCTCGCTGGTCTTCCTGTTCGCGTCGCTCGTCGTCGGCTCGATCGGCCAGGAGATCCTCAAGCGCTACTTCGGGTTCGCCGGCAACGCGAGCCTCGCGCGTGTCCTCGCCGTCGTGGTCTCGACCCTCGGGCTCTTCGTCTTCCTGACGTCGGCGTACTACGTCCTGACGAACGTCGACCTGACGGTGCGCGAGGTCCTGCCCGGCGCCGTGACGGCGTCGGTGATCATGGAGGCGACCTTCCAGCTGCTGCCCGAGTACGTCGACATCTCCAAGCACAACCCCGTCCTGCAGACGCTCTCGGGCCCGGCGATCCTGCTCGTCTGGCTCTACGTGATGGCGAACGTGATCGTGCTCGGCGCCGAGGTCAACTGGTGGCGCGGCCACCGCGCCCTGCCGACCGACTCCGCCGGGCTACCCAAATCGGGACTACCCGAGCGCAGCGCGTAGCGCCTGCGCGGCCTTGCCGCGGTGCGAGTTGACTGCCTTCCAGGCCTCGCCGAGCTGCGCGACCGTCTTCGACTCGCCGCTCGGGACGAAGACGGGGTCGAACCCGAAGCCGCCCTTGCCCTTCGCCTTGCGCGCGATCTCGCCCTCGAGGACGCCGCTGCCGCGCACCTCACGCCGGTCGGGCGAGAGCAGCACGAGCTCGGCGACGTACCGCGCGCGACGGTCGTCGACGCCCTGCAGCGCCGCGAGCGTCTTCTCGACGTGGCGCCCTTCGGCCCAGCGCGCCGTGTGGACGCCGGGCGCGCCGTCGAGCGCCGCGATCTCGATCCCGGAGTCGTCGGCGAGCATCCAGCGGTCCGGTGAGCCGGCGGCGCGGCCGTAGCTCGCCTTGATGCGGGCGTTGTCGAGGTAGGTCTCGCCGTTCTCCTCCGGGTAGGTCGTCGCCTCGAGCAGCTCGATCTGCCAGTCGGGGAACGCGTCACGCACCTCGGCGAGCTTGCCGGGGTTGGACGAGCACAGCGTCACCTTCAGCGGTGCCATCGAACGCCGATCACGTACGGCAGGTCGGAGAGTCGCGCGACGACGTCTTCGTCCACCTCACCGAGCTCCAACTGGACGACTCTGCGGTCTGCCTCCTCCGTCAGGTCGAAGAGGCGCACATCGTCGAGGGTGGCGAGGAACTCGCCGATCGGTTGGCCTTCCGCCAACTCGACGGTCAGACGTTTCTCGTCCGGCTTCATCCGCTCGACGGTCCGATGGGCGAGGAAGCGCAACGGCCCGAGTGCGACGATCGTCAGCACCGTCGCAGCGACGGCGGGCCAGTAGTAGCCGGCGCCGCACGCCATGCCGACCCCCGCCACCAACCAGAGCGTCGCCGCCGTCGTCAGGCCGCGCACCGAGAGCCCGTCCCGGATGATCGCACCGGCTCCGAGGAAGCCGATCCCGGTCACGATCTGCGCGGCGATGCGCGTCGGATCGGCTCGGACGATCGTCCCGCCGCCGACGAGGAACTCGTGGAAGCCGTACGCGGAGATGATCGTGAAGAGGGCCGAGCCCATCGACACGAGCAGGTGCGTGCGGATGCCGGCCTCACGGTCGCGCAGTTCCCGTTCGAAGCCGACCGCTGCACCGAGTGCGCCGGCGATCGCGAGGCGCAACAGCGCGTCCCAGTTACTGAGCGCCGGGATCTCACTCACGAGGAGCTGCAATGGCCTCTTCCTGGAAGCGCTGCAGGTCCTCGACCCCGGCCGCGGCCAGGTCGAGCAGCTCGTCGAGCCGCGCCCGGTCGAACGGGACTTGCTCTGCCGTCGACTGCACTTCGACGAACCGTCCGTCGTGCGTCATGACGACGTTGACGTCGACGTCCGCGTTCGAGTCCTCCGAGTAGTCGAGGTCGAGCAGCGACGTCCCTTCGACCACGCCGACCGACACGGCCGCGACGCCGCCGGTCAGCGCCTTCGAGAGGCCGAACCGGTCGAGCGCGCGACTCGCCGCGACGTACGCGCCGGTGATCGCCGCACACCGCGTGCCGCCGTCGGCCTGCAACACGTCGCAGTCGAGATAGACGGTGCGCTCGCCGAGCGCCTGGAAGTCGACGACCCCGCGCAGCGCGCGGCCGATCAGCCGCTGAATCTCGACCGTGCGGCCGCCCTGCTTGCCACGCGCGGCCTCGCGGTCGGTGCGCTCGCCCGTCGAGGCGGGCAGCAGCGAGTACTCGGCCGTCATCCAGCCACGCCCCGACCGGTAGAGCCAGCGCGGCACGCCGTCCTGCACCGAGGCGGTGCAGAGGACACGGGTCTTCCCCTGCGACCAGAGCACGACCCCGTGCGGCTGCTCGAGGAAGCCCGGGTCGGCCTCGATCGGGCGAAGCTGGTCGGGCCGGCGTCCGTCGTTCCTGCTCATACGACCTCCAATTCGGCGACGTGAACCTGCTCGACGTCGCCGAGCGGCAACTGCAGAAACCGCTCGCCGAGCGAGCGGAAGAGCGCGGGATCTCCCGTGGTCAAGAAGCGGTATACGCCTTCGCGCGACGCGTCGTTGTCGAAACCCTTGCGCGCGAGCGTCTCGGCGACCTCGCGCGCCGTCTCGTCGGCCGAGAAGACGAGCGTCACGTCGCGTCCGAAGGTGCGCTGGAAGACGGGGCGCAGCAACGGGTAGTGCGTGCACCCGAGAATGACGGTGTCGCACCCGGCCTCCTTGAGCGGGGCCGCGTATTCGCGCACCGCCGCGACGATCTCGTCGCTGTAGGTGTCGCCCGCCTCGATCAGCGGCACGAGCTTCGGGCACGCGACGGCGGTGACGTGCGCGCCGGCGTCGAGCGTGTGCACCAGCGACTGGTAGCGGCCCGAGGCCACGGTCAACTCGGTCGCGAGCAGCCCGATCTGCCGGTTGCGCGTCGCCTGCACCGCGGCGTGCGCCTCCGGGACGATCACCGAGACCACCGGCACCGTCAGTTGCTCCTGCAGGTCGGGCAGCGCGACCGACGTCGCCGTGTTGCAGGCGACGACGACCATCTTCACGCCCTGGCGCTCGAGGTAGGTGCCGATCTCGTGCGCGAAGCGACGCACCTCGTCCCGACTGCGCGGGCCGTACGGCAGCCGTGCGTGGTCGCCCAGGTAGACGAAGTCCTCGTGCGGCATCGTCACGAGGCACTCGTGCAGAACGGTCAGGCCTCCGACTCCCGAGTCGAAGACACCGATGGGCCTGGCGTCCGCCATACCCGCGATTGTAGGAACGCGGCTACCCTGACGCCGTCGTGAGGCGCCTTCTGCTCATCGCCGTCGCGGCGCTCCTCTGGGTCGCGCCCGCTCAGGCGTTCACGAAGCAGACCGGTGCCCGGTCGATGAAGGACGGCACCTCGATCGCCTACGACCTCTACGAGCCGGACGGAGCGGCACCGGCCGGCGGCTGGCCCGGCGTCGTCGTCTTGCACGGCCTCGGCGGCTCGAAGGACAGCATGGCCGCGATCGCGCAGGTCTTCGTCTCGCACGGCTACGCCGCGCTCGCCTACACCGCGCGCGGCCACGGCACGTCGACGGGCAGCGTCGAGCTCGCAGGGCCGAGCGAGACCTCCGACGAGATCGCGATGGGCGACTTCTTCCGCGCCCTCCCCGAGGTGAGCAACACCAACATCGGCGCCTGGGGCATCTCCTACGGCGGCGGCCAGACCTGGAACGGCCTCGCAAAGGGCATCGACTACAAGGCAGCAGAAGTCGTCGAGACGTGGACCGACCTCTACACCGCGCTCTGGCCACAGGACATCGCGAAGTCGGGGATCGTGCTCGGGTTCGCAAAGGCCGTCGAGGCGCGCTCTCCGCTGATCACGTCGAACGAGGACGCGGCGATTCACTCGACCGATCCAGCGGGAATCAAGGCGCTCGTCGCACCCCGCTCCGCGCTCACCGGCATCTACAACATCAAGACTCCGACCTACATGTTCCAGGGCCGCGTCGACTACGCCTTCGACGTCACGCAGGCGGTCAACGGCTACACCCGCCTCAACGCGCCGAAGCACCTCTACGTCGGCCAGTTCGGCCACGCGCCGTCGACCTTCCCGGGACCCGACTTCGCCTACGTGATGTCGCAGGGTGTCGCGTGGTTCGACCACTACCTGCGCGGCGTCCCGAACGGCATCGACAAGTCGAAGCCCGTGACGATCGCCGCGGCGAAGGGCTCGAAGCGCACCTCGTACGCCGCGCTGCCCAAGACGAAGGTTGTCGGCGCCGGCTTCCGCGGCACCGGGCTGCGCCGCACCGGCCCGAAGTTCGGGCAGGCGCTCGAGACGTTCGGCGTCTCGCTCCTCAAGGTGCAGGTGCAGAAGGTCGCGAACTACCCGCGGCTCGTGGCGACGGTGTTCGCCGGCAACCGCGTGATCACGCACGGTGCGATCAAGCCGAAGCGCGGGCTGAACACGATCCGCCTCGCGAACTACGTGCAGTACCTGCCGAAGGGCACGCGGTTGACGATCGTCTTCGGCAACTCGTCGGGTAGCGCGGATGTCGCGTACCTCGGCTTCGGCGAGCAGGGGACGATCACGCTCGGCGCCGCGTTCCTCTCGCTGCAGACGCTGACGAAGCCGGTCAGCGGTTGACCCGCGCGCTGCTGGCACTGGCGGCCTTCGCGGTCGCAGTCCCTGCCGCGCTCGCCGGCAGCCAGGCGCAGCCCGGCGTCAGCTCCTCGACGATCACGATCGGCGGCACGGTGCCGATCACCGGCCCGGCGGCGCTCTTCGGCTCCGTGGGACGTGGCGCCGACGCGTACTTCAAGTACGTGAACGCGCACGGCGGCGTCAACGGACGCAAGATCAAGTACGTCTACCTCGACGACGCCTACGACCCGTCGCGCACCGTGCAGCTGACGCGGCAGCTCGTCGAGCAGGAGCACGTCTTCGCCGTCTTCAACACCGTCGGCACCGACAACAACCTCGCGATCCGCGACTACCTGAACGCCGCCAAGGTGCCGCAGCTCTTCGGCGGCACGGGCACGGCGAAGATCGGCGACGACCCGAAGGGTCATCCGTGGACGATGGGCTACCTGCCGAGCTTCCGGGCGGAGGGCGCGATCTACGGGCGCTCGATCGCCGCGGTCAAGAACGCCAAGGTCGCCGTGCTCTACGAGGACTCGGACTTCGGCAAGGACATGACGAACGGGCTGAAGAACGGGCTCGGTGCGAAGGCGTCGTCGATCGTCGCCTCCCAGGCCTATGAGCCGACCGACTCGTCGATCGACTCGCAGATGTCGTCGCTGCACGCATCGGGCGCGAACGTGCTCGTGCTGAACGCGACGCCGCAGTACGCGATCCTCGCGTACCTCGCGGCACACAAGTTCGGCTGGCACCCGAGGATCTACGTCAGCTCGGTCTGCATCTCACCGAACGTGATGGACATCGTCCGCGCGAGCGTCGGCACCCTGGCGAACGGCTCGCTCTCGATCGCGTTCGTCAAGGACCCGACCGACAAGGCCTGGGCGAAGGACGCGACCGTCAAGCTCTACCGGTCGATCCTCGCGAAGTACGCCTCGGGCGCGAAGCCGCAGGACGTCTACAACTTCTACGGCATGGGCGTCGCGTTCTCGATGGTCGACGCGCTCAAGCGTGCCGGCAAGAGCCCGACGCGGGCCTCGCTGCTCCAGGCGGCGACGCACCTGAACGAGGTCAATCCGTTCCTGCGCCCGGGGATCAAGATCGTCACGAGCCCGCGGGACTACTACCCGATCTCCAAGGCCCAGCTCGTGCGCTACGACAAGGTGCACTGGGTGCCGGTCGGGCCGCTCGTCGCCGCGGGCTGACCTCACGAAATCGCTACATTCGCGGCGTTTGGCGCCCACCGGGAACGGTGAAACCCGCCTGACACAAACCCCCTGGGTCTATCGACGTTCGTCTCTATCTCTCCTGATCGAAGAAGGAAGGGG
Source organism: uncultured Actinomycetes bacterium (assembly GCA_963779505.1). Classification (GTDB taxonomy): domain Bacteria; phylum Actinomycetota; class Thermoleophilia; order Gaiellales; family Gaiellaceae; genus PALSA-600. Next base: position 50,106 of record CAVZYK010000012.1, on the reverse strand, counting down.
CACTGAATGAGGAAGTCAATCCGTGCGGCGCTCTTCGCATGCGCCGCGCTCTCGACGCTGGCGCTTGCGAGCTCTGCACTCGCGGCCTACACGTCGCCCAAGCTCGTCGTCGGCAGCCTGACGCCGCAGGCGGCCGGTTCCGGCGGCCCGGTGCGCGTCGGCGTCACGGTCGCGAACACCGACGACCCGACCGCGCGAGTCCAGATCTACATCCCGGCCGGGTACCAGATCGGCACCCCGGCTGCGGGCACCAAGCTCGGCGACGTGACGGCCACCGCCGCCGCCGCTGACCTCGGTGGCGCGATCCTGCCGCTGACGGGCGAGCTCCAGGCTGTCGCCGCGAATCCGACCGGCGCTGCGCAGTGCCAGGTCGCCGCGTCCCAGTACTGGAACCTGCACCTGACGGCCGCCGGCCAGACGCTGGACATCCCGCTCTACGTCGTCGCGGCAAACGCGACCGAGACCGCATCGGGCTACCAGGCGAAGCTCGTCGTCTGCCTGCCGCCGCCGGACGTGCCCGCGGGCACCCCGGGCCGCGCGACCTTCGGCGCGAAGCTGCTGTCGGCGTCGTTCGGCGCCTCCTCGATCACCCAGCCGGTCGCTTCCGGCGACTACCGGTGGACGTCGCTCTTCACGCCGTACAACCCCGGCAAGGGCACGCCGAATCCCGCCGGCACGGTCGAGACGCAGTCGATCCGCCACATCCCGACGCAGATCAAGCTGAACGTCGCCAAGAAGAAGCTGACGTCGTTCAAGACGATCAAGCGCAAGGGCAAGAAGGTGCGCGTCAAGGTGATCCGCACGCGCATCACCTTCTCGTCCGCCGTGACCGAGAACGGCGCTCCGGCGACCGCGACGATCACGACGACCGCCGGCGGCAAGAAGGTCGGCGGCGCCACGGGCACCTTCATCCTGACCGCCAAGTCGGCGACGCTGACCGCGACGGGTGTCCTGCACAAGGACGCGTCGGTCCCGACCGGTCAGACCGCGTCGGCGAACGACCTCTACTACAGCTCGCTCGGCACTGCGGCCTGCACCAAGACGGCCGCGTTCGGTGGCCTCCCGTGCGTGGACGCAACCGTCGCCGCGTCGACCGTGAAGGCCTCGGTCGTCGTCAAGAAGTATCTGCGCTAGCCCGACCGCGCAGCGAGCTCGACGAGAGAGGGGCCCGAGCCGGGCCCCTCTCTCTATTCTGACTCGATGGCGGCGCCGGTCAGGATCGGGACGTGCTCGTGGGCGGATGACGCCCTCTCGAAGCACTGGTACCCGCCGGGCACCCCGCCGAAGGAGCGCCTCCCGTACTACGCCGAGCGCTTCTCGACCGTCGAGGTCGACTCGACGTACTACCGCGTCCCGCCGAGGGAGATGGTGCAGGGCTGGGACGACCGCACGCCGGACGGCTTCGTGATGCACGTCAAGGCCTTCGGGCTGATGACACGCCACCCGGTGAAGCTCGAGCAGGTTCCGCCCGACCTGCGCGAGGGCCTGCCCGTCGACGCGCGCGGCCGCGTCGACCGTCCGCCGCGCGAGGCGCGCGCCGCGGTCTTCCGCGAGTTCCTGAGCGCGCTGACGCCGCTGCGCGAGTCCGGGAAGCTCGGCGGCATCCTGTTCCAGATGCCGCCGTACGTGGTCTGGAAGCCGTCGTCGCTCGACTACCTCGAGTGGGCGCGCGACCAGGTCGGTGCGGACGAGTTCCTGTTCGAGCCGCGGCACCGGTCGTGGTTCGCCGACGACATTCGGGATGAGCTGCTGCGTTGGCTCGAGGAGCGGCGGATGAGCTGGGTCGTCGTCGACGCCCCGAAGGTCGACGCAGGGAACGTGCCCGCGACGCTCGTCGCCGCGACGACGCCGATCGCGTACGTGCGCTTCCACGGACGCAACGCCGCGACGTGGAACACGCGTGGCGGATCGGCCGCGCACCGCTTCGACTACCTCTACTCGGAGGACGAGCTGCGCGAATGGACGCCGCCGCTGCGCGAGCTGTCGAACCAGGCGGAAGCAGGCGTACGCGTTCTTCAACAACAACAACCAGACGGACGGCGTCGCCCAGGCCGCGGCCGGCGCGCAGCTGCTGCGCAAGCTGCTCGAGGAGGAAGAGGTGCCGACGGCATGATCGTGCTCACCGTCACGCACGGCCCGCTCGTGCAACCCGAGCTCTTCGGCGACGTGATCGTCGACGCGGGCCACGAGCTGCTGCCGTGGGACATCCGCGCGCACGGGGCGCCGCCGCTGGAGGGCTACGACGCGGTGCTCGTCTTCGGCGGCAAGCAGAACGTCGGCGAGGAGGTCGAGTACCCCTGGCTGCACGAGGAGTACGAGGCGCTGCGTCACTGGGTCGACGAGGGCACGCCGCTGCTCGGCGTCTGCCTCGGCGCGCAGACGCTCGCACACGCGCTCGGCGGCGTCGTCGACCGCGTGCCACCTGAACCGCTCGCCGGCTTCTACGAGACCGAGCTGACAGCGGCCGGCATCGACGACCCCGTGCTCGGCGTGCTGCCGGAGCGCTTCGAGGCGATGAACGCGAACGGGTATCGCTTCGCGCTCCCGGACGGCGCCGTCGAGCTCGCGCGCGGTCCCGTGACGCAGGCGTTCCGCGTCGGCACGCACGCACGCGGCGTGCAGTTCCATCCCGAAGTGCGGCATGCGCAGGCGATGGCGTGGTTCAGCGCCGAGTCGCGCGAGCTGCCGCGTCCGCTCGAGGAGATCGAGCGCGAGCTGACCGAGAAGCTCCCTGCGTGGCAGGAGCACGGCCGTGCGCTGTGCGATGCCTTCCTGCGCAACGTTCACGACACGTAAGCGATGTAGCCGCGCGGCCAGTTGTACCCCCGTCAGCGTCGCGCCTGCGGCGACGTCACGGTCGGCCGCCTGCAGATCAGCTCGAGGTTTCGGCCGACGTCGAGATGACTACCGTCCCTGCAGTGACCGCGAACGACCAGCGCGCCCCCGCCGCAGCCTCCTACCGCACACCGACGACGGTGGCGGCGTGACCGGCTGGGAGACCGCCGAGCGCGTGCTGGAGTCCGGCGGCTTCGAGTCACGCCAGCGCGTGCTCGTGGCGGAGCCCGCGGTCGAGGCGTCCGACGCCGGAGCCCGAACGCTCGGTATCACCTACTGGCAGGCGGTCGACCGCTTGACACGCGGCGGCGTCCGCGCGAGCTGGACAGGCGGCGGAGGCAAGCTGAAGCTGCTCGGCGGTGCGACGCTGCTGACCTTCGGGCCACCGGAGCTCTCGTTCGACGGCGGCCTCGTCAGCTGCCGGCACGCGATCCAGGGTGGGCTGCTCGCGCTTCGAGCCGGCGGCTCCGTCACACTCGCCCAGCGAAGCGACGGCGATCAGCAGGAGCTGAGCGTCACGGTCGAGGAGTATCTGCCGCGGCTCGCCGCCCGCGCGGGCGCCCCAAGCTGGACCGGAATGCTGTACGCGAAAGGGCAGAGTCCCTTCCATGCTGCGGTCAGCCGCCGCTACTTCGAGCTCCTATTGCGGAGCCGCGACTCGTGAAGGTCACCGTCTTCGGCGCAACGGGCGTCGTCGGCCGAGCGCTCGTGCCTTTGCTGGTCGAGCACGAGCTGACCGCGGTCTCGCGCACCGCGCGCGACGAGCCTGGCGTACGTTGGGTCGTAGCCGACGCGGCGAGCAGCGACGGCGTCTCTGCCGCGCTGGAGGGTGCGGAGGTCGTCTACTACCTCGTCCATTCACTCGGCTCACGCGACTTCGAGGCGCAGGATCGCGCGGCGGCGGAAACGGTCGCGAGCGAGGCGGCGAACGCGGGCGTACGACAGATCATCTACCTCGGCGGGCTCGGTGCCGACGACCCCGACGCGTCCTCGCACCTGCGCAGCCGCCGCGAGACCGGAGAGCGGCTCGCCTCCGCGGCCGTCCCCGTGACGACATTGCGTGCGGCCATGATCGTCGGCAAGGGGAGCGCCGCCTTCGAGACGATTCTCGGGCTGGTCAAACGGCTGCCGGTCATGGTCACACCGAGCTGGGTCTCGACGCCGACGCAGCCGATCGCGCTCGACGACGTTGCCCGCTATCTGGCCGGCGTCTGCGGCAACGAAAGCGCGTACGGCCAGGGCTACGACACGGGCGGCCCGGAGGTGATGACCTATCGGCAGATGATCGAGCGAATCGCTGTCCTGCTCGGACGGAAGCCGAGGATCGTCGAGGTCCCTCTACTGACGCCCTACCTCTCCTCGCTCTGGCTCAATCTCGTGACGCCGGTGAATGCTTCGGTCGCGCGGCCGCTTGTCGAAGGACTGCGCAATCCGACGATCGCGCGCGAGGAGCGGATCCGGAAGCTGCTGCCGCTCGAGCTCACGCCGTTCGACGAGGCGGCCCGGCGGGCGCTTGCGTGAGCGCCGCGGTCACCCACGTTGACCGCCGCGGTCGAAACCCTCTCGAAATGCGTGTCGCTGGGAATCAGGGCTCGACGGGCAGGTCGTCGTGGCGCGACCACTCGTGCCACGAGCCGACGTAGTTGCGTGCGTCGTAGCCGAGCGCGCGCAGCATCTGCGTCGCGATCGCCGAGCGAGAGCCGCCGTGGCAGTACGCGATCACCTCGGCGCCCGGCTCGATGCCGAGCTCAGCCTCGATCTCGGCGAGCTCGAGATTCATCAACCGGTAGACGTCGACGTTGCGCGCCCCGGGAATGTGACCTTGCCGCGGGTCGCACGGCTTGCCGTTCGAGCCGTCGAACTCGCCGGCCGTCCGCACGTCGAGCACAGCGACCTCTCCGAGCCGGCCGCGCAGCTCCTGGATCGTGATCTCGCTCACAGCGCGCGCACCGTCGCCACCTCGGCCGCGATCGACGGACGCTGCTCGAGCTCGGCCAGCCAGCCCGCGACGTGTGCGGGCAGCGTGACGGCGAGCATGTCGCGGGCGCGGATCACCCACGGCACGAATGCGATGTCCGCGAACAGGCTCTGCCCGACCTCCAGCTGCTCCAGCCGCTCGTCGAGCGCGTTGGCATCGCCGCGGCGGAAGGCGTAGTAGTCGCGACCGAGGAGGTCGTCGAAGCGATGCACGAGCAGGCGCGCACGCGCGCGGGCCTCGGCGTCCTCCGGCAAGAGCGCCGGCTCGGGCTGGCGTTCTTCGAGGTACTCCATGATCACCTCCGACTCGGGCAGCACGAACGCGTCGTCGAGGATCGGGACGCGCCCCGGCGCGTTCAGCTCGTAGACCCAGGCGGGCCGGTCCGACAGATCGATCTCGACCGTCTCGTAGTCGATCCCCTTCTCGGCCAGCGCGATGCGCACACGGGCGCAGTAGGGGCAACGTGCCGCGTCGATCAGCCTCACGGCTCGAGCCCCATCAACCTCGCGATGCTGTCGTAGAGCTCGGGCGCCGGGGGCAGCGCGGCCGGCGAGACGGCCGTGCGCGCGACGCGCCGAACATCCTCGCGCTCGGCGCCCGTCAGACGGGCGACCAGAGTCGGGTTGGCGGCGAGCGCGAGCTCGTCGCCCTTCGCAAGCTCGCCGTAGTACGTCGGCACCGAGAGGTACTCATCGACCATCCGGCCGCGCTCGTAGAGCCGGAAGCGCACGACCGCGCCCTCGAGTGCGAGCGCGACGGTGACCGCGCCGAGCCGCTCGGAGAGCTCACGCGCAAAGCGGCCGTGCGCCTGCCGGTCGCGGTCGAGCACGGGGTCGGCGACGCGGATCCAGCTGCCGTTGGCGCGAACGTCCACCTGCTCGAGCCGCGGGATGAACTGGGCGATCGCGCGCTCGACGGACACCATGTCGTCGGCCTGAACGTGCGTGGTCGACCGCGCCTCCCCGCCCTGCGGCTCCTCGAGCCGCGCGTCGAGCGCGTCGAGCGGCGTCGTCATGCCGACCCACAGGTCCTCGAAGCCAAGGCGGCGCCAGGCGGCCAATGCCCCGTCGTTCGCGAGCAGCACCTCGAGGCTCAGGTGCTGTGCGCCGCGACTCCGTGCGTCGGCGGCGCACTCCTTGAGCAATGCCTTCGCGATTCCCTGCCGCCGTGCGCGCGGTTGGACGTGGACGAGGTGCACGCGCGCGATGCCGTGCGACGGCGCCTCGACGCGGGCGACGCCGACCGGCCCCTGCTCGTCCTCGGCGACGAAGACGCCGCCGGTATCCAGGTCGTCGCGGATGTCCTTCCACTCGTCGTCCCACGTCTCGGGCTCTCCGACCGGGAACGGGATGTCGCGCTCGAAGTCCTCGAAGAACTGGCGCAGGATCGACTCGTCGGCGAGGGTGGCGCGGCGGATTGTCACGGTGTGGTCAGCACTCCCATCAGGAGGTAGTGGGCACAGAGATTCTGGAACGGATCGAGGCGGGCACCGAGCTCGGTCACCTCGACACCGTAGAGGTCCCGGGCAGCCTTGCGCAGCACCAGGTCGCCCGCGGGCCACGCTCGCGGGCGGGCGAGGTGGCGTGCGAGGAACCACTCCGCCGTCCAGGGGCCGAGCCCGCGCTGCCCGGTGATGCGCTCTCGGACCTCGTCGTCGTCCAGTCGTGCGAGCGCAGCGAGGTCGAGCTCGCTTCGGGCGAGGCCGACGGCGTACTCGGCCTTGCGGTGTGTGAAGCCGACCGCGAAGAGCTCGTCCTCGTGCGCGGCGGCGATGCGCTCGCGCGTCGGGAACGCCCACGCGTCGCCGACCCGGACGCCGAAGCGCTCGACCAGGCGGTTCCTGATCGCGACCGCGCTGAAGAGCGACACCTGCTGGGCCGTGATCGACGTGATCAGCGCCTCGAACGGATCGGGCTGCAGCGGCGGGCGAAAGCCGCGCAGGCGTTCCACGACCGGCGCCAGCAGCGGGTCGGACGCGGCCCACGCGTAGAAGGCGCCCAGGTCGAAGGGCGCGCCGAGGAGGTGCTCGACGACCGGCCGTGTCACGTCGTCGAGCGGCTCGACGTCGACTCCGCCCGGGCGCGCCTGGATGCGCACCTCGCGGCCGGCGACGGCGCGAACGAGCACCTCACCGTCGAGCCGGTTCGCCAGGTCGGTGCCGAACGCGCGGAACCGCCCGGTCGAGAGCTCGAAGTCGTACGGGTCAGGAAAGCGCAGCAGCGACATCGTGGAACGTGTCGTAGCGCTCGTACGGGACGCGCTGCTCGTCGAGGTATGCCGCCAGCCCGGTGCGCGCGAACACGCGGTCGGCGGCGAGCGACGCGCAGCGATCGGACCAGCCGTCACCGACGAAGACGAGCGGCCGCTCGTCCGGCAGCGAGCGCCGCTTGCAGCGGTCGCCGCACACCGGGCACGGCCCGTCGTGGCGGAAGCTGACGCGCCAGCCGTCCGGCGCAGGCTCGGCGAAGTTCGAGCGCACCTCGAGCTCGATGCCTTCGCGCTCGAGCACCGGCATGATCAGCTGCGGCAGGCCGCTCGAGACGATCAGGGGGCGGTACTCCTCGACGAGCTCGTGGAAGCCGGCGCGCAGCTCGACGTTCTCGACCACCCAGCGCGCTGCCTCGTCCGCGGTGCAACGCAACGTGCCGACCTCCGCCGCCAGCGCCTCTCCGTACGACGCGTACTCGCGCTCGTAGATCGACGGGTCGCCGAGCGCGTTGATCGCGGCCACGAGGGAGTCCTGCACCGTGCAGGTGCCGTCCCAGTCGAGGACGAGATGCATCTCAGTCAGATGTGACGAGGTGACGCCGGCGGGGTCGTCGTCGGGCGTGCGGCCGTTCGACGACGGGTCCTCCGCCCACGAGAACATGTACTTGCCGTCGTCGGTGTCGGCGGCGAGCGTCGTCAGCCGCAACGGGTTGAACGTGTCGCACATGACGGCGTACTCGTGCGTCTCCGTCATGCCGAGTGACTTCTCGGCGAGGCCCGGCTGCGGCCCGTGCGGCAGGCCGGTCGGGTGCAGCGTCACCGAGCCGACCTCGATCCCCTTGCGCGAGGAGAAGTTGCCGTCGACGTAATAGATCATCTCCTCGCTCTGGAGATTCGAGTGGTGGTACGGGATCGGGATCGCGTCCGGGTCGAAGTCGAGCTTGCGCGGGCAGAACGAGCAGATGACGAAGTTCGGGCCGGCGAACGTCTGGTGCGACGGCGGCGGCATGTGGATGCGTCCCGTGATCGGCTCGAAGTCGTGGATCGAGAACGTCCACGGGTAGACGTAGCCGTCCCAGCCGACGACATCGAAGGGGTGGTAGTCGATCACGTAGGTCTGGTAGCCGCCGCGGACGCGCACCTTGACGCGAGTACTCGCCGCGGTCGCGATGCGTGTGCAGCTCCGTCGGAGCGTGGATGTCGCGGTGGTAGAACGGCGCGTGCTCCATCAGCTGGCCGTGCTCGTTGCGATAGCGCTTCGGGATCGTGATCAGCCCGGGCGTCTCGAAGACGAGGTAACGCTGCTCGCCCTCCGGGCGGAAGCGATAGGTCGTCCCGCGCGGCACGACGATGTAGTCACCCGGTGAGTACGGCAGGTCGCCGAAGATCGTCTCCAGCGTCCCGCTGCCTTCGTGCACGAAGACGACCTCGTCCCCTTCGCCGTTGCGGAAGAAGTAGTCCATCTCGTCGGTCGGGCGCGCGACCGAGATCTCGACGTCGTTGTTCCACATCAGTAGCTGCCGGCCGCTGACGGCGTCGCCGCTGGGCGCGACGTCCCAGGTCTTCAGGTGCCTGTGCGCGTGGGCTTCGGGCACCCATTCCTCGCGCACGATCGGCACGAACTCGCCGCACTCGATCACCCGGCAGGGCGACTGGAGGTGGTAGAGGATCGACTCGAGGCCCGAGAAGCCCTCGAAGCCCATCACCTCCTCCGTCAGGAGCGTGCCGTTGTCGCGATGCACGATGTGTCGCTTCCGCGGCAGGTCACCCAGGCGCTGGTAGAACGGCATGTGTGGAGGATATCCGCGCGCGTATCGAGCGGGAGGTGAGCTCGTGGGAGGGCGTCGGCGTGCATCCACACCGCTTCGGCGGCGTCGAGTTCCGACTCGGCAAACGCGAGCTCGGGCACTTGCACGAGTCGTGGGCCGACCTGCCGTTCACGACGCGGATCCGCGAGATGCTGATCGAGACCGGCCGCGCCGAGCCGCACCGCTTCGGCGTCACGGGCTGGGTCTCGCACGAGCTCGACGACGAGGTCGTCGAGCTCTTCAGGCTCGGCTACGAGCGGGCGCGCGTCGCCGAGGCGCGCAGGAACGCCTGAGCGAGTCAACCGAGTAGCTCGGCGAAGCGCGCGGCGCCGACGTTGCCGCCGCTGACGATCACACCGATGCGACCGCCTGCGACGAGGCCGGCTCGCACGGCCGCGATGCCGACCGCCCCGCTCGGCTCGACCACGAGCTTCAACCGCTCGAACACGAAGCGCATCGCGTCGACGATCTGCTCGTCGGTGACGGTGACGATCTCGTCGACGAGCTTCTGGCCGACCTCCCACGTCAGGCGGCCCGGCTCGGTCGTCTGCAACCCATCCGCGATCGTGCGCGGGACGTCGATGCGGACGCGTTCGCCGCGGGCGAACGACTGCCGCCAGTCGTCGCCGGCCTCGGGCTCGACACCGACCACCCGGCGCACGCCGAGGGCGCGGCCGATCGTCGCGGTGCCGGCGATCAGCCCGCCGCCGCCGACCGGCGTCACGAGCGTGTCGAACGGCCCTGCGTCCTCGATCAGCTCCATCGCTGCCGTTCCCGCGCCCGCCATGATCAGCGAGTCGTCGTAGGGCCGCACGAGCTCGAGGCCACGCTCCGCCGCGAGCGCGGCGCCGAGCGCGTCGCGATCCTCGCCGTAGCGGTCGTAGGTGATCACCTCGGCGCCGTAGCCGCGCGTCGCGTCGAGCTTCGAGACCGGTGCGTCCTCGGGCATCAGGATCGTCGCGCTCGTCCCGAGCAGTCGTGAGGCGAGGGCGACCGCCTGCGCATGGTTGCCGGACGAGAACGCCACGACCGGTGTTCCGGCGGGCAGCGACGCGATCTTGTTGTAGGCGCCGCGGAACTTGAAGGCGCCGCCACGCTGCAGGCACTCCGGCTTCAGGACGACGTGCTCACCGAGCGTGCGGGACGTGATCGGCGGCGTCCGGTGCGCGACTCCCTCGAGCACCCGCGCGGCCGCGCGCACGTCGTCCGCGGTGATCACGCGATCGTGTTCCGCAGGACGCCGATTCCCTCGATCTCGAGCTCGACGACGTCGCCGCGCTGCAACCAGCGACCGTCGCCGTGCTCGAGGATGCAGCCGTTCCCGACCGTGCCGGAGCCGATCACGTCACCCGGCCGCAGCGTCGTATTCAGCGCCGAGCGCTCGAGCAGCGCGTCCCACTTGTGGTGCATCGAGGCGAGCTCGCCGCGCGAGCGCTCTTCGCCGTTGACACGCGCGATCATCGTCCCGGACGAGCCGTCGAACTCGTCGGTCGTGACCAGCACCGGCCCGAGCGAGGTGGCGAAGTCCTTGCCCTTCGCGGGGCCGAGCCCGACGCGCATCTCCTGGCGCTGCAGGTCGCGGGCCGACCAGTCGTTCAGGATCGTGAAGCCGCCGATCGCGCCGTCGGCGCCGATCACCGCCGCGCATTCGAGCTCGTAGTCGAGCTCCTTGGTCCCGTCCGGGTACGGAACGGTCGCGTCCTGGCCGTAGATCGCCGACGGGTTCGAGAAGTAGAAGACGGGCACCTCGTACCACTCCTTCGGCACCTCGCCGCCGCGCAGCCGGCGCGCGTTGGCGACGTGCTCCTCGAACGCCATGAAGTCGCGCACCGCGGGCGGGTACAGCACCGGCGGCCGCAGCTCGACGTCGGCGAGCGCGTACTCGGCGTGCTCGCGCGCCTCGCCGCCGCCCGTGAAGAACGACTGCAGCGTCTGCGCGGCGAGCTGGATCACGCGGTCGCCCTTCGATGCGCCCGGGCCAGCCGCGCTCGAGCGCGAGCTCCCTGGGCGTGAACATGCAGAGCTTCACGTTCCGCAACCTAACGACGAAGGGCCCGCTCATGGCGGGCCCTTCGACGATGCGAACGCTTCAGTGGTGCTACGCGGTTGCGATGTCGCCGCGGTCGACCGTCTTCAGCGGGCCGGTCGAGCCGGCACGGCCGGCGTCGAGCCAGTGGTGATACTTGAGCGCTGCGTCCCTCGACGTGGTAGAGGTACGCGTACTTGCACGACTGCGGGATGTCACACGAGTACTTCGCGGTCGAGCCGAAGAACGCGGTCAGGAACGCCGCGCGGGTACAGGGCGAGGCACAGGTCGCGGTCTTGTTGAACGTGCCGCCGATCACCTTGCCGGAGATGTAGCCGATGACATGGCCCTTGATCCCGGCCGTGACGACGGTGCCGTGGTGCGAATCCTGCTCGCAGGCGCCCGGGCTCGCAGCAGCCGAGGTGACGAACGTGCCGCGGTCGTACGCGGTCAGGGTGTAACCGCCGCTCTTGTCCTGGTGCACGGAATACGTGCGCTTGAGCGTGTCGGTCGCCCAGACCTGCTGTCCGCAGGTGCCGGTGTCCTCCGACGTGAGCGTCGTGCGGTAGTGGAACGTATTGCCGTGATGCTTGCTGTGGTGGCCCTTGTTGCCGCCGTCATGCGCCGCGGCGACCGCGACGAACGACAGCGCTCCGAGGACCAGGGTGAGCAATGGAAGAACGCGCCGAATGGTGCGTGTCATGGATGCTCCTCTATTCGATTTTCAGTCTCGTACAAGAGAAGATCCCCGCCGCCGCCGTTTCCCAGCGGTCTGCCGGGCGCATCTTTACAAGTTGGAAACCTGCGTTTCCGCGCCGTCAGGGCTCGGTGTGGACGATCACGTCGGCGATATCCGGGCGCTCGCGCCGGATTCGCTCCTCGATCTCGCTCGCGCGCGAGTGCGCCTCGTCGAGCCTGCTCGTGCCTTCGAGCGCGAGCGTCAGGAACGCAACGAGACCGTCGTCGGTGCGCAGGAAGCGCAGCTGCCGCGGCGGCTTGCCGGTTTCCTCCTCGACGACGCGCGCCACGATCGCGGCGCCGTCGGCCTCGACCTCGCGCGCCGCACGCTCCTCCGAGAGTGGCTCGAGATGTGTCTGCACGCCGGAGATCTCGGGCACCGCGGCGCAGATCGCCGCCTCGAGGTCTTCGGCGATCGCGTGCGCCTCCTCGAGGGTGAGGTCGCCCGGGAGCTTCACGTGCAGTGAGAGCTCCGTGTGCCCGTCCACCTGAACGAGCGACAGGTTGTGCACCTCCCGCACCCGCCGCACGCCGACGGCGGCCTCGTGCACGCGCTCGCGCAGGTTCGCGCCCTCTGTGATCGGCTCGACGTGCACGACCACGTCGGCCTTCGGCAGCGCGCGGGTCACCGCGGCCTCGACGGCATCGGCAGCAGCGTGTCCCTGGCCGACGGCCGCTCCCGGTGAGACGGCGATCACGACGTCGGCGAACTGTCGCCCGCCGGCCTGCCGCATCCGCAGGCGCCGCAGGTCGACGGCGGGCCGCATCGCTGCGATCGCCGACCGCGCCGCGGCCTCGGCCTCGGTCGGCGCGCGGTCCATCAGCACGTCGACGTTGAGCTTGATCAGGCGCGCAGCCGCCAGCAGCACGAGCACGCCCACGAAGAGGGCTGCGATCGGGTCGCCGTCCGGGTACCCGGACGCGGCGAACGCGAGGCCGATCAGCACGGCCACCGAGCCCGCGAGGTCGCTGCCGAAGTGGAGGGCGTTCGAGGCGAGGGCGGCGCTGCTGTAGCGACGCGCGGTGCGCCACGAGATCGTCATGCGGCTCGCGTCGATCCCGATCACGATCGCGAGCACGACGAACGCGTACCAGGCGGTCTGGACCTCGACGCTCGTCGCCCCGGTCAGGCGTTCGATCGCGCGCACGGAGATGAAGATGCTGACGAGGGCGAGCGCCGCCGCCTCGGCGAGCGCCGAGAGATGCTCGGCCTTGCCGTGGCCGAACTGATGCGTCACGTCCGCGGGCCGGGCGGCGACGCGCACGGCGAAGTACGTCAGCAGTGCGGCGACGAGATCGGTGCCCGAGTGCGCGGCCTCCGAGATCAGACCGAGGCTGTGCGTACCGAGGCCCGCGCCGAGCTTCAGGAGGACGAGCGCGGCCGCGGCCACGACCGAGACGAGCGCGGAGCGGCGCTGCGGCGTCATGGCGGGCTAGGGCTTAGAGATTTCCGCGGAGCGCTTGCTCGCGCTCGATCGCCTCGAAGAGCGCCTTGAAGTTGCCGTCGCCGAAGCCACGGGCGCCGTGCCGCTCGATCACCTCGAAGAAGAGGGTCGGCCGGTCCTGGGCGGTCTTCGTGAAGATCTGCAGGAGGTAGCCGTCGTCGTCGCGGTCGGCGAGGATGCGCAGCCGGCGTAGGTCGGCCCAGTCCTCGTCGATCTCCCCGACGCGGTCGGGTGTCTCCTCGTAGTACGTGTCCGGGGTCGTCAGGAAGACGACGCCACGGCGCTGCAACGCCTCGACGCTCTCGACGATGTGCGACGACTGGAGCGCGATGTGCTGTGCACCGGGGCCGTGGTTGAACTCGAGGTACTCGTCGATCTGGCTCTTGCGCTTGCCCTCGGCGGGCTCGTTGATCGGGAACTTGACCTTGCCCTGGCCGTCCGTCATCACCTTCGACATCAGCGCCGAGTACTCGGTCGAGATGTCGTCGTCGCTGAAGTGGATCATCTCGGTCATCCCGAAGACCTGCTCGTAGAACGAGACCCACTCCTCCATGTGCCCGAGCTCGACGTTGCCGACGATGTGGTCGATCGCGAGCAGCCCCACGCCGTCGCCGGCACCGTTCGCCGACTCCTGCGCGACGTAGCCGGGCAGATACGCGCCTTCGTAGCCGCTTCGCCCGACGAAGGTGTGCACGACATCGCCGTAGGTCGCGATCGTCGAGAGCTCGACGCTGCCGAACTCGTCCTCGACCGTATGCGGCTCGGTGACGCTGCGCGCGCCGCGCTTGACCGCTTCCTCGTAGGCGCGGCGTGCGTCCGGCACGCGCAGCGAGATGTCCTTGACGCCGTCGCCGTGCTTGTTCGCGTGGTCGCCGATCTCGTGGCCGGGATGAAGTGCACTTGTCACGACGAGCCGGATCTCGTTCTGCTCGAGCACGTAGCTCGCCCGATCCCGTACCCCGGTCTCCGGCCCCGCGTACGCGGTGCGGTGGAAGCCGAAGGCGTGCTCGTAGTAGAACGCCGCCTGCTTCGCGTTGCCCACCCACAGCTCGACGTGATCCCAGCCGTCGAGGGGCATGAAGTCTTCAGCCATCAGCGGGATTCTACTGCGGTCGCCGCCGGGGCTGCCGGGGCGGCCGCGGCGGCCTCGACGGGCGAGAGCTCGTCCAGCGACCGGCGCAGGCGCTGTTCCTTGACCCAGATGACGGCGATCACCCAGACGGCGAACGAGACGATCGACGCCGCGAGGAAGGCCGGCTGGATCGCGTTCGCGAGGCCTTCGCGTGCCGCAAGCGGCAGCTTGTGGATGCCGGCGCCCTCCCCGCCTGCGCTGACTCCCGGCGGCAGGCCGTGGTTGACGATCGCGCCCATGATCGTGACGCCGAGGGTCGCGCCGATCTGGCGCCCGAACTGCGTCATCGCGGTCGCCGAGCCGATGTGCGCGCGCGGGACCGCGTTCTGAACCGAGAGGACGAACACCTGCATCATCGAGCCGATGCCGATGCCGGCGACGACCATGTTGCGTGCCGCCTGGCCGTTCGTCGTCGTGACGTCCATCTGCCAGAGGAGCAGCATCCCCGCCGTCAGTACGAGTGGGCCGAGCACGACGTTCCAGCGGTAGCGCCCGGTACGTGAGATGAGCTGCCCGGTCAGGATCGACGTCGTCACCGCACCGAGCATCAGCGGCGTCAGGACGACGCCGGACGACGTGGCCGAGGTGCCGATCACGCCCTGCACGAAGAGCGGCACGTACGAGATCGTCCCGAACATCGCCATCCCGACGAGCGCCATGCAGGCGACGCTCCCCGCGACGATCGGGTTGCGCAGGATCTCGAACGGCAGGATCGGCTCGCGCGCGCGGCGCTCGATCAGCGCGAAGACGGCGAGGAGGAGGGCGGCGACGACGAGCGCGCCGACCACGTGCGCGCTGCCCCAGGGGTATTCCTTGCCGCCCCAGACGAGTCCGAGCAGCAGTGCGCCGATCCCCGCGGCGAGCACACCCGCACCGAGCCAGTCGATCGAATGGTCGGTCAGCGGCGCGCGCCGCGGCATCGTCAGGGAGATGACGACGAGCGCGACGCCGCCGACCGGCAGGTTGACGAGGAAGACCCAGCGCCAGCTCGCGTTGTCGACGATGAAGCCGCCGACCGCAGGGCCGATGATCGACGACGCTGCGAAGACCGCGCCGATCAGGCCTTGCCAGCGGCCGCGGTCGCGCGGCGGGACGATGTTGCCGATCACGGCGAGCGAGAGCGGGAAGAGCCCGCCGGCGCCGACGCCCTGCACCGCGCGGAAGACCACCAGCTGGGTCATCGTCGTCGCGAGGCCGCAGAGAGCCGAGCCGAGCAGGAAGACGACGATCGCGAAGAGGAACAGGTTCTTGCGGCCGTAGACGTCGCCGAGCTTCCCGTAGAGCGGGACGGTCACCGTCGAGGTGAGCATGTACGCCGTGAAGACCCACGAGTACTGCGTGATCCCGCCGAGGTCGTTGACGATGCGCGGGAGCGCGGTCGCGACGATCGTCTGGTCGAGCGCGGCGAGGAAGAGCGTCACCATCAGCCCCGCGTAGATCGCGAGGATGCGCCCGATCGTGAAGTTGTAGCCGGGCGGCTGTCGGCTGAGGCGTTCCCGCAGGTTCACCCTAGAAGGTTAACGAGGTTAATCACCCGGCGGCGCCGGTGGCACGCGCCGGAGACGCTCGGCGAGCACCGCGGCGAGGATCAGCGCACCTCCGACGACCTCCCAGGCACTGAGCGTCTCGCCGAGGAGCACGAGCGCGAACGCGACGCCGAAGATCGGCTGGAGGTTCGAGAAGAGCGACGCGCGCGACGGGCCGACCCGGCTGATCGCGGTGAACCAGAGGATGTTCGTCAGGAAGAGCGGCCCGACGACGGCGAAGCCGAACGCGACCCACATCAGCGTGCCGAAGTGGAAGCTCTGCGACAGCGTCTGCGGGAGTCCCGTGATTGCGAGCGGGATCCAGCCGATCAGCAGGACGAGCGAGCTGATCCGAAAGGGCGAGTAGCGGCGCATCAGCGGTGTGATCGTGATCGAGTACGCCCCCCAGGTCGCCGCCGTCAGCACGGCCAGCCCGTCGCCGACGACGTTGCCCGAGAAGCCGCCCGACCCGGAGGCGACGAAGGCGACGCCGATGATCGAGACGACCGTCGCGATCCAGAACGAGCTGCGCATCCGCTCGAGCCCGATCACCGTCGCGAACGCACCGATGAAGATCGGCGTCGCGGCGAGGAAGAGCGTCACCGTCGCGGCCGTGGTCTTGTCGACCGCGTAGACGAAGCAGAGCTGGTTGAGATAGATCATCCCGCCGGCGAGGAAGACGAGCCGCAGGTCGCGCCTCGCGATCCGGAAGCTGCGTTCGCGCCAGTAGGTGAAGATCCAGAAGAGCAGGGTCGCGGCGGCGTAACGCGTGGTCGCGTATGCGAGCGGCTGGAACCCGTGGGTGACGACGTAGCGCGTCACGGTCGAGTTGAGCGCCCAGAGGAGAACCGTCCCGAACAGCATCAGATCGACTGCATGAACGGGCACACGGCGCATCCGGTCGAGGCTAGCGATACGCTCTTCGCCGTCATGGCAGAGCCGACTCGCGACGACATCGACGCCCTCGTCGGGCCCGCGACGCCCCACTTCGCGTACCAGATCAGGGCGCGGGTCGAGCAGCTCCTCGTCGACGCTCCGGCCGGCAGCGACGTGCGCGCGTACGGCGAGGCGCAGATGGCGCGGCTCGATCGCCTCGGCCACGCGTCCTCGAAGGCCGACGAAGGCCCGCGTGAGTCCGCGGACCGGATCGGCTGGGACGAGATTCCGTCGTCCGCACGCGCGGATGACCCGCTCCCGCGCCGCCCCGAGTGAACGTCTTCGTCTCGGGCGGGTCACGCGGCATCGGGCGCGCGATCGCGCTGCGCCTCGCACGCGACGGCGCGAAGCGGGTCGCGATCGGGTACTTCCGCAGCGACCGGGCTGCCGAGGCGACGGCCGAGGACCTGCGCGCGCTCGGCGCCGAGCCGACACTCGTGCGCGGCAACGTCACGTCCGACCGCGTGCTGGCAGAGGTCGCTGCGCTCGGGCCGCTCGACGTGCTCGTGCACAACGCGGCAAGCGGGGTCAGCAAGCCGGCGCTCGAGGCGGAGGCGAAGCACTGGGACTGGACGATGAACACGAACGCACGCGCCCTGCTGCAGCTCGCCCAGGCGGCCGGGCCTGCGATGCCGGACGGCTCGTCGATCGTCGCGATCTCATCGCTCGGCGCGCAGCGCGTGCTCGAGAACTACACGCTCGTCGGCACGTCGAAGGCGGCGCTCGAGGCGCTGATCCGCTACCTCGCCGTCGAGCTCGCCCCACGTGTGCGCGTCAACGGCGTCTCGGGCGGCGTCGTCGACACGGACGCGCTCGACGCCTTCCCGAACCGCGAGGAGATGCTCGCCGCGGGCGCAGCGAACCCGGTGGGACGGATGGTCGAGCCGGACGACATCGCGGCGGCGGTCTCGTTCCTCTGCTCGCCCGGCGCCACGATGATCCGCGGCCAGACGCTGATCGTCGACGGCGGCTTCTCGCTACTCGCCTGAGCGCGTCACAGTTCCGTGACGGTGGCTGCCACCGTGGTGCGAGCTCGCTTTACGTGTGCGCGGTTCGTGACGCTTACGTCACGGTGGCAGCCATTGGGAAGTGAACGTCTCATCCTGGACAGGGCCGTTCGGGCGAGGCAGCCCGGCCTCGCGGTCGCTCACAGTCGTCGCGAAGGCGAGGCGACTGCCACCGGCTGAGGCGTGGTTTGCAGGGGAGGATTGAAAGTTCGACGCGCGGGACACACACCCCCGACATGGGAATCGCCGTCAGCCTCTTGATCTCCGCCGTCGGGCTCATCTTGGCCCTCGCCGTCCACCCGACGAACCCCGGGTCGGTCGACCCGAACACGGTCGGCTGGATCCTCTTCGTGGTCGGCCTCGTCGGCCTGGTGCTCGACTTGCTGCTCTGGTCGAACTACGGCCCGGGCTACATGCGCCGCACGACGGTCGTCGACGACGGTGCCCGCGTCTACCCCGCTCGTCGCCCCGTCCGCGGCACCCGCCGCACGGTCGTCGAGGAAGAGGAGATCGCAGGTCCCGGCCCCGGCGCTCCTCCCCCGCCCGCGGTCTAGCGCTTGAGCACGCGGCCGACGGTGTCGGCTGCGATGTAGCCGGCGATCTTCGGGTTCTCCTGCAGCCGCCGCATCGAGTACTCGTACCACTGCGTGCCGTAGGGGACGTAGACCCGCAGGCGATGCCCCTCCGCGACGAGCTCGTCGGCGCGATCGGGGCGGACGCCGAGCAGCATCTGGAACTCGTAGCGGTCGCGCGGCACGTCGCGCACGATCCGTAGCGCCTCCCCGATCAGGTACTCGTCGTGCGTCGCGATCCCGACGTAGATCCCCTCCGCCACGATCCGCTCGAGGCACCGGACGTAGTTGGCGCGCACTGCTTCGAACTCCTTGTACGCGATCTCGACCGGCTCGATGTAGATGCCCTTGCACAGCCGAACGTTGTCGAGCCCGTCGAGGTCGTCGAGTGTGCGGCGCATGTACGCCTGGAGGACGACACCCGTGTTCGAGCGTCCTGCCTCGCGCAGCTCGCGGTAGAGCTCCAGCGTGCGGTCGGTGGTGGACGAGTCCTCCATGTCGATGCGCACGAAGTTGCCGCGCGCGGCGGCGTCGCCGACGACGGCCTCGAGATTCTCGCGGCACAGGTCGAGATCGAGCTCGAGCCCCAGACCGGTCAGCTTCACCGAGACGTTCGCGTCGAGCCCTTCCGCGTCCACGCGGGCGAGCACGTCGAGGTACTGCCCGGCGATCGCGCGCGCCTCGTCCGGGCTCGTGATCTCCTCGCCGAGGACGTCGATCGTCGCGAGCTTCCCTTTCGCGTTCAGCTTGCGAACGACGCGCAACGCGTCGTCGAGAGTCGGTCCCGCGATGTAGCGCGAGGAGAGCCGCTGCACCATGGGCCGCGGAACCGCCGGCAGGAGGCGGACGAGCGCTCGGTCGAGAAGAGCCACGGGCGGCCGGGAGCTTAGAGCAATCCGAACGGGCGGCCCGGGCGTACGTGCAGGCATGAGACTCCCCCGCGCATTCCTCCTCGCCGCCGCCCTGGGCCTCGCCGTGCTCGGGGCCGCCGCTGCCGGTGTCGTCACCCGGACGAGCACCGCCAAGCCCACGATCACGGTCACCGAGCGCGAGTTCAAGATCGCGCTCTCGAGCAAGACCGCGAAGAAAGGCCCCGTGCGCCTCGTCGTGCGGAACGCAGGCAAGTACCCGCACGCCCTCTCGATCAAGGGCGCCGGTGTGTCCAAGCGCACGCCGCTGATCAAGCCGGGCAAGAGCGCCGTGCTGCTCGTCACGCTGCGCTCGGGCCGCTACGCCCTCTGGTGTCCCGTTCCCGGCCATGCCGCGCAGGGGATGAAGGCGACGCTCACGCTCGCAGGCGCGCACGCGACGACGTCGACGACGGCATCCACCACCGACACCAACAGCACGACGACCGAGCCGCCGCCGTATCCGCCGGGGTACTAGGAGGGCTGTTCGCGCATGAAGCCCTGGCGGGCTGCGCTGACGAGCGCGACCGCCTCGGGGAAGAGCACGCGCATGGCGTCGCGCATCGCGGCGGCCTGCTCGTCACCCGTCCCTTGCAGCTGCAGTTGCGAGAGCGCTGCCGCCGTCAGCTCGACCGCGGTGTTCAGCGTCAGCGTGGCGAACTGCTCGCGCTGCGCCTCTTGCACCGATTCGGCCTGCTGCTCGGCGAAATCACGCAGCCCACGTAGGAGATCCTCTGGATCGCCGCCGAACGGGAAGCCTCCGAATCCACCTTCCATGCCCCCACGTTAGCCGAGGTCGTAGAGGTAACCGCGCTCGACTTCCTGCACGAACTGCTCGACGGCGCCTGCTCCCGACCGGATCGCGCTCGAGAACGGTGACACCGCCTCCCCCAGCGAGCGTTCCAGCACGAGCGCGGCGACGCCCACCTCGTCGAGATAGGCGGGCGAAGCGACGCGCGGAGGCGCGCCGACCACCCGCTCGAGCGCGAGGGCAGCAGCCTCGGCCTCCTCGATCCCCGGCGGCTGCTCCACCATCCGCACCTGGGCGAGCTGCGTGCGGAGCTGCTCGAGGTCGCCGCCGCCGGCGAGATCGGCCGCCAGCTCACACATCGCCACGATCGACGCCGTGTCGCGGACGTCCTCGCGCGCGTCGATCGGCTGACCGTCGTCACCGAGGACGACCCAGCGCCGCGACTCGTCGGCGCCGAGCGCGACGAGGTAGAAGCGCCGGCCACGCGCCGGCTCCGCCGCGAGCACGCCGGTCACCTCGCCGTGCGCGGACGCGGCACCCGCGATCCGCTCCAGGTCCTCGCCGAGCGCCATAGAGTCAAGCCTATGGATGCTGCCGAGCTCTTCGCGCCGCTCGGCCCGGGCTACGACCGCTGGGGATCCGTGCTGTCGTTCGGGCAGGACCCGCGCTGGCGGCGGTTCCTCGTCTCCCGCGTCGACGCCGGCCCGACCGACACGGTGTTGGACGTCGCGACCGGCACCGCCGCCGTGGCACTGGAGCTCGTGCGGCAGAAGGACTGCTTCGTGATCGGCGTCGACCGCACGCCCCAGATGCTCGAGGAGGGCCGCCGCCGCGTCGTGCTCGCGGCCGCGACGCGCAAGATCCGGTTGCAGGAAGGAGATGCGCGATCGCTTCCGTTCGAGGACGGTCTGTTCGACGCGCTCACGTTCACCTACCTGCTGCGCTACGTGGACGATCCCGCGGCGACGCTGCGCGAGCTCGCGCGCGTCGTCAAGCCCGGCGGCTCGATCGCAGCGCTCGAGTTCGGCGTCCCGCGGGGTGTCTGGCGGCCGCTCTGGGAGCTCTGGACGCGCGTTGGGCTGCCGACGGCCGGCCGTCTGATCGGCAACGGGTGGCACGAGGTCGGGTCGTTCCTGCATCCCTCGATCACCGAGCACTACGAGGCATGGCCGCTCCCACGTCTGCTCGAGGCGTGGCGCGACGCAGGGATCGAGGACGTGCAGGCGCGCCGCCTGAGCCTCGGCGGCGGGGTGGTGACGTGGGGACACAAGAAGAGGTAAGGCCGTCGTTCTACGCGCTGCGCCCCGGCGGCTGGCGCGACTACGTCACCCTGCTGCACCTTCCGTACACCGCCTGGCATCTCTCGTACGTGGCGGTCGGAGCGGCAATCGCGCCGCGCTTCCACCTCGATCGGCTCTGCTGGGCGCTACTCGCGTTCTTCCTCGCGATGGGCGTCGCGGCCCATGCGCTCGACGAGCTGAAGGGACGTCCGCTGCGCACGCGGATCCCGGATTGGGTGCTCGTCGCGCTCAGCGTCATCGGCGTCGCGGCCGCGGCCGCGATCGGCGTCGGCGCGGCGATCGCGTGGGGCTACGGCCTGCTCGCCTTCATCGTCGTCGGCGCCGTTCTCGTGCCGGCGTACAACCTCGAGCTCGCCTTCCACAACGACATCGGCTTCGCGCTCGCGTGGGGCGCGTTTCCCGCACTCACCGGCTATTTCGTGGAGGCGCAGACGCTTCGCCTGGATGCGATCGCGGTCGCGATCTACGCGTTCGCGCTGAGCCTCGCGCAGCGGGCGCTCTCGACGCCGGTGCGCCGAGCCCGGCGCGAAACAGGCACAACGGCAGGAACCGAGCCGCTCGAGCGCGCCCTGCGGCTGCTGACGCTGGCGGCCGTCGCGCTCTCCGTCGCGCTCGTCGCGGCGCGCCTACGATGAAAGGGTGACCCCTGCCGCCATCACCGCGATCATCGCCGCGATCGTCGCGGTCGCCGCGTTCAGCGGCTGCGTGCTGACGCTGCGCCGTGTGCGTGCCCAGCAGAACACGCTCCAGCGCGAGATCGAGCGCGGCAAGGGCGAGTTCGACCTGGTCGTCGCGCGCGAAGCCGAGCAGCGCAGCGAAGAGCTCGAGCGGATGCTCGCCCGGCTGAGAGCAGACGCGCTCTCCGAGTTCAACGAAGAGCAGCGGCGGATCGCCGAGGAACGACGGCGCGACGTCGCCGAACGGGAACGCGATGCGAGCTCGAGGCTGACCGACCAGCTCGGCGAGGTGCAGCGGGCCGTCGAGAAGCGCATGGCCGACTGGGGCTCGGACATCGAGAAGCTGCAGGGCGGCCTGTCCGACGAGCTGAAGCGCGTCGAGGCACGCCAACGACAGCTGATGGCGGAGATCGAGTCGCGCATCGGTCAGGACGCCGAGGGGCTGCAGAGCCAGATCGAAGAACAGCGCCAGCTGATCGCACGCCTGCGCACCGAGCTGACCCGCTCCGCGCAGGAAGTGACGCAGCAAGCGACGCAGGAGCTCGACCAGCACGCAGCGGAACGGCGGCGCGCGCTGCACGACGTCGCCGAACGGATGCGGAAGCGCGAGAAGGATCTGAAGGAGCTCGTCGACCGCGAGGCCAATGACGCGACGCAACGGATCCAGCTCGCGCTCGGCGACATCGAGCGCCGACAGACCGAGCAGCTGCAGCGGATCGTCAACCGCGAGACGACGCGCTACGCGGAAGCGGCGTCACAGCAGTTCGACACGGCGACGCGCTCGGCTCGTGAGGAGGCGGCGCGAAGACTGAGCCGCGAGCTCGACCTGGCCGTCGAGCGATTCGCGCGCGAGGCCGAGGGCGTGCTCACCGAACGCCTGAACCACGTCAGCGACGCAGCGGCGCAAGCGCGTCGAAGAACGCCTCGCACGACTGCGCGCCGGACTGGAGCGCCAGCGTGAGGACGCGCTCCATTCGCTCGAGGATCGCGCGCACCAGGTCGAGGCCGACCTGCGCGAACGGCTCAAGGAGATCGCCACGGATGCCGAGGCAGAGCGGAGCGTGCTCGAGGCGCGGCTGCAGGATCTGACGCGTAAGGTCGAGGAGATCTCCACCCGGGCGGGGGTTTGAGTGCCAACTTTCCGAGGCAGGGTTCGTCTAGGACAGAGCGAAATCCCGTGAAGCCATGACACAGACAATCGAACATCCACAGTCGGAGCGCGAGAAGGTCGAGTCTTGGCGCCTGCACGTGCTGATCGAGGCCGGATATCCCCTGCCGCTGGCCGAGAAGCTCGCGCACTCCGAGGCGGATCTGCACCGCGCTGTCGAGCTCGTCCGCGACGGCTGCACGTTCGAGACGGCCGCCGAGATCCTCCTCTAGAGGGCCGAGATCCTCCTTAGAGGCTCTAACATCGACAGCCTCTAACATCGACCGCGTGAAGGTCGAGGCAACGGAGGTCGACGGGCGCAAGGTCTATTCCGTGCGCGCGTTCAACAAAGGCCTCGCAACCTGGCTGAATCGCCTGCCGACGCTCTGGGTCGAGGGCGAGGTGACCGAGCTGCGGCGGCAGGACCGGTGGGCGTCGGTCTTCTTCACGCTCAAGGACCCGGAGGACGGAGCCTGCCTCGCCGCGCAGATGCCGCGCGGCCAGTTCGACGCGCTGCAGCTGAACCTCGCCGACGGCGAGCGCGTGCACGTCTTCGGACGCGCCGAGCTGTACGAGCAGCGCGGCGAGCTGCGCCTGAAGGTGCTGACGATCGAGCGCTTCGGCCTCGGCGCTCATCTCGCCGCGCTCGAGCGGCTGAAGGCGAAGCTGGCGGGGGAAGGCCTCTTCGCGTCGTCGCGCAAGCAGGCGCTGCCGCGCTTCCCGCGGCTGATCGGCCTCGTCACCGGCAACGACGCAGCCGCCAAGCGCGACGTGCTGACCCACATCGTGCAGCGCTTTCCGCCGGCCAACGTCCTCGTCGCCGAGACGTACGTGCAGGGACCGCGCGCGCCGATCTCGATCGCGACCGCGATCGGCGACCTGTGCCGGCGCGGCGCCGACGTGATCGTGCTCGCGCGCGGCGGCGGCAGCTTCGAGGATCTGCTGCCGTTCTCCGACGAGCGAGTCGTGCGCGCGGTCGCCGAGTGCACCGTCCCGATCGTCTCGGCCGTGGGGCACGAACAGGACACGCCGCTCTGCGACCTGGCGGCGGACGTGCGCGCGTCGACGCCGACCGCAGCCGCACGCCTCGTCGTGCCCGACATCAAGGAGTTGCGCGCGCACCTCGAACGGACGCGAGACGCGTTGCACCGCGGGGCGCATCGCGCGAGCGAGCGTCATGCGCAGCGGCTCGCGTCGACACACGAGCGCCTGCGCCGCGCGCCGCTGCTCGCGCTGGAGCGCAAGCGCGCGCGGCTCGACACGTTGCACGCACGCGTCGGCGCGCTTTCGCCGGTCGCGACCCTCGAGCGCGGCTACGCGATCGTCCGTCGCGCCGAGGATGTGGTTCGGTCGACGGCCCAGGTCGAGACGGGAGACGCGCTGTCGATTCGCGTCGCCGACGGCACGTTCGGAGCGACGGCGGAGTGAGCGAGCTCAGCTTCGAAGCGGCGTCGAAGGAGCTCGAGCAGATCGTCGAGCGGCTCGAACGCGGCGACGCGGGGATCGACGAGCTGACGAAGCTCTGGGAGCGCGGCGAGGAGCTCTACCGCATCTGCGCGGCGAAGCTCGAAGGAGTGCGCGGCAAGATCGAAGAGCTCTCACGCACGGCCGGCGAGAGCTAGCGCGAGCTCCTCGCCGAGCTGCACGAGGTCTTCACCGACGAGCGCGCGGCGGCCCGACAGCGCGTGCGCCTCGATGCCGTCCCGCACGATCCCGCCGAACAGCTCGCAGCGCACCCCGAGCCGCTCGCAGCGGCGGCGCACCGCACCAGGCGCCTTTCCCTTCGAGCGTCGTTGCGTCGACGGTTCCCTCGCCGGTCACGACGACGGCAGCGTCACGAGCGCGCTCGTCGAAGCCGATCAGGTCGAGCACGAGCTCGGCGCCGGCGAGCAGCTCACCTCCGAGCGCAGCGAAGGCCGCTCCGAGCCCGCCGCCTGCACCCGCCCCCGGCAGGTCGCGGTAGAGCGCCAGCTCCGACATCGCGGCCAGCCGCGCCTCGAGCTCCTCGACCATCTCGGGGTCCGCCCCTTTCTGCGGGCCGAAGACACGCGCCGCGCCGCGTTCACCGAGCAGCGGGTTGCGGACGTCGCACGCGACGCGGATCGGCAGATCCTTGCAGCCAGCCGCCGACGACGGCCCGCATGCCCGCACCGCCGTCGACCGTCGCAGTGCCGCCGACACAGGCGAGCAGCGCGCGCGGCCTGGTTGCGACGACCGCGAGCAGCAACTCTCCGAGGCCGCGACTCGACGCGCGCACAGGGTCGAGCTCTTCGACGCGCAGGTGCGGCAGTCCGATCGGCTCCGCCGCCTCGACGACAGCGGTGCCGTCCGGCAACTGCAGCCAGCGCGCCGACGTCGCACGGCCGAGCGGGTCGGAGACGGCGGCGGACTGCCAGGTGCCGCCGAGCGACCGGTGGAGCACCTCGGCGGTGCCTTCGCCGCCGTCGGCCACCGGTGCCTCGTCGACCTCGAGACCGTCGACACGCCGCATGCCGGACGCGAGCAGCATCGCCGCCTCGAGCGGCGAGAGAACGCCTTTGAGGCTAGCTGGGGACGCGAGCGCGAGCACGCTCAGGCTCCTGCTCGAGCGCCGCCTCGACGGATTCCTCGGACGCCTCGTCCATGTCGCGCAGCGTCGCGTACGACATCCCTTCACGCGCGAGGAAGATGAGCCCGACGCCGACCCCGACCGAGGCCTCGATCGCCTGCAACCCGATGCCGAATGCGACGCCGTGCGGATACGCGACGCCGTAGCGGACGAGCGGGAGCGCGACCGCGATCTGCACGAGCCCGAAGTTGCCGGGCCAGAGCGGGAAGATCGTCGCGACGTTGATCAGCACGAGCACGAGGCCGGCGGCCGAGAGCGGCAGGTGGATGTTGAACGCCTCCATCGCCGCCCACACCGCGAAGAGCTGGCAGAGCCAGCCCGCGAACTGGAACACGCGCGGCGGTCGCGGCCGCGGACGGCTCGCGCATGATCGCGAGTCCCTGCCGGCCGCGGAGGATCAGCAGCCGGATGCGCCCCAGCTCGTCGGGCTCGCGCTGCCGGCGCCGCGCGAGCACGACGGCGGTCAGGAAGAGCAACCCCCCGATCGCGAGTACGAGGAAAATCGAGGTCAGCGCCCAGCCGGGGATCTTGGCCGTGAAGAGGACCCAGATGACGAGCGTCAACGCGGGGAAGAGGTCGAACATGCGGTGGGCGAAGACCGACCCGACCAGCGTCGCCGTGGTGCCCGTTCCCCTTCCTGACGGAGAGCCGCCTTCTGAGCGTGACAACGCGTGCGAGCTCCCCGACGCGCCCCGGCAGGACGGCGTTCGCGAAGAGGCCGACGGAGAAGGCGGAGAAGACGGTCGGGAAGGACGGGTGCGGCGGCGCGATCGACTGCTTGATCGCCGTGTCCCACGCGAACGCGCGTGCGAGCACGGAGAGCAGGTTGAGGCCGATTGCGGCCGCCACCCACTGCCAGGTGACGGCGGTGAACGCGTCGTGCACGAGACGCCAATCCGGCCCGCGCCAGATGATCAGCGACACCGCGACGGCGAGCAGCGGAATGACGAGCAGGTAACGCCAGCGCTTCACGCCACCACCTCGACGTACGTTTCCTCGAGCCGCCGCGCGATGTCGTCCCACGCGTAGTTCGCGATCGCGTGAGCGCGCGCGGCGCGGCCCATCTCGATGCGGCGCTCCTCGTCGGAGAGCACGTCGATGACCGCGTCCGCGAGCGCCTCGGGATCGCTCGGCGGCACGAGGCGTGCCGCCTCCAGGATCGCGACGGCGGCGTACCCGGGGATGTCCGACGCGACCACCGGTGTCGCGCACGCGAACGCTTCGGCGATCACGAGCCCGAAGCTCTCACCCCCGAGAGCGGGCGTCACCGAGACCTTCGCCCGCTCGAGCTCGTGGGTGCGCTCCTCGTTCGGAACGATGCCAAGAACGTCGATGCCCGACTCGTCGAAGCGCATACGCGTGTGCAGCAGGCGGTACTGCAGCGGGTCGGTGCCGATCAGCCGCAGCCGGGCACCCGTTGCCTGGTGGATGCGCGGCCAGGCGCGCAGCAAGACGGGAAGGCCCTTGCGCTGGTCGTGCCTGCCGATGAAGACGACCGTGTGGTCGCGGTCGGTCGGGTCGGCTCCCTCCGGGATGAGGACGCCGTTCGGGATCACGCGGTAGTCCTCCGGCAGCCAGCGGTTGGCGGACTCGGCGGCCATCGGCGAGACGGCGATCCGGGCGTCGATCCGTTCCATCAGGAACCCCCAGAAGTGGAGGGCATACCGCATCCACCCCAGGTCGCCGTGCGCGTGGTGCGTGGCGACGACCGGGCACTGGGCGGCCGACAGCGCGGCGACGCACAGCGTGGGCGTCATCGGCTCGTGCAGATGCAGCACGTCGAACTGCTCCTCGGCGAGAACGCGCTTCATGCGTCCGATGCTTGCGGGCGTGAGGACGATGTTCGGCAGCGATCCGTTCGCCGGCACGACGACCGAACGCCCGACCGGGATGATCCCGTCCGGCAGCGTGCCGTGACGACCGGTACGCGGATGCAGCAGGCGCGTCAGTCGTCCGGGCGGATCGTTGCCCATGATGATGCGCACGTCATGCCCGCGGCGCCTCAGCGCGGCGGCCTGATGCTCCGCATGCTCGACGACGCCGCCCCAGTACGACCAGGAGAATGGCACCACGATTCCGATCTTCAATGCGCCGCCCCCGCGACCGCGGCGAACGCGCGCTGCAGGCGCTCGGCGCCGAGCTCGATCTGCTCGTCGTCGACGGCGAGCGAGATGCGCACCCACCCCGCGCCGCTCGGCCCGAAGCCCTCGCCGGGCGCGACGACGACGCGGTGCTCGGCGAGCAGCGCTTCGGCGGTGAGCCCGTCCGGCAACTTGAACCAGACGTAGAACGTTCCCTCGCAGACGGGCGCGTCCGGGAGTGCGGCCGCGATCGTGTCGCGCCGGCGCTCGTACGCGTCGACCCGCTCGGCGACCGAGTCCTGCGGGCCTGCGAGCGCGGCGATCGCCGCTGACTGCAGCGGCGCGAAGATACCGACACGGCTGTGATCGTTGAGCAGGTTGATCCGCTCGACGAGCTCGGCGTTGCCGACGACGAAGCCGATGCGCCAGCCCGCCATCCCGTAGGTCTTCGACATCGACCACATCTCGACGCCCACGTCTTTCGCGCCGGGCGTCGCGAGAAAGCTCTGCGGTCGCCGGCCGTCGAACACGATGTCGATGTACGCAGCGTCGTGGACGACTGCACCGCCCGTCCGGTGCGACCAGGCGACGGCGTCCTCGAAAACGCCGTCGGGCACGCAGACGGCGCAGGGATTCGAGGGATAGTTGAGATACAGCGCAGCCGCGGCGGGCGCGGCCGCGAGCTCGGGCGCCCAGCCCCGCTCGGGAAGGAGCGGCACCGTCTCGAGGCGCGCTCCCGCGAGCGCGGGACCCGACGGGTAATCCGGGTAGTACGGGTCGGGCAGGAGCAGCGTGTCGCCCTCGTCGCAGAGGCTGAGCGCGAGCTCGACGATTGCGGTCTTCGTGCCCGGGATCAGCGCCACCTCGGTCTCGGGATCGAGCTCGACGCCGTAGACGTCGCGGTACCGACCCGCGATCGCCTCCTTCGTCTGCGGCAGGCCGCGGATCGGCGAATAGCCGTGGATCCCCGGGTCGAGCACAGCCTCCCGCAGAGCCTCGACGACGTGCGGCGGCGGCCCCGTCTCCGGGTTTCCGCGCCCGAGATCGACGAGCGGCTCGCCGTCTGCCGCAGCGGCAGCTGCGACGCGGCCGAGGAGCCCGACGAAGTACTGCTGCGGCAGCCGATCCAGGCGCTGGGGGCGCGGACGCATTCCGGGATCGTATTGGGCGCCCGACGAGCGGTCGCAGACGCCGTTCATCGGCGCTCGCCCGCCGTCCGCCGACGAGTGCCCGAGGCGCCGATCTGGGAGATGTTCGAAGCTGCTCCCGCCGCGTCCGCACCGCCGCGGCCGTAGCGCAGGCTGCACCGACCGGACGTGTCCCAGGGACAGTCCCCGGGACAGGTCCGTCCCGGCCACCGCGCGAGCCGCTCGACCTGAGCGTGCTGCTCGGTGCTCGTGCGCTCGCGTCGACCGGCGGCATCGTGACGGGCCACACGGCGGCGCGCACGTAATTGACTAGGCTCGCGGGATGTTCGAGCAGGGACTCGCCGAGCTGCACACCCACCTCGGCGGGTCCGTCGCGACGGACATCATGTGGAGCCTCGCGCACGAGCAGGGCATCGCGCTCCCCACACGCGACTTCTGGGAGTTCGACCGCATGGTCACCGTGTCCGACCCGCGCGGCGTGCCGGATCTCGATTCGCTCGACCGCATCTACCACCTGACCGAGCTGATCCAGAGCTCACCGCTCGCGGTCGAGCGCAGCGTGCACGCGGCGATCGGCGGTGCGTACCGCTCACAGCAGATCACGACGCTCGAGCTGCGCTTCAACCCGATGAAACGCAACCGCGGCGGCGAACGCGACCTCGACCACATCATCCTCGCGGCGATCCGCGGGCTCGATCGCGCGTCGCTCGAGTACCCGCAGGTGCGCGCGGGTCTGATTCTGATGATGGACCGGACGTTCACCGCCGAGCAGAACATGGTCGTCGTCGAGAAGGCGATTCGCTACATGTCGCGCGGTGTCGTCGGCGTCGACATCGCCGGCCCGCGTCCGCGCGGCGAGCGCTACGACTACACGCAGATCCACGAGCACGTCGAGCTCGCGAAGGACGCGGGTCTCGGCGTCACGATTCACGTCGGCGAGGAAGGCGGTCAGTACGGCGTCGACGAGGTCGCCGAGGTGATCGACTCGCTGCGGCCCGATCGCATCGGCCACGGCATCCTCGCGGCGCGCGAACCGGAGCTGATGGCCGCGCTGCGTGACGCCGACATCACGCTCGAGATCTGCCCCACGTCCAATCTGCTGACGAAGGCGATGCGCGATGAGGCCGAGGTGCGCGAGACGTTCCGCGCGTTCGTCGAGAACGCCGTGCCGTTCACGATCGCGACGGACGGCCCCGAGATGATGCGGACGCACCTGCGCGACGAGTTCGAGCTCCTGACACGCATTGGCGCCCTCGACGAGAACGAGGCGCAGGCGGCGAACGAGCGGGGTCATCAGGCCTCCTTCG
Organism: uncultured Actinomycetes bacterium; assembly: GCA_963779505.1. Lineage (GTDB taxonomy): Bacteria > Actinomycetota > Thermoleophilia > Gaiellales > Gaiellaceae > PALSA-600. The sequence continues at coordinate 19,967 of CAVZYK010000012.1, read as the reverse complement.
TCGGCCCTCTGGCCACCGTCGCCGCGTAGATCCACAGATACACCCTTCGGGCAATGGAGCCGCCCGGCCGTGAGTCCTAGTCTCGTCGGCATGCAGGCACTCCGAGATCCCTCAGGCATCACATCGCGGCAGCGGCAGGTCGTCGAGCTGATCGCGCAGGGCCTCTCGAACGACGAAGTGGGGCTCGTGCTCGGCATCTCGCCGCGGACCGCGAAGGCGCACTGCGACGTCCTGCGCCAGAAGCTCGGCGTGCCGCGGCGACGGCAGATCCCTGTCGCTTATCGATTGCTGACGGGTGAAGACCCGTTGGCGCCCCGCCTGGCGTCGGCGCGAGCCGACAACGGGGGCTGACGGCGAAGCGGCGCCCGCGGCGACACCCTCCGCCGCGGGCGTCCCGGCCCCTTCCATTTCGGGTGATCACCACATACGTTTGGAGCCCGGCGAGCGGCGTGCCGGCCGGATGAGGGCAGGGGCATGACCGCACCGCATGCACAACCAAAAGCCCGTCGCGAACGCCGCATCATCGAGCGCCCGCGGCTGATCAAGCTCCTCGACGAATGCGAGGCGCGGATCATCCTGCTGCTCGCTCCAGCCGGCTACGGCAAGACAACCCTGGCGCGCCAGTGGGCGAAGACACTGAACGGCGCCATCTGGATCTCGTGCACGCCGGCTCACCGTGATGTCGTGACCTTCGCGCAAGACCTGGCTGCTGGCATCGACGACGCTTGGCGGCGAGCTCTGCGAAAGTGCTCCGCGAGTATGTCAGCGCTCACGGAAACCCTCAACGTGCGAGTCGTTCGATCGCTAGCGCACTTGCCGAATCAGCTCGCAGCAACGGCCGCACGGTGGATCGTGATTGACGACTACCACGAGCTCGCGGATTCACCGTATCGAAGAGGCTTGTTTCGGTTCTCCACGAACGAAGCAGTCGTTCGCTTGCTCGTCGCATCACGAACTCGGCCGTCTTGGGCGCGCGCACGACCTGTGCTCTATGGGCAAATCGTTGAAGTAGACGCGGGACGCCTTGGCGATGACGGACGGTGAATCAACTGAACTCCTCGGTGCGAGCGCGGGGTTCGCATCTGTCGCTCGAACAAGCTGAAGGCTGGCCGGCAGTACTGACTCTTGCCGCAGCCGCGGAATCCGCGCCGCCGAGCAATGTCCTTCCGAGCGCACTCCATCGCTACTTCGCCGAAGAACTCTTTCAAAGTGCACCGGAACCGACTACGAGAGCACCTGCTCAGCCTGTCTCTCCTTCCCCCGCTCAGCCCGAGGTCGGTTGAAGACTTTCTTGGCGTTCCGGCCGACACAGGTGATCGAACCCGCACGAAATCTCGGCTTCGCATCGGGCGAAGACACGCTGGAGCTCCACCCGCTGGTGAGAGAGTTCTTGAGCGAGAAGCTCTCGATCGTCTCTGATGCGCAAGCGCAGATATATGAAGCCATCCAGTACTGCCTGCGGCTGGGCGCGCACGATCAAGCGCTGCAGCTGGTTTCACGGTTCGGCGTCGACGAGATGATCGAACCCGTCCTCCAGACAGGTCTTCAAGCCGCTTGTTCGAAGCGGTCGACATCGGGACCCTCTCGGCGTTTACTGACGCTGTCCGGCGACGGCCGACCTTCCCGCCACCGACTGTCGATGTGGTCGAAGCCGAGGTTGCGCTGCGCGATGGACGTCTTGAGCTTGCTAACATCATTGGCTGCTCGAGCGAGGGTGCACGTGGCAGTGGATCATCCGTTGCGATCGCGCGCCAGCGCCATCATCGGGCACAGTTGCTTCTGCTCCGCGGATTTGTCCGCGAGGCGGAGGAGGCTTTCTCCGACGCTCGTTCCACGGCGACCGATCACCGATGATGAGACTGAAGCGCTCCACGGAGTCGCCCTAGCTCGAACTACGGCCGAACAACCGGACGCAAGTCAAGTCGTACAGGAACTCCACAGCCGACGTCATGAATCGCCGGCGCTATTGGTACGCGCGGCAACCGCCGCGATCGCGCACCGACGATTCGGCGATGGGATAGCCGCGCCGCTCGCGATCAGTGAGGCGCGACACGCTCTTCCACCAGGTAGAGGATCCGAGAGTCCGTAGCTATTTCACCTACCTGGTTGCGTACACGCTCGGACAGAAAGCCGACTATCGCGAGGCGATGGACTGGCTTGGTCTGCTTATGACTGATGTGGAGGATACGACCTTGAATTCGCGCGACCGCACGCGTTGTGGACATCTGCTCTTCTGCGGCTGGGACTAAGACGATTCGGAGAGGCGGAGCGCTCCCTGCAGGCACTCGAGGATCTCGTGTGCTGCCGGGCAAGACGGATCTCACCGAGTAAACGCACGAATGTTGAGGGCACGCATGCTCCTTCAGACAGGTCACGCCGATGTAGCGGATGGCGATTACGGCGGAACCGGCTTCTGAACCCACTTACCATCTTGGGTCGCCGAGCACACGCGACGGGTGCGTTGGCTGCCGCGTGCATGGGCGACGACGCGACAGCCCAGGAACGGGCAACGACGCCCAGAAGCGATCACGAGTCGTCGAAGTGCAGGTTCTGGCCGAAGCGGCTCGCGCGTGACACGCGCCCGCAACGGTGACTCCGCTTGCGCCAAGACCTATGTTCGCGACCGCCGAGGAACTGGGGGCATGGGATCCGGTTGTCTGCGCACTCCGCGCATCAGAGTCGCTCGCCGCGTTGCTTCGGGTGACCCGATCTCCACCGCAACTCGAAGACTCTATGCGCAAGTCCAGTGACCTCGGACTAGCCGGCAAGCTGGATTCCGCACGCGTACAAGCCTTCGACCTCACCAGTCCTCTACGCCGCGCGAACTCGAAGTCCTTGAACTCATCGCGCGAGGCATGCGAAACCGAGACATTGCGAGCGCCCTCTTCATCTCGCAGTCCACAGCCAAGGTGCACGTGCGACACGTGCTTGAGAAGCTCGGCGTACGCACCCGAGCCGAAGCCGTGGCCCGTTTCGAATGTTCGCTGCGGAAGACAGACTGTAGATCTGGCAGCAGGACGCTCGACCTCCGGCTCCCGCGTCTCTTCAGCACGAAATCTGAGCGTCGCGCGCCAGACGATAATCCTCATCCGGCGCCAGCCAGAATCGCCTCGAATGCCGCGACGACCGCCGTATCGAATTGTGTCTCGACTGCCTGCGCAAGACGCAGACGAGCAACTCGACTCGGCATGGCGTCGCGATACGGTCGATCCGACGTCATCGCGTTGTACGCATCAGCGACAGCGATGATCCGCGACAGAAGCGGAATTTCGGCTTCGCGAGTCCATCCGGATAGCCCTGGCCGTCGACCCGCTCATGGTGATGCCGCACGATCGCGGCGATCTCAGAGTAGGTGTCGACGTTGCCGAGAATTCGCTCGCCGATCTCAGAATGGCGCTGCATTTCGCGACGCTCGTCGAGGGTCAGATGCTCCAGGTTTTTCGAGCAAGCCCGCTGGCAGTCCAATCTTCCCGATGTCATGAACCAATCCACAGAGATGGGCAAGCTCGATCTGCTCCGTCGCCAGTGCCATCCGAGTGGCGATGTCACGGGCATAGACGGCGACAGCGGCGGAATGACCGGCCGTGTAGCGGTCTCGCGCGTCGAGCGTGGCGATCAAGGCCGTTGGCGAATGACAGGTTTGCGCACGGAAGCTGGTCATTGAGGCTGCCGAGATCTGTCGCCAGCCGTCGCTGCTCCTGATACAGCAAGAACCATCTCTGGGCGGCCAAACGCAGGGACAAAGAACAAGGGCAGCGTCCACGGCGAGACTTCCCGGTAGGCAAGAACAAGAACAGCCACGATGGGGCTGTAAAGCGGAACCGATGCGACGATGCACCGGGATGAGTGCTGAGAAGGCCTGACGGAACGTCGCCTTGCCGCGCAGGGAGAACGCGACCGACGCGAGAGCGGCGTCCAAAACCTCGGCGACTACCGAGCGCGACGCAGCGTGGCCGCGACTACCTGGTCGTCCCGGCCGAGGGCATGACCGTCACGACGGCAGCGGCGTCCTGCGAGCCGCCGCCGCGCGGGCAGCGTGTGATTCCCCCGAAGATACGCCAGCTCCGCGCGTGAGGACCGCGCCCTTGCGATTGTTCGGAAGGAACAGCGGAAATTCGCCACGAAGACGCAATCGCCACGAACATCCCGGCGAGCGGCCCAAACAACACCGCAGCGTATGTCGCTGGGAGCAGTGATATCGACGACTTCAAAATCGCCACCTAGGACAATCGGCCGCGCTCACAGATCGCCGCGACGACGGCAAGGGCGATGACGCCAGCTGGGTTGCCGAGGCCTGGCCAGCCAGCACAGAGCGGCCGCTAGCGCCGCGGAAGCTGATCACGCACAAGGACGATGTACCCCCGGAGAGGCGGCGACGAGATCAGTGAAGAAGCCGAAATTGCTTCTGAAACGTTGACATATCCCCCAAAAGGGGTATAGGTTGGGCGATGCCGTCAGTCAGTCACGTAAGGGGGATTCAAAATGCGCAAGGTCTCGTCGATCGTTCGCCGCGGAACCATCGCAGGCGGCGCGTCGGGCTGGTAACAAGTTCGCGTAGTTAACTGCGTTTTCCACTCTGGATGCGTCACCCGTTCAGGTGATTGTCCACAGGGAGTGGAAAACCTGCTGAATCCGTCAGTTGCAGGTCAATTGATGAGCCCACGCCGGAAGCCAACAGCGACGGCGTGGGCTCTGCTGCGAGCCTGAAGCTTCGCCAGCAGATGCCGAACATGGCTCTTCACCGTCTCCTCGGAGAGGAAGAGCCGAACCCCGATCTCGCGGTTGACGAGACCGTCTGAGATCAGCTGCAGCACCTCGATTTCGCGCACCGTCGGCTGCTGCTCCAGCTCCTTGAGGGGCTGGAACGGGATCACCTCCGCGATGGTGGCGTCCCGGCGAGCGGCCACGGATTCGAACCGGGCCGAGTGCTCGCGGTACCTCGTGAGGATTGCGTTGCGCTCTGCAGCGTCCACGGACGTCGTATCGGCCGTGTTCCACAGCAGCTTTAGGAAGATCTCACCCCCGATCGAGGGAGGCCCGGATCACCCGGTCGGCGACGGCGGCCACCTCGCCGGGTAGCGCCGCCGGTTCGGAGCAGACCGCCACGGCCAGGCCGCGGTCGACGAGAGCGGCCTCGTGGTAGACCCGCGGCCAGATCTCGCCCGTCTTCACGAGCACCTCCCGCCCATGCAGGCGCAGGGGCAGCTCCGAGTCGTGGGCGACCGAGAGCGCCTCGAAGACCTGCTCGGCCTCGATCGCGGCCAGGCCACGGGCCAGATCGCGGGCGCACGTGAGGTTCTCAGGGCCTGCCGCCATCATCGGGCGCCGAACCTCGGTTCGCTCGCAGCCCAAGGCGCACTGCCTCCTCGTTGACGGCGTCGAGGCCGAGGCGCTCGAGCAGGACGTTCGTGGCGGCATTGTCGGAAAATGCGAGCATCAGGAGCGCGCAGTCGGCCAGCGTCACCGGCCCGGCGATCCGATCGGCCACCGACCACGGCACCGGCGGAACGTCGACCCGCTCCGCCGCGTCGAGGCCGGAGCGCCAGAAAGCCGACGCGATGAACAGCTTGATCGTCGATGCCGCCGCGACGACCCGGTCGCCGCCCTCCTCGCGGCCGTCCGAGGCCGCCCAGGTGATCACAGGCGGATCAGCTTGCGCCGGCGGGCTCGGAGCGACTCGGGCTCCGCCTCTTCGTTGACCCCGAGCCCGTCCCGGCTCGTCGAGTGCAGGATGCGCCCGTCGCCGAGCCAGAAAGCGATGTGGTCGGCTGGCTCGCCCGGGTCGGCGTAGGTGATGAGATCGCCCGGCTGCAGCTCGTCGACCTCCGTGGCGGCGTCCTCCTGCTGGTCGGCGTCGCGCGGGACGATCCGGCCGAGCCGGCGATACGCCATGTGGACGAGGCCCGAGCAGTCGATGCCCTGCTCGGTCATGCCGCCCCAGAGGTACACCGTCCCCAGATACCCGCGCGCCACGTCGACCGGCGTCCCCTCGGCGTCCGCCGGCAGCGACCCATCGCCTTCTTCGACTGCCTCCTCCCGGATCCAGCCGGGGTAGTCGTAGGCCGTCACGACGCGCGCCCAGCCGTCCCGGCGCTCCTCGACGCGCAGCGGCTCGCCCCGGAGCGCCTGGGTCACCTGCTCGGCGCCGTCGTCGGGCTCGGCGCGGACGGGCGCCACGTCGACGGCGCACCTCATGCGGCGTGCCGCTCGATCTTCGCCTCCAGCATCGGCTTGACGCGCGGCCAGTCGTCGTCGAGCACGGCGTACCACGCGGAATCCCGGATCGAGTCCGGCAACACCATGTGCTTGCGGAAGATCCCCTCGAACCGGCCGCCGATGCCGAGCAGAGCACCGCGGACGCGCAGGTTGCGGGCGTCCGTCTTGAACTCGACCCGCATCAGGCCTGCCGTCTCGAACGCGTTGCGGAGCAGGAGGTACTTCGTCTCGACGTTCGCGCCGGTACCCCACTGGGAGCGCTCGAGCCACGTCCAGCCGATCTCGGCGCGGCGGTGGAACGGCTCGATGTTCAGGTAACGCGTCGATCCGACCGGGACACCGCCGACGTGGACGACGAACGGAAGCTCGGTCTCGGAGGCGAGCGCCAGGTCGAACCAGCGGTCGAAGCCCAGTGAGTACATGTTCGTGTAGCGGTGAATCTGCGGATCGCGCTCCGCGGCCTCCCGCAGACCGGCGCGGTGACGCTCGTCGATCGCCTCGAGCCGGACGATCCTCCCTGTAAGCGGTTCGTGAGGATTCAGCGGCGAGCGATCCATCTTTCGCAAGTATTGCCGCAGCAGAAAGCCCGCGGTAATAGGCTTTGCGGGGGGATGACGAACCCTCCTGAATTCCAGGTGTCGTCGGGCGGTGCCGTGGCGCTCCAGCCCGTCGTAGTTGCACGCAAGACACCGTCCCAGCTCTTCTGGGAGCGACTGCGCCTCGACAAGGCGGCGTTGGTGGGCGGGGTCGTGATCGTCATCCTCATCCTGATCGCCATCTTCGGCGGGCCGCTGTCGGAATCGATCACCGGGCACGGCCAGAACCAGACGTTCAACTACATGACCGACGACTACGGCGTGCCGAAGGGGCCGAACAGTCAGTTCTGGTTCGGAGCCGACTCGGCCGGGCGCGACCTCTTCGTCCGGACGATGTACGGCGCGCGCACGTCACTCTTCGTCGGCATCGTCGCGTCCGGCTTCGCGCTGTTGATCGGCCTCGTCGTCGGCCTCCTCGCGGGCTTCTTCGGCGGCATCCTCGACACAACGCTCTCGCGCGGCGCCGACGTGCTGCTCGCAGTGCCGCAGATCCTGATCGCGGTCGGCGTGGTCGCGGCGTGCTCGACGTCGAAGAACGGTTGCCTCGGCGGTCTGCTGCAGCCGGGATTGCCGGTGGTGATCGCCGTGATCGTGTTCTTCTCGTGGTCCTACATCGCACGAATCGTGCGCGGCTACACGCTGTCGCTCCGCGAGAAGGAGTTCGTCGAGTCGGCGCGCGCCGCCGGTGCGAGCAACATTCGCATCCTCTCGACCGAAATGCTTCCGAACCTGCTCGGGCCGCTGATCGTCTACGCGACGCTGCTGATCCCGAGCAACATCCTCTTCGAGGCCGGCCTTTCGTACCTCGGTCTCGGAGTGCCGCCGGATCAGGCATCGTGGGGAGCGATCCTCAACGATGCGTCCGGTTACTACGACGTCGCCTGGTGGCTCATGCTCTTCCCGGGCGCGTTCCTGATCATGACCACGTTGGCCTTCAATCTTCTCGGCGACGGACTGCGTGACGCGTTCGACGTCCGTTCCGAGCGGTAACGACAGACATGGCCCCCAGAAAGGAGAAGTTGCGCATGAGGAAATTCCTTCGGCTAGCGGTGCTCACCGCAGCTGTCGTCGCGCTCGCGGTGTTCGTCGCGGGTTGCGGCTCGAAGGACAAGAGCTCGAGCGGCACCACCACGAACTCGTCGGGTTCAGGCAGTGAGGTCAGCAAGAGCTACGACAACGGATCACCGGAGAAGGGTGGTACGTACAAGGTCGGCTGGGAGCAGTCGTTCGGCTTCACGAACAACTTCGACCCGACCGGCGAGTACCTCGGCAACGCATGGGGGATCTACGTCAATCTCCTGACGCGTTCGCTGGTCGGGTACAAGCACCAGCCCGGCGCAGAGGGCAACGAGCTGATCGGCGATCTCGCCGACGCAGTGCCCGACGCGACCGACCGCGGAACCACGTACACGTACAAGCTGCGTGACGGGATCAAGTTCGGGCCGCCGGTCAACCGCGCAGTCACCTCGAAGGACGTCGCATACGCGATGAACCGGCTCGCCAACCCGAAGGACGGCGGGCAGTACTCCTTCTACTACACGGTGATCAAGGGCTGGCAGGACGTCGCAGACGGCAAGGCGACGACCGTCTCCGGCATCACGACGCCGGACGACAAGACGATCGTCTTCCATCTGACGAAGCCCACGGGCGACTTCAACCTCCGCATGTCGATGCCGGCGACGGCACCGATCCCGAAGGAAGTCGGCGACTGCTTCGAGGGCAAGCCCGGCGACTACGGCCGGAACGTCATCTCGAGCGGCCCGTACATGATCAAGGGCTCGGCGGGCACGTTCTCGTCGTGCGCGCTCTCAAGCCGTTCAGCGGCTACGACGGCGCCAACGGCAACCACATCGTGCTCGTCCGCAACCCGAACTACGACCAGTCGACCGACCAGTACCGGAAGAACTATCCGGACCAGTTCCAGTACCTGGTCAACTCGAACGCGGACGACATCTACGCGCAGGTGGCCGCAGGCAAGCTCGAAGACGAGCAGTCGAGCCCGCAGCCGAAGACGATCCGGCAGTACGTGACGGATCCGACCCTGAAGCCCCGCCTGCTGTCGAACGTCGGCGACCGCACCTGGTACCTGACGATGAACCTGACGCAGGCACCGTTCGACGACATCCACGTGCGCAAGGCGATGAACCTGATCATGGACAAGAGCGCCCTCCGCAAGGCCTGGGGCGGTCCCGTGGTCGGCTCCATCGCGACGCACATCGCGCCGCCCGTGATGTACAACAACGGGCTCGCCGAGTACGACCCGTACGCGACGCCCAACGAAGCGGGCGACGTCGACAAGGCCGCTGCGGAGATGAAGGAGTCGAAGTACTCCGGCGGCAGCGGCAAGTGCACCGCCTCAGCGTGCAAGAACGTGCTGATGATCGCGGACACCCGCGCCCTCGACAACCGCATGATCCCGGTCATCCAGGCCGCGACAGCGAAGATCGGCATCACGTGGAAGGTGCGTGCGATCAACGGCGCGTACACCACCATCCAGACCACCAACAAGAACATCCCGTTCTCGGAGCGCCCCGGCTGGGGTAAGGACTACGCCGACCCGTACACGTTCTTCGGCGAGCTCTTCGACAGCCGCGCGATGATCCCGTCCGGCAACACGAACTACTCGCTGGTCGGAATCACTCCGGAGATCAACACGTCCAAGAAGCTCGGCGTCACCGGCAATCTCGACAACGTCCCGTCGGTCAACGCCGACATCGACAAGTGCATCGCCAGGTCCGGCGGCGACCGTACGACGTGCTGGGAAAACCTCGACAAGAAGGTGATGACGGACGTCGTACCGTGGGTCCCGTACCTGTGGTCGAACAACGTCACCATCGTCGGCCCGACGGTCACCCACTGGAACTACGACCAGTTCTCCGACGGCACCGCCTATTCACAGGTGTCGGTAAAGCAGTAACGAGGCACTAGACAGGGTGGGGCGCCACGGCGCCCCACCCTGATTTCGTTCTTCGACACGCAAAGGACGACGACATGTTTTTCTACATTCTTCGCAGACTCTTCTGGATGCTGATCGTCGTCGCGTGCGTGATCGGAATCACGTTCATCGTCTTCTACCTCCTGCCTGCCGGCGATCCCGCTCTGCGCTTCGCCGGCAAGAACCCGACGCCGGAGGAGCTCGAGCTGATCCGGCACCGCCTGGGTCTCGACCAGGCGTGGTACGTCCAGTTCGGCAAGTTCATCAAGACGTTCTTCACCGGCGACCAGTACGGCTGGCCCGGCCTCGGCTACACCTTTGCGGGCGGCTCGTCCGTCCTCGACCTGATCGCAGCGCGCGCCCCGCGGACGATCTTCCTGATCATCGGCGCCTCCACACTGTGGCTGAGCTTCGGCGTCGCGATCGGGATCATCTCCGCCGTCAAGCGCCGCACGGTCGTCGACCGCGGCGCCATGGGCTTCGCGCTCTTCGGGATCTCGGCCCCCGTCTTCTGGCTCGGCCTGATGCTCCTCTACATCTTCTGGCGGCAGCTCGGCTGGACGGGGGGAACGGGATACGTCTCCCCCACCGAGAGCATCACAGGCTTCTTCTCGCACATGATCCTCCCCTGGACCGCCCTCGCCATGCTCTATGCGGCGTTCTACGCCCGCATGACGCGAAACAACCTGCTCGAGACGCTCGGGGAGGACTACATACGAACGGCCCGGGCGAAGGGACTCACGGAGCGTCAGGTCATCTTCAAGCACGGTCTGAGGGCTAGCCTGACACCCATCGTGACGATGTTCGGCCTGGATATCGCGCTCCTCGTGGGTGGCGCCGTGATCACCGAGTCGGTGTTCAACATCCAGGGTCTCGGCTACCTCGCGATCAACAGCGCCCTTACGCAGGATCTGCCGACGGTCGTCGGTGTCGTGCTCGTCGCCGCCGTCGCGGTTGCCGTCGCGAACCTCGTGGTCGACATCCTGTACGCGTTCATCGATCCGCGAGTGCGTTACGCGTGACCCAGGACTCACGGCTTCTTCTCGACGTACGTGACCTGACCGTTCGCTTTCCGACGTCCGACGGCGTCGTCCAGGCAGTCAGCAACGTGTCCTTCACGCTCTCGCGCGGCGAGACCCTCGGCGTCGTCGGCGAGTCCGGCTCGGGCAAGAGCGTCTCGAACCTCGCGATCATGGGCCTGCTGAACCGCAACCGGGCGAACATCGCCGGCGAGGTGGAGTTCAACGGCCGCGACCTCCTGACGCTGCCCCCGAACGAGCTACGGCACATCCGCGGCAAGGACATCGCGATGGTCTTCCAGGACCCGTTCGCCTGCTTGCACCCGATGTACCGCGTCGGCGACCAGATCGCAGAAGCGGTGCTCGCGCATTCGAACGAAGGCAAGGATCACGCCCGCAAGCGGGCCGTCGAGATGCTCGGTCACGTCGGGATCCCGAACGCGAAGGCGCGCGCCCGCGACTACCCGCATCAGTACTCGGGCGGCATGCGCCAGCGCGCGATGATCGCGATGGCGCTCGTGCACAACCCGTCGATCCTGATCGCCGACGAGCCGACCACCGCGCTCGACGTCACGGTGCAGGCGCAGATCCTCGAGCTGATCGAGGAGGTCAAGCGAGAGTTCGACATCGGCGTCATCCTCGTCACGCACGACCTCGGCGTCGTCGCCGAGACGGCGAACTCGGTGATGGTGATGTACGCGGGCCGGGTCATGGAGTACGGGCCGGCCGCGCAGATCTTCGCGCAGCCGCAGCACCCGTACGCGTGGGGGCTGCTCGACTCGATGCCGACGATCGAGCGCCGCCTCAGCTCGCTGGTGCCGATCGAGGGCTCGCCGCCCTCGCTGCTCAACCCGCCGACCGGCTGTCCGTTCCATCCGCGCTGCGTGTACCCGTTCGCGCCCTGCGCGACGGAGCGTCCGCCGCTCGTCGCGCCCGTGCCCGAGGCTCATCCCGATGCCTGCCACCTGCCGTGGGAGAAGAAGGTCGAACTCGGTGGCCAAGCGGGCAGTCGCGGCAATCGTCGGAGAGGACGCAGCGTGAGCACGCCCAACGGCGCACCGACGGAGCCAGCCGGTGGCCGATGCCGAGTTCGGGTCGGCCGACAACCTCGTCGAGCTCGAGCACCTGACGAAGCGCTTCCAGGTCCGGCAGGGCGTCTTCGCGCGCGGCAAGTCAGAGGTGCACGCGGTCGAGGACGTCTCGCTGACGGTGCGCCGCGGCGAGACGCTCGGGATCGTCGGCGAGTCCGGCTGCGGCAAGTCGACGACCGCGCGCCTGATCCTCCGCCTCCTCGACCCGACCTCCGGCGCGATCCGCTTCGAGGGTCAGGACATCTCGCGCCTCTCGCAACGCCAGCTGAGGCCGCTGCGGCGGGAGATGCAGATGATCTTCCAGGATCCGTACTCGTCGCTGAATCCCGCGCAAGACCGTCGGGCAGATCGTCGGCTCGCCCTTCGTGATCCACGGCGAGCGCAAGGCGAAGACGCGCGTGCAGGAGCTGCTGGAGACCGTCGGGCTCAGCCCTGAGCACTACAACCGCTACCCGCACGAGTTCTCCGGCGGCCAGCGACAGCGGATCGGCGTCGCGCGTGCGCTCGCGCTCTCGCCGAAGCTGATCATCTGCGACGAGCCGGTCTCGGCGCTCGACGTCTCGATCCAGGCTCAGGTACTCAACCTGCTGCGCAACCTGCAGCGCGACTTCAACCTGACGTACGTCTTCATCTCGCACGACCTGTCGGTGATCCGTCAGATCGCCGACCGGATCGCCGTCATGTACCTCGGACACGTGGTCGAGCTCGGCGACAGCGAGTCGATCTACGAGAGCCCGAAGCACCCGTACACCGCGGCGCTGCTCTCGGCCGTGCCGCGTGCGACGACCGGGCACCGTGAGCGGATCATGCTCACCGGCGACGTGCCGTCACCGATCTCGCCGCCGCCGGCGTGCATCTTCCACACGCGTTGCCCGCGCTTCCACCAGGGACACTGCGACGTCGATGCGCCGCCGCTGCGGGAGCTCGAGCCGGGTCACGCCGCCGCGTGCCACTACCCGCTCGAGAAGTGGCCGATGACCGACGACGAGATCCGCCAGGCAGAAGGCGCGCTTCGCGACGACAAGCCGAGCCTCGAAGGCGCGACGCAGGAGGCCTGACCCGGTTAGGCGGGCACGCGGGACAGGTGCTCGTGCACGAACCGGACGACCATCGCGCCCTCGCCGACGGCCGTCGCGCATCGCTTGACCGAGCCTGAGCGAACGTCGCCCGCGGCGAAGACGCCGGGCACGCTCGTCTCGAGCAAGCCCGAACCGGCCTGAGAGCCGGTGACGATGAAACCTTTGTCGTCCCGGACGACGACATCGCCGAGCCATTCCGTGCACGGCGCCGCGCCCAGGAAGAAGAAGAGGAATGCGAACGGGACCCGCTCGCCGCTCTTCAGGGTGACGGACTCGAGCTGGCCGTCCTCTCCGTGCAACTCGGCGATCTCGCTGCGGTCGCGCACGGCGACGCCGTAGCGCTCGAGATCGTGCACGAGGTAGTCGGACATCGTCTCGTGCAGATCCGCGCGACGGTGCAGGAGCGTCACGAGCGCACCGCCCCGCGCGAGCCAGATCGCGGCCTGCGCCGCCGAGTTCCCACCACCGACGACGCCGACGCGGGTGGCGCCGCAACGACGCGCCTCGGGCGGCCCGGCCGCGTAGAAGACACTGATGCCTTCGAACTCGTCGAGGCGCGCCACCGGCAGACGGCGGTAGTCGGCGCCGGTCGCCAGCACGACGGCGCGGGCCGCCACCTCGTGCCCCTCCTCGAGATGGACGATGTGCCGGTCGACACCGGGCTCGAGCGCAGACGGCGCGGTAGGGCGTCGCCGTGCGGGCGCCGAACTTGCGTGCCTGGGTGATCGCGCGCGCCGTCAGCTCCGCGCCGCTGATGCCTGCCGGAAAGCCGAGGTAGTTCTCGATCCGCCGTGACGTCCCGGCCTGTCCGCCGAGCACGGCGCTCTCGACGACGAGCGTCTCGAGCCCCTCCGATGCGCCGTAGACCGCCGCGCCGAGGCCCGCCGGGCCGCCGCCGATCACGACGAGGTCGACCTCCTCACGCGTCTCGAGCTCGAGTCCGATCCCGAGCGCCCGCGACAGCTCCCCGCTCGACGGGTTGCGCAGATCCTGCCCACCGGGAAGCCGCACGAGCGGAATCTCAGACGGGGCGAGCGCGGCGAGCAACGCAGTCGCCTCGGCGTCCTCCGCGTGTTCCGGGTCGCGCCACGTGTAGGGCAGCCGCGAACGGCGGGCGTAGTCGACGATCCGACGCGTCGACTCCGACGAGCGCGGGCCGATCACCTCGAGCCCGATGCCGGTCGTCGCCTGCAACGCCTCACGCCGCGCCGTGAAGGTCGCGAGCAGCAGGTCTGAGAGCGGGCCGTCGTCGAAGAGCAGCGGGCGGAGGTCGTCGCGGTCGACCGCGATATAGCGCATCGGCTCGGTGACGATCGCTGTCAGATACACCGTCTGGCCCGAGAGGAGATTGATCTCGCCGAGGAAGCCGGAGGCGCCGTGGCGGATGATCTCGTTCCCTGCCGCGTCGAGGATCGCCGCCTCGCCCTCCCGGATCGCGATGAACGGATACCGGCGGTCGCCGATGCGAAAGAGCACGTCCCCGACGGCAGCCGTCCGCTCCTCGCCGTGACGGGCGAGTGCGTCGAGTTGCGCCTCGGTCAGCACCGGTCTGGTCGGGCTCGTCAAGCCAAGAGCCTAACCAGCCGGAGGTAGGCGATAGCGGCGCGGGTTAGAGCGTGTCGACGTAGAGCCGAGCCTGACCAACGAACTGCCTCGCCGCTGCGACGTCGCTCGGGCGCCTGCGCCATCGGCAGCGGGTGACGCGTCGTCACAGCTCGCTGAAGGCTCGTGAGCGGAAGGAGTCAGGTGCAGGCGCACGGCTTCGGATCAGTTACGCGGCGAGGCCGGCGAGCTCACGCAGGGCGGCGAGGCGCGAGAGCGCCTGGCCCTCGAGCTGCCGGACGCGCTCGCGCGTCAGGTCGAGCTCGTGCCCGATCGCCTCGAGCGTCCACGGCTCGCCCTCGAAGCCGAACCGCAGCTCCAGGATGCGCCGTTCCCGCTCGGGGAGCGCGTCGAGTGCCTTGCGGATGTTCTGGCGGCGGAGAGACTCCTCTGCCTCCTCGAACGGGTCCGCAGCCTCGCGGTCGGCGAAGAGATCGCCGAGCTCGCCCTCGTCGTCCGCGCCGACCGTCTGGTTCAGCGAGACGGACGCAGACGCGGCCGAGAGTGCCTCCTCGACGTGCTGGAGCGGCAGGCCGGTCGCCTCCGCGAGCTCTTCCTTCGTCGCTTCGCGGCCGAGCTCGACCTCGAGCCGGCGCGCCGCGCGCGACAGCTTCTGCTGGCGCTCGACGACGTGCACCGGCACGCGGATCGTGCGCGCGTGGTTCGCGACCGCGCGCTGCACGCTCTGGCGGATCCACCAGGTCGCGTACGTCGAGAACTTGTAGCCACGGCGCCAGTCGAACTTCTCGACCGCGCGGTTCAGGCCGAGCGTGCCTTCCTGGATCAGGTCGAGGAACGGGACGCCGAGTCCGCGGTAACCCTTCGCGATCGACACGACGAGGCGCAGGTTCGACTCGATCATCCGGCGCTTGGCGCGGCCGTCGCCACGCTCGATCGCCTTCGCGAGCACGACCTCTTCGTGCGCCGTGAGCAGCTTGTGCTTGCCGACGTCGGCGAGGAAGAGCTGCAGGCTGTCGCCCGCGCCCGAAGGAGCCGAGGCCTCGTAGATCACGGGCTCAGGCTTGTGCTTCGTGTTCTTCTCCTCGGTGACCGGCTCGCGGACCTCGAGCCCGATGCGCTCGAGCTCCTTGACCACGTCGGTGACCTCGCCCTCGGGCAGGTCGTTCTCAACCGCGAACGCCTCGAGCTCGGCAGGCTCGATCCAGCCGCGCTCCTCACCTGCGGAGATCAGCGTCTGGGCACTCTCGGTCTCGAGCAATTCGGAAAGCTGGCTCTGAGTCAAGTCGGAATCGATGTCCTTTCGTTTCTGCGGACGCTTGTGCTCACCTGCAGGGAGGGCCAGGGTACCGGGTACCACTGATGTCAACGCGCGCGGCTGCGCAGCCATTCCTGCCCGGCCACTGTGATTATGGACGACAGGCCCGGATAAATGTTGGACGGTCTGTTGCGGCTCTGTTACGAGCGCTTCTTGGGCGCCCGTTTCTTCTTGACCGGGCCCCGTTCGCGGCGCTCCTGGAGGAGCTCGGCCGCCCGCTCCGGGGTGATCGATTCGACGGAATCCCCGGCCCGGAGGCTGGCATTCGTCTCCCCGTCGGTCACGTAGGGCCCGAAGCGGCCCTCCTTCAGGACGACCGGCTGCTTGCTGACCGGATCCTCGCCGAGCTCCTTGAGCGGCGGGGCGGCGGCGCGGCGCCCCCGCTGCTTCGGCTCGGCCAGCTTGGCGAGCGCCTGCTCGAGGGTGACGGTGAACATCTCCTCCTCGGTCTCCAGCGAGCGGGACTCCTTCCCACGCTTCACATAGGGGCCGTAGCGCCCGTTCGTGACGATCACCTCTTCCCCGTCCACCTCGCCGAGGGTGCGCGGCAGGGTGAGCAGGCGCAGCGCGTCCTCGAGGGTCACGGTCTCGGGTGTCATCGACTTCAAGAGCGAGGCGGTCTTCGGCTTCTCCGTCGCTCCCTCTTCGAGCACCTCGGTCACGTACGGGCCGTAGCGGCCGGCGCGCAGCGCGATCGTGTGGCCGGAGTCTGGGTCGACGCCGAGCTCGTGCTCCTGGTTGCCCTGCGCGAGGATCTCCTCGGCGCGCTCGGGAGTCAGCTCGTCGGGCGCGATGTCGGGCGGCAGCGTCTGCCGATCCTCTCCGCGCTCGAGGTACGGGCCGTACTTGCCGACGCGCACGACGATGTCGGTGCGCGGCAGCGGCACGGTGTTGACCTCACGCGCGTCGATGTCGCCGAGGTGCTGTTCGACGAGCGCCTTCAGGCCGTCCTCGCCGGTGCCGTTGCCGAAGTAGAAGCGGCCGAGCCACTCGGTGCGCGACTCGTCGCCGCCGGCGATCTCGTCGAGATCGTCCTCCATCCGCGCCGTGAACTCGTAGTCGACGAGGCGCGCGAAATGCTGCTCGAGCAGGTTGACGACAGCGAAGGCGAGGAACTCGGGCACGAGCGCCTGGCCCTGCTTGCGCACGTAGCCGCGGTCGAGGATCGTGCCCATGATCGCCGCGTAGGTCGACGGCCGCCCGATGCCACGCTCCTCGAGCGCCTTGACGAGGCTCGCCTCGGTGAAGCGTGAGGGCGGCGACGTGGAGTGCCCCTCGGGCTCGAGCGCCGTCGCGTCGAGCGCGTCGCCTTCCGGAGCTGCGGCAGCCGCGTCTCGACCGTACCCTCAACGACAGTGTCGTCGCCCGCCTCGTCGCGGCCCTCCTCGTAGGCGAGCAGGAAGCCGCGGAACGTGATCACGGTGCCGGCCGTCGCGAACTCGGCGCGCCGGCCGTCGGAGGCGTCGGCGCCGATGCGCACGGAGACCGTCTGGCCGCGCGCGTCCGCCATCTGCGAGGCGACGGTGCGCTTCCAGATCAGGTCGTAGAGGTTGAACTCCTCGTTCGAAAGCTCGCGGCGCACCTGATCGGGCGTGCGGAACTTGTCGCCCGCCGGGCGGATCGCCTCGTGGGCCTCCTGCGCGTTCTTCACCTTGCGCTCGTAGCGGCGGGGCGCAGCCGGAACCGAGTCGGCCCCGTAGAGCTCGCGCGCCTGGTCACGTGCCGCGGCCAGCGCCGACTCCGACAGCGTCGTCGAGTCGGTGCGCATGTAGGTGATGTAGCCGTTCTCGTACAGGCGCTGGGCCGTGCGCATCGTCTGCTGCGAGGAGAGGCGCAGCTTGCGGCTCGCCTCCTGCTGCAGCGTCGACGTCATGAACGGCGCGGCCGGCCTGCGCGTGTAGGGCTTCTCCTCGACCGACGTGACGGTGAACGAGGCGTCGGCGAGCTTCGAGGCGAGATCGCGTGCATCGTCCTCCGCAAGCTGTACGGCGTCCTTGGTGCGCAGCGTGCCGTCCTGCGCGAAGTCGCGCCCCTGGGCGACGCGCTTGCCGTCGACCGCGGCGAGCCGGGCCGTGAACGTGCCGGGATCGAGTGTCGCGACGATGTCCCAGTACTGGGCCGCGAGGAACTGCATGCGCTCGCGCTCGCGCTCGACGACGAGCCGCGTTGCCACCGACTGCACACGCCCCGCCGACAGTCCCTGCATCACCTTCCGCCAGAGCACCGGCGAGACCTCGTAGCCGTAGAGACGGTCGAGGATGCGGCGCGCCTCCTGCGCGTCGACGAGACTCGTGTCGATGTCGCGCGTCTCGGTCAGCGCACGCTCGATCGCGGGCCGCGTGATCTCGTGGAAGACCATGCGGCGCACCGGCACCTTCGGCTTCAGCTCCTGGACGAGGTGCCAGGCGATCGCTTCGCCTTCGCGGTCTTCGTCCGTCGCGAGCAGGAGCTCGTCGGCGTTCTTCAGCTTCGCCTTCAGATCGGCGACGACCTTCTTCTTCCGCGAGTCGACGACGTAGAGCGGCTCGAAGCCCTCGTTGACGTTGACGCCGAGGCGCGCCCAGTCCTTGTCCTTGTCCTTCGCGGGGATCTCGGAGGCGTTGTGGGGCAGGTCGCGGATGTGGCCGATCGACGACTCGACGATGTAGTCGGAGCCGAGGTACCCCGCGATCGTCTTCGCCTTGGCAGGCGACTCGACGATCACGAGCCTCTTTCCCTTGGTTGCAGCCATATTCGCGCGCCACCTTAGCGCTCAACCCCGAATCGGCGATACTCGCCGCCGATGACACGTCCGCCGAGGCCCTCCCCGCTCTACTTCCTGATCGGCGTCGTTTCCTGGCCGGTGCTGCACTCGGTCTTCCGATTTCGGGCCGACGGAACCGAGCATCTGCCTGCCGAGGGCGGCTACGTGCTCGCGGCCGGCCATCACTCGAATCTCGACCCGTGGGCGATCGGGCTGCCGCTCTGGCCCCGGCGGTTCCTGCGCTTCATGGCCAAGTCGGAGCTCTTCTGGTTTCCGCTCGGGCCGCTCATCCGCGCCTGCGGTGCCTTCAAGGTGCGCAGAGGCAAGGCCGACACCGAGGCGATCCAGACCGCGGTCAACCTCGCCCGCACCGGAAACGTGATCGCGATGTTCCCCGAAGGAACCCGCCGGAAGAAGGGACTGATGAAGACCCGGCAGCCGCAGTCGCACACGGGCGCAGCGCGAATCGCGCTCGAAGCGGGCGTGCCGCTCGTGCCCGCCGGCATCCGCGGCACGGACGACCTGGCACGCCTCGGTGCCTGGCGTGTGCGCTACGGCGCGCCGGTCCAGCTCGACGACCTCGCCGAGCTCGAGCCCGCCGAGGCGGCGCGCGTCGCGACCGAGCGGGTGATGGTGTCGATCCGCGAGCTCGAGGACTCGCTGTGAGCGGCACGCTCCTCGCGATCGACGGCGACTCGCTCGCCCACCGCGCCTACCACGCGATCCCGAAGTCGATCAAGGGCAACGGCCGGCCGGCGAACGCGCTCGTCGGCTTCGCAGGGTTCCTGATGCGGCTCTGGGATGCAGAGCGGCCGGAGGCGGTGCTCGTCGGCTGGGACTCGCTCGAGACGCCGACCTACCGCCACGAGGCGCTGCCGGCCTACCAGTCGGGGCGCGAGTTCGAGGACGCGCTGCTCGAGCAGCTCGGGCGGCTGCCCGAGCTCTGTGAGTCGTTCGGCTTCCAGGTCGGCAAGGCGGGCGGCTACGAGGCGGACGACTTCCTGGCCGCCGCGGCGCACGCGTGGCCGGGGCCGGTGACGGTCGTCACCTCCGACCGCGACGCGTACCAGCTCGTCTCGGACCGCGTCTCGATCCTGCAGCCGGTCAAGGGCGTCTCCGAGCTGGCGCGGATCGGCGTGCCCGAGGTGCGCGAGCGATACGGCGTCGAGCCCGAGCAGGTGCCCGACTTCATCGCGCTCCGGGGCGACCCGTCCGACAAGATCCCGGGGGCACCGGGCGTCGGCCCGAAGAAGGCGGCGGACGTGCTCAAGCAGCACGGCTCGCTCGCGCAGGCGCTCGCCGACGGCCGCTTCCCGCAGATCGCAGACGAGCTGCTGCTCTACCAGTCGATCGCGACCATGGACGCAGAGGCACCGCTACCGAAGCTGAAGCCGACACCGCCCGACTGGG
>CAVZYK010000011.1:0-114576 GCA_963779505.1 uncultured Actinomycetes bacterium | reverse complement strand
AAGACCGAGAGCACCTTGCCGCCACGGACGACGAGGTCTGCAGGCTCGTCACCGCGCGCGACGGCGAGACGGCGCGAGAGAGGGGTGCGTCCATTGCTGCAGAACCGTCCAGTCCGATCCGTGGAAGTCCTAACACCACGCACGCTCGACGACGCTCTCCGCCTCAAGTCCGACCAGCCAGACGCCTGGCCGATCCAGGGCGGGACCGACCTGATGGTCGCCCTCAACTTCGACCGCGGCCGGCCGGAGACGATGCTGAACCTGAACGAGGTCGCCGAGCTGCGCGGCTGGTCGCGCGAGAACGGGTCGCTGCGGCTCGGCGCAGGCCTGACGTACGCGGAGATCGAGCACGGAGAGCTACGCGATGTGTTGCCGGCGCTCGCCGAGGCGTCGCGCACGGTCGGCTCGCCGCAGATCCGCAATCGCGGCACGATCGGCGGCAACCTCGGCACTGCGTCACCGGCAGGCGACGCGCTGCCGCCGCTCCTGATCGAGGGGGCGGAGGTCGAATGCGCGTCGGTGAGAGGCGTGCGACGCGTGCCGCTGCTCGACTTCGTGACGGGCGTCAAGCGCAACGCACTCGAGCCGGACGAGTTGATCGTCGCTGTGCATTTGACTCCGTCAAATGCACCTCAGACGTTCATGAAGGTCGGGCCGCGAAACGCGATGGTGATCGCGGTCGTCTCGCTCTCCGTCTCGGCGGGCGACGAGCTGCGCGCGTCGTTCGGCTCCGCCGCGCCGCGGCCCGTGCTCGTGACGGCGCCGCGCGGGGAGACAGATTCGTTCCCGGAGCAGGTCGCTGCCGCCGCGTCTCCGATCGACGACGTGCGCGGCAGCGAGGCCTACCGCAGGCATGCACTGAAGGTTCTGACTCGTCGGGCGCTCGAACGGGTGCTGGCATGAGGATCACGGTGCGCGTCAACGGCGAGGAGCATCAGGCGGACTGCTGGGAGGGCGAGTCGCTGCTCTTCGCGCTGCGCGAGAAGCTCGGGTTCCCCGGCTCCAAGAACGCGTGCGAGCAGGGTGAGTGCGGCTCGTGCTCGGTGCTGCTCGACGGCACGCTCGTCTGCGCTTGCCTCGTGCTCGCAGCGCAGGCTGACGGCCATGAGGTGACGACCGTCGAGGGCCTCGCCGACGGCGAGCGACTGCACGTGGTGCAGCAGGCGTTCGTGGACGCGGGCGCCGTGCAGTGCGGCTTCTGCACGCCGGGCCTCGTCGTCGCGACAGCCGATCTGCTGCAGCGGAACGCGAGCCCATCGGACGACGAGATTCGCGAAGCGCTCTCCGGCAACCTCTGCCGCTGTACCGGCTACGCCAAGATCTTCGACGCGGTACGCCTCGCGGCGGGTGCGTCATGACGCAGACCGCGACCCGCACGCTGCAGGTGGGCAAGGTCGGCGAGCTCGTCGCGCGCATCGATGCTCCGCCGAAGGTGAAGGGCGAGTTTGCGTATGCGAGCGACCTGATCGTCCCGGGCATGCTCTGGGGGCACACGCTGCGCAGCCCGCACGCACACGCGCGCATCGTCTCGATCGACATCTCCGCAGGCGGTGTCGATGCCCGGCGTGCACGCGGTGCTGACCCACGACGACGTGCCCGGGCAGAAGACGTACGGGCTCGAGTTCCCGCGACCAGCCGGTGCTCGCGATCGACCGCGTCCTCTACTACGGCGAGCCGGTCGCGCTCGTCGCGGCCGAGCATCCCGAGCAGGCGCGCCGTGCCGCCGAGCGGATCGTCGTCGACGTACGAGCCGCTCGAGCCGGTCGCCGACATGGAGCGCGCGACCGAGCTGCCCGACCTCCATCCCGAGAAGCCGACCCGCGGTCACGGCTACCGCGAGGACGATCGCCCGAACGTCGTGCGGCACATGGTGATCCGCCACGGCGACCCCGACGCGCGCGGCGACGTCAGCGTCGAGGGCGTGTACGAGGTCGGCATCCAGGATCAGGCGTTCCTCGGGCCCGAGTCGGGTCTCGCCGTGCCCGACGGCGAAGGCGGCGTCGACATCTACGTCGCGACGCAGTGGCTGCACGTCGACCGGGCGCAGGTCGCGCCGTGCCTCGGCCTCGCGCTCGAGCAGGTGCGGATCCATCTCGGCGGTGTCGGCGGTGCGTTCGGCGGCCGCGAGGACCTCTCGATGCAGGTGCACGGCGCGCTGCTCGCGCTGCACACGAACCGGCCGGTGAAGATCGTCTACAACCGCGAGGAGTCGTTCACCGGCCACGTGCACCGTCATCCGGCGCGCATCTGGTGCGAGCACCGTGCGACGCGCGACGGGAAGCTCGTCAACGTGCGGATGCGCATCCTGCTCGACGGCGGCGCGTACGCCTCGAGCTCGACCGCGGTCACGTCGAACGCCGCGTCGTTCGCGGTCGGCCCGTACGAGACGCCGAACGCGTTGATCGAGTCGACGTCCGTCTACTCGAACAACCCGCCCTGCGGTGCGATGCGCGGCTTCGGCGCCGTGCAGACGTGCGTTCGCCGGCCGAGGCGCAGATGGACAAGCTCGCCGCGGCGCTCGACATCGACCCGATCGAGCTGCGGCTCCTGAACGCGCTCAAGCCGGGCGACGTGCTGCCGACCGGCCAGACGATCACCGGCTCGATGCCGATCGCCGAGACGATTCGCGCCGCAGCGGCGCTCGAGCCGCCGCCGCCGGAAGAGCTGCCGCGCGACCCGCTGCGCCTGCCCGGCGGCGCCGGCAACACGACGCGCGGCGAGGGCGTGCAGCGCGGCGTCGGCTTCGCGGTCGGCTTCAAGAACATCGCCTACTCCGAGGGCTTCGACGACTACTGCGCCGCGCGCGTGCGGCTGCTCGCCGACGGCTCCGCCGAGGTGCACTGCGCGGCGGCGGAGGTCGGCCAGGGCGTGACCGGCGTCATCCTCCAGGTCGCGCGCACCGAGCTCGGGATCGACGACGTGCGCGCTCGCGCCCGGCCAGACGGCGACGGTCGACTCCGCCGGGCTCGGCCTCGGCGTCGCGGATGACCTGGATGGCGGCCGGCGCCGTGCGCGACGCGTGCCGCGCGGCGCTCGAGGAGCAGCAGCGGCGCCCCGGGCGAGGAGGTCGACGTCGAGCGGATCTACCGCCACCCGCGCACGACGCCGCTCGATCCGGAGACGGGGCAGATCACCGGCGAGCGCGCGCACGTCGCCTTCGCCGCGTGCGCGATGAAGGTCGTCGCGGAGGTCGACGTCGACCTCGGTCTGACGCGCGTCGTCTGGATCGGCGCCGCGCAGGACGTCGGCAAGGCGATCAACCCTCAGCAGGTCGAGGGGCAGATCGAGGGCGGCACCGCGCAGGGCCTCGGGCTGGCGCTGATGGAGGAGATCCAGACGCGCGACGGCCTGATCACGAACGCGAGCTTCACGGACTACCTGATCCCGACGACGCTCGACATGCCGCCGGTCGAGTCGGTGCTGATCGAGGACCCCGAGCCCGACGCGCCCTACGGCGTCAAGGGTGTCGGCGAGCCGCCGACGGTCGTCTCGACGGCCGCGATCGTCGCGGCGCTCCGCGCCGCGACCGGCCGCGACGCTGACGCGCGTCCCGGTCACGCCCGACGACATCTGCCTCTGAGCCCGGCGCAGCCCGGCGCGATCGGCTGTGCGCAGTTCGTGACGCTTACGGCACGGTGGCAGCCAATGAGAAGTGAACGTCACATCCCGGACAGGGCCGTTTGGGCGAAGCGCTCCAGCCGCTCGAGAT
Organism: uncultured Actinomycetes bacterium; assembly: GCA_963779505.1. Taxonomy (GTDB): domain Bacteria; phylum Actinomycetota; class Thermoleophilia; order Gaiellales; family Gaiellaceae; genus PALSA-600. Next base: position 110,867 of record CAVZYK010000011.1, on the reverse strand, counting down.
CCGTCGGCGGCGTGCGATCTGGCCGGCCGCGACGTCTCGCGCGCGAGCGCCGCCAGCGACGTCCAGCACTCGAGCACCCGTTCCGGGTCGCCCGCGCGCGTCTGCAGGTGGTCGTAGAGCCAGATCGAGTCGAGCCCGAGCTCCTCCACGCGCTGTGCGACGCCGACCATCGTCTCGAAGTCGCGCCCTGCCAAGTCCTCCCGCCAGCCCTGCGGGACGATGATCCCGAGCTTCACGCGACGATCGTGCCGGGCTCGACGTCGGCGTCCGGCCGCAGCAGCACAGGCCCGTGCGCGTGCGAGCGCGCCGCGAGCAGGATCGGCTCGTCGTCGAGCGAGACGACGACGAGCGTGCCGACGAGGCCGTCCTTCGAGTAGCCGCCGGGCTCCATCTGCGCCTCCCGCTCACCCCGGCCGCCCAGATCGATCCGCAGCAGATACGACGGCGCACGCGACCCCGGGTGGTCGTTCACCTCGAGCACGCGCGCGACGATCAGCTCGGCCATCGGGCCACGCTAACGCACGCCCTCCTCGAGCTGCGTCGCCGAAGGCGGCTCCTGGCGCACGACGGTCGCGACCGCGACGACGACGATCGCCGCGCCGAGCAGCAGCCGCCACGTCAGCTGCTCGCCGCGGAACAGCCACACCGAGCGCGATCGCGACGACCGGGTTGACGTACGCGTACGTCGACACGAGCCCGAGCGGCGCGTTCGCGAGCAGCCAGACGTACGCCGTGTAGCCGACGATCGACCCGAACGTGACGAGGTAGATCCAGCCGAGGATCGACGCGGTCGACGGCGAGAAGTCGTGCACCGTGAAGACCGCGATCGGCAGCATCACGAGCCCGCCCGCGAGCATCTCGTACGCCGTCGCGGCGAACGGGTCGTCGGGCATCGTGACCCGCGCCGAGAGCACGGAGCCGACCGACCACATGATCGCCGAGAGGACGCAGAGCGCGATCCCCCAGTACGTCGCGCCGCCCGACGGCTGCGCCAGCACGGCGACGCCGGCGAAGCCGACGCCCACGCCGGCGAGTGCCTGCCAGGGCAGCCGCTCACGTCCCGCGAGCCGCAGCACGACGACCCACAGCGGCACCGAGGCGATGATCAGCGACGCGAGCCCGGTCGGCACGTCGCGCTCGGCGAAGAAGAGCACCGCGTTCGCGCCCGGCAGCAGGAAGCCGATCAGGATGCACGAGCCGAGCGCGCGCCGCGAGACGCGCAGCGTGCCCGCCGCGCAGCAGGACGACGAGCACCATCAGGCTGCCCGCCGCGATGAAGCGTGTCGACGCCGCGAAGAGCGGCGGGATCGTCTCGCCGGTCACGGCGATGCCGAGATACGTCGATCCCCAGATCACGTAGACCGTGACCAGCGCGGTCCACACCTTCGCCCCGTGTGTCATCCGGAGCTATCGAACGAGCGAGAGGCCCGCGCCGATTCCCAGCAACACGATTCCGACCGCGCGCGGGAGCGAGATGTCGATCCGCTCGACGCCGAACAGCCCGTAGCGGTCGATCAGCGCGCCCATCACGAGCTGGCCGGCGATCAGGATCCCGATCGTCGCCGTCGCGCCGATCCGCGGCTGCGCGAACGTGATCGTGCCCGACGACGATCAGTCCCATCAGACCGCCGAGCCACATCCACGCGGGCGTTCGGAAGGCCCCGCCCAGCCCGCCGAAGCCCGTGCGCGCGACGACGAGGATCGTCGCGGAGAGCAGCAACTGCACGGCGGTCGAGAACGTGAGCGCCTCGATCACGCCGATCCTGCCGCCGAAGCGGCCCATCACGGCGACCTGCACCGAGCCGGCGAGGCCGGCGAGGACGGTCAGGAGGACTGCGACGCCCGTCAAGCGGCGTTCGGGTCGCCCTGCCAGAGGCTGAAGCTGTTGCCCTCGGTGTCCTTGCACGCGGCGAACCAGCCGTGCGTCGGGACCGGCTGCTTGTCGTCGGCCGCGCCGCCGAGCTCGCGCACGCGCGCGACCGACGCGTCGATGTCGTCGCAGTCGAAGTAGACGATCGGCGCGCCGACAGGCTTCTCGCCTGGGTAGATCGCACCGCCCTGGTCGTCTCCGGTCTGGAACATCCGGTAGTCGAAGCCCTCCATCGTGCTCTCTCCGACCTGCCAGGGGAAGAGGCCGCTCCAGAAGGCCGTCGCGCGGTCTGCGTCGGCGGCGACCAGCTCGAAGTGAACGATCTTGCCGGGCATGGTTACGCTCCTTTCTCTCCGACGAAGGAGGCAGGTGTGGTCAGAGTCCTCGTACTGTACGACGAAGAGCCCGACGCGACGGCGTACGTGGAGCACGCCGAGCTCTGCCGGCAGGTTCCCGGCGGGACGTTCCGCCACGGCAAGGTCTTCGGCAGCCCGATGGGCGAGCCGGCGCACCGCTACTACGCCGAATGGGAGTTCGCGGACCGGGACGCCTTCAAGGCGGCCGCGTCGTCAGCTGAGTTCATGGCGACCGGCAAGGACGCGCTACAAGCGCGGCTTCCCGCAGCCGACGGTCGAGTTCGTCTCGCTCGACTAGGACGACGCCGAAGTTCGGCGCGCGCTTCTCGCGTATCGCGGCGACGCCCTCGTGCACGTCCGGCCCCGTCATGTCGAGGAACTCGAGCGCGAGCGACGCGTCGAAGGCCGGGCCGGCGAGCCGCAGCCAGTTGTTCAGCGCGAGCTTCGTGTGCCGGAGCGCCGGCTGCGAGCCTGTCGGCGAGCCGCGTCGCGATCGCGAGCGCGCGCTCCTCGAGCTCGTCCTCGGGCACGCAGAGCGAGACGAGCCCGATGCGCTCTGCCTCGACGCCGTCGACCGGCTCGCAGAGCAGCAGGTGGTACTTCGCCTTCGCCATCCCGCAGAGCAGCGGCCAGACGATCGCGGCATGGTCGCCGGCCGCGACGCCGAGCTTCGTGTGCCCGTCGACGATCCGTGCGTTCGGTGTCGCAATCGAGATGTCGGCGAGGAGCCCGACGGCGAGCCCGGCCCCGATCGCGTGGCCCGTCATCGCCGACACGATCGGCTTGGGGCAGTCGATCACGTTGTAGACGAGGTCGCGCGCCTCGTGGAAGACGCGCTGCCGGGTCGCGTGGTCGTTCGCGATCTCGAGCACCAGGTCGAGGTCGCCGCCGGCGCGAGAACGAGCCGTCCGCGCCGCGGACGAGCACCGCACGCGTCTCGTCGTCGTCGGCGATCGTGCGCCAGACGCCTGCCAGCTCGCGGTGCATCGTGCCGCTGACGGCATTCAGCTTTCCGGGGGCGCGGAGCGTCAGCCGCAGGACGTGCGGCGCGGGCCGGTCGAGCTCGAGGCTCGGATAGGCGTCGTATGCGTTGTCCACCGGGCGGACTCTAGTGCGGTTAAGGTCTTGCGCGATGGCAGACGTCGAGGTCTCGCGCGAGGGAGCGGTCTTGACGATCACGCTCAACCGGCCCGACGTGCTGAACGCGCTGAACGGTGCGATGCATCGTGGGATCCAGGCCGCATTGCGTGACGCCGAGGATCCGTCGGTACGCGCGGTGGTGATCACCGGCGCCGGTCGCGGCTTCTGCGTCGGCCAGGACCTGCAGGAGTTCTCGAGCGGCGCGGGCGACGTGGCCGAGAACCTGCGGCAGAACTACCACCGCAACGTGCTCGCGATCCGCGCGCTCGAGAAGCCCGTGATCGCGGCCGTCAACGGCCCGGCCGCCGGCGCCGGCATGTCCCTGGCGCTTGCGTGCGACGTGCGCATCGCCGCCGACAGCGCGAGCTTCGTGCCGGCGTTCATCAACATCGGCCTCGTCCCGGACTCCGGCGGCACGTGGCTCGTGCGCCGCCTGCTCGGCGCCGCCCGCGCCTTCGAGTGGCTGACGACCGGCCGTCGCCTCGGCGCGGAGGAGGCGCGGACGTGGGGCCTCGTCTCGGAGGTCGTGCCGGCCGACGAGCTCGAGCACCGCACGCACGAGGTGGCCGAGCTCTTCGCCGCGATGCCGACGCGCGCCGTCTGGCACACGAAGCGCCTGCTCGACGCCGCGCAGGAGACGACCTTCGCCGAGCAGCTCGAGCTCGAGGCGGTCACGCAGGCCGAGATGACGCAGACCCACGACTTCACGGAGGGCGTCGCAGCATTCCTCGCGAAGCGGCCGGCGGAGTTCACCGGTGCCGACCTCGAGCGGCTGCACCCGATCACGGTCCGCGACGTCGACGACCGGCGCCGCTGGCGACTGACGACGTTCCTGCGGCTCGTGCTCGCGCTGCCGCACCTCTACCTGGTCGAGTACTGGGGCTTCGTCGCCATCGTCGTCGGCATCGTCAACTGGTTCATCGCGCTCGTCCGCGGCCGCACGCCGCTCGCAATCCACGAGTGGCTCGCGCGCTACGCGCGGTACTCGACCCACGTGACGGCGTACGTCTGCTTGCTGGCCGACCCCTACCCGAAGTTCCGCGGCTGGCCCGGCACCTATCCCGTCGACCTGCGCGTCGATCCGCCCGTCACGCAGTCGCGCTGGAAGATCGGGTTCCGGCTGCCGCTCGCGATTCCGGCGATCGTCTTCGCGTACGTCCTCGCCGTCGTCTTGATCGTGGTCGCGATCCTCTCGTGGTTCGTCGCCCTCGCGGTCGCGCGCGTGCCCTCGGGGTTCCAGAACCTCGGGACGTACTGCGTCCGCTTCCAGGTGCAGACTCTGGCGTACCTGCTGCTGCTCACCGACCGCTACCCGACGCTCGCGAGCGGGAGCGGCTTCCAGTTCGAAAGGGGCGAATCGTGACCGAGACCGCCGCCATCGCCGACCGGCATCCGATCGGGCTCATCGTCGACGACGACCTGCGCCGGAACCGGCTGACCGTGTTCTTCCGCCTCCTGCTCGCGATCCCGCAGTTCATCTGGCTCTACGTCTTCGGGATCGTCGCGGCGTTCGCGCTCCTGTTCGCCTGGATCGTCGCGGTGTTCACGGGCCGCGTGCCGGATTCGCTGCACAACCTGCTCGCGCGGTACCAGCGCCTGACGACGCACGTCGCCGCCTACACGCTGCTGATCGCCGACCCGTGGCCGCCGTTCGGCGGGTCGCCCGGCACGTATCCCATCGACCTGCGCGTCGACGAAGCGGCGCCGCAGAGCCGACTGACGGTGTTCTTCCGCGGGCTGCTCGCCATCCCGGCGCTCGTGCTCGCCTACGTCTTCCGCCTCGTCAACACGCTGATCGCCGTGCTCGGCTGGTTCTACTCACTCATCTTCGGGCGCATGCACGAAGGGATGCGGGATCTGAGCGCCTGGATGCTGCAGTTCGAGATGCAGGCCTACTGCTACCTCTTCCTGCTGACGGGCCGCTATCCGAGCTTCGCGGGAGGCCCGAAAGCCTAGGCCGGCCAGTTGGTCAAGCTTTGCTGGCAGAACGTCAGGCCGGCGGCCTTGGCGGCCGTGTGCACGCGGTCCTGGATCTGCCCGGCCGCGAGCTGAGCGGCTGACGCCGTGTCGTAGTCCTTCTTGACGAGCGCGTCGTGCACCTCCTGGATCGACAACGCGAGGGCGTTGCCGTACCGCAGCATCTGCCTGAACGCCTCGGCGCGGGCGGCGGGCGGCTGCACCTGCTTCATCTCGGTCAGGCCCTGGCGCGCGGACGCGGCCGTCCTGCCCCAGCCCTTCGGGTCGCGCGAAAGGCGACCGATCTTGAAGATCCGCTTGTCGGACGCGATGCAGACCTGGTTGCCGGCCGTGACATAGCCCTGCTGCGACTCGCCGGCGGTCGTCGTCGCCGACGCGGCGGTGGAGGACCGCTTGGAGTCGCCGCCGCAGGCCGCGAGAGAAAGCGGCACGAGCGCGAGGATCAGGAGGCGACGCATCGGCGACGAGGGTAGCGGGGAGCCATGTTGAGCGCGCGTTAGGGCAGGAGCGCCAGCACGTCGACGAGCTCCGGGAAACGACCTTGCTGCTGCTTGGAGAACGCGAGCTCGCCGTCGACGAGCACGTCGAACTGGCTCGTTCTCTCCGGCCGCCATCTCGGCGATGTGCTCCGTCCCGTTCAACTCGGCCACGAGACTCGCGGCCCGTCGGTCATAGCCGTTTCAGACCGGGCAGTAGTAGATCTGCACGTGCGCCATGGACTCGACCTTACAGCTCCGACGTCGCCCGGTGCGCCGCCCAGTTGCTCGCGAGCGACGGCGGGAAGGTCGGTGCGTTCGCCACCACGATCGGCACCCGCACCGCCGCACGCCGACCGTGCTTCGTGCGCGCGTAGACGAGAATCGAGTGGCCGCCCTCGCTCGCGGTCGTCGTGTCCCAGTGCACGAGGTACGGCGCCGAGCCGTCGCGGCTGACCGCCTTGCCGTCCACGTACAGCGCGACGCGCTCGACCGGCTCGCCGGACGCCGACACCGATTGTCAGCTCGCCGCTGACTGCGCCGCCGGAGATCGCCCCGGTCAGTGCGAGCTGCAGCGGTGGGTTGGCGACCCGCACCGGCAGACGCTTTCGCACGCGGTAGTGATGCGTGCCGTACGCGAGCACGGTGAGCATGTGACGGCCGTTCGCGACCGTGCGCGTGTTCCAGCCCTCGGTGCGGTGGAACGAGTACGGCCACGTGTGGTCCGTGTAGAGCGTCTTGCCGTCGACGATGAAGTCGACCTTGTAGATGTGGCGGCGCCAACGGCGCGTCGCGTCGACGCCCGACCACCAGAGGGCGGTGCCGCGCAGAGTTGCCCGGCGGTCGACGACCGTCCGCGAGACCGGGTGGCGCACGACCGCTGGGGCGTGCCGTTGCTCGCGCGACGACGCGGCGCGGCGGCGGTAGCGAGTCGTGCAGCGTCATCCGCTTGACGAAATGTGGCAGCACCGGGTGCTGCGCGTAGTAGCGGACGAGCCACATGTAGCTGTGCCAGTTCCACCAGCGGCCCGGATCGGTGTGGCCGCTGACGCCGCCGAACCGGCCCCGGTGGTACGGGTTCGGCACCTCGTTGTGCCCGATGATGTGGCGGCGGTCGATCGGCACGCCCCAGCGGTGGGCGAGGTAGGCGGCCAGTTGCGCAGATGCGCGGTACTCGGCGACCGTGTAGCGGCCGCGGCCTGCCCAGCCCTCGTGCTCGATGCCGATCGCGTGCAGGTTCCACCAGCTGTTGCCGGCGTGCCAGGCGACGTCGCCGACCGGCACGAGCTGGACGATCTGCCCTTTCCGTGAAACGACGAAGTGGGCCGACCCGCGTGTGCGGGCGCGCTGCAGGAACCGGACGGAACCGACGAAGCGTCCTTCGGTGTCGTGAATCACGATCGCGTTGATCGTCTTCGCGGTCCGGTTCGACTCGGTCTTGTTCGGCGTGTCGCGAACCAGCACGCGCAGCGTCGCGGCGCCGGCGGCTGACGCACCGAGAGCGGCAACGATGACGGCGGCGGCAAGCGCCCAGTGACCCCGACGAGACCCCACGTACGCAGACAGGTGTAGCGCACGGTTCGGACAGGATTGTCCCCCTTCGGAGGGAGGTTCGAGCGGCTTTCGAGCACAAAGACCTCTCGGTGATCGACGATCCAGAAGTACGGGTCGTGGCCCGAGCGCAGGAGTGCATGCTCTTGCGAAGGACGATCTGGCAATCGCGGTCGTGCTCTGGGACGGCGTCGAGGAGCGCTACATCCAGTACGACCCGCAGCCGCCTCTACGGTGCGGTACGGCTTCTACTCGCCGAACTTCGGCGGCACCGGTGACCCGCGCTTCGTGGCCGAGCTGGGCGCGCGGGCGGAGGCGGCCGGGTGGGACGGCTTCTTCCTCTGGGATCACCTCGCGGTGCAACCCGCGCCGCTCGTCGACCCGTGGGTTGCGCTCGCAGGGGTCGCGGCGCGAACCGAGCGGATCGTGCTCGGCCCGTTGATCGTCCCGCTCGCGCGCCGGCGTCCACAGAAGGTCGCACTCGAGGCCGTTTCGCTCGCGCGGCTCGCGGCGGGCCGCTTCGTTCTCGGCGTCGGGCTCGGCGCCACGGACGACTACACGCGCTTCGGCGAGGACCCGGATTGGCGTACGCGGGCTGCGAAGCTCGACGACGGGCTTGCACTTGTCCGCCGCCTTGCGGCGGCCGAGAACGTCGGCGAGCCTGACCTGCCGGTTCGCTTTCTCGACGAGCCCGTCGAGTTCCCGGTGTGGGCGAGCGGCGTCTGGCCCCGGCGACTCCCTGTGCATGGCATCGAGCACGCGGACGGCGTCTTTCCTACGGTGCGCGGTGAGGACGGCCGCTTCCGTCCGCCGGCGCCCGAAACGGTGCGGGCGCTGCTCGCCGACCTGCCGGAACGCGCACGCGCCGACTGTGCGATCTGGGGCTGGGACGACCGCGGCGACGTCCCGATCGAGGAGTACGAAGCCGCCGGCGTCACATGGTGGATGGTCGAGACGTACGGTCTCGACGCGGAACGGCTGCGCGCACTCGCCGACAGCGGTCCCGGGCGGCTCGTCAGATCGTCCTAGCCGCCGACGGCGGGGTCGACTCGCGATTCGACGAATCCCTCGGGCGCCCAGGCACTTGGCGCGCACGGCGAGCAGGCGGGCTGCGTGGCCGGTTCGCCGAAACGGGTCGGCGAGCAGCCGCTTGTTCTCCGGCCCCTGCGGGGCAGCAACCTTGCCGTCGGCGCGAAGCCGGTTCAGCTCGAGCCTCCGGTTCAGGTCGCGCTCGCGCTCGCGCTGACGTTCCTGGTGAAAGTGCACGTGCATCATGTTCGGTACCTCCTGCAAACCAGGTCGGCGCAGTGCACACCGTCCTTGTCGTTGACCCACTGCAAACGACCGTACGCGCCACCCCCATCGGTTATGGGGATGATTTCGTCCTCATCCGTGCGGACGATCATCCGCTCGATGAGTAAGTAGCTACGCCGTCGGGCTGCGCTCGGAACGGTGATCCTCGTCACACTCGCGCGAACCTGAAGCCCCTCAGTCATCCCGCGAGGGTGATGCCGCCCGCGCCAGACCGCGACAACATCGGCCGCTCGACGAAACGGAGCGTCAACCAGGAACTGGGGGTGGAGTGATGCGGAAACTGCTCGAGTGGGGCGGCATCGCCGCCGGCGTCGTCCTGATCCTGTTCGGGATCGGCGCGATCGTGCTCGCCGTTCAGGGCAAGAACACGGTGCAGGACGAGCTCGCCAAGCAGCAGATCACCGGCACGCCGGACATGACGCCGGATGCGATCAAGGCCGAGGCGAAACAGGCCGGGCTGACCGACGAGCAGGTCAACGGATATCCGACCTGTTCGGTTGCCGGGGAGAAGGTGGACACCGGCAGCGAGGCGCGCTGCTTCGCCTCCTACATGAACATCCACGCGCTGGAAGCGACCGGAGGCCAGGTCTACTCGCAGATGCCGAGGTACGCGACCGCTGACGGGAAAGGCACGAACGATCCGAACGCAGCAAGCAAGGGCCCGAGCGGGCGGCCGCTCGACAACCCCGCCCGCGACATCTGGGTGACCGAGACGGCACTCTCGACGGCGCTGATCACCTCCTACATGGCCGACCAACTCGGCAACTTCGGCCTGGTCGTCGGGATCGCGCTCCTGCTCGCAGGCGTCGGCTTCATCATCCTCGCCGCCTCTGGGGCACTCAGAGCGAGCGAACGGCCGAAGGGAGGTGCGGCGTCGGCGGTGTGAGCCCGAGCTACTAGATCGTCTTGAACTGCTCGAACGGCTGGCGGCAGCTCTCGCACCAGCGGATCGAGCGGCACGGCGTCGGGCCGAAGATGTTCTCGAGCCGCGTCTCCGTCGACCCGCAGTAGGGGCAGCGGAACGCCTTCGACTGCAGCTGCACCAGTGTCGTCGCGCCGGCCGCGCGCGGTGCCGGCGGCGCGAGGCCCGCGACGCGCAGCTTCTCGCGGCCTGACGCGGTGATGCGGTCGGTCGACCACGAGTCGTCCTGGATCACCGTTACGTCCGGCGTCGCGCCGAGTCCCTCGACCGTCTCCTCGAGCGCGCGCCGCATCACCTCGAGCGCGGGGCAGCCGAGGAACGTGGGGGTGAACTCGACGCGCACCGTGTCACCGTCGACCGTCACGTCGCGGATCACGCCGAGGTCGACGAGCGAGATGACGGGGATCTCCGGATCCGGGATCTCGTCGAGCGCCGCCCAGACCTGGTCTGCGGTCACCATGACGCGCCGGGCACCGAGCGCCGCACCTCGGTCATCTCGAGCCAGAGCGGCTCGAGCTCGTCGGTGTGCGAGCCTCGTTCAACCGCTTGTGTGGAGTCCACACGAAGTCCGGTTCTCCGCGCGAGCTCGGGCCGCAGCTCCAGCGGCAAGACCCCGAGCGCGTACGGCCACAGCTCCTCGACCGCCGCTTGGAAGCGCGGCTCGTTGCGCAGCCGCTCGGCCCACATCTGCGCGTGGATCCGGTGGTAGACCTCTTCGCGGTCGATCTTCGCCGCGAGGCCCGCGAGCTCGGTGTCGTCACCCGCCTTCAGCGCCTCGATGCGCACCTGGTCGGCTTCCTCGTAGAGCCAGCGGCGCGCGATCGTGTGCGCCCACTCCAGGAGGTGCAACTCGACGAGCGGCGCGCAGCGGTACTCGTCCGGCTTGCGGTCGAACGCGAGCATGTCGGCGTCGCCTCCGAGCTCGGCGGCTGCGAGCTCGTAGAGCGCGCGCGCATGGCCGATCTCGTTCTGCGCGATCGACGAGAACGCGACGTCCTCCTCGAGCGTCGGCGCGATCCCGGTCCACTCCGAGTCGCGCCAGCCGAGGATCAGCTCGTCGTCAGCGATCGACAGGAGCAGCTGTGCCCGCTCGCTCACGTGCCTCCTTCAACCGTGCCTTGATCGAGTAGCCGTCGACGCGGCGGTACTTGAGGTCGAACTCGTCCGCCCAGTCGGTGATCGCGTGCACCGACTCGCGCGGCACGAGCCAGAGCGCCTCGCTCTCGCCGCGCCGGCCGTACTGCTCGCGTGCCCACGCTTCGCCGAACGCGGCATCGGGCGCCTCGACCGAGCCCGCGTGCGCGAACGGCTGCCCCTTCTTCTCCTGGCGGAACACCTCGTAGATCGGCATCTACGCAGCGAGCAACGCGTCGCGGACCCACTTCTCCTGGTCGAGGAAGCGACGGCGGAACTCGAGTCGCTCCTGCGACCGCGGCCCGTGCCCGGTGACGACCGACTTCAGCTCGGCCCAGTCGGGCTCGCTGTACTCCCAGACTCCGTCGTCCGAGCGCCGCAGGTTCGGGTCGGGCACCGTCAGCCCGAGCTCCCAGATCTGCGGCACGTATCCCTCGAGGAACTGCTGCCGCGCCTCCTCGTTGCCCTGCGACTTGATCCGCCAGACGAACATCGGATCCTCGTCGCGCGAGATCGGGTTGCCGTGGAACTGCATCAGCGGCGCCCACCAGCGGTTCAGCGCTTCCTGCACGAGCTCGCGCTGCTCGTCGGTGCCGGTCATCATCGCGAGGATCACGTCACGGCCGTGGAGGATGTGGAACGACTCCTCCCAGCAGATCTTCTTCATGATCCGCGCGTACGGCGCGTACGAGCACTTGAGGAGCGCCTTCTGGCTGATGATCGCGGCCGCGTCGACGAGCCAGGCGATCACGCCGACATCGCCCCAGGTCTTCGTCGGGTAGTGGAAGACGTTGTGGAACTTCGCCTTGCCCGAGAGCAGGTCGGCGAACATCTCGTCGCGCGGCTTGCCGAGATCCTCGGCGACGCGGTAGATCAGCTGCGCGTGGCCGACCTCGTCCTGCACCTTGGCGGTGAGGGCGAGCTTCCGCTGCAGCGTCGGCGCCTTCAGGATCCACTCGCGCTCCGGGAGCACGCCCATCAGCTCCGAGTTCGCGTGCATCTCGATGAACTTGATCAGCTTCTGCCGGTACTCGTCCGGCAGCCAGTCCGTCGACTCGACCTGCTCGCCGGCCTGGACGTGCTCGAGGAACTCCTGTGTACGCGCATCCACGGTGCTGGCCTCCCTACCTACCGATCGTTAGGCTGCGAATGATAGATGTCCGCGCGCCGCGAGGAGCTAACGCGCATCGCCGCCCGCCTCTTCGCCGAGCGGGGCTACCAGGGCACGTCCCTGGCCGATCTCGCGGCCGAGCTGGGCGTCCAGAAGCCGTCGCTCTACCACCACATCGACTCGAAGGAAGACCTGCTCTGGGAGATCGCCCAGGAGGGAGCGACCGCCTTCCACGCGGCGCTCGACGCCGTGCCGGCGGCGCCCGCGCCGGAGCGAATCCGCCTCGCGCTCCGGGCTCACCTGGCGGTCGTCGCGGGCCAGCTCGACATCGCGACCGTGTTCGTGCGCGAGTGGCGCTACCTGGAAGGCGAGCGGCAGGCGCGGTTCCTCGCCGAGCGCCGCCGCTACGAAGACCGGATCCGCGACCTCTTCCGCGAAGGCGTCGAGCGCGGCGACCTGCGCACCGATCTCGACCTCGCGACCGCCGGCCTGCTCTTCCTCTCGGCCGCCAACTGGGCCTACACGTGGCTGCGGCCGGGCGCGCCGACCGACCAGCTCGCCGATCGCCTCGCCGAGGCCCTCCTCGACGGGATGCGCGGTTACGCCTCGCGGCGCTGAGCGACCGATTCACCAGTCAACGCCCACGTTTTCGGTTGTGGTATCAGCGGTACAGAGCCTGGCCTAGAGACGTAACAGCACGCCGGCGGCCTCCACTGCGGCTCCCCGGCTCCTCAGCCCAGGAGGACACATGTCAAGGTTTCAGAGGCCCGGACGCGGAAGCGTCCTGCGTGCCACTTTCGTGCTCGTGCTTGCCGCCCTCGCGGCCTTTGCGGTCGGCGCAGTGCACGGCGGCGCCGCGACGCCCTCGATGCAGAGTGTCGCCGTGCCCGGCAAGGCCGGCCAGACCGCGACTGTGACATGGACCGGGACGATCCCCGCCGTCAGCGCGCATCCGACGAGCAGTTGCAACGGCGCCGGCGTGCAGGTCGACGACGAAGGGCTCGCATTGACGATTCCACGCAAGGGCTACGACCGTTTCGACGCAACCTTCACCTTCCAGATCAGCTGGACGCCGAGTAACCCGGCCGGCGACGAGCAGCTGAACGACGAGGTTCTGACCGTCAACAGCCCGGACAATCAGGACGACGGCGACACGGCGACGAGCGAGGTCGGCTCGAGCGACGGCAGCGCGACGACCGAGACGGTCGTGGCCCACAACCTTGCCCCCGGTACCTACCACGCGCTCGCGTGCGGGTACGTCAACTCGACGCCGCAGGGCTACACGGGCAAGCTCACGATCGAGACCGTTGCGCGCTCCGCGTCGACGTCGCTCAAGTCGGCGGACGCACGCGGGCTCGCGTTCTCCGCATCCGTTCCGGCCGACCCGCAGCGCGACGAAGCCGAGCCGATCATCGAGATCGGCCGCGACGGCCACATCTACACGTGCGGGCCGACCGGGTTCTCGAACGCCTCCGACTACGCACAGGTCTCCACGGACGGCGGCGACCAGTTCCACATCCTCGGCACGCAGCCGCGTGGCCAGCAGAGTGCAGGTGGCGGCGGTGACTGCGCGCTCGCGACCGGAGTGACCAAGAACGCGTACGGCGCCTACCAGTACGCCTACGCAGGTCTCGGTGCGCTGAGCGGTTTCACGACCTCGACATCTGCGGACAACGGCCACAGCATCGCGACGGCCGGCGCCGACGCGAACGGCGGCATCACGTCGAACGGTGTCCTGGCAGACCGGCAGTGGATGACCTTCACCGACGACCACACCGTGCTGCTCTCATGGAACCAGCAGCAGCCGCGCAACGTGGTCGTGCAGCGCTCGACCGACGGTGGCCTCACGTACTCGCCGATCACCTCGGTGGCTGCGCCCGACCCGAGTTCCCAGGGCCGATTCGTTACATCACGTCATCGAACACGGTCTACATGCCGTGGACGAAGGGCGAGCAGGTGAACCTCGCCGTCTCGCATGACGGCGGCGACACGTGGGGCGACTGCAGGATCGCGTCCGGCGACACCGTCAAGGGCGGGACGTCGGGCTTCGCAACCGCCGACCACGATTCGGCAGGCAACGTCTACGTCGCGTGGTCGGACTCGTCCGACTACCACACGTGGGTCAGCGTCGTCACCGCGGCGCAGCTCGCAGCGTGCAACCAGTCGACGGACGCTGTCGCAGCGACCGACGACGGCGAGCCGACTCTCTCGGTCGGCGCCTCGACGCCCGTCCAGGTCGACCGCGACGCCGTGCGCACGACGGTCTTCCCGTGGATCGCCGCGGGCGGGGCGCCGGGTCGTGTCGCCGTTGCGTTCTACGGCGCGACGAGCGACGGCGACCCGAACTCGGGTGACTTCGACGCCGCCTGGAACGTCTACGTCAACCAGTCGCTCAACGCACTCGACGCGACGCGCACGTTCAGTCAGGTGCAGGCGTCGACGCATCCAATGCATTACGACTCGATCTGCCTGAACGGCCTCGGCTGTGACCTCGCAGTGCCGCCGGGCGATCGCACGCTGGCCGACTTCTTCGCGATCGGCTACGACCCGAGCAGCGGACGGCTGTCGGTCGTCTACGACCGCGACAACAAGAAGCCGGACGACGACCTCGGTCACATCGCGACGCCGATGGTCGCGAGCCAGATCGCCGGCCCGTCGAACGGCGGCACCACCGTCGCGGTCGCGAACCACGCGGTCGTCCGGAGCTCCTCAGCCGATCCGACAGGAGACGCGCAGTCGAGCTATTCCCTGACAGCCCCGGGCGTTGCGCCACCGACGCCGCCGACGAAGAACGAGCAGGCGGCGGACTTCACCAACGTCTCGGTCGGGCCTGACGCAGCATCGGGCGGCTTCACCGTCACGCTGAAGCTCGCCAATCTGTCGACGACCGCGCTCACACAGGCACTGACCGACACCGGGGCGGCGTCGCTCGTCTGGATCTGGCGCTTCGCGAACGGCTACCAGGACTCGGCCGCGAGCGTCCGCTGGAACCCGGTGCAGGGCTTCACGTTCGGCTGGAACGACTACACGCTCGGGGCGTCTCCGTGCTTCGGTGCGTCGAACGCCGCCGGCCAGAGCGAGAAGTGCGTCGTCTACCCGGGCGACCAGCCGCTTGCCGGCACGGTCGACCCGCCGACCGGGACGATCAAGCTCGTCGTCCCGCGGAGCTACCTGCGCCAGCTCAGCGGCTCGGATGCCGACGGCCGTCCGCTCCAGTCGGCGGCGGGCGCCGGAGCGCGGTTCTACGACGGCACCGCGTTCTCGTTCGCCAACAACGCGGGTGCGACCCAGCAGGCCCAGTCGTTCCTCTACACACTCGACAACACGCCGGCGATGGACTTCCTGCTGCCGTGAGGCCTCCGGCGGGAGCCGGGCTCGCGCCCGGCTCCCGCGGTCAACCCAGAGCGAACCGCCGCCGGCTGAGCCAGCGGCCGTCGGCCTGCTCCTCGATCAGCGTCACCGTGTCGGCGCGCGCGGCGATCGGCAGCTCGATCGCGCACTCGAGCGGCCGCTCGGAGATCGTCAGGTGCGGCACGACAGTCTCGAACGCCCCCTCGTACGGCGGATGGTCGGGCCAGCGACGCCACACGGCGTCGATCAGCGCGACGAAGCGCTCCGGGCGCGTCGGTACCAGGTAGACGTGGCCGTCGTCGAACGTCTCGACCGAGACCAGCTCGAAGTCGAAGGCCTCGTGACCGGCGATCAATTCTTCGAGTGCGCGCTCGTCGATCGCAACCGGATCGAGGAAGGGATAGAGAATCGTCACGTGCGCAGGCACGCCGAGCGCTGCGCTGCGGTCGTGCTGCAAACGCAGGGCGGCCACGGCGTCCTCCGCCTCGGGCACGGCGACGATCAAGGCGGTGCATGGCATGCTCGTCAGCGTGAAGCGCGCGGTCCTGATCGTCAACCCGTACTCGACGCACGTCACCGGCAAGCGGATCACGGCCGTTGAGCGCGCGCTGCGCGAGCACGTCGAGCTCGAGACGGAGTTCACGCAGCGCCCGGGCCACGCGACCGAGCTCGCTGCGGCGTTCGCCGACCGCGTCGACGCGATCGTCGTCTTCTCGGGTGACGGCACCTACAACGAGGCGCTGAACGGCGCCGTCGATGTTCCCTTCGGCTTCCTGCCGGGCGGGGGCACGAGCGTCTTCCCGCGCGCGCTCGGCCTGCCGCGCGATCCGGTCGCCGCCGCCCGTTCGGTCGGCGCCGCGCTCGGCGACGACCGCATCCGGCGCATCTCGCTCGGCTCGGTCAACGGCCGGCGTTTCTGCTTCTCGGCCGGTCTCGGGTTCGACGCCGAGGCGGTGCGCCGGCTGGACGAGCTCGGACGCGGCGCCGACGGCGCGCGGCCGGGCGACGTCGCGTTCATGCGGCTCGTCACGAGGATGCTGGTCGAGCGGCGCGGCCGCTGGGAGCCGTCGCTCGAGATCGAGGGAATCGGCCGTGCGGCGTTCGTGCTCGTCGCGAATGGAAATCCGTACTCGTACGCGGGCTCGGTCCCGCTTCGTGTCGCCCCCAACGCGCGGTTCGAAGACGGCATCGACTTCATCGCGCCGACGCGCGTGCGTGCACGCGACGTGCCGCGGCTCGCCGGGTACATGGTGCGCGGCAAGGGCCAGCTCGACGCAACCGACGTGCTGAGCGGACACGACCTCGACCGCATCGTCGTTCGCTGTGACAAGCCGCTGCCGCTGCAGGCCGACGGTGAAGATCTGGGCGACGTCGACGAGGCGGTCTTCGAAGTGAAGCGCGATGCGATTTCTGTGCTCGTGTAGCGCCGCGCTCGTCCTGCTCGCGGGCTGCGGGTCGCAGACCGCCGACGCGCCCGACCCGTTTGCCTACGAGCAGAGCCGTCCGCTGGCCGTTCGCGACGCCGGCGTCGCACTCTCCGGGCCGAAGGTCGCCGTGCACGTCGTCACGTTCGCGGGCGTCCGGCGGATCAATGCCTTCCTCGTCGTGCCGCGGAGCCCGGGCCGTCATCCGGCCGTCCTCTTTCTGCACGGGAGCGGCGGCAACCGTGAGGATCTGCTGCTGCCGGCGATCGAGCTGGCGTCGCGCGGCGCCGTCACGATGACGATCTCGCAGCCCAACGACGCGTCGTCGTTTCGTCCGCTGGTCGTCAATGCGCGGCGTGCGCTCGACGTGCTGGTCGGACGCCGGGACGTCGACCGCGACGAGCTCGGTCTCGTCGGCTTCTCGCTCGGCGCTCAGACCGCCGCGATCCTCGCCGGCGACGAGCCGCGTCTGAAAGCCGTCGGCATCCTGTCCGGTCGCGGCGAGCCGGTCCCGGTGCACTGGCTCCGGCAGGCGAAGGCGCCACTCTTCCTCCAGGCGGGACGGTCCGACACGCAGGTCGGCCGCCCCGGGCTCGAGCGGCTGATCGCTGCCGCTCCCGGTCGGCCGCGCGTGCGCTGGTACGCCGCGGGGCACGGCCTGAACCGGCGCGCCTTCGAGGACCAGGTCGCCTGGCAGGCCGACCAGTTGGGCCTCAGGTAGCTTTCCCGCCGCATGGCGGCGACTGACGCCCTCCGGCGCTTGGATGCCGACGCGGCTCCGGACGGCTTGACAGAGAGCGATCTCCTCGAGCTGTACCGCCGCATGGTGCTCCTGCGCACCTACGACGAGCGCTCCGTCGTCTACCACCGGCAGGGCCGGATCGGCACGTACGCGATCTTCTGGAACCACGAGGCGATCCAGGCCGGCGCCACGTTCGCGCTCACCGACGACGACTGGATCTTCCCGTCGTACCGCGAGTCGGCGATCGGGCTCGTGCGCGGCATGCCCGTCGAGACGATCCTGCAGTGGTGGCGTGGTCATCCGTCCGGCTGGTGGAACCCGGCCGACTGGAACGTCGCGTCTGTGTGCGTGCCGATCGCGACGCACCTGCCGCACGCCGCGGGGCTTGCGTGGGGGAAGAAGCTGCGCGGCGAGGACACCGTCGCGATGGCGTTCTTCGGCGACGGCGCGACGAGTGAGGGTGCGTTCCACGAAGGGATCAACTTCGCGGCCGTGATGAACGCGCCGGTCGTCTTCGTCTGCAACAACAACGGCTGGGCGATCTCGACTCCCGTCGAGTCGCAGACACGCGCGGAGTCGCTCGCCGACAAGGCGGTTGGCTACGGCATCCCCGGCGTGCGCGTCGACGGGCTCGACGTCCTCGCTGTGCACGAGGCCGCGCGCGAGGCCGTCGAGCGGGCGCGGGCCGGCGGCGGCCCGACCCTGATCGAGGCAGTGCACTACCGGGCCGCGCCGCACGCCACCGCAGACGACCCGAGCGCGTACATCGACCCCGTTCGCGTGGAGGAGGAGCGCGCGCGCGAGTGCGTCGGCCAGTACGAGACGTTCCTGCGTCGCATCGGGGTGCTCGACGACGAGCGCAGCGAAGCGGTGCGCAAGGAGGCGGAGGACCTGCTGCGGGCCGGGATCACGGCGGCCGAGGCCGAGGCGCCCGCCGACCCCGAGCTGCTCTTCACGCACGCTTACGTCGACCCGCCACCCAACCTGCGACATGGCTGAGCTGACCCTCGTCGAGGCGGTGAACGCGGCGCTGCACGCCGAGCTCGAGCGCGACGACGACGTAATGGTGCTCGGCGAAGACGTCGGACGCGCCGGCGGCGTGTTCCGCGCGACGGCCGGCCTGCTCGACCGGTTCGGCGCGTCGCGCTGCGTCGACACCCCGCTCGCGGAGGCCGGCATCCTCGGCACGGCCGTCGGTCTCTGCATGGCCGGCTGGCGTCCCGTCTGCGAGATGCAGTACGACGCGTTCTCCTATCCGTGCCTCGACCAGCTGATCACCCACGTCGGCCGCTACCACTGGCGCACGGGCGGGAAGATGACGTTCCCGATCACGATCCGGATGCCGTACGGCGGCGGTGTGCGCGCGCCCGAGCTGCACGACGACTCACCCGAGGCGTACTACGTGCACACGCCCGGGATCAAGGTTGCGATTCCGTCGACACCGTCCGACGCAAAGGGACTGCTCGCGGCTGCGATCCGCGACCCCGATCCGGTCGTGATCTTCGAGCCGAAGCTCGTCTACCGAACCGCGCGCGGCGAGGTGCCGGACGGCGAGCACGTGGTGCCGCTCGGCCAGGCGCGCATCGCGCGCGCAGGCTCCGACGTGACGCTGATCGCCTACGGAGCGATGGTCAACGTGTGCGAGCTCGCCGCCGACGCGGCCGACGTCTCGTGCGAGGTCGTCGACATCCGCTCGCTGCGACCGCTCGACGAGGCGGCGATCCTCGCGTCGGTCGCGAAGACCGGGCGCGTGGTGATCGTGCACGAGGCGCCGCGCACGGCGGGCTTCGGCGCGGAGCTCGCGGCGCTGATCGCCGAGAAGGCGATCTTCGACCTGCAAGGGCCGGTCCTGCGCGTCACGGGCTACGACGTCCCGTATCCGTACTGGACGATCGAGGACGCGTACATGCCTTCCGTCGAGCGTGTCTCGGCGGCGATCCGTCAGCTGACGACGTGATCCACGAGCTACCGCTCGAGCGCGCCAACCTGCATGGGCACTTCTCGCGCGACCTGCCGCCGGTGCTCACGATCGATCCGGGCGACTCGGTCCGATTCGCGACGCCGAACGCGGGCTGGGAGCTCGACGACCGGACGGCGTTCGAGCCGCGGACGTCCCCCGACGACGACGGCCATGCCCTCGCCGGGCCGATCGAGGTGCGCGGCGCGCGCGCGGGACAGACGCTGACGGTGCAGATCGACGAGGTCGTTCCGGGGCCGTGGGGGGTGACCCTCACCGAGCCGCCGCACAGCATCGACTGGGAGCTCGCCGGCGACACGGGGCGCGCATCGACGGGTCACGTGGTGACGCTGCGCCCGTTCCTGGGGGTGCTCGGCATGCCGCCGGTCGGGCACGGCGTGCACTCGACGATCCCGCCGCGCCCGCAGGGCGGCAACATCGACTGCAAGGAGCTCGTCGCGGGCTCGACGCTGTACCTGCCGATCCCGGTCGACGGCGCGCTCTTCTCGGCGGGCGACGGGCATGCGGCGCAGGGCGACGGCGAGGTGAGCGGCACGGCGATCGAGTGCCCGTCGCACGCCCAGGTGACGCTCGGTCTCCGTGACGACCTGGCCCTCGAGTGGCCGTGCGCACGCATCGACGGCGCGTGGCTGACCTTCGGCTTCGACGAGCACCTCGGCCGCGCCGCGAAGATCGCCGTCGACGGCATGGTGGCACTGATGGGCCGGGAGCACGGGCTTGGAGAGAGCGACGCACTCGGTCTCGCGAGCATCGTCGTCGACCTGCGCGTGACGCAGGTCGTGAACGGGCAGGTCGGCGTTCATGCCGTGCTGCGCGACGACGCCTGGCGTTGAGCGAGCGGCTTCGCCTCTGGCTCGAGCGCGACCGGCGCGGCGCGGGGTACCACCTTCGCGACGCGGCGACCGGTGAGCGCGTCAGCTGGGAGGACGAGCGGATCCGCGTCGTCCCGGTCGCCGGTGTCTCGTTTCGCGCAGAGGCGGTCGCGGACGGGTCGTTCGATCCCGGCGCGCGCCTGGCCCTCGTCCCCGAGCCCGAGAACGAGCACGACGCGAATGCGGTCGGCGTCTGGAACGAGGAGCGGACGCTGCAGGCCGGCTACGTGCCGCGAGAGGTCGCGGCGGAGCTGGCGGGCGACGAGCAGGCCGTCTCGCTCTGGCGCGCGGGTGAGGGCCTGCGCATCCTGCTCGTCCCGCCGAGCGCCTGGGTCGGGCGCCCTCGCCGGTAGGCTCCTCCGCCGTGGCGTACGCGTTCAAGCTGCCCGACCTGGGCGAGGGGCTGACCGAGGGCGAGGTGGCGCGCTGGCTCGTCGCGGTCGGCGACGAGATCGCCGAGGACCAGCCGCTCGTCGAGATCCAGACCGACAAGACGACCGTCGAGATCCCCTCTCCGGCCGCGGGCCTCGTCTCGCGCATCCTCGTCGCGGAGGGCGAGATCGCCCCGGTCGGCGCGGTGCTCGTCGTGATCGGCGCCGACGACGACGGAGCGATCCCGGTTGCGGACGCGCCCGCAACGGCCGTGTCCCAGGGACTGTCCCCGGGACCTGTCGCTTCGAGCCAGGGCGGCAAGGTGCAGGCGACGCCGCTCGTGCGGCGCGTCGCCCAGGAGCTCGGCGTCGAGCTCGCAGCGGTGACGCCGACCGGGCCGGGTGGGCGGATCACCGAGCAGGACGTTCGCGCCGCCGCAGGCGGCGCGGTGGCCGCCGAGGGCCGGCGCGAGCCGGTGCGCGGCGTCCGCCGGCAGATCGTCGAGCACCTGACGCGCGCGCACCGCGAGATCCCCGCCGTCACCTACGTCGAGGAATGCGACTTCACCGACGTCGACATGAAGCAGCTGCTGCCGCTCGTGCTGCGGGCGACCGCGCAGTCGCTGCAGGAGTTCCCCGAGCTGAACGCGCGTCTCGAGGGCGACGAGATCGTCTACCTCGACCGTTACGACCTCGGCGTCGCCGTCCAGACCGACCAGGGCCTCGTCGTGCCCGTCGTACGAGGCTGCGACTCGCGCAGCATCGACGAGCTACGCGCAGACGTGGACGAGCTGGCGCAGAAGGCGCGCGACGGCAAGCTCGCGCAGGACGAGCTGCGTGGGTCGACGTTCACCGTCACGAGCGCCGGCAAGCTCGCCGGCCTGTTCGTGACGCCGCTCGTCAATCACCCCGAGGTGGGGATCCTCGGCGTCCACCGGATTGCGCCTCGCGCCGTCGTGCGCGACGGCGAGATCGTGGTGCGCACGATGGGCAACATCAGCGTCACGTTCGACCACCGCGTGGTCGACGGCGCGCGCGCCGCGGCGTTCACGCTCGCGGTGATCGCTCGACTCGAGGCGTAACTCGCGAACTTAGTTCGACGGCACGGCGAGCGGCGCGAGATGCTCTTCGAGCATCGCCTCGATCCGCGGCGCGCTCGCGCGGCCGTCGAGCCGCGCGACCGCCTTGCGGTCGATCACGAGCACGAGCGTCGGCACGCTCTGGACGGCGAGCTTCTCGACGAGGTCGGCACGCTGGTCGACATCGACCTGGATCACGCGTAGCCGGTCCCGATCCTTCCGCGCGATGTGCGCGACGAGGCTCTCCATCCGCCGGGACGGACCGGACTGCGTGGACGAGAAGAAGACGAGCAGGGGCTTGGCATCGCCTGACGACATGAATCCTCCAGCTTGACGGGGTTTTTCACCTCTTCCCGAAGTGGGCGGTCGCTCAAACTCCCATCACTACACTCGAGGTCGATGGGTGGCTGGTATTCGATCGGGATCCTCGTCGGGCTCGGCACGTCGATCGGCGTCGCGACCGTCGCTGCGCTCGCGCGCACGGTGCCCGCGCTCGTCGTCGCCGGCGCGATCGCGGCCGTCATCGGCTTCCTCGTCTTCGGGTGGGCAGAGGCAGTCGGTGGGCTCGCCGGCGCCGCCTGCGGCACGCTCGGCGCAGGCCCGATCGTGACGGGCGCGCTCCGCCGCGGCGGCACGCGCGGCGGCACCGCCGTCCTGCTCGGCCTCGTCGCACTCGTCGGTGCGGCGCTCGCGTTCGTGCCCGTCCTCGGCTACCTGGAGGCGCTCGCAGTGCCTCTGCTCGGCGCACGTCTGCGCCGCCGGTCACCCGACCGCCACGCAGGGCTGCGCGTCCTCTCGCGCGATTGAAGCCCGTCGTCCTCGTGGTCATCGACGGCCTGACGCCGTCGATGTTCGAAGCAGCCGACACGCCCGCGATCAGGTTCCTCGCCGAGCACGGCACGTACCGGCGCGCGACGTCGACCTTCCCGTCGCTGACGCCCGTCTGCCTCTCCTCGATCGCGACGGGCTCGCATCCCGACGTGCACGAGATCCCGCACCTCGTCTGGTGGCATCGCGGTGAGCAACGGATCGTCGAGTACGGATCGTCGTTCGGCGCGGTGCGTGCAGCCGGCATCGCGCGGTCGCTCCGCGACACGGTGATCGACCTCAACGCGCGCCACCTGAGCCGCCGCGCCGAGACGATCTACGAGGCGCTCGAGGCGACCGGCCTGACCGCCGGCGCGATCAACATCACGTGCTACCGCGGCACCCATCGGCATCTGCCGACCATCCCCGGCGTTCCGGCGGTCTACGGCCCGAAGCGCTTCTTCTTCTACTCCCTCTACGAGAGCGACAAGACCGGCGCCCCGATCGCCGTGCGCAACCGCGCGCTCGGGTCGATCGACGCGTACGCGGCCTCCGTCGGCCGTTGGCTCGTCACCCGCGACGGGTTCGACTTCCTCGTCTACTACCTCCCCGACTACGACTTCGCCTCGCACGTCACCGGCCCGGACAGCGCGCACGAGGCGCTCGCGCGCAGCGACGCCGCCGTCGCGGCGTTGATGGATGCCGCGGGCGGGCCGGACGAGTTCCTCGAGCGCTACGCGGTGATCGTCTGCTCCGACCACGGGCAGTCGCACGTCGAGCAGGTCGCGCGGCTCGACGCAGGCGACGATCTCGTCACCGCCTCGAATCGCGCCGGGATGGTCTACACCGACGACGCACGCGGGGTCGCCGAGCGCTTCGATGCGCAGCCGGCCGCCGGCATCGTCCTCTTCCAGGAGGACGGGAAGATGGTCGTGCGCCGCGACGGCGACGAGGACCCGGCGCTGCTGGACGCGATGCCGGACGGTCACGCGCGTGCCGCCGCGGCCTTGCGCAACCCGAATGCCGGCGAGGTGCTCGTCTCGGCCGCGCCCGGCTGGGAGTTCGCCGACCTCGCCGGCCGCGACCACCTCGGCGGCGGCAGTCACGGCTCGCTCGAGCGAGCGGACTCCGAGGTGCCGATGCTGGTCGTCGGGCTCGACGAGCCGCCGGCGTCGATCACCGGCATCAAGGAGACGGTGCTGCGCAACTTCGGGCTGTTTCCTGCCGCACCGGGCGGAAAGGAGGCGGCGTGATGACGGGGCGCCGCGTCGCCGACCTGCTCGCGCTGCCCGTGCGGATGCACGGGATCAGTCTCGGCAGGCCCGTACAGGCGCTCGTCGACGCGAGCGCCGACCGCTTGCTCGGCCTCGAGCTCGTCTGCGGTGACGGCGCCCACCGCTTCCTGCCGTTTGCCGTCGCACGGGTCGGCGCGCGAGAGATCGAGGTCGGCTCCGCGCTCGCGCTGATCGACGAGCGAGACCTCGACTACTACCGGCGGCACTCCCGTCGCGTCGCCGACGTCGGATATGACGATCCGTGGGTCGACGAGGACGGCTCGCTGCGTGAAGCACGCAGCGCAGCGTGAGGTAGCCTCGCCCCGTGTCCGAGGTCGCTGCCCGTACGGCACGCGCTCTGCGCGCCCCGCACAACTGGCTCCAGCTTGCGAAGTTCGGCCTGGTCGGGCTGAGCGGCTACGTCGTCAACCTCGTCGTCTACGCCGCGCTGCTCGGGATCGGGGCGCACAAGGCGGCGCTCGTCTCGTTCATCGTCTCGGCTTCGAACAACTACTGGTGGAACAGGCACTGGACGTTCTCCGACCAGAAGGGCCATTTCGCCCAGCAGGGGCTGCGCTTCTTCGTCGTCGCACTCGCCGCCCTCGCCGTCAACCAGCTCTGGCTGCTCGTCTTCCTCGACTGGCTCGGCTGGGGGAAGATCGTCTCGCAGGCGATCGCGATCGTGCTCGTGATGCCGCTCAACTTCCTCGGCAACAAGCTCTGGTCGTTCCGGCGTTGAGGCTCGTCCTCGTCGCCGTGCTCGGGCTCGCGCTCGTCCCGGCCGCGTACGCGACGACGACGACCCCGCCACAGCAGACGAGCACCGTCACCAATCCGCTGACGGCGACCTCGCCGCTCTCGACCGCGAAGGCCCGCTCGAACGAGGCGCAGGTGGTCGCGATCTTTCTCGACTACCCGAAGGTCGCCGACTGGCTGAAGCGCTACCCGCCGAAGCCGACGACCGACGCGACCTTCAAGCAGGGCGTGTGGACGGTCAACGTCTTCGACGGGCGGGCCGGCGAGATCGCGACCGGGCGCGTCGACGACGCGAGCGGCGCCGTGACCGAGGCGTGGACCGGCCCGCAGGTCGCGTGGCGGATGGCGCGCGGCTACTCGGGCGCGTTCGGCGGCGCGAAGATCAACAGCTACCCCGTCTGGCTCGCGTTCTGCGCGCTCTTCCTGCTCGGCCTCGTCGACTGGCGGCGGTTGCTCTCGATCCGGAACGCCGATCTCGTCGTGCTGCTCTCGTTCTCGGTCTCGCTCTGGTTCTTCAACCACGGCCACGTGTTCGCCGCGATGTCGCTCGCCTATCCGCCCCTCGCGTGGCTGCTGCTGCGCTGTCTCTGGATCGCGCGCCGCGACACCCCGTCGCGCGGGATGCCGGTCTGGCCCGTCTGGCTGCTCGCGGCGGCGACGGTGTTCGTCGCCGGCTTTCGCATCGGTCTCAACGTGCGCGCGTCGAACGTGATCGACGTCGGCTACTCGGGGATCATCGGCGCCGACCGGATCGTGCACGGCCAGAGCCCCTACGGACACTTCCCCGTCGAGGATCCGCGGCCGAAGTGCGGTCCCGCCGACACCGAAGGCGAGGTGCGCGACCGGATCCAGACGAACGGCAGGTGCGAGACCGCGAACCCGCTCGGGGACACCTACGGGCCGGTCTCCTACCTCGCGTACATCCCGGGCTACGCGATCTTCGGCTGGAGCCACAAGTGGGACGGGCTGCCCGGGGTGCACCTGACCTCGATCCTCTTCGACACGATCTGCCTGATCGGCCTCGCGCTCGTCGGGCGCCGGTTCGGTGGTGCGCCGCTCGCTGCGGCGCTCGCGTTCGCGTGGGTGACGTGGCCGTTCTCCCAGTACGCCTCGAGCTCGAACACGAACGACTCGATTGCGCCCGCGCTGCTCGTCTGGGGCTTCCTCGCCCTGACGAGCCCGGTCGCGCGCGGTGTGGCGGTCGCGCTCTCCGGCTGGACGAAGTTCGCCTCGCTCCTACTGCTGCCGCTGTGGTCGGGCTACCCGGAGGCTCGCCGCCCGCGCAGCGCAGCCGTCTACCTCGCGGCATTCGCGTTGACGACGCTGCTCGTCTTCTTCGTCGTCTTCCTCGAGCCGTCACCGCTGCACGCGGTCCGTGTCTTCTACGACCGGACGGTCAGCTTCCAGATCGGCCGTGACTCACCGTTCTCGCTCTGGGACTGGCGGCAGTACCACGCGAAGGGCATTCCCGACCTGCACCTCGTGCAGCGCGTCCTGCAGGTGCTGCTCGTCGTCGGCTCGCTCGCGCTCGCGTGGTTCCCGCGCCGCCGCTCGCCCCTCCGGCTCGCTGCGCTGACGGGAGCGGTGCTCGTCGGCTTCGAGCTCGTCCTGACGCACTGGTTCTACCTCTATCTCCCGTGGTTCTTCCCCTTCGTCGCGCTCGCGCTCGTCGCCGCTCTGCCCGGCGAGCCGAAGCCGCCACCTGCGCTGGTCGAGGATGACGAGCCAAGCCTCGCGCTTCTCCCCGTTCGCT
The DNA here is from genome assembly GCA_963779505.1 of uncultured Actinomycetes bacterium. Lineage (GTDB taxonomy): Bacteria > Actinomycetota > Thermoleophilia > Gaiellales > Gaiellaceae > PALSA-600. The sequence goes on along the minus strand of CAVZYK010000011.1, from coordinate 84,609 downwards.
GATCGCGCCGCAGCCGCGTTCGCGGCGGGCGCGGTCTTCCTCGTCGCGTGGGGTCTCGTGCACACGTGGTTCTGGGGGCACGGCCAGATCGTCGACTGGCCGACCTATCTCCAGTACGGCCGCTCGATGCGCCACGGCCTCGTCCCGTACCGCGACTTCGCGGTCGAGTATCCGCCCGGTGCGCTACCCGTCTTCGTCCTGCCGACCTGGCTGCACGGCGACTACGCATCGTCGTTCGCGTGGCTGATGGCGCTGTGCGGCGTGCTGCTCGTCGCCGTGGTCGCGTCGCTGCGGCCGGCGGCGGCGTTCTACGTCGCGCTCGGCCCGTTGCTCGTCGGCTCGCTGATCCTCTCGCGCTTCGACCTCTGGCCGGCACTGCTCGCCACCGCGTCGCTCGTGCTGCTGGTGCGCGGCCGGCATCTCTCCGGCTGGGCGCTGCTCGGCGCGGCCGTCGCCGCCAAGCTGTGGCCGCTCGTGCTGGTGCCGCTCGCGCTCGCCTGGTCGATCCGCCGCGGGCGGCCGTACGCACCGTTCGCGGGCGCGGCGGTGCTGCTCGCCGTCACGCTGCCGTTTGCCGTCGTCTCGCCCGGTGGGCTCTGGGACAGCATCAGCGGCCAGGCGTCGCGTCCGTTGCAGGTGGAGAGCCTGGGCGCAGCGATCGTGACCACGTTCTCGCACCCGGAGATCGTCACCTCGCACGGCTCGCAGAACATCGTCGGCCACCACGCGCTCGCCTCGGCGTTCAGCGTCCTGCAGCTGCTCGTGCTGGCGGCGCTCTGGGTCGCGTTCGCGCGCGGTCCGGCCACGGGCGACCGGCTGCTGCGCTACGCCGCCGCGTGCACCTGTGCGTTCATCGTCTTCGGCAAGGTGCTCTCCCCGCAGTACCTGATCTGGCTCCTGCCGCTCGTCCCGCTCGTCCGCGGCCGCCGCGGTCTCGCCGCGACTGCGCTCCTGACCCTCGCGCTGATCCTGACGCAGGTCTGGTTCCCGCAGCGCTACTTCGCCTATGCGCTCGAGTTCCGCAACGCGGGCGTCGTGCTGGTGCGAGATCTCGTGCTCGTCGCCCTGCTCGCCGTGCTCGCCTGGCCGAGGCGGCTTGCGCGAGCAGGTTGAATGCATCACATTCAGTGAGTCAACATCGACCCGGGGAGGGGCAGAGATGGCGCGCACGCCACTGGCGAACGCCGTAGAAGAGGCGGTCTCGAAGATCGCCGACGAGGAAGCCCGCACGACGAGGCGCCAGCTGCTGGCCGGAGCAGGCTCGGCGCTCGCAGGCGCCTCGCTGCTCGGCTCCTTCGCCCGGCCGGCTGCGGCTCGGCGGCCTCGCCTCGACGAGGATCGTCGTCGTCGGCGCCGGTCTCGCCGGGCTGACCGCCGCCTACCGCCTGCAGCAGGCGGGGTACGCGGCACAGGTCTACGAGGGATCGGACCGGATCGGCGGACGCTGCTGGACCGGTCGCGGCGACTTCGCCGACGGCCAGATCTACGAGCACGGCGGCGAGCTGATCGACTCGAACCACATCGCGATCAAGCAGCTCGCGCAGGAGCTCGGGCTGACGCTCGACAACCTGTTCCAGGCGGAGACGAAGGGCACCGAGCAGCTCGGGAACTTCTTCGGCAAGCCCTACACGTTCGCGCAGATGACCGACGACCTGAAGACGATCTGGCAGCAGATCCATTCGGACATCTCAGCTGCGGGCTACCCGACGCACTACAACTCGTACACGGCGCGCGGGCAGGAGCTCGACAAGATGACGATCTACCAGTGGATCGAGAACTACGTGCCGGGTGGCCACCGCTCGCAGCTCGGAGCGATGCTCGACGTCGCCTACAACATCGAGTACGGCGCGGAGACGACGGTGCAGAGCTCGCTGAACATGCTCTACCTCCTCGGCTATGCAGGGCCCGGCCAGTTCCGCACGTTCGGCAAGTCGAACGAGAAGTTCCACATCCGCGGCGGCAACGACCAGATCCCGACGATCCTCGCGGCGAAGCTCGGATCGCAGATCACGACCAACACGCCGCTGACGGCGATCAAGAAGAACAACGACGGCACGTACACCCTGACCCTCGGCTCGTCGACGGTCGTCGCCGACCACGTCGTGCTCGCCCTGCCGTTCACGATGCTGCGTGACGTCAACTTCTCGAAGGCCGGCTTCAACGCCGTCAAGACGACGGCGATCAAGGAGCTCGGGATGGGCACGAACGCAAAGGTCACCGTGCAGTTCAAGTCACGCTTCTGGCGCGACCAGGGCTGCACCGGCGAGACCTACTCGGACCGCGGTTACCAGAACACGTGGGAGGCCTCCCGAGCGCAGAGCGGCAAGAGCGGCTTGCTCGTCTGGTACACCGGCGGCACCGCCGGCGTCGCGGTCGGAAGCGGTACGCCCGAGTCGCAGGTCGCCACGTTCCTGAAGCAGATCGAGCCGGTGCTGCCGGGTGCGACCGCGCAATGGAACGGCAAGGTGACGCGCGACTGGTGGACCGGGAACCCGTGGACGAAGGGCTCGTACTCCTACTGGAAGGCGGGCCAGTACACGAAGTTCTCGGGCGCCGAGAGCGAGGCCAGCGGCACGTGCCACTTCGCCGGCGAGCACACCTCACAGGACTTCCAGGGCTACCTGCAGGGCGGCGTCGAGACCGGTGAGCGCGCCGCCGCGGAGATCCTGGCCGACCTCAAGTAGCGCTCGCGGCGACCTCGACCTTGACGGCCGTGCAGCTCGTTGCACGGCCGTCTTCGCCGCACTCGACGAGCGCGCCTTCGATGCGCACGTCGCCGGTCGCCGGTTCGAGGCGCGTCGGCATGCCGGTCACGAAGCGCTTGATCGCGTTGTGCTCGTCGCTCCCGATCACCGAGTCGTGCGGCCCCGTCATGCCCGCGTCGGTGATCGCCGCGGTGCCTCCCTTGAGCACCCGCGCGTCGCTCGTCTGGACGTGGGTGTGCGTGCCGAGCACCGCGGTGACGCGGCCGTCGAGGTAGCGCGCCAGCGCCACCTTCTCGCTGGTCGCCTCGGCGTGGAAGTCGACGACGATCACCGGCGTTCGGCTGCTCGCTTCCGCGACGAGCCGGTCGGCGGTCGTGAACGGGCTCTCGAACGGATCGAGCGAGAAGATCCCGAGCAGGTTGATCACGGCGACGCCGTCGTGCACCGCGAGGCCGACGCCGGGCGTGTGCGGCGAGAGATTCGCAGGCCGCAGGACGCGGTCGGTGCCGGAGAGGTAGGGGGCAAAGCCCTGCTGGCCCCAGGTCCAGTTGCCGAGCGTCACGACGTCGGCGCCGGAGGCGAGCAGCTTGTCCGCGAGCTTGCCGGTGATGCCGCGCCCGGCGGCGATGTTCTCGCCGTTGACGATGCAGAAGTCGACGCCGAGCTCCTCGCGCAGCGAGGGCAGTCGCGTCTCGATCGCCCGGCGGCCGGGCGCGCCGAACACGTCGGCGACGAAGAGGATGCGCAGGGCTAGCCCAGCGAGAGGGCCGCCGAGGGGCGAACCTCGACGACGACGTGGTTCCCCGAGTCGTTCGTGTAGCGCGCGAGCGCCTGGCGCTCGGCATGCGAGAAGTCGACGAGCGTCCCGAGCTTCGAGCCGGCGGCAGTCACCGTCGTGCCGACGGTCAGTGCGGGGTCGACGCGCACGTGCGAGATCGAGACCACGAGCGACGGCTGACCGGTCGGCTGCACGTCGATGCGCGAGCCGAGGATGCGGTCGTTCAGCACGACGTCCTCGATCGCGACGACGGTGCCGTCCACGGGTGCGTACACGTCGGTGCCGGCGGGGGCGCCGACGTCGAGCGACGAGGTCGCGGGTCCCTGGCCGCCGGGCAGCTGATACCAGCGGCGCGTGCCGGAGGCACCGCCGAAGATGCGGTGTGCAAGGCGGCGCAGGAGCCCCTGGTTCGCCTGGGTGCCGAGCGGATCGACGCCGAGCGCGTTGGCGCTGCCGCCCTGGAAGCCGATCGCGGTCACCCGGCTCTGGCTGACCGGCAGCTGCAGGTGCAGCGAGTCGAGCTTGGCGATCACCTCCGGGTGGGGCGGCCCCGCCGGGACGAGCCGCGATGCGCTCGCCGGAGCGGCCACGGTGGCCGGTGAGCCCGAGCCGCCGAACGCGGACAGGAGCAGCGTCACGAGAGCGACGAGGGCGATCGCGATCAGGGCGGCGAGGCGGCGCAGACGCCGCTCACGCTCCAGGTGCCGGCGCCGCGAGGCTGGGACGCGCCGGTTCTTCACCGGGGGCGACATGTCGGGCACCGTAGCGAACGGCTCAGGGGCTTTCAACGCGAGGGCGCCGTCGGTGCCGAACGACCAGTCCCAATCGGGAGGCCTGAGGGCGACGACGCGCGCGGTAGCATCGGCCCTGTGAGCGCGATTGGACGCCCGCCGCGCATCGAGATCCCGCGCTGGGTGCAGCTCGTCGGCCTGCCCCTCCTGCTCGTGTTCGCGTGGGTATTCCTGTCCGCGGCGGGTCATGTCGTCTTTCTCTTCCTCGTCGGGACGTTGATCGCGCTCCTGCTCGACCCGATCGTGCGGGCGCTCCAGCGGGCCCGGCTCCCACGCGGCCTCTCGGTCGCGATCGTGTTCCTGACCTTCGCGGCTGCGCTGGGGCTCGTCATCGTGGCGGTGGTGACCGCGGTCGTCGGCGAGACCAAGACCGCGGCCAACAGGTTCAACGACTACTTCACGCATCGTGTCGACGCCTCCGGACAGACGGCGGCGGACGAGGACGTCGACCGCCTGCAGATCTGGCTGAACACCCATCACCTGAAGTCGCTCAAGGTGCAGAAGCGCGGTCACGATTTCGTGCGTCAGGTGCAGGAGCGCGACATCGGCAAGAACACGGACCGCGTCGTCTCCTTCGTCGAGGGCGCGGCGGTGTCGATCGGCAAGACGCTCTTCTCCGTCGTGCTGCTCGTCGTGATCTCGATCTACATGCTGCTCGACATGCAGAAGCTCGGACGCATCGTCGACCGTCGCTTCCCACCGCGACCAGGCGAGCTGCCGCTCCTACGGACGATCGAGCACTCGCTCGCGGCGTACGTGCGCGGGCAGGCGGCGCTCTCACTGATCATCGGTGTCAGTGCAGGTGTCGGCTTGTGGGTGCTCGGGGCGACAGGGTTGCTGCCGGGCGGGGAGCAGTACGCCCTCCTCTTCGGCGCGTGGGTCGCGGTGACCGAGGTGATCCCGTACCTCGGGCCGTGGCTCGGCGCTGCGCCGCCGTTCATCTACGCGCTCGTCGTCAACCCGATCTCGGCGCTCTGGGTTGCGCTCCTCTTCCTCGGCATCCAGCAGATCGAAGGTCACGTCGTCGTGCCGAAGGTGATGGGCAACGCGCTGCGATTGCATCCGCTGCTCGTCATCTTCGGCCTGGCCGCCGGAGCCGAGCTCTACGGGCTCGCAGGCGCCCTGACAGCGCTGCCGCTGCTTGCGGTCGGCCGCGCGATCTGGGAGTTCTTCGTCGACCGCATCGATCTCGAGCCGTGGCAGGGCGAGCCGGTCCCGGTCGAGGTCGAGCTGGTCCCGCCGCGTACGCTGAAGTCGTGAGCTCCTTCCCCGCCACCCGTCTTCGCCGGCTGCGCCGCAGCGAGCCGCTGCGCGACCTGGTGCGCGAGACCTCGGTCTCGATCGACGATCTGGTGCTGCCGGTCTTCGTCGCTCCCGAGAGCCTCGCGAACGACCGTCTGCCCGCGATGTCGCGCCACACGGTCGAGTCGCTCCTGCGCGAGGTCGAGGAGCTCGTGCGGGTCGGCGTCCCGGGTGTGATGCTGTTCGGCATCCCCGAGTCGAAGGACGACGAGGGGTCCGGCGCCTGGATCGAGGACGGGATCGTGCAGCAGGCGCTGCGGGCGCTCCGGCCCCGGTTTCCCGAGCTGCTGCTCGTGACCGACGTCTGTCTCTGCGAGTACACCTCGCACGGTCACTGCGGCGTCGTCGCGGACGGTGAGGTCGACAACGACGCTTCGGTCGAGTTGCTTGCGCGCACCGCGGTCTCGCACGTCGAGGCGGGCGCCGACGCGGTCGCGCCGAGCGACATGATGGACGGACGCGTCGCAGCGATCCGCGAGCAGCTGCCGCAGACGCCGATCATCGCCTACTCGGCGAAGTACGCCTCTGCGTTCTACGGCCCGTTTCGCGACGTCGCCGACAGCGCGCCTGCATTCGGCGACCGTCGCGGCTACCAGATGGACCCCGGCAACGTGCGTGAGGCGCTGCGCGAGTGCGCACAGGATGTCGCCGAAGGCGCGGACATGCTGATGGTGAAGCCCGCGCTGCCGTACCTCGACGTGCTGCGGGCCGTGCGCGACCGCTTCGACCTGCCGCTCGCCGCCTACAACGTCAGCGGCGAGTACGCGATGATCAAAGCCGCGGCTGCAGCCGGCGACCTCGACGAGCGCTCTGCCGCACTCGAGTCGCTGACGGCGATCAAGCGCGCCGGCGCCGACGTGATCTTCACGTACTGGGCGAAGGACTTCGCCTCCTGGCTGTGACGTCACTCGTGCGCAGCGAGCTCTGGCACCGCGCGCTGAAGGTGATCCCGGGCGGCGTCAACTCGCCCGTGCGCGCGATGAGGGGCGTCGGGCTCGAGGAGCCGTTCTTCGTGCGCCGCGGCGACGGTGCGTATCTCGAGACGGCCGAAGGCGAGCGGCTGCTCGACTGGGTGCAGTCCTGGGGGCCGCTGATCTTCGGACATGCCGACGCGGAGACCGTCGAGGCCGTGCGGGAAGCAGCGCTCGACGGCACGAGCTTCGGTGCTCCGACCGAGCGCGAGGTGGAGCTCGCACAGGAGATCGTCGACGCCGTCCCGTCGGTCGAGCGCGTGCGCCTCGTCTCGTCAGGGACGGAGGCTGCGATGTCGGCCGTCCGGCTCGCGCGCGGCGCAACGCGGCGTGACCGCGTGATCAAGTTCGCCGGCTGCTACCACGGCCACGCCGACCAGTTCCTCGCCGACGCCGGCTCGGGCCTCGCGACACTCGGCATCCCCGCATCGCCCGGCGTCCCGAGCGGCGTCACGGCCGACACGATCGTCTGCGACTACAACGACGTCGACGGGGTCGCGAGCGCGGTCGAGCGGTTCGGCGAAGGCCTGGCGGCGATCATCGTCGAGCCCGTCGCCGGGAACATGGGCTGCGTTCCGCCGGCGCCGGGGTTCCTCGAGTCGCTGCGGCTTCTCTGTGACGCGTCGGGTGCGCTCCTCATCTTCGACGAGGTGATCACCGGCTTCCGCGTCGCACGCGGCGGCGCCCAGGAGCGGTTGGGCGTCAGCCCCGACCTGACGGTGCTCGGCAAGATCGTCGGCGGCGGCCTGCCGCTGGCGGCATTCGGCGGCGGCGCCGAGGTGATGGACAACCTCGCGCCGGCGGGCGCCGTCTACCAGGCGGGCACGCTGAGCGGCAACCCGCTCGCGACCGCGGCCGGGCTCTCGGTGCTGCGGCGGCTGCGCGACCCCGGCGTCTACGACGAGCTCGAACGCCGGGCAGCCCGGCTCGCCGACGGGCTCGCGCCCTTCGGCCGCGTGCAGCGCGTCGGCGCAATGCTGACGCTGTTCGCCGGGCGCGACGAGCCGGTCGAGCGCTTCGCCGAGCTCGACACCGACCGCTACGGCGAGCTCTTCCGAGGCCTGCTCGAGCGGAAGATCTACGTCGCCCCGAGTCAGTACGAGTGCCTGTTCCCGTCGCTCGCGCACGGCGACGAGCAGATCGACGCGACGATCGAGGCGGTGGGCGATGTCCTCGGTCGTTGAGGCGATCGCCGACGGCGCGCGCGCCGAGAGCGAGGTCTGGGCGGCGGCACTCCGCGCCGAGCCGAACTGGCAGCCCGTCTTCTCGCCGCTCGCTCCGCCCGCGCACGCGCTCGGCCTCGAGACGGTCTACGAGGCGTACCTCACCCACTACGGCACGCCGCGGCTCTTCGAGCCGCCGGATGCCGACGAGGCCGTGCTGCTCGGCGACTATCTGTACGCGCACGGGCTCGTACGCGTCGCGGACGCGGGCGGAGTCGCGGCGGTCGCAGTGCTGGCGGAGCTGATCTCGCGCTGCGCAGCTCTGCGCGCGGACGGGTTGCCCGGTGACGGCGAGGCCTGGGTCGACGCCGCACGCGCGCTCGGCGGCAACCCGGACGACGACGCTGTTGCAGACGCGCTCGCGCGCCACTCGGATAGAGTCCGACCGTGATCTTCGACGCGGCCACCGAGGGCAAGCACGTCATCATCGGCATGCTCGTGACGGGCCTGATCTTCCTCGTCGTGATCGGCCTTGGTGAGCTCGCGCACTGGGCGAACCACCGCCGCCACGAGCGCGCCCGCGCTCGCGGCCAGGCGTACTAGCGGCCGTAGACTGCGTCTCGATGGCGATCGCCCGCGACCTGCGCGAGTGGATCGCGCTCCTCGAGCGCGAGGGCGAGCTCGTTCGGGTCACCGCGGAGGTCGACCCCCACCTCGAGGTGACGGAGATCGTCGACCGCACCGTCAAGGCCGGCGGGCCGGCGCTCCTCTTCGAGCACCCGAAGGGCGCACAGCATCCGCTGCTGATCAATCAGTTCGGCACCGAGCGCCGCATGTGCCTCGCGTTCGGGGTCGAGAGCCTCGACGACATCGGCGCAGCGGTCGGCGAGATCCTCGAGCTGCAGCCGCCCGAGGGGCTCGCCGCCAAGGTGCGCGGCCTGAGGACGCTGAAGTCGATCGCCGACGCGCGGCCGAAGGTCGTGCGGCGCGGCGCGTGCCAGGAGATCGTGCTGACCGGCGACGACGTCGACCTGACGCGGCTGCCGGTGCAGACGGCGTGGCCGGGCGATGCGGGGCCGTTCATCACGCTCCCGGCCGTGATCACGCGCGACCCCCGCAACGGGCAGCGGAACGTCGGCATGTATCGCATGCAGGTGCTCGGTCCGCGCTCGACGGCGATGCACTGGCAGCTCCACAAGGACGGCCGCGCCGACTACCTCTTCAGCGAGGGCCGCATGGAGGTCGCCGTCGCGCTCGGCCTCGATCCCGTTTCCGCGTACTCCGCGAGCGCGCCGCTGCCGAAGCACATCGACGAGTTCATGGTCGCCGGATTCCTGCGCGGCGAGGCCGTCGAGCTGGTCAAGGGCGTCACGATCGACCTCGAGGTGCCGGCGGATGCCGAGATCGTGCTCGAGGGCTACATCGAGAAGAGCGAGCTGACGCAGGAAGGGCCGTTCGGCGACCACACCGGCTACTACACGCCCGCCGAGGAGTTCCCGGTCTTCAACGTGACGGCGATCACGATGCGCAAGGACGCGATCTATCCGTCGATCGTCGTCGGCAAGCCGCCGCAGGAAGACGCCTGGCTCGGCAAGGCGACCGAGCGCATCTTCCTGCCCGCGGTGCGGATGACCGTCCCCGAGATCGTCGACTACGACCTGCCCGTGGCCGGCGCGTTCCACAACCTGGCGATCGTCTCGATCAAGAAGGCCTTCCCGGGGCACGCGCGCAAGGTGATGCACGCGATCTGGGGCCTCGGGATGCTCAGCCTGACCAAGGGAATCGTGATCGTCGACGAGCACGTCGACGTCCACGACTACAACGCGGTCATGTTCTACGTCGGCGCGAACGTCGATCCGAAGCGGGACATCGTGATCACGGAGGGCCCGCTCGACCACCTCGACCACGCGCCGACCCTGCAGTTCATCGGCGGCAAGATCGGGATCGACGCGACCGCCAAGGGGCCGCTCGAAGGGGCGCGCGAATGGCCGCCGGAGATCGAGATGGACGCCGAGACGAAGGAGCTCGTCGACCGCCGCTGGGAGGAATACGGTCTCGAGACAGTTGTTCCGGCAGCGAACGGCCGGATCCGTCAGAGTTCGCGCCGGCTGTTACGACGTTGACCAGCTGCGACCCCGACCGCTTGAATCCCGTCTAGAAGCTCCTTGGCGCACCCTTCCCACGACGAGAACCCGCACGTTCCGGGCCCGAGCCTCTGGCCGGTCGGCTTCGCCGTCGGCATCGTGGTGCTCCTCGTCGGCCTGATCGTCTCCTGGTACGTCGCCGCGCTGGGTGCGATCCTCGCGCTCGTCTTCGGCTTCCTCTGGGTGCGCGACCTGACCGCGGGCACGCAGCTGACCGAGGCGGACGAGGTCGCGCCCGAAGGCGGCGCGACGGTCGTAGAGAGCGAGGAGCTGCCGCCGGAGGATCCGGCCGACCGCTACCCGCGCTCGAAGTTCCTCGAGATCTCGACCCTCGGTCTCGGCGCCGTGATCGGCGGGCTCGTCACCATCCCCGTCCTCGGCTTCATGGTCGCGCCGGCGTTTCTGAAGCAGGGCGACAAGGATCACGACCTCGGGCCGATGAACGGCTACCCGGAGGGCAAGTTCATCATCACGACCTACATGACGAACCCGGCGCAGGGTGCCGTCTCACGCCGCACGGCGTTCATCCGCAACAACGGTCAGCTGAACGGCCTGCCGAGCTTCACGATCATCTCGAACCACTGCGCGCACCTCGGCTGCCCGGTGCAACCGAACGGGCCGCTCAACGAGCGGCTGACCAAGCAGTACAGGGACGTGACGCTGATCCCGGCGATCTCGATCGCCGGTTTCGGCTGCCCCTGCCACGGTGGGCAGTACGACACGGAGGGCAACCGCACCTCCGGCCCGCCCGTGCGCGCGCTCGACCGGTACTCGTTCTCGATCCGCAACGGCAACCTGTTCATCGGCAAGCCGTTCGCGGTCGCGAAGGTCGACGGGACCGGCGCGCAGGCGAAGATCCACAAGCAGACGTTCGCCTACCCGGGTGAGCACGTCGACGGCCCCGAGTCCTGGCTCTATCCGATCCAACCTCCCCACTGATGGCGACGCGCAGCAAACCCACGAAGGGCAGCCACCTCCAGCAGGCGATCACGTACCCGCTGGACTGGGTCGAGGAGCGCTCGGGGATCGTTGGCGGCGTCAAGTACTTCCTCTTCCGCAAGGTGCCCGGCGACGTCAACTGGTTCCAGACGCTCGGCTCGGCCACCTTCACTGCATTCCTCGTGCAGGCGCTGACCGGAACGATCCTCGCGATGTACTACAAGCCCGATCCGAAGGCCGCGTACCCGTCGATCCAGCACATCACGAACGACCTCTGGGGCGGCTGGCTCGTGCGCGGCATGCACCGCTGGGGCGCGTCGGTGTTCATCATCCTCATGTTCATGCACATGGGACGCGTGTTCTTGTTCGGCGCGTACAAGTACCCGCGTGAGCTGAACTGGATCATCGGCGTGCTCCTGCTCGCGATGGGCCTCGGTGAGGGCTTCACCGGCTACCTGCTGCCGTGGGACCAGACGGCGTACTGGGCGACGATCGTCGGCATCAACATCAACGGCACCGCACCGATCCTCGGGCCGTTCCTGGCGCAGTTCCTGCAAGGTGGAACGGCGATCGGCGCCGACACGCTCTCGCGCTTCTATGCGATCCACATGCTGTTGATCCCCGGCGCGATCTTCGCGCTGATCGGCTTGCACATGTATCTCGTCGTGCGCCTCGGGGTCACGTCGCCGCCGTGGTCGAAGGAAGCGGCGGGCACAGGCCCGATCGCGAAAGCGCCCGAGAACGGCGGCCGTCGCTCCGGGCTGACGCGCTACACGCGGAGAGGCCGCTAGACGATGCCGAGCGAACGCATCATCGAGCGTCGCCGCATCTTCCAGCAGTACAAGGAGGACGTCAAAGAGCGCGGGAAGCCGTTCTTCCCGTACGCCATGTGGCACGACACGATCATGTCGTTCGTCGTCATCGTGGTCATCATCGGCCTGTCGGTCGTCTGGAAGTACTCGACGCCCGGCGATCACCACACCACGGAGCCGGGCTGGCTCGGGAAGCTCTACGACGATCCCGCCGATCCCGGCACGACCAACTTCGTCCCGCGCCCGGATTGGTACTTCTACTTCCTCTTCTACCTGCTGCGGATCTTCAAGTGGCCGGACTCGGTGCTGCTCGGAACGATCGGCATCCCGACGATCGCGCTCGTGCTGCTGCTCGCGATGCCGTTCATCGACCTGCGGCCCGAGCGTCGCCTCTCGCGCCGGCCGGTGGCGATCGTCGCCTCGATTCTCGTCGTCCTCTCGATGGGCGTCCTCACGTACAAGGGTGCGACCGCGAAGGAGGCGCTCGGCTCGGAGCTGAGGGCGCACGTGCCGAGCTGGGCGAAGCAGCAGGGCTTCCAGAACAACCCGGCCGCGATCAAGGGCGCGGAGCTCTTCGCGGTCTCGGGCTGCCTCAACTGCCACGTGTATCTCGGTGACGGCGGACAGAACCTCGGGGCGCCGGAGCTGACCGCCGAAGGCGCGAAGAACAAGGGCATCGCGTTCCAGATCGCCCACCTGCAGTGCCCGGCATGCAAGAACGCGGGCTCACCGATGCCGTCGTTCTCGGGCCTCGGTGTTAGCGCGCTTGAAGTTGCTTGCGACCTTCCTCGAAGCGTCCAAGGGCCCCAAGTAGCTTCCTCGTACTGCGCGTCGCGCGTACTCTGACCACATGACACTCGCGCCGGACTCCGTCCGCACGATGTTCGACCGCATCGCACCGGTCTATGACGTCATGAACCGCGTCATGACCGCCGGCCTCGATGTGCGCTGGCGGCGGCTCACCGCGTCGGCCGCGGTACGCGCCGGCGACCGGGTGCTCGACGCGGCCTGCGGTACCGGTGACCTCGCGATTGCCGACCTGAAGGCGGGCGCGGGCAAGGTGACCGGGCTCGACTTCTCCGAGCGGATGCTCGAGCGGGCGCGCCGCAAGGACACGCGCATCGAATGGGTTCAGGGCGACATGCTCGCATTGCCGTTCGCCGATGCGACGTTCGACGCCGCGACGGTCGGCTTCGGTGTGCGCAACGTCGCGGACCTGCCGCTTGCATTGACCGAGCTGCGGCGCGTGCTGCGCCCGGGTGGGCGGCTCGCGATCCTCGAGATCACGCAGCCGCGCGGCGCGCTGAAGCCGTTCTTCTCGCTCTGGTTCGATCGCGTCGTGCCGCTCCTCGGCAAGGTGCTTCCCGGCGGCTCCGCGTACACGTACTTGCCGGCGTCCGTGAAACGGTTCCCGTCGGCCGAAGGGCTCGCGGCGCTGCTGAGCGACAGCGGCTTCGGCGAAGTGAAGTTCACGCTGATGGCGGGGACGATCGTCGCGCTCCACACCGGGACGGCCGAGTGAGCGCACTCGCGCAGGTGAACGCGACTCCGGGGCTTGCCGGCTACATGGCCGAGGTGGAGACGGGCCTTGCGCGCGCAGTTGCCGCGCAGCCGGGGCTCGCGCAGGAGGTGGCGGGCGAGGCGCTGGCCGCGGGCGGCAAGCGGCTGCGGCCGTTGCTCTGTTTCCTGACCGCGCCCGGCGACCCGTCGGTGCCCGCGGGCGTGTCGGTCGAGATGGTGCATATGGCGACACTGGTGCACGACGACCTCGTCGACGGCGCGCGCCTGCGGCGCGGGCTGCCCGCCGCGTGGTCGGTCTACGGCGCCGACGCGGCGAAGGCTGCGGGCGACTACCTCTATGCATGCGCGTTCCGGGTGCTCTCGGACACCGGCGACGGGCGCGCGGTCGCGACGCTCGCCGACGCTGCCCTCTGCCTGGCGCGCGGGGAGGCGATGCAGAAGCTGCAGACGCACGACCCGGCGACGCCCGTCGACGCGTATCTCGAGCGTTGCGCGCTCAAGACCGGGAAGCTGATCGAAGCCGCCTGCCTGCTCGGCTCCGACGGCGACGCCCGGCTCGGTGCGTACGGCCTCAACCTCGGCATCGCGTTCCAGATCGCCGACGACATCCTCGACTGCGCGGGTGAGACGCAGCAGACCGGGAAGATCCCCGGCACCGACCTGCGCGAGGGCACGCCGACGATGCCGCTGCTGCTCGCGGCCGCACAGGACGCCACGGTGCACGCGGCGCTCGCCGGCGGACCGCTCGACGGCGCGCTCGTCGCGGTCGCGGCGACCGACGCGCTCGCGCGCTCGCGCGATGCCGCACTCGACTACGCGGCGCGTGCGCGCGCGCTGCTCGGCGACGTCCCGCACCGCGACGAGCTCGAGGCATTGACCTACGCAGTGGTGGATCGCGCAGGATGATCAAGCTCGGCCGCATCGGCTACGTGAACATGGCGCCCGTCTTCTACCGGCTCGATGCCGAGGTGGAGGAGGTCGTCGGCGTGCCGACCGATCTCAACCGCAAGCTGATCGCGGGTGAGCTCGACGTCGCGCCGATCTCGTCGATCGAGTACGCGCGGAACGCGGCGACGCTGAGACTGCTGCCTCGCCTCTGCGTCTCGAGCGAAGGCGCCGTCGAGTCGATCCAGCTGATCTCGAAGTCGCCGCTCGACCGGATCCGCACGGTTGCGGTGACGCCGGAGTCCGCGACGTCGGTCGTCCTGACGCGCGTGCTCTTCCCGCGACGCAGAGCTGGTGCCGCTCGGCGAGGACGCGGAGGCGAAGCTGCTGATCGGCGACGCCGCGCTGAAGTCCGCCTTCGAGGATCCGACGCCGCATCACGATCTCGGCCGCCTCTGGCTCGAGCGCACGGGGCTGCCGATGGTGTTCGCCGTCTGGGCGGCGCCGGAGCCGGCGCATCCCGAGCTGCTGGAGCTCGAGGACGCGCTCGTCGAGTCGTTGCGCGCTGCGCGCGCCGAGCCGGAGCAGCTCGCGTTCGAATCGGCGGAGCGCTACGGCTATCCCGCCGGTTTTCTCGCGCGCTACTTCGAGAAGCTGCGCTACCGCTTCGGGCCGCGCGAGCGCGCGGGCCTCTACACGTTCCTCGAGATGGCGCACGACGTCGGCGAGCTCGACGAGGTGCCCGAGCTGCGCTTCGTCAGCGCGGCCGCCGCCGTCTGAGGACGGCGCGACCCGCGACACCGACGGCGAGCACGACCACACCCGCGACGATGTCGGAGAGCGGGAGAGCTGCGACGAGCGCGATGCACGCGCCGCCGCCGACGACGTTCAGCCAGCGCGGCCAGCGGCGGTGCGCCGGATCCTGCGTCCACGCGGATGCGTTCGCGACGGCGTAGTAGAGGAGCACGCCGAACGACGAGAAGCCGATCACGGCGCGCAGGTCGGTCGTCAGCACGAGCAGCGCAACTGCGGCGCCGATCGCGATCTCCGCATGGTGCGGCACCTGATGCCGCGGATGAACGGCGGCGAGCCAGCGCGGCAGGTCGCCGTTGCGCGCCATCGCGAGGCTCGTGCGCCCGAGGCCGGCGACCAGCGCGAGCAGCGAGCCGAGGCTCGCGACCACGGCGCCGATCCGCACGATCGGCGAGGCCCAGGCTGCGCCGACCGCATCGACGGCCGTCACGAGCGGCGCGGTTGAGGCGGCGAGCGCCTCGGGGCCGGCCGCGAGCAGTGCTGCAACCGCGACGACCGCGTAGAGCACGACGACGATCCCGAGCGCGATCGGGATCGCGCGGGGAATCGTGCGCTCGGGCTCGCGCACCTCTTCTCCGAGCGTGGCGATGCGTGCGTAGCCCGCGAATGCGAAGAAGAGGAGCGCCGCCGCCTGGAAGATGCCGTGCGCGCCGCCGGTGCCGAACGGCAGGTCGTCGAGGTGCGCCGTCTCGGTGCGCCCGCTGGTAGCGATCGCGATCACGACGACGAGGAGCGATGCGATCGAGAGCGCGACGAGCACCCGCGCGAGCGCGGCGGTGCGAGTGATGCCGCGGAGGTTGACGGCCGTCAGTGCGAGCACCGCGAGCAGAGCGACGGCGCGCTGCAGGTGGAGCGAGCCGTGCACGGCATACGACGCGAAGGTCAGTGCCATCGCGGCGCACGAGCCGGTCTTCCCGATCACGAACCCCCAGCCGGCCACGAATCCCCACCACTCGCCGAGCCGCTCGCGCCCGTAGACGTACGTGCCGCCGGAGGTGGGGTACTGCGCGGCGAGCTGGGCGGACGCGGTCGCGTTGCAGAACGCCACGCCTGCGGCGAGCGCGAGGCCGAGCAGCAGCCCGCTGCCCGCCGCCTCGGCGGCCGGGGCGAACGCGGCGAACACGCCCGCCCCGATCATCGAGCCGAGCCCGATCACGACGGCGTCGCGCGTGCCGAGGCGGCGGGCGAGCGAGCTCACATCAGGTCGGCGACACGCTGTGCCGCCGCGGTGAGCTCCGCGTCCGAGACGTTCGGGAGCACGTCTTCCCAGAGCGGCAGCATCATCCCGGCTGCCTCGACCATCCCGAGCGGGCGTGGCAGCAGCCAGACGTGGAAGTGCGCGCCGCCGTCGCCCCAGCGGTAGAGGTGCACGCGGCCGACGTCGCCGAGTGCAAGGATCGCCGCCTCCGCGCGGGCGACGACGCGGCCGAAGTCGGCGGCGAGGTGCTCGGGCATGTCGGCGAACGAGTCGAAGTGCTCGCGGCTCGCGATCCAGACGGATCCCGGCAGGCTGCCGCCGACCGGTGCGTGCAGCGTCCAGTTGTCGTCCGACCAGAGCGCGCTCGTCGTGACGCCGCCGCAGATCGCGCACGGCTTGCCTCCCGCCTCGCCGCGGCGAGGCGGCTCGGGGATCTGGCGCGGGCCGGGCTCGCGCGGGGTCAGTGGCTCTGCGTAGGGCAGGCTCATCTCAGGTCTCCTTTCGTGGTGCGATTCCGTCCATGACGAGCCCGACGATGCGGGCTCGGGCCTGGTCGGCGGGCCATTCGTGGCGACCGCGCAGGTGCACGTACGGCCAGGCGACCGCGTTGAAGAGCACGTCGGCGCTTTCGATCACGTCGTCGGACGGCCCGAGCGAGCCGTCGGCGGCGCCGTCGCGGAGGAAGGTGATGAAGGGGCGCAGGTAGTCGGGCGGCTGCCCGGGCGCCGGCGCCTGGTGGAACGCCTCGTCCGTTGCGAGCAGGAGCGGCAGGTGGCGATCGAGCAGGTCGCAGAGCGCCTCGAGCCCGAGCACGAGCCGCTCGCGGCCCGTGCCGCCGGCCGTCAGGACGGGGAACATCGAGGTGCGGAAGTCCTCGGCGAGCCCGCCCACGAGCGCCCCGATCAGCACGTCGCGGGTCAGTCCCTGCCGCCAGAGCGTCGTCCGCGCACGCCCCGCGACCTCCGCGACGCGCTCGAGCGTCAACCCATCCCACCCCCGCTCGCGCAAGACGGTGATCGTCGCCGCCTGCAACTCCGGCTCGACCTTCTGCATCACGAGCATGCTAGCAATGCAACACGCATGTTGCAAGGCGCATCAGGCCGCTCGATGGAGCGGGTTTCCGGCTCCAGGACCTGTCGCACCGAGACCAGTCCGGTGGCAGCCAATGTGACGTGCGCTTCTCATCTTCGACACGGCCGGTGGAGACGAGTCCGTGAGGCGCCGTTGGGTCGCGGCTCACCGGGCGGGCCCTGCGAGCGTGGTTACGCCGTCAGTGCAGCCGGGCCGCTCGGCGCGGCGGTACTCGAGCTCGTAGCCGAGCCGGCGCGGCACGGCGAGCAGCGCCTCGAGGTCGAGCTCGATGCGGGCGCCCGCCTTCTGCGTCACCTCGTCCTCGATCGGCAGGTCGAAGTCGTCGGCGCCGTAGTCGAGCGCGCGGAACGCCTCCTCGTTCTGGGTCAGCACCGACGTCCGCACGTGCTTGATGTTGTCGAGGAAGATCCGGCTGAGCGCGATGTGCCGCCAGTACTCGTGCGCGTCGATCTCGACACCCGCGAACGCGGTGCCGTACGGCTTGTACGTCCAGCAGAGGAACGAGAACAGGCCGTCGAGGCCGTCGCGAATGCATTCGTCCTGGAAGTCGCGCGTCCGCTGCAGGTGCTCGAGCCGCTCGTCGAGTGTCTCGTCGAAGCCGATCACCATCGTCGCGGTCGTCTTCATGCCGCTCTCGACGATCGCGCGCTGCGCCTCGAAGTACTCGCGCACCGTGTACTTGAACTTCGCGTGCCGCTTGCGGAAGTCCTCGGTGAGGATCTCGCTGCCGCCGCCCGTGACCCAGTGCACGCCGGCGTCGCGCAGCCGCGCGGCCGCGTCCGCGTACGAGAGCTTCGCGCGGTCGGCGAGGTAGACGAACTCCGCGATCGTCAGCGCGTAGAACTCGATGCGGTCGCCGTAGCGCGCGCGCACCGCCGCGAAGAGGTCGCAGTAGAAGTCGAGCGGCAGCTTCGGGTTGAAGCCGCCGTTGAATGCGACGAGGTCGCCGCCCACCTCGAGCAGGTCGTCGATCTTCGCGAAGACGTCCTTGCGCGAGAGGACGTACCCGCCCTCCTGATTCGGCAGGACGTAGAACGCGCAGTAGTCGCATTGCGCGACGCAGACGTTCGTGTAGTTGATGATCCGCATCACCATGTAGGTGGCGCGGTTCGGCTCGTGCCAGCGGTCGCGTGTCTCGCGCGCGAGCGCCTTCAGCTCGTCGTCGGACGCCTCGTTCCAGAGCGTGCGCGCCTCGTCGATCGAGATCCGCGCGGTCACGCCGGGACGGCTTCCTCGACCGTCACCTCGTCTGGGTCGAGCGTGTCCATGAACGAGCTGACCGAGAACACCGCCTTGCCGGGGCCGGCGACGCCGTAGCCGGGCGGCGGCTTGAGTCCGTGCTTGTCGAGCGTCGCGCGGTAGGCCTCGAGCAGGCGGATGTGGTACTCGAGCGGCGCGCCGTTCGGGTTGTCGCGGCCGAGCGGCGTCGTCGGCTCCGGGCACCACGTCGTGAAGCGCGGAGTCACGCCGCGGCTCATGAAGTAGTCGAGGCCCTCGGTCGTCGACGCGATCGCCTCGTCGACCGTCTCGAAGCCGAACGGCTTCGCCATCTCGACGCCGGCGACGAAGTTCGGGATCACGAAGCGCGGCCCGAAGACCTCGGCCGAGTCGAGGATCCGGCGGTGCCATTCCTCGCGGCCGACGTAGCGCTCCTTGCCCGGAGAGATGATCTCGAACAGGCGCTTGTCCCACACCTCGTAGTTCGGGTGGTAGATCGTGATGCCGTAGTCCTTGTACCGCTGCACGTCCGCGCGCGGCAGCGCCTGCGCGACGACCTTGCCGATCCAGCGGCCGGGGAAGCGCTCCTCGATCGCCTGCGCATAGCGCCCGTAGAAGTCCGCCTCGGCGAGCCCGTCGACCGTGCTCGTCACCGAGCCGCCCGTCAGCGTGTACGCCTTCGACGTCTTCGCCGTGTCGTAGCGGTCGATGATCGCGAGCGCCTCGAGCACGTCGTCGACCGGCTTCACTCCGGTGTACGGCCGGCCTTCCTTCTTGTGCTGGCGCCAGTTGTGGTTGATGTCGCAGAAGCCGCACTCTTCCTTGGCGCCGAAGTACTGGCAGAGGCGGAGCACGGTCAGGTAGATGAGGTAGCCCCACTGGATCGTCGGCGCGGTCTCCATCACCGTCTTGCCGTTCGCGAGCTCGTGGCGGTAGTACTCGGGCATCGGCGGCAGTCCCACGTCGGCGATCTCGCGGCCGTCGAGCGAGAGTCTCAGCTCGCCGTCCTCGCCGATCGCGACCTCGTAGGGCGAGTCGGGGTTGACGCGCACGGAGACGATCGTGCGGCGCAATGAGTACGGCCCTCCGCTCAGCGCGAGCTCCTCGGGCGGCCGGCGCCTGGCGGCTTCGCCCAGCTGGGCGAGCGGCTTCTGGTCGAACGAGAAGATGAAGTACGACTTCGGCTTGACGTCGCCTTCGAGGTTGTGCGTGAGCGCGGAGTCGTCGAAATTGATGCCGGTGCGGAGGAGATCCTCCTTCAGCACGGCCTCGGGCGGGATGTGCGCGAAGCGCTCCATCAGGTCCTCGACGAGGGCGGTGCGCGTGCCGGAAGCAGCGGTGGTCACGACTGCAACGTATCGGCCCGGAGGTGGTCACTGCCTCGCGGTTCGGACTTCGTAAGGATCAGCGGCCCCGTCGGGGGCCTGGGCTACCCTCGGCCGGGGGTCGTGATGCGTCGCCTACTGACAATCCTCCTGCTGTTGGGCGCCTTCGCCGCGCCGGCGCAGGCGGCCGGGCCCGTGACGCTGATGCCGGGCGTCACCTACGAGAAGACGGTCCAGTTCACGCCGCACGGCGCCGTGGTCGTGCACGTGCTGAAAGCGCCGCGGCCGGGTGACCAGAACGGCCTCTATCAACTCGCGCCCGTGCTTGCCCGCAACTCGGTGCTCGGGGTCAAGCAGCGCGTGACGCAGATGGAGAAGGACCTCTCGGCGACCGCGACCGTCGCGGGCATCAACGGCGATCTCTTCAGCGCCGCCGACGGTCACCCGAGCGGCATCTTCATGACCGGCGGCGTGCTGGCTCACCCGCCGCTCTCCGCGCGCTCGTCGATCGGCATCGACACGGCCGGCGCGCTGCACGTCGACCGCGTCAAGTTCTTCGGCACCTGGAAGGGCACCGGCCAGCGGCGACCGCTCGCCGGCATCAACCAGACCCCTGCGCCCGGGCAGGTCGAGCTCTTCACGCCCGCGTACGGCGCGCGGACGCCCCGGATCGCGAACGCGGCCTCGGTCGTCCTGCAGCCGTTCCCGGCGACCGCCCCGAACGTCGACCTGACCGCGAACGTGAGCGCCGCGACCGTCGGCGGCGGCGACGTGGTCCCGGCCGACGGCGCCGTCCTGATGGCGACCGGCGCGAGCGCGGCCAAGCTGCAGGCCGAGGCGCCCGTCGGCACGCCGGTCACGTCGCGTCTGATCCTGCAGCCGGCCTGGGCCGGCGTCGTCGCGGCGCTCGGCGGCGGTCCGGTGCTCGTGCGGAACTCGAAGCCCGTCTTCCGCTCGCTCGAGGACTTCACGAACGACCAGGTGACGCAGCGCGACGCACGCGCCGGTGTCGGCCAGCTCGCCGACGGGCGCATCGTGCTCGTCGCGGTCGACGGACGGCAGCCGGGCTACAGCGTCGGCCTGACGAGCTTCGAGCTCGCGCAGACGTTGCAGCGTCTTGGTGCGGTCAGCGCCTCCGCGGTCGACCCCGGCGGGTCGGTGACGGTCGCGTTCGACGGGCAGCTTCTGAACAAGCCGAGCGACCCGGGCGGAGAGCGCGCCGTCAAGGAGGCGCTGCTCGTGCAGTACTTCGGCGTCTTCGCGGCGCAGCCGCCGCTGCCGTTGCTGAACGGCGACGCAGCTCGGTCGGTCGAGCCGCTGAGCTACAAGATCGTCCGGCCGTCGAAGGTGACCGCGCAGCTGATCGGCCCCGACAACGTGCCGCGCGTGCTCGAGGCCGCCGTCGCGCATCCACCCGGCTCCTATCCGTTCACGTTCACGAGCTACGACGTGGAGGGGACCTGGCACTGGAACGTGCAGGCGATCGACGACCTGGGCAGGACGTCGACGATCGATCGCACCTTCCGGTACGACACGACGTTGAAGGGGCTCTCGGCGCCGCAGCTCGCGCGCGGACGCGCGGCGTTCCGCTTCACGCTCTCGCGTGCGGCCAAGGTGCGGCTGCAGATCGAGACGAAGACCGGCGTCGTCATGCGCTCGCAGGCGCCGGTCGCACTCTCCGCGGGCACGCAGTCGGTCGTCTGGGACGGTCGCCTGCCGCTCGGGACGAAGGCGTACTCCGGCACGTACGTGGGGCACGTCTTCGCGACGAGCTCGGTCGGAACATCCGACCTTGCGCTTCAGTTCGCGTTCAGACGCGGGTGAGTAGAGTCGCCGCGTGACTTCGTGGCTCGCGCACTACGGCGTTCTCGCCGTCTTCCTCCTGATGATGATCGACGCGGTCTTCCCCGCCGCGAGCGAGCTGGTGATGGTCTACGCGGGAGCGCTCGCCTCGGGCGCGCTGACGCACACCGTCGACGTCTTCGGCTGGCACGCGACGGGTCTCAGTGCCTACCTCCTCGTCGTGGCCGCCGGCGTGCTCGGCTACCAGATCGGCGCGGACATCGGTTGGTGGATCGGCGCCCGGGGCGGCCGTCCGTTCCTCGAGCGCCACGGCCGCTGGCTGCACCTGACCGCCGACCGGATCGACCGCGCCGACCGCTGGTTCGACCGCTGGGACGACTGGGCCGTCTTCCTCGGGCGCATCACCCCCGTCGCGCGCTCCTTCATCTCGATCCCGGCCGGTGTCTTCGAGATGCCGTTCCGCCGCTACAACGTCTTCACCCTGCTCGGGAACGCGCTCTGGTGCTTCGTCCTCGCAGGCGCCGGCTGGGCGCTCGGGCGCAGCTACGAGACGTTGCACCACGACTTCCGCTACGTCGAGATCGCGGTCGTCGCAGGGTTCGTGGCGCTGGTGGCGTATTGGCTGGTGCGTCGTCGCAAGCGCGCGGCTACGATGCAATCCGGCTGATGGCGATCCCCCACGTCGATGTCAAGGCGCAGTACGCGCCCCTGATCCCTGAGCTGAAGGACGCGTTCGCGCGCACGCTCGACTCCGGGAAGTTCATCTTCGGCCCCGAGGTCGAGGCTTTCGAGCGCGAGGCTGCCGCCCAGCTCGGCGTCGAGGAGACCGTCAGCTGCGCCAACGGCACCGACGCCCTCGTCCTGGTGATGGACGGGATGGACATCGGCCCCGGCGACGAGGTGATCTGCCCCTCGTTCACGTTCTACGCGACGGCCGAGGCGATCGCCCGGCGCGGCGCCACACCGGTTTTCGCCGACATCGACGCGACGACGCTGAACCTCGATCCGGCG
Source organism: uncultured Actinomycetes bacterium (assembly GCA_963779505.1). GTDB lineage: Bacteria > Actinomycetota > Thermoleophilia > Gaiellales > Gaiellaceae > PALSA-600. The sequence goes on along the minus strand of CAVZYK010000011.1, from coordinate 62,138 downwards.
CAGGTCGAGTCGAAGATCACCGGACAAGACGAAGGCGATCATGCCGGTGCACCTGTTCGGCCGCCCCGCGCCCGACCTCAGCTCGTTCGGCCTGCCGGTGATCGAGGACGCGGCGCAGGCGTACGGCGCGAAGGGGATCGCCACGAGCATCGCCTCGACCTTCAGCTTCTTCCCGACGAAGAACCTCTTCGCGCTCGGCGACGGCGGCCTGATCGCCGTCAACGACGCGACGCTCGCCGAGAAGCTGCGCATGCTGCGCTTCCACGGCTCGAAGGCGAAGACGGAGTTCACCTACGTCGGTTACAACTCGCGCCTCGACGCGATGCAGGCGGCGTTCCTGCGCATCTTCCTGCAGCACATCGGCGAGTGGAACCGTCTGCGCCGCGAAGCGGCCGCGCGGTACACCGAGCTGCTCGACGGGCTCGTCGAGACGCCCGAGGACGACGAGGGCCACGTCTACCACATGTACTGCGTCCGCTCGCCCGAGCGCGACCGCCTCGCGGAAGCGCTCAAGGCAGCGGAGATCGGATTCTCCGTCTACTACCGGCCGCCGCTGCACCTGCAGCCGGCCCTGCGCTACCTCGGCTACTCCGAGGGCGACTTCCCCGAGACGGAGAAGGCGTCGCGCGAGAATCTCTGCCTGCCGCTCTGGGCCGGGATCACGGAGGAGCAGCAGGACGAGGTCGTCTCCGTCCTGAAGCGCGCCTCCGAGCTCGTCGCCTCGTGATCAGGCTCCCGGTGAACCGTCACCGGGTCTGGCAGCTCGTCTTCGACGCGGTCCTGATCATCGCGGCCTGGCGGCTGACGTTCTTCCTGCGCTTCGACCAGTCGACGCCGGTCTTCTACCGCCACCTGCTCGACTGGCAGGTCGTCGCGCTCGTCGTCGCGCTGAAGCTCGGCACGTTCGTGCTCTTCGGCTTCTACAACCGGTGGTGGCGCTACGTCTCGACGCGCGACATGTGGGGAGCCGCGCGCGGTGTCACCGTCGCCTCCGCGCTCACGTACCTCGTGCTCTACGCGTTCCCGCCCGAGAACACCTCGCGGCTGCCGCGCGGAGTCGCGGCGCTCGACTTCCTGCTGCTGCTCGCGTTCGTCGCGGGCACGCGCCTGCTCGCGCGCACGCTGATCGAGCGGCCACAGTCCGGCGCGCTCGTCGCGCACGGCAAGGAGGTTCTGATCGTCGGCGCGGGGGACGCGGGGCAGTTGATGGTGCGCGAGATGCAGCGCAACCGGCAGCTGCACTACACGCCGATCGGCTTCGTCGACGACGACCCGCGCAAGCGCGGCGACCGCATCCACGGCGTCCGCATCCTCGGCACGACCGACGACATCGCGCACGTGCTGCGCGACAACAAGCCGGACGAGGTGCTGATCGCGATCCCGTCGGCGCCCGGCGCGGTCCGCCGTCAGATCGTCGAGGCCTGCCGCGCGCAGAACGTCCCCGTGAAGACGCTGCCGGGCCTGCACGAGCTGATCGCCGGCGACCTGAACCTCGGACGGCAGATCCGCCCGGTGCAGGTCGAAGACGTGCTCGGCCGCCAGCAGGTCGAGGTCGATCTGAACGCCGTCGCCACGTACGTCAAGGGCAAGACCGTGCTCGTCACGGGCGCGGGCGGCTCGATCGGCTCGGAGCTCTGCCGGCAGCTCGCCCGCCTCGGCGTCGCGCGGCTCGTGCTCGTCGACAAGGGTGAGTCGCCGCTGTTCGAGATCGAGCGCGAGCTCGTCGACGAGCGTGAGTTCCCGGCGGCGATCCCCGTGCTCGCCGACACCGGCGACCGGCCGAAGATGCGCCAGGTCTTCGAGCGCTACCAGCCGAAGGTCGTGTTCCACGCAGCTGCGTACAAGCACGTCGGGATGCTCGAGGCGAATCCGCTGCAGGCGGTCTCGAACAACGTCCTCGCAACGCGCTCGCTGGCCGAGGTCGCGGTCGAGTTCGGCGTCGAGCGCTTCGTGCTCATCTCCACCGACAAGGCGGCGAACCCGAAGAACGTGATGGGGCAGTCGAAGGCGATCTGCGAATGGATCGTCGAGTCGTTCGCGCTGCACCCCGAGGTGGAGACGCGCTTCGTCGCCGTGCGCTTCGGCAACGTGCTCGGCTCGTCGGGCTCGGTGATCCCGATCTTCCGCCGTCAGATCGAGCGCGGCGGCCCCGTGACGGTGACGAACCCCGACATGACGCGCTTCTTCATGACCATCCCGGAGGCGTCGTCGCTCGTCGTGCAGGCAGGGGCGATGGGCGGCCGCGGCCAGGTCTACGTGCTCGACATGGGCGAGCCGGTGCGCATCCTCGATCTCGCGAAGCAGATGATCCGCCTCTCCGGCCGCAAGGAGGAGGACGTGGAGATCGTCTTCACGGGCTCACGCGCCGGCGAGAAGGTGCACGAGGTGCTCTGGAACGAGGGCGAGGCGGTCGGGCCGACCTCCCACCCGAAGATCATGCGCGCGGCGCGCCCGCAGATCGACGCCGGCTGGCTCGAGGACGAGCTGGCGGAGCTGGAGCGTCTCGTCGACGAGGGCGACACGCTGGGCGTCGTCGGCAAGCTCGGCTCGATGGTCAAGCAGCCCCAGCGCACCGGCCGCGAAGCGCTGCTCGAAGACACGCTCCACTGACTCGAACGGCCACGGCTCGTACGAGCGCGTCTCTGGGGTCTGACCCCGGAACCGGCCGAGAGGGCCATGCCGTTTGCAACAATTCAGTGCCGTTCTCGGCGGCGTGTTGTCGCCGCGGCTACGTTCGCAAGATGCCTCGTCCGCAGCGCGTTCTGAGCCCGGAGCTGATCTACCACGTCGGTTCCCGTGCGGTCGACAAGCGACAGATCTTCTGCGGCCTGGTTCCCCACGACACCGAGACATTCATCGGTCTGACTGCGAGAACGGTCGAACGGTTCGGCTGGCGGCTGTATGCGTACTGCGTGATGCCGAACCACTTCCACCTGCTCGCTCGACACGCCGCACTCGAATCTCTCCGCGGGCATGCAGTGGCTGAAGTCCGGTTACGCGCGGTGGTTCAACCGCAAGGCGGGGCGCGAAGGTGCGTTGTGGGAGCGGCGCTTCTGGGATCGCGCCGCAGATGACGAAGCCGGCCCCGTTCTCGAGCGCGCAGTACGTGATCCTGAATCCGGTTCGCGCAGGACTCGTTCGCTCCCCCGAGGCGCTGGGAGGCGAGCAGCTATCTGGCAACCGCGGGCAGCCGTCGACGCCGGCGCGTTCCTCGACGTCGACGGGCTCCTCGAGCTCGTACGGCGGCGGCCCGCGAGCGCGCATCCGGTTCGTCGAGCACATGGGCGAGGGACTCGTGCTCTCGCGGCTCCTGAGCGCCTGACCTCGAGCGGGCGACCCGTCGAGCCATGTCCAGACGAGGCTCGTCCTCGGGTCTGACCCCGAAGACGGTGACGCACCCGCATGCGTCGAGGCCGAAGCCGACCGTCTGGTAGCCGGCCGGGCCGGAGTTTGCACTTTCGTCACGGACCTCGCCGACCGCGGGGGTACCGTGGCGAGGTGGACCCGCTCGACGGCCTGAACCCGGAGCAGCGGCGCGCGGCCGAGGCCGTGCGCGGCCCCGTCTGCATCCTCGCGGGCGCGGGCTCCGGCAAGACGACGACGATCACCCGCCGGATCGCGCAGCAGGTCGCGTCCGGCGCGTTCGAGCCGACGCGGATCATGGCGGTCACCTTCACCGACAAGGCCGCCGGCGAGCTGCGCGGACGCCTCGCCGCGCTCGGGGTGCAGCGCGTCCGCGCCGGAACCTTCCACTCGGCGGCGCTTCGCCAGTTGCGGCACTTCGCACCCGAGCGCGTCGGGCGGATCCTGCCCTCGAAGGCGCTCGCTTTGCGTCAGATCGCGAACACGCTGCCGGCGCCGTTCAAGTTCCGCCCCGCGGGCGATCTCGCGACCGAGATCGAGTGGGCGAAGAACCGCCGCATTCCCGTCGAGCGCTACCGCGCCGAGGCCGAGGGCCGCGAGCCGCCGATCCCCGTCGACCTGATGCACCGTGTCTTCCGCGAGTACGAGCGGCGGAAGGAGGCCGAGGGCCTGATCGACTTCGAAGACCTGCTCGAGCTCACGCTGCGGCTCTTCGAGGAGAACGCGCAGGTGCGCGACACGTTCCGCGCGCAGTACCGCGCGTTCACCGTCGACGAGTACCAGGACGTCAACCTGCTGCAGCAGCAGCTGCTCGAGCACTGGCTCGGCGACGGTGACGACCTCTGCGTCGTCGGCGACGACTACCAGTCGATCTACGCGTTCACCGGCGCCGGCCCCGAGCATCTGCTCGACGTCCCGCGCCGCTACCCGCACGCCCTCGTGATCAGGCTCGAGGAGAACTACCGCTCGACGCCGCAGGTGCTCGAGCTCGCCAACCGGCTCGTCCCGAAGCTGGGCGGCGCCGAGAAGGTTCTGCGGCCGACGCTGGACGACGGCCCCGAGCCGGTCGTCCGCGCGTTCGCGACGGCGGAGGCCGAGGGGGCCGCGATCGCTGCCGAGATCCGCGCGCTCGGCGCGCCGTACCAGCGCATCGCGATCCTCGCGCGCACGAACGCGCGCCTGACCGACTTCGAAGAGCTACTGCACGACGCGCACATCCCGTTCCAGGGCGCGTCGCTCCTCGAGCGCGACGCCGCGCGCCGTCTGTTGCGCAGGCTGGAACGCGTCAGCGACGTCGATGCCGAGGAAGCGGTGCGCGCCGCGGCGCTCGACGCGGGCTGGCTCGTGCAGCTGCCCGACAAGCTCGGCGAGCGCGAGGTCGTCCGTCAGACGGACCTCGCGCGTCTCGTCTCCCTCGCATCGATCTTCGACGGCAGCGCGGCCGAGTTCGTCGTCGACCTGCGCCGCCGCTTCGACTCGGGCGCCGACGCCGCGAAGGGCGTGCACCTGCTGACGCTGCATCGCGCGAAGGGGCTCGAGTTCGATGCCGTCTTCCTGCCGCGGCTGGAGGAGAAGGAGCTGCCGTCCCGACAGGCGCGCACGCCGGCCGAGATCGCCGAGGAACGCCGCCTGCTCTACGTCGGGATGACGCGCGCCAAGCAGGTGCTGTGGCTGACCTGGTCGAGCCGACCGAGCAGGTTCCTCGAAGAGCTCGGGATCGCGGCAGTGGCGCCGCTCGGCGATCCGAAGCCGAAGAAGGGCAAGTTCGTGCCGACAGCCGGGCTCGGACGGCCTCTACCACGAGCTCGCCGTCTGGCGCCGCGCCCGCGCCGAGGAGGACGAGGTGCCGCCGTACGTCGTCTTCGACAACAAGACGCTCGACGCGATCGCGCGCACGCGTCCCCGCACGCTGCACGACCTCGCGTCGCTGCCGGGCGTCGGGCCGGTCAAGCTCGAGCGCTACGGCGACCAGGTGCTGGCCGTCGTCGGCCGCGACTAGCCGGGCAGCGCGCTCAGCAGCAGGTCGAGCATCAGCTGCGGGTCGCGCCGCACGCGACTGCTCTCGTCGGCGGTGCGCTTGTGCAGGTCGAGCGCGCGCGGATCGGTCAGCGGCCGCAGTCGCCCGTCGCGGATCAGCTGCTCGTCGACGCCGCCGAGCCGGCCGCCGTAGGTCGTGTAGACGGGCACGCCGAGCGCGGCCGCTTCGCGGTTCATCGTCCCGCCCGCCGAGACGACGAGATCCGAGAACGCGATCAGGCTCTGCGCGTCGACCGCTTCGTCCGGGACGATCACGGACGGCAGCGCCAGTGACTTGACGTAGTCGCGCTGCTCGTCGGTGCGCGGGATCACGAACGCATGCACATCGTCGAGCCGGCCGACGTGCTCGAGCGTCTGCGGGAAGAGCGGGTTCGAGTGACGGTGGTAGAGCGACACGTCGGGCGGCGGGCGGAGCACGACGAGCACGCGCGCCGGATCGATGTTCCAGTCCTCGAGCACCGAGCGGTCGGGCTCGAAGTCCGAGAGGTAGTACTCCTCCTTCAGCCCCGGGTACTGCTGCAGCTTCGGCGGTTTCGCCCCGTAGGTCGCGAGCCGCTCGGGTGGGATCGAGTCGGGCACGACGACGCGCGTCGCCGCGCGGCAGCCGAGCTGGTGCTGCAGCCACGCCCACTCGTAGTCGAAGGTCGTCGAGCTCGGGATGCCGAGGCGGCGCGCCGTCATCGTCAGCTCGTGCGAGCCGTGCGCGAGCGCGAGGTCGAAGTCGCGTCCCTTCGCCCAGCGCCGCAGTCCTTGCAGCCTGGACAGCAGCTGGCGCGCCTTGCCGGTCGACGAGCGGCCGCCGTGGTGGCCGATCACGGTCGCGGTCATGCCGTGCGACTCGATCAGCTGAATCGTCTGTGCGTAGTCGCGTGTCGTGATCTCGACCTCGTGACCCTGCGCTTCCAGCAGCCCGACGAGCGGCCGGAAGACCAGCGGATGCGCCGACGCCGTCAGATCGACCCAGACCTTCATGCCGTCAACGCTTCCAACGAAGCGTCGCGCGTGACGCCCTCGACGTGGCGCTCGTACCAGAGCGTGAACGCGAGCAGCCCCCACACCTGGCGCGAGAGGTCCTCGCGTCCGGCGACGTGATCGTCGAGCACGCGCGTGACGGCGTCCGGCTGCAGGAAGCCCTGCCGGCGGATCACGTCGGGCGCGAGCGTCTCGCGCGCGAACGGCTGCAGGTCGCCGCGGAGCCACGCGGCCGCCGGGATCGAGAAGCCGCGCTTGCGGCCGTGCACCACCTCGTCCGGCAGCAGCGGCTCGACCGCCTTGCGCAGCAGCCGCTTCTTCGAGAGGCCGCGCACCTTGTGTCGCACCGGCAGCGAGAACGCGAAGTTCGCGACCACCGTGTCCATGAACGGGACGCGTGCCTCGAGCGACCACGCCATCGACGCGCGGTCCGTCTTCGTCAGCAGGTCGTCGACGAGGTAGAGGCCGAAGTCGACGTCCTGCAGCCGGGTCAGGAGCTCGTGCCCCTCCGTCTCCGCGAAGCGCTCGCGGTAGGTGCCGAGCGGGTCGAAGGCACTCGTCCGGCCCGTCAGCTCCGCGCGTGCGTCGGCGGCGAAGATCTCCTTCCAGCCGTGGTGACGCTCGAGCGGCGGCAGGTGCGCGGCCCGCGCGAAGCGCTTCGCCTTGTAGTCGAAGCTCGCGCGGCGGGTCGAGGTCGGCAGCCGGTCGACGAGCGGCCGTGCGAACGAGGCGAGCGGGCCGATCCGCTCGGCGAGCAGGTCGGCTGCGTAGGTGTAGTAGCCACCGAAGAGCTCGTCGCTGCCCTCGCCGGAGAGCGCGACCTTGACGTCCTCGGCCGCGAGCTTCGAGACGAGGTACGTCGGCAGCGCCGACGAGTCGGCGAACGGCTCGTCGAACGCGTCTGCGAGCGCCGGCAGGAGCAACGCCGCGTCGGGACGCAGGACGAGCTCGCGATGAATCGTCCCGTAGCGCTGCGCCACGGCGCGCGCGCCGGCCAGCTCGTCGAACGACGCCTCCTCGAAGCCGATCGAGAACGTGCGCACCGCTTCCGACGACTCCTCGGCGGCGAGCGCGGCGAGCGCACCGGAGTCGACACCGCCGGAGAGCATCACGCCGACCGGCACGTCGGCGATCAGGTGCGCGCGGACCGAGTCCCGCAGGCGTGCGCGGCATTCCTCGACGAGCTCGGCCTCGTCCTCGTCGTGGCGTGCCGGCAGCGGTCCCGTGCGCGCAAAACGGTCGAGGTCGACGCGACCCTCGTGCCAGGTCAGCGTGTGACCGGGCGGCAGCTTGCGGATGTCGCGAAAGATCGAGAGCGGTGCGGGGATCGAGTTGAACGCGAGGAACGCCTCGAGCGCGTCGAGGTCGATCTCCCCTTGCGGCAGCGCGTCGAGCTCCGACGCGAACGACAGCTCGCCGGCGACGTCGCGGTAATACAGCGGCTTGATGCCGAAGCGGTCGCGCGCAAGCGTCAGCCGCCTGCGCCGTGCGTCCCACACCGCGACCGCGAACATCCCGCGCAGCCGCGCCCAGAGCTCCTGTCCCCATTGCTCGTAGCCGTGCACGAGCACCTCGGTGTCGCAGCGGGTGCGGAACGTGTGACCGGCGCGCTCGAGCTCGCGCATCAGATCGCGGTAGTTGTAGATCTCGCCGTTCTGGACGACGACGACAGAGCCGTCCTCGTTCGCGATCGGCTGGTCGCCGCCCGTCAGGTCGATGATCGCGAGGCGGCGTGCAGCGATGCCGACCGGGCCGTCGAGGTGAGCCCCCTCCGAGTCCGGGCCGCGATGGAACAGGGTCGTCGCCATCGCGCGCAGGCGCTCGGGGTCGACCGACCCGCGTTCAGACGCGATTCCGCAGATCCCGCACATGGCCAGCCAGTCTAGGGGCGCTTCGACAGGGTCTGGACCAGCACGCGGAAGCCCGTCACGAACACCGTCCGCAGGTAGAGCCGGACCGAGCGGTCGGCGATCCACTCCAGGTCGTGCGAGAGCTTCTCGGCCATCGACGTCTCGTAGCCGTGACGCACCTGCGCGAACCCGGTCAGCCCCGGGCGGACGACGAGGCGCTGCCAGTAGGCGGGCAGCTCCTGCGCCAGCTCGGCGAAGAACCGCGGCCTGATCGGGCGCGGCCCGACGAAGGACATGTCGCCGCGCAGGACGTTCCAGAGCTGCGGGATCTCGTCGAGTTGCGAGCGCTTCAGCCAGCCTCCGACGCGCGTCAGCTCCTCGGCGTTCGCCTCCATCAGCCGCTCGCCGAGGTACTGGCCGATGCGCTCCTCGGCGCCGGGACGCATCGTCCTGAACTTCAGCATCTGGAAGAAGTGGCCACGACGCCCGACGCGCTCGCCGCGGTAGAGCACCGGCCGCCCGCTGCTGAGCAGGACGACGAGCGCGATCACGAGGCCGAACGGCAGCGCGATCAGGCCGAAGAGGCCCGCGAAGAGGATGTCGAGCGTGCGCAGCTCGGCGTCGATGCGGCGGTGCTGTGCGTCGGTCGCAAGTCGCGTGTAGCCGCGAATCAGCGTGTTCTCGAGCTGGGGCGGGGCAGCCGTCACGCGATCGATGGTAGACCGTGCACCTGTGCAGATCCTCGGGATCGACCACGTGCAGGTGGCGGCGCCGGCAGGCTGCGAGCAGGCGGCACGCGCCTTCTACGGCGGCCTCCTCGGCCTCGACGAGCTGACCAAGCCGCCGCTGCTCGAGGCGCGCGGCGGCTGCTGGTTCCGGGCCGGCGCGCAGGAGCTGCACGTCGGGGTCGAGGAGCCGTTCGCGCCGGCGCAGAAGGCGCATCCGAGCTTCCTCGTCTCGGATCTCGCGGCCCTCGCCGCGCAGTTGCGGGCCGCGGGCTTCGAGGTGGTGCCGGATGAGGCGATCCCCGGCGTCGAGCGCGCGTACGTGGCGGATCCGTTCGGCAACCGGCTGGAGCTGCGTCAGACCTGACGCAGCGCATGGGTTAGTATAAGCGTCGCTTATGGATACCCGTCAGCTGCAGGCGTTCTGCGAGGTGGTCGAGCGCAAGTCGTTCTCCCAGGCGGCCGAGCGCCTCGGGGTCACCCAGCCCGCCGTCTCGTTGCAGGTGCGGTCGCTCGAGAAGCGGCTCGGGACGCAGCTCCTCGACCGCTCCGGCCGCCGCGTCGAGCCGACCGAGGCCGGGCTCCAGCTCTACCGCGGCGCCCAGCGGCTCCTGCAGCTCGAGGAGGACATCGTCGCCGGCCTCGCCCAGGAAGCGACCGGCGAGCTCGACGGCACCTTCGAGATCGGCGCGTCCACCGGCCCGGGCGGCGTCGTCCTCTCGCAGCTCCTCTGCCAGTTCGCGGACGCGCACCCGCAGCTACACGTCGCGCTCAGCGTCTTCGACACGCAGACGGTGATCGAGCGCGTTGCCGACCGGAGCCTCCAGCTGGGCGTCGTCGGTGCCGCGCCCCGCCACCGTGGCGTCGAGTACGAGGCGTTCTTCCGCGACACCGTCGTCCTCGCCTGCCCGCCCGGTCACCGCTTCGCCGGGCGAAATGTCGACCTCGACGAGCTCCGCAATGAGACACTGATCGTCATGCAGGACGGCGCCGGCGTCAGGCAGATGATCGAGGACGAGCTGCAGCGCGTCGGTCTGCGCCTGCGCGACCTGCACGTCCGCCTCGAGCTCGGCCTGCAGGAGTCGGTGACGAGCGCGGTGCGAGGCGGCTACGGCGTCACCTTCATCTCGCGCTCCTCCGTCGAGAACGACCTGGAGGCCGGCACGCTCGTCGAGGCGCGGGTCGCCGGCCTCGAGCTCGAGCGGGAGATCTACCTCGTGCGCGCGACCGGTCGTGCGGAGACGCGCGCGGCACGCTCGTTCCTCGAGTTCGCGCGGGAGCGGCTCGCATGATCGTCCGCTGGTCGCTCGCGGATCTGCCCGACACGCTCGCCGAGGTGGCGATCAAGCGTCCCTACATCATCGCGAGCGAGCGGTGGCGCGGGCTCGAGCTGCCGGAGAACGCCGGCTGGTGGAGCGAGGTTCCGTCGGACGGCCCCGAGGTGCCGCCGGAGGCCGACGGCATCCTCGCCGTCGGCGGCGGCTCGGCGATCGACATGGGCAAGTACGCGTCGGCCCAGAGCGGCCTGCCGGTCGTGCACGTGCCGACGACGTATTCCGGCGCGGAGTGGACGACGTTCTACGGCATCCGCTCGCCCGACCGGCGCATCAAGGGCGGCGGTGCGGGCGCGACGCCGGTTGCGATCGTCTACGACGTCGAGCTGACCTTCGACCTGCCGCAGTCGGAGTCCGCGGGCACCGCGATGAACGCGCTCGCCCACTGCGCCGAAGCGCTCTACGTCGAGGGTCACAACGGGAACGCCGACGTGCAGGCGCTTGCGGGCACGCGGATCATCGCGGCGGCGCTGCCGGGTGTGGTCGCGGACGGCCGCGACCGTGACGCGCGCGAGGAGCTGCAGAAGGGAGCGATGCACGCGGGCCGCGCGCTGTCACTCTCGGGGCTCGCGCTCGGGCATGCGATGGCGCAGGCGCTCGGCGGACGATTCGGCACGCCGCACGGCGCGATGAACGCGCTCTGCCTGCCGCCTGCGCTCGAGTTCAACCGCGCCCACGCGCCGGAGGCGGTGACGCGCTTCGGCGCGGCGCTGCGCGGCGACGCTGTCGAGCGCGTGCGCGAGCTGGCTCAGCTCGGCGGCTTCAACCGGCTCCGCGACGAGGGCATCCCCGAGGACGAGCTCGGGGACGTCGCCGCGGCCGCCTCGGAGCGGAAAGGCAACCTGGCGAACCCGCGCCCCGCCTCGCCCGAGGAGATCGAGGCGATGCTGCGCTCGATCTGGTGAGCCGCCACTAGCCCCGGCGGGACAGGTCCCAGGGACTGTCCCCGGGACCTGGCCGTTCCTCACAGGGGCAGTGAACAATGCATAAGAAGTTCTAATGTCAGGTATATTCGTGCCGTGGCGACGGCGGTCCATTCATTCGACGTGCTCGTCGTCGGCAGCGGCGCGGCCGGCCTCGCCGCCGCTGTCTCCGCCGACCGCGCGGGCGCACGGGTTGCGATCGCGACCAAGGGCTCGCTCCAGGCCAACAACTCGTCGAAGGCGCAGGGCGGCATCCAGGCCGCCTTTGCAGAGGACGACTCGCCCGAGCAGCACGCGCAGGACGTCTGGACGTCCTCGCACGAGACGGCCGACATGCGCCTCGTCGAGGCGCTGACCGCCGACGGCCCCTCCGCGATCCACTGGCTCGAGGAGCTCGGCGTCGAGTTCACGCGCGACGGCGACGGGCGCAACTACCGGCTCGCACGCTGCGGCGGAGCGACCGCCAAGCGGCTGCTTCAGGTCGGCGACCGGACCGGGCACGCGATCACGAAGGGCCTGCGCGATGCGTGGGAGGCCGGTAACTCGACCAGCTTCACGAACGCGCCGCTGCAGGAGCTCGCGGCGGTCAACGGCCACTGGCATGCGCGCGTCGGCGACCACCACGTCGACGCCGGCACCGTCGTGCTCGCCGCCGGCGGCCGGTGCTACGCCGAGGCCGAGGAGCGCCACGAGCTCTCGACGAACCACCCGAATGCGACCGGCGAGGTGACGAAGCTCGCGCTCGGCCTGGGCGCAGAAGCGCGTGACCTCGACGCGCTGCAGTACCACCCGAACGGCGGCGCGTGGCCGCCGAACATGCAGGGCTACTCGATCCCGGAGACGACGCGCGCCTACGGCGCGGTGCTGCTGAACAGCGAGGGCGAGGAGTTCACCGACTCACTCGGCCCGCGCGACGCCGTCAGCCAGGCGATCTTCGACGAGGTCGAGCAGGGCAACGGCGTCACCACGCCCGACGGCCGCCCCGCCGTCTACCTCGACACGACGCGCATCTCCGAAGCCGACGCCGAGGTGTCGCTGCCGTACATGCTCCGCCGCTATCGCAGCGCGGGCATCGATCCGCTGCACGAGAAGATCCTCACCTACCCGGTCCTCCACTACCAGAACGGCGGCCTCGTGATCGACACGGACGCCTCCACGACGCTCGAAGGCGTCTATGCGTGCGGCGAGATCGCCGGCGGCACGCACGGACGCAACCGCATGATGGGCAACTCGTTGCTCGAGTGCGTCGTCTTCGGCCGTCGCGCAGGCAAGGCCGCCGCAGAGAAAGCGAGCGCATGAGCACCGTAGCTACCGATCTCCAGCACGTCGTCGAGGACGCCGCCGCGCACCTCTACGTCTGGGCGCTGAAGGACATCCCGCAGGATCTGCGCGACGCACTTGCCGACGCGCGCGGCCGCGAGACGTCGGTGCCCGGCCGCCGCGTCCTCGAGACGATCCACAAGAACGTCAACATCGCCGACAGCGAGAACAACCTCGTCTGCCAGGACACCGGCATCGCCGTCTACACGGTCCGCGTCGGCGAGCACTTCCCGTTGCACCCGGCACGCATCTACGAGGGGCTGCGCGACGGCACCGCCCGCGCGACGATCGAGCATCCGCTGCGCTCGAACGCGGTGCACACGATCACGCGCGAGAACACCGGCCCGAACATCGGCTACCGCCTGCCGATCGTGCACTGGGAGTTCATCCAGGACTGGGACGGCCTCGACGTGAAGTGCGTGCCGAAGGGCTCCGGCTCCGAGAACATGAGCTTCCTCAAGATGTGCATCCCCGCCGACGGCGTGAAGGGGATCAAGCAGTTCGTGCTCGAGTCGATCGTCGGCGCCGGCGGCAAGCCGTGCCCGCCCGGCATCGTCGGCGTCGGCATCGGCGGCACCGCCGACTACGCGATGTACCTCGCGAAAGAGGCGATCACGCGCCCGGTCGGCACGCGCAACCAGGATCCGCTCGTCGCCGAGCTCGAGGACGAGCTGTACGGCCTCCTGAACGAGACCGGCATCGGCCCGATGGGCCTCGGCGGCGACGTGACGGTGCTGCAGTGCCACATCGAGCACGCCGACACGCACATGACCCTCAACCCGGTCGCGGTCAACTACCAGTGCTGGGCCGCCCGCCGTGCCTCCGCCCACATCTCGTCGAACGGCGAGACCGAGTTCGACAGGGAGTTCTAGGCAGATGGCCAACCACACCGTCACGTTCCCGATCACCGACCCGCAGGAGATCCTGAAGCTGAAAGCGGGCGACGAGGTGACCGTCCAGGGGCACATCATCGGCATCCGCGACCGGACGCAGATCCGCATCTTCGACCAAGGGGTCGAGCCGCCGATGGATCTCGGAGGCGCATTTCTGCTGCACACCGCGCCGAACGTGCGCAAGGTCTCCGAGGACGCCGAGGGCAGAGGCACGTACGAGAAGATCTGCATCGGCACCACCACGAGCGCGCGCATGGTCCGCTTCACCGAGCCGCTCGGGCGCCAGTACGGCGTGCGCGCGATCTGCGGCAAGGGCGGCTTCCCCGACGAGGCGATCGAGCCGATGCACGAGCTCGGCATGGTCTATTTCGCGATCGTCGGCGGCGCCGCGGCGCTCGAGACGACGCAGATCGAGGAGATCGAAGACGTGATGTGGGAGGAGCTGATGCCCGAGTGCCTCTGGAAGTTCCGCGTCAAGGACTTCGGCCCGCTCACCGTCGGCATCGACGCGCACGGCAACTCGCTCTACCGCGACGTGCAGACGCGCGCGAAGGCGAAGCTGGAGGAGCTCTTTGCCCGGCTTTAGTCTCGACCTCGGAGAGCACGTCGGCCTGACCCATGTGATCGACAAGGGTCTCGGGCCGCGCGCGTGGGAGGACGTCCTGACCGTCGCCGGCGAGCACATCTCGATCGTCAAGCTCGGCTGGGGCACCGCCTACGTGACGCAGAACCTCGAGCGCAAGCTGGAGGTGCTGCGCGACAAGCCCGTCGTCTTCGGCGGCACGTTCTTCGAAGTCGTCTACGCGAAGAACAAGCTCGACGAGTACAAGCAGTGGCTGACCGAGCTCGGCCTGACGCACGTCGAGATCTCCGACGGCACGATCGACATCCCGCGCGAGCGGAAGCTCGAGCTGATCGCCGACTTCGCGCGGGACTTCACGGTCCTCTCCGAGGTCGGCTCCAAGGACTCCTCGGTCGAGTACACCGCCGACGAGTGGACGACGTGGCTGAACGACGAGCTCGCGGCCGGCGCGTGGAAGGTGATCACCGAGGCGCGCGAAGGCGGCACCGCCGGCATCTTCGACTCGTCCGGCGGCATGCGCACGGAGCTGATCGGCGAGATCGCGAACGTCGTCGGCCCGGCGAACATCATCTTCGAGGCGCCGTCGAAGGCGTCCCAGGCGTGGTTCATCAAGGAGTTCGGGCCGTCGGTCAACCTCGGCAACATCCCGCCCGACGAACTGATCCCACTCGAGACGCTGCGGCTCGGCCTGCGCGGCGACACGCTGAAGGAGGTGCTGCTCAGTGAGTCCGACGACACCGACAAGCACGTTCACGCTTCCTGATCCGGAAGCCGTCGAGGCGATGAGCGCCGAGGACGTCGTCCGCTTCTGCGTCGAGCAGTTCCCCGGCACGGTCGCGCTCGCGTGCTCCTTCCAGAAGGAAGAGAGCGTGCTGCTCGACATCCTCTTCGGCATCGAGCCGAAGGCGCGCGTCTTCGCGATCGACACGCACTACCTCTTCCCGGAGACGTACGACCTCTGGCGCGAGGTCGAGCAGCGCTACGACACGAAGGTCGAGGTGTTCGAAGGCCCGAGCGCCGAGCAGCTCGCCGCCAAAGCACGGTGAGGAGCTCTGGCAGAGCAAGCCCGACCTCTATCTCTCGATCGCCAAGGTCGAGCCGCTCGTCCGGGCGCTCGGCGGCCTCGACGCCTGGATCACCGGCGTCCGCCGTGACCAGTCGCCGACGCGCGCCAACGCCCCGAAGCTCGGCTGGGACACCTCACACGAGCTCTGGAAGGCGAATCCGCTCGCCGACTGGAGCGACGACGACTGCTGGGCGTACATCCGCGAGCGTGGGCTGCCCTACAACGCGCTGCACGATCGTGGCTACGCCTCGATCGGCGACACGCACTCCACGCTGCCGGGCGCCGGCCGCGAGGGCCGCTGGGCCGACAGCGACCGCACCGAGTGCGGCCTTCACGTCGAAGAGGAGCCTTCATGAGCCAGTCGGTGTCGCGCCAGACGCTGTCGCATCTCGACGAGCTCGAGTCCGAGGCGATCCACATCATGCGCGAGGTTGCCGCGGAGCGCGAGCGGCCGGTGCTGCTCTTCTCGGGCGGCAAGGACTCGATCGTGATGCTGCGCCTCGCCGAGAAGGCGTTCCGTCCCGCCAAGTTCCCGTTCCCGGTCATGCACGTCGACACGGGCCACAACTTCCCCGAGGTGGTCGAGTACCGCGACCGCCGCGTCGCCGAGCTCGGCGAGCGCCTCGTCGTCGCGAGCGTGCAGGAGTCGATCGACAAGGGCCGCGTGCAGGAGCAGACCGGCCCGCGCGCCTCGCGCAACCAGCTGCAGACGACGACACTGCTCGACGCGATCGAGCAGCATCAGTTCGACGCTGCGATGGGCGGCGCGCGCCGCGACGAGGAGCGTGCCCGCGCGAAGGAGCGCATCTTCAGCTTCCGAGACGACTTCGGCCAGTGGAACCCGCGCGCGCAGCGGCCCGAGATCTGGAATCTCTACAACGCGCGCATCCGCAAGGGCGAGCACATCCGCGTCTTCCCGATCTCGAACTGGACCGAGCTCGACGTCTGGCAGTACATCGCGCGCGAGAACCTCGAGCTGCCCGCGATCTACTTCTCGCACGAGCGTGAGGTGTTCAAGCGCGACGGGATGCTCTACGCCGTCTCCGACTTCGTCGAGCGCTTCCCGGACGAACAGCCGTTCACGGCGAACGTTCGCTTCCGCACCGTCGGCGACATGTCGTGCACGGGTGGAGTCGTCAGCGACGCCTCGACGATCGACGCCGTCGTCACCGAGATCGCCGCGACGCGCATCACCGAGCGCGGCGAGACCCGCGCCGACGACCGCGTCAGCGAAGCCGCGATGGAGGACAGGAAACGCGTTGGCTACTTCTAAGGAGTTCCTCGACACCGAGCTCTGCCGCATGGTCACCGCGGGCTCCGTCGACGACGGCAAGTCGACGCTGATCGGCCGCCTGCTCTTCGACACGAAGCAGATCCTCGTCGACCAGCTCGAGCACATCGAGGACGCGTCACGCCGGCGCGGCCACGACTACGTCGACCTCGCGCTTCTGACCGACGGACTGCGCGCCGAGCGCGAGCAGGGGATCACGATCGACGTCGCCTACCGCTCGTTCGTGACGCCTCGCCGCCGCTTCCAGCTCGCCGACGCGCCGGGTCACGTGCAGTACACGCGCAACATGGTCACGGGCGCCTCGACCGCCGACGTCGCCGTGATCCTGGTCGACGCGCGCAAGGGCGTGATCGAGCAGACGCGCCGGCACTCGTACATCACCTCGATGCTCGAGCTGCCGCACGTCGTCTTTGCGGTCAACAAGATGGATCTCGTCGACTACTCCGAGGAGCGCTTCGACGAGATCGCCCGCGAGCTCGCCGGTCTCGACGCGATGCTCGGGCTCCACGACACGATGGCGATCCCGCTCTCGGCGCTGAAGGGCGACAACGTCGTCGACCGCACCGACGCGATGCCCTGGTTCGCGGGGCCGACGCTGCTCGAGCATCTCGAGACGCTCGAGCTGGCAGGCGACCGCAACCTGAACGACCGCCGCTTCCCGGTGCAGTGGGTGATCCGGCCGATGGCCGACGAGCACCACGACTATCGCGGCTACGCCGGCCAGGTCGCGGGCGGCATCTGGCGCGCCGGCGACGAGGTCGTCGTGCTGCCTTCCGGTCTCCGCAGCCGCGTCGCCGCCGTCGACACCGCAGGCGGCGAGATCGACGAGGCGCTGCCGGGACAGTCGGTGACGATCAGGCTCGAGGACGACGTCGACGTCTCGCGCGGCGACCTGCTCGCCGACCCGACCGATTCCGCGATCGCCGCGCGCGAGCTGACGGCCCGCGTCTGCTGGATGACCGACAAGCCGCTCGAGGATCGGGCGCGTCTCCTCGTCAAGCACACGACGCGTACCGTTCCGGCCCGCGTCGACGAGATCGTGTCGGTGGTCGAGATCGAGACGCTCGTCGAGCGTCCGGCGCCGGGGAAGATGGAGCTGAACGACCTCGGCGTCGTGCGGTTCCGGCTTGCCGAGCCGCTCGCGGTCGATCCGTACGCGCGCAATCGCGCGACCGGCGCCTTCGTGCTGATCGACGAGTCGACGAACGACACCGTCGGTGCGGGCATGGTCGTCTCCGCGTCCTGATGCTCGCCGCGCGGCGCGCCCATCCGTACAACGACCTGGACGTGATCGACTCGCGCGCACCGCGCACGAATCAGTCCGTGGTCGGCGTCCTCTCGCTCGTCGCGGTCGCGACCGGCTGGTGGTGGCTGCTGGCGCTGCTCGCGCTGCAGCTCGCCGTCGGCCTGACGTTCGGGCGGCGGTACTGCCTGCCGTGTCTCGCGTACTTCGAGCTGCTGCAGCCCCGCTTCGGCGAAGGGGAGCTCGAGGACTCGCGCCCGCCGCGCGCCGCCAACATCGTGGGACTCGTCGTGCTCTCGGCTGCGTCCGTCGCGTACGCGGCCGGCTTGCCGACACTCGGCGCCGTGCTCGGGCTGCTCGTCGCCGCGCTCGCGCTGCTCGCGGCTGTCACCGGCTTCTGCACCGGTTGCCGGATGTACAAGCTCTTGTGTGCGCTGCGCGGGCGCCCGTTCGTCTCGTGCCCCATCCCGGGAACGCGCTCCTGACCTGGCAGTTCGCACTCGCGGGCGCCGCGGTCGGGATCCTCGTCGGGATGACCGGCATGGGCGGCGGCAGCCTGATGACGCCGATGCTGATCCTGATCTTCGGCTTCGACCCGAAGGCCGCGGTCGGCACGGACATCCTGCACGGCGCGATCTTCAAGTCGTTCGGTGCGGTGCATCACCGCCGCCTGGGCAACGTGCACGCGTCGCTCGCGCTCTGGATGCTCGTCGGCTCGGCGCCGATGTCGCTCGTCGGCGTGCAGATCGCGAGCTCGTTCTCGGACGGCACGCAGTCGGCGATGGGGCGGGTGGTCGGCGCGGCGCTGATCCTCGGCGGCATCGGCTTCGCGATCAAGATGTTCATCCGCGGCAGGCAGAGCGATGCTGCGCTGCTGCTGAACAGGCACGACAAGATCGTCGCGATCCTGATCGGCGCCACCTGCGGGTTCGTCGTCGGCCTGACCTCGGTCGGGTCGGGCACCTTCTTCGGGCTCGCGATGGTGCTGCTCTGGCCTCTGACCGCACCGCGCATCGTCGGCACCGACCTCCTGCACGCGGCGCTGCTGCTCTGGGTCGCGGGAGCGGGCCACCTGCTGCACGGCAACGTCGACCTGCACGCCATGGCCTGGCTCCTCGTCGGCTCGATCCCGGGCGTGCTGATCGGGTCGCACCTCTCGGTCCGCGTCCCGGAGCGTGCTCTCCGCACGGCGTTCGCGTTCGTGCTGATCCTCTCGGGCATCAAGCTCGTCGAGGTGCCCGGCGCGACGACGATCATCGAGGTCGGGGTCGTGCTGGGAGCGCTTGCGCTCGTCACGTGGCTCGGGTTCCAGTTCCGGCGCGTCCGGCTGAGCCGCCTCGAACCGGCACCCGACTGAACCACCTTCTCTAACAACCCGGCTGTAGATTGCCGCGGATGAACGTGCTGGTCACCGGCGGCGCCGGCTTCATTGGCTCGAATCTCGTGCGCGCACTCCTCGAGCGCGGCGACGAGGTCCGCGTCCTCGACAACTTCGCCACGGGCAGCCGCGACAACCTCGACGGGCTCGATGTCGAGATCGTCGAAGGAGAGCTCCGGTCCTACGAGCGCTGCCACGCGGCGGTGCGCGGTGTCGAAGTCGTCTTCCACCTCGGCGCGCTCGGCTCGGTGCCTCGGTCGGTGCAGGACCCGCTGACGTCGAATGCCGTCAACGTCGACGGCACGCTCAACATCCTGCTCGCCGCGCGCGACGAGGGGATCCGCCGCGTCGTCTACTCGTCGAGCTCCTCGATCTACGGCTCGCGGGACGACCTGCCGCTGACGGAGGAGATGGCAGCCGACCCGATCTCGCCGTACGGGGTCGCGAAGCTGGCCGCCGAGCGCCACTGCGTCAGCTTCAGCCGCGTGTACCACCGCTTCGAGTCGGTCGTGCTGCGCTACTTCAACGTCTTCGGCCCCCGGCAGAGCCCGCACTCGCAGTACGCCGCCGTGATCCCGCTCTTCATCACGGCCATCGCCGCCGGGCGACCGATCACGGTCTTCGGCGACGGCGAGCAGTCGCGCGACTTCACCTACGTCGACAACGTCGTCGACGCGACCATGCGCGCCGCTGACGCGCCCGACGCGAACGGCCGCATCCTCAACGTCGCCGCCGGCTCGCCCGCGACGGTGAACGCGGTCGCGCACTCGATCGGCGAGATTCTCGGCCAGAAGCCGCAGATCGACTATCTGCCGCCGCGCGCCGGCGACATCCGGGACTCGTGGGCACGCATCGACACGGCGCGCGAGCTGCTCGGCTTCGAGCCGAGCGTGCACCTCGACGAAGGCCTCGCGCGCACCGTGCGGGCGCTCGTCGGCTGAGCCGACGTACAATCCTCGGCTCGTGGCCCGGGTTCTGTCGACGGTGGTCGTCCTCGCCCTGCTCGCGGCGACCGCTGTTGCGTTCGCGATCACGGAAGGCGCCAAGCTCGACAAGTCGCCGATCGCCGTCGACCAGGGTCGACCCGCTCTTCTCGCCCGAGGGCACCGACAAGCGCGTCGCGCACATCCGGTTCCGGCTGCGGACGCGGGAGCGGATCTCGGTCTGGATCCGCGACTCCGACGGCGACAACGTGCGCACGCTGCTGACGAATCGCAGCGCCCCGCGCGGTGCGCGCTTCGACCTCGTCTGGGACGGCTTCTCCCCGAGCGGGATCGTGCAGCCGGACGGCGACGTACGAGCCCGTCGTCAAGCTCGGGCGCTCCCATCGCACGATCGTCCTGCCGAGCCCGATCGTCCTCGACACGAAGCCGCCGACGGTCACCGTCAAGCACCCGCAGTACCCGCTGCTCTCGCCTGACGGCGACGGCCGGCGCGACAGCTTCCGGGTCGCGTACAAGCTGAGCGAGCCGGCGCACGCCATCCTCGCGGTGCGCGGCCGCCGGGTGCTCTTCACCAAGGGGCAGAAGACGACGGGCGAGCTCGTCTGGGACGGCAGGGTCAAGAACTCGCAGGGTCAGCTCGTGAAGGCGAAGCCGGGCCGCTACCTGCTGACGATCTCGGCGCAGGACCGCGCGTCGAACGTCTCGAAGGGATTCCCGTTCGCGATCGCGCAGGTGCGGTACCTGACGCTGGCGCGCAAGCGGGTCGTCGTTCGCCCCGGTGGCAAGTTCGCTCTGCGCGTCTCGACCGACGCGCCGAGGGTCAACTGGCGGCTCCACGGCCGTTCGGGTGTCCAGCGGTCGGGGACGCTGCACTTCCGCGCGCCGAAGTCGACCGGGGTCTTCCAGCTCTACGTGTTCGCGGCCGGCCATGCGGCGAGGACTGTGGTGGTCGTGGCATGAGCGACGTCGTCGCACAGGTCGCCGGCGCGGGCGGGGCGCTCGGGCTCGCGCTGCTGATCGTCGGGACTCGGCGGGAGTGGCGCATCGCCGGGCTCGCTGCCTGGGCGGTCGGTTGCGGGACGCTCGCCGTCTATCTCGCACCGGCGGGGCATCACCGCGTGCTTGCGGCAGCGGCAGTGTTCGCCGCGGTGTTCGGGGTGGTCGGCGCGTGGATCGTGTTGCGCCTGCCGTGGCTGCTCGCGCTGGCGACGCTCGCCTGCGTGCCGGCACGCATCCCGGTGCACGTCGGCTCGACCGAGGCGAACCTCCTGCTGCCGCTGTACGGCGTCGTCGCGGTGGCCGCGCTGGCGCTCGCCTGGGAGCTCTTCGGCGAAGAGCCGCGTGCGCGCGAGCTGGGCCGCCTCGCCTGGCCGCTCGCGCTCTTCGTCGGCTGGGAGGGGCTGTCGTTCCTCTGGACGAAGGACGTGCGGCAGGGCGCGATCGAGCTGCTCTTCTTCATCCTCCCGTTCGGCCTGCTGGCGGTCGTGCTCGCACGCCTGGTCTGGTCGCGCACGTGGGTGCTCGCGCTCTACGTGCAGCTCGTCCTGATGGCGCTCGTCTTCGCGGTGATCGGCATCGTCCAGTACGAGTCGCGCGACATCTTCTGGAACCCGAAGGTGCGGGTCGACAACGCCTACGCGCCGAGCGGCTGGTTCTACCGCGTCAACTCGGTGTTCTACGACCCGTCGATCTACGGACGGTTCCTCGTCGTCGCGATCCTCGCCAGCGTGGTCGTGATCCTGCGCCGGCGCGGCGACCCGCTCTGGGCCGTGGCAGCGACGCTGACGATCGTGATCACGTGGGCGGGTCTGTTGCCCTCGTTCTCCCAGTCGAGCTTCCTCGCGCTGCTCGCGGCCGGGACGCTCTGCGCGGTGCTGGTCTGGCGCTGGCGGAGCCTCGCCCTGGTCGCGGTCGCAGCCGTCGCGCTGGTCTTCGCCGGCATCGCGTCGCCGCAGATCCGCCATCGCATCGAAGGCAAGTCGTCGTCGTCGCTCTCGAGCGCGACGAGCGGCCGCTCGACGCTCGTCTCGAAGGGCGGCAAGGTCGCCGTGCAGCATCCGCTGATCGGCGTCGGCGTCGGCGGCTTCCGCCGTGCCTACGCCGACCTGACGCACCTGCGCGGCAAGGAACCGAAGGCCGCCGCGTCGCACACGACGCCGATCACGGTCGCGGCCGAGACGGGGCTGCCGGGCCTCATCCTCCTCTGCGTGCTCGCAGGCACCGCACTCGCCATGGCGTTCCGGCGACTGCGCCCGGGGTTCGACGGGGACGCGCGACTCGCGTTCGGACTAGCCTTGAGCGCGATCCTCGTGCACTGCATCTTCTACAACGCCCTCTTCGAGGACCCCACGTTCTGGGGTCTGCTCGCGCTGATCGCGGTCGCCGCGCGCGTCGACGCGCCTGCGCAGGAGCCGGCGGCCGCGTGATCAGCGGCGTCCAGCGCGCGCTCGTGCTCGCGCCGCACACGGATGACGGTGAGTTCGGCTGCGGCGGCACGATGGCCCGGCTCGTCGAGAACGGCGCCGACGTGCGCTACGTCGCGTTCTCGATCGCGACGCGCTCGCTGCCCGAGGGCTACGCGCCCGACACGCTCGCGCGCGAGGTGCGCGAGGCGACGACGGAGCTCGGGATCCCGGCCGAGAACCTGACGGTGCACGACTTCGACGTGCGCACGTTCCCCGATCACCGGCAGGAGATCCTCGAGCTGCTGATCGAGATCTGGAACGACTGGACGCCCGACTGCGTCTTCATGCCGTCGCTGCACGACGTGCACCAGGATCACCAGACGATCGCGCAGGAGGGGCTGCGCGCGTTCAAGCGCACGACGGTGCTCGGCTACGAGATTCCCTGGAACAACTTCGACTTCAGCTACCAGGCGTATTTCTCCCTGCAAAAGGCGCATGTCGAGCGGAAGGTCGCCGCGCTCGAGAAGTACGCGTCGCAGCAGCACCGCCGCTATGCGAACTCCGACTACGTCTGGAGCGTCGCCCGCACGCACGGCATCAACGTGAACCGCGAGTACGCCGAGGTGTTCCAGGTGTACCGCGTCGTCAGCTGATCATCATCATCATCAGCGTCGGCTAGCCGCGGAGGAAGAGCTGCGCCCACTGATGCGCGTCGAGGTCGCGCGCGGTTGCGCCTCGTCCCGCAAGCTGCTCGATCTTCCGCGGCGGCGCCACGGTGTGCAGTCCGCGTCTGAAGCCCGAGGCGACGAAGCGATGGAACCGTTCGTGTGCCTCGAGCGGGACGAACGGTATCGCGCGGCGCCGGAACGAGACGACGCCGGCATCGACGCGCGGCGCCGGGTCGAACGCGACGCGGGGCAGCCGTCGCGTGACGACGATCTCGTAGGTCGAGCCCCAGACGATGCTCTTCACGCGGCTCGGCCACGGCAGCCCGAGTTGCGTCGCGACGCCCCACTCGACGACGAGATCCGCGCGGACGAGGCGGCTCGCCGGGTCGTCGAACAGCTTGTGCAGGATCGCGCGTCGTCTTGTCGAACGGCAGGTTCGCGACCACCGTGAAGTCTTCGCGCGGGAGCGCGATCGCGAGCACGTCGGCCTCGAGCACGCGGACGTTCGGCCAGCGGCCGTCCAGCTGCGCCGCCCAGCGACGGTCCTGCTCGATCGCGAGCACGCGGCGGCCGGTCCGCGACAGCTCGGCCGTCAGGCGCCCGCTGCCGGCGCCGATGTCGACGACGAGATCGCGCGAGCCGACGCCCGCCTCGCGTACGAGTTGCGCCGCTAGCCGCGGGTCGCGAAGAAAGTGCTGACTGTCAGCAGGCGGACGGGCGCCGCTGCGGCGCCGACCTGCCACGGAGGACCCGAACCATCGCCATTGGCGGAGACGCTAACACGAGCCGCGTCAGCCGATTGCGTCCCGGTCCTCCAGCGCCGCGATGATCTGCGCCTCCGCGAAGCCGCGACGCACGAGCGAGTCGATCAGCAGCAGCTGCCTGCGACGCTCGTTCTCGTCGTTGCGCCGGCCGCGTTCGGTCAGCGCGATCCTCAGCGTCTCGACGAGCTGGCGGTCGTGGAACGGCTTCAGGACGTGACCGACTGCGCCGGCGTCGAGTGCCTCGTCGACGAGCTCGCCGTCGCGGTGCCCTGTCAGCGCGACGATCGGCACGTCGCGTTCGCCGAGGATCTGCCTGGTTGCCTCGACGCCGCTCAGCCGCGGGAGCCCGAGGTCGATCAGGATCAGGTCGGGCCGATGCTCGCGGGCGTGGTCGACGGCCTCGACGCCGTCGCGGGCGTCCGGGAGCACGTCGAAGCCGGCGTCCTCGAGCACGAGCCGCAGGTCGGCGCGCACGATCGGGTCGTCTTCGACGGTGAGAATCCGGGCTGGTGACTGGGCTGGCAAGGCGAACCTCCTGTTTGGGCATGAAAAAAGACCCCGGGCTACTGCCCGAGGTCTTCGTTGACCGGTGGTCGCCTGCTTCGGCGGCCTGCAGTCGATGGTAGCTACCGCCGCACGTGCCAGGTCGGGAAGCGCGTGCCGTCGAGCTCGGCTTGCGCGCGCGCAACGTCCGCAGCCACGGGAACGGGCGCTCCGAAGAACACCCAGGCCGTCACGTACGAGCCCGCACGCCACGTCGAGGCGCTCCAGAGCGAGACCCGGCCGTCCGCGTTCCCCTCGAAGTTGGCGTGGATCGCCGAACGCACGATCGTCAGCGGGCGCTTGCGGTAGACCCACGCCGGTGGCGACGGCTCCCAGGATCGCGTGACGTGCACGAGGATGCCGTGCCGCTGCAGCCGCGCGAGCGTGTGCCAGGGCGGCAGCTGATTCGGCGGATCGGCGTAGGGCGTCGTGGACGCCCAACTCTCGGTCTGGACGCAGCGCGCGCACCCCGCCGCCGGCAGCCGTGCGCTGCCGACACTCCACGCGCTCCGTTCCGGCAGCCGCGCGGGTGGCGCGATGCTCGCGCCGATGATGACCAGCGCCCCGGCAATCGACAGGATCGACGTCATGGGTCGGCAGCTATACGCTTCGCGCAGCGCACGAGGTCCCGTCCGTGGAGAAAGACGACGAGAGTGACGAACGCCGCTGCAATCCGGATTCGACCCGCAGAAGAGCGCGACCGGTTGCCGCTCGCGGAGCTCTTCGCCGCCGTCGCGGAAGAGCGCGACGGGATCGCGACCGAGCCGCCGGTCGACATCGAAGCGCGCGCCGCGCGCTGGCGGCTGGACGGGTCGCTCGTCGCGGTCGACGGAGACGAGATCGTCGGGTCGCTCTTCATCGACACGAGCGGACACGGCTTACGGCGAGATCGGCATGACGGTTGCTCGTGACTGGCGCGGACGCGGCGTCGGGTCGGAGCTGATGGCGGCCGCGATCGAGTGGGCGCGGGAGCGCAACCTGCACAAGCTGAGCCTCAGCGTGTTCGCACACAACGACGCCGGCGATCGCTCTCTACCGCAAGTTCGGCTTCGTCGAGGAGGGCCGGCGCGTCAAGCAGTTCCGCCGGTCGAGCGGCGAGCTCTGGGATGCAATCGACATGGGGCTCCTCCTGTGACCGCCGAGCCGACGAACCTCGAGCGGGCGTTCGCCGCGCGGCCCGAGGCGTTCGCCGCATGGCAGCAGCTGAACGGCGCGATCAAGGCGCGGATGGATCTGAGGCGCTACGAGCTGGCTACCCTCGCCGCCGCGCGCCGGCTGCGGTCGAGCTACTGCAGCCTCGCGCACGGCTCGGTGCTGCTCGACCAGTTCGACGAGCCGGTGGTGGAGATCGCACGCGACCGCCGTAACGCAGGGCTCGACGAGGTGGACATCGCCGTGATGGATCTTCGCCGAGCGTGTCGTCGACGATGCGTCGTCGATCAGCGAGGCGGACCTGCAGCCGCTCCGTGAGCTCGGTCTCTCCGGCGAGGAGATCATGGACGTCGTGCTCGCGGCGTCAGCGCGCTGCTTCTTCTCGAAGACGCTCGATGCGCTCTGCGTGCTGCCGGACGCGAGCTATCGCGACCTCCCCGCCGAGGTGCGCGATGCTCTCGTCGTCGGTCGGCCGATCGCCGACGCGTAGTTCCTCCGGCTCAGCGCTCGCTGCGAGCTTCGCTCTCGACGCGTGCGTCCGCTTCGGGAGCGTGTCTCGGTGTCGGGATCGATCTCGTCCGCGTGCTGGCGCAGCTCCTCGGCCTCGCTCTGCTTGGCCCGCGCCCGCTCGGCCTGCTCCTCGGCTTCCATCTGCTGCCGCCGCGCCTGGGCCGCGCGCTCCTCGGCCTGCAGCTTCGCCTTGTCGGCCTCGCGTGCCGTGGAATCCGCCGCCTCGCGATGCTCGCGCGCCTCGATGCGATTCTCTTCGACCTTCTTCGCGCGCGAGCGTGAGGCCGCGAGGCGATCAGTGCGATGACGATGATCGCAACGATCACGATCACCACGATCAGTGTTGTGCTCATGTGGGGCCTCCCGTTGGGTGAGGGAGTGTTCTGCCCCGCGTGCTCGGCGCGAAAACGCGCCTTCGGTCGAGCTCAGACCGCTTTCCAGAAGACGGTCGTGTCACAGGGGCGCCCGTCCGGATAGAGGGCGTAGCCGGGGATGACCCCGACCCGCGTCCAACCGAGCCGCGTGTAGAGGCGCTCCGCCGGGTCGCCGGTGACCGTGTCCAGCACGAGCAGCGTCTTGCCCTCGGCTCGCGCTTCGTGCTCGGCTCGGGTCATCAGCGCCTGCGCGACGCCGCGCTTGCGCGCCGAGCGGTGCACGAGCAGCTTCGCGATCTCGCCGCGGTGCGGCTGGTTCGGCGGGAACGAGAGGAGCACCTGCACGGTGCCGACCACGGTCTCTCCGTCGAACGCCGCCAGCAGCAACCGGCGGCCGGCGTCGACCTCGCGCGCAAAGCCGTCGAACGCGGTGCGGGCGTCCGCGTGCGAGAACGGATCCATGTAGCTGACGGACGCACCACCGGCGACACAGTCGCCGAGCACGGCCGCGAGCCCGTCGAGCTGCGCGCGCAGCGCGTCTCCCGCGAGCCGGCGGATCTCGATCTGGCTCGGCTCCGTCACGCGTTCAAGTCTCGCACCGGGCGTCAGTACGCGAGGTGGTCGAACGCCTCCGGGTAGACGACGTTGCCTGCGAGCTCCGCCGCGAAGCCGGGCAGTCGCTTGACCATGAACGCGTCGTCGGGGATCGATGCGTGTGGCGCGACGAACCCGAGCGGGCTCGCTCGCTCGAAGCCGAAGCGCGGGTAGTAGGCGGGGATCCCTTCGACCAGCACGGCAGGCTCGCCTGCCGCCTCGGCGCGGCCGAGCAGGTCGCGGATCAGCCGCGAGCCGACGCCGATGCGCTGCCGATCGGGTCGAACCGACATCGGCGTCAGGACCAGCAGCTCGGGCCGGGATCCGCCCTCGATCGCGACGAAGCTCAGCATCACGTGGCCGATCACACCGGACTCGTCCTCGGCGAGGAGCGCGAGCTCGGGGACGTAGTTGCCGGACGCGCGGATGCGCTCGACGAGCAGCGAGACTTCGTCGGGGTGATGCGCGAACGCTGCGCGGACGACGCCGTCGACGGCGTCGTGGTCGGCGGGCAGCTCCGGCCGGATCGACATGTTCTCCGTCATGGGTCGATGGTGCCAGCAGGCGTTGCCTCGAGCGGCCATGTCCCGGGGACAGTCCCCGGGACATGGCCGCTCGAGCTGAGGTTGCCTCCCGTCGCAGCAGGGTGGGATGATCGCCCGGTCAGCGAGCGAACGGAGGGTTCGATGCCGGTCAAGTTGCACCGCTGCCAGAACATGTGGGCGAAGTTCGGCGGGCACCCGTGCTGGAAAGTGCAGAAGGCGCTCGACGACCAGGGAATCGAGTACGACGTCGTCAAGGGCTCGTGGCCGGGCCGGAGCAAGCGCACCGAGCTGATCGCCGGCACCGGACAGAGCTCCTATCCGGCGATCGAGTTCGAAGACGGCAGCTGGTACCGCGAGCAGTCGAAGGACATGGAGCGGACGATCCGCGACGGCCGTCTGATGGAGAAGCAAGGGGCCGGTCGCCGCCTCGGGCTGAGCCCGTCGCGATGATCACGATCGAGGAAGGCTCGGAGCGGCTCCAGCAGCTGATCGCGAGCTGGCGGTATCCCGAGCCCTACGACTTCTACGACGGCGATGCCGAGCCGGTGCTCAACCCCGAGCGGTTCTTCGAGGCGCGGGACGAGCACGGCGACACGATCGGCTTCTACTACTTCGAGGAAAGGCCGCCCGACCTCGACTACGGCCTCGGCCTGCGGCCCGACCTGACCGGGCAGGGGCTCGGGCTCGAGTTCTTCCTCGCAGGTCTCGCATTCGCCCACGAGCGCTACCGGCCGGAGCGCGTGCGCCTCCATGTCGCGGCGTTCAACGAGCGAGCCCGGCGCGTCTACGAGCGTGCCGGCTTCCGCATCGTCTCCTCACACGTGCGCACCTTCGAGCGCTTCGGCAAGGTGCCGTTCCTGACGATGGTCGAGTCGTGCTCTCGGTGAAGCAGCTCGAGCCCGCTGACGTCGCAGCTGTGGATCGCCGGTTGCCGCTCAGTCGGCTTCGCCAACCGGCCGAGGAGAGTTCGACGTATCTGATCGCGTGGGACGGCGATCAGCCGGTCGGCCACGCGCACATCGCGTGGTCCGGGACGCACCTGGCGGTGCCGGAGATCCAGGACGTCTTCGTGCTGCCGGAGCAACGGCGCCGTGGGATTGCGTCCGAGCTCACCCGGGCCGCGGAAGCCGAAGCGCGCAGCAGAGGGTGGGACCGCATCAGCCTCAGCGTCAGCCAGGACGGCAATCCGCACGCCAGACAGCTCTACGAGAAGCTCGGCTACGTCGATGCGGGGCTCGAGCCCGTGCGCGTGTCGGGAGAGATCCTGATCCGAGGTCGTCCGCTCCAGGTCGACGACACCCTCGTGTATCTGACCAAGTCGCTCTGAGGTTACGACCAGGCGGCCGAGGGAAGCTCACCGTGATGGCGGCCGGAGAGACCGTTCGCGTGCTGCTGGTCGAAGACGAGCCGAAGCTCGCCTTCGCCGTGCAGACCCTGCTCGAGACGAGCAGCAACTGCGAGCTGGTCGGGACCGCGGCGGAGGGAACGACAGCGATCTCGATGTGCGCGGAGTTGCGGCCCGACGTCGTGATCCTCGACGTTCGCCTCGCCGAGCTCGACGGGATCAGCGCCGCCGTCGAGATCCGCCGCGTTGCGCCGGACACGCGGATCGTCATCTACAGCGGCGACGAAGCGTCGTTGCAGCAGGCGAACGACGCCGGCTTTCCCAACACGCTGCTCAAAGGAGCGATCGCCGACGACCTGATCGAGCTGGTCGACAGCTGATCACTCGACGCCGCGGAGCGCGCTCCAGCCGAGCATGCCGGTGACACCGACGAACGACTCGCCGAACTCGACGCCGCTCTGGCCGATCTCGAACTCGAGCAGCCCATTCTCGTGCGAGCTCTGGCGCATCTTCAGCACGCTCAGTCCCCGCCGCAGGCTCGAGTCGATCTCGACGTAGCGCATGAAGAACACGTTGTTGAAGATGAACGACAGGCCTCCGAGATCGTTGCCGCTGCCGAGCGCGGCCATCTCGTTCGTGAAGATCGTCGTCCCGCCGGCAGCTCGCACGAACCCACCGAGCGCCCACACGTAGCCCGGCAGCCGAGCCGTGTCGCGCGCCGCGAACTCGAGCTCCGCGAGGCTGTCGACCACGACGCGCTTGACGTCGCCGGCTGCGAGCTGCGTTCGCACGAAGGTCCCGACCTGATCCAGATCGACCTCGACCGGCGCGATGTGCTGGATCGTCAACTGGTCGTCCGGATACGTCGTCCAGTCGTAGCCGGCCGCCGCTGCCTTCTCGCGCACCTGCAGCTCGGTCTCCTGCAAGGAGAGGTGCAGGCAGCGCTCGCCGTTCCGCAGGCCCGCGTCGATGAACGCCATCGCGAGCAGTGTCTTGCCGATGCCCGACGGCCCGATCGCAAGCGTCGAGTCGCCACGCGGGATGCCGCCACCGATCGCGGCGTCGAACGCCGGCAGCCCGAAGCTCGCGCGCCCTTCCTGCGCCGCGACGTGCCTGGGCAGGGTGGTCTCGAGGCGGGGGAACGCCTCGAAGCCCTCGCTCCCGAGCCGGAAGCTGTGCTGGCCGGACATCACCTCTGCGCCGCGCATCTTCAGCACGCGCAGCCGTCGGCGGTCGATCGGGCCGTTGGCCTCGTTCTCGAGCTGGATGATGCCGTCCGCGACCGCGAACTCCGGCTCCGTGCGCGTCTCGTCCGCGCTGTATTCGCCGACCAGGATCAGCACGGCGTCGCTGTAGGCGACCTTGCTCGCAAGGTCGTAGATGGCGCGCCTGAACTCGCCCGGCTCGACGACGTCGTGCAGCGCCTTGCTGCTGTCGATGACGATCACCGACGGCTTGCTCTCGACGCTGCGACGGAGGATCTCGTCCGCCGCGCCCGTCAGTCCCGCAGTGCTGTCACTCACGAGGTCGGCGAGGTGCACGAACTCCACGCGCTCGCCGAGCGCGCCGTCGTCGAAGAACGCAAACGGCGCGAGGTGCCGCACCAGCTTGTCGTGCGGCTCCGACCAGGTGGTGTAGTAGAGCGCCGGGCGCTCGGCCGTCGCGTTGGCGAAGCACATCTGCTGCGCGAGGATCGTCTTGCCGCTGCCCGGCGGCCCGCCGATCACGAGCAGCGAGCCTGCCGCGACGCCTCCGCCGAGAATCGCGTCGAGCGACGAGTCGCCCGTGGTCAGCGTCGTCATGGCTTCTCCATCAGCTCTTTGGCGGTTGCGAGCAGCGCCCTCGGGTCGAACGGCTTCCGGAAGAATGCGTCTGCTTCCGTGCGCCGCTCGGAGCCTGGGCTGGAGCTGATGAGGATGATCGGGATCCCCTCGGTGCCGGGGTTCTGCCGGATGCGGTTGATCAGCTCGCCGCCGTTCATCACGGGCATCATGAAGTCGGTCGAGACCAGGTCGTATTCGCGGTTGCTCTCGAGCAGCTCCGCGGCGGCCCGTCCGTTCGCCGCCTCGTCGACCTCGTAGCCATCGAGCTCGAAGGTCGTGCGCAGAAGAAACCGCATGCTGGACTCGTCATCGACGATCAGGATTTTCGTCACGGCCCTCGACCCCTCGGGAGACAGTGCGCGCACCCTACCCCAGTTGTCGAGGAACGTTCAGCAATCCGCCGCCGTAAACTGGCGCCGTGGCGACGATCGCACCGCAGACGCACATGGGCACCGTCCACCTGACGGTCGGCGACCTGGGGCGCTCACTCGACTACTACCGCCGGGCGATCGGCCTGGACGTGCTCGAGCACGCCGACGGCGAGGCCTCGCTCGGCTCCGGCGGCGAGCCGCTGCTGCACCTGTCCGAGCTGCCGGGAGCAGGACCCGCTGACCGCTACGCCGGGCCTCTTCCACTTCGCGCTGCTCGTTCCGGAGCGGGTCGATCTCGCGCGCTGGCTGGCGCACGCCGCACGCGAGCGCGTGTCCCTGACGGGGGCGTCCGACCACTTCGTCAGCGAGGCCCTCTACCTGCGCGACCCTGACCACCACGGAATCGAGATCTACTGGGACCGGCCGCGTGAGCTCTGGGAGGGCAAGGTCGAGCGGATGGGCAGCTGGCCGCTCGACCTCGACGACCTCCTGCAGCTGCAGGCGAACGACGAGACGGCGTTCGGCGGACTGCCGGACGGGACGAGGATGGGTCACGTTCACCTGCGCGTCTCCGACGTCGACGAGACGATCGGCTTCTACCGCGACCTGCTCGGGTTCGACCTGATGGCGCAGCTCGGCCCCGAGGCGGCGTTCCTGAGCGCGGGCGGCTACCACCACCACCTCGGCGGGAACACCTGGGAGAGTCGCGGCGCCGGGCAGGCGCCGGCGGGGACCGCGACGCTGCAGCACTTCACGATCCTGCTGCCGGACGACGCAGCGCGCGACGCGGCGGCCGAGCGCGTCGGCGGCACGCGCGTCACGGACCCCTCCGGCAACACGCTCGTGCTCGACGTCGGCTGAGGCTCTGGCCTAGCGCGCGATCTTGTGCTCGGTCAGCCAGGCGGCGACCGAGGGGAAGAGCGTCGAGCCGAACCCACGCGAGCGCGGGATGCTCGAGTTCAGCCCGTCGGGCAGCTCGAGCAGGGTGTGCGTCGCGTGGATCGTCGTCCACGTGAAGTCGTGGCCGGCCTGCAGCGGCTGCAGCCGCTCGATGCAGAGCTGGGTCGGGACGTTGCGGTCGTCGTCGGCGAAGATCCAGTGCACCGGGATCGTCAGCTTGCGCAAGTACGGCACCGGATCGAAGCCGCCTCGGCCGCCGGCGCGCACCTGCGCGAGCATCTCGGCGTCGGTGCCGGACTTGGGCGCCTGTCCCTGACCTGCGAGCTCGCCCCAGGCGTCGGTCTCGTCGACGGTTGCCGTCGGGCCCGGCGAGCGGCACCGCCCAGTGGAAGAGCGGCTCTCGCGCCGCGGCGAGCGCGATGATCCACCCGGCCTGGCTGTCGCCGAGCACGCCGATCCGCGACCGGTCGACCTGTGGGAGCGTCGCGAGGTAGCGCGCCTCGGCCTGCGCGTCGCGGGCGAGCACGTCGATCGTCGACGGCACGGCCCGTTCGCCGGGGTACATGCCGCGCGACTGCCCGATCCCGCGCTTGTCGTCCGCGATCACGGCGATCCCGAGCAGCTCGCAGAACGCTGCGAAGACCTGGAACTCCTCACGCGTCTGAGGGCCCGATCCGTGCGTCATCACGACGGCCGGGAACGGCCCGAGCCCGTCCGGCAGCGTCAGGGTCGCCGCATCGACGCCCACCCGCACTTCCCGCTGGTGCAATCGCACGCGTGCGTACTGCTTCGCGCCGCCTGCCTGCGTCCAGGTGACGCGTGACGGGGTGACGGCGAGCGTCCCGGCGCCCGAGGTGCTGCCGAGCCGCGTCCCGACCGTCGTCAGCTTTGCGTTCAGTCCGTGGATGTCGCCGGAGGGCAGCTCGACGAGCCACGTCGGCAGCCCGGTCGCCTGGACGATCGCGACCGCTGCGCCGTCCGTGGCGCGGTAGAGACCGAGCGCGGGCAGCACGCGCGAGGAGCCGGGCGTGAGGCGGAACGAGCCGCGCAGTGCGCCCTGGCGCACCGTCCCGACGAGCGCCCGGCCGCTGCGACGGCCGTCGAAGGCGACGCCGCCGGGGAGCGTGAAGCGCACCCGGCCGCCGCGACTCGTCGCGGGCAGCGTCGTGCGGCCCAGATGCCCGGGGCCGAGCGCGACCGTCGCGCGACCCGCTGTCAGCTCGAGCGAGAGCGCGACCTGCTCGGCGTTCGCGGGCAGACGGAACGTGCCGGTCCACGACGACGCGTGCGCGAGCGACGGCGCCGCGGCTGCAAGCGCGACGGCGGCGATCAGCGCGCGAATCAACGCGGGCCTCGCTTCAGCGCGCGCGCGACGCCGGCCGCCCACGCGAGCTCGCGCTCGGCCTGGTCGATCCCGTACCGGAGCATGTGGCGGTGGAACCAGTCGTGGCCGCGGTTCGAGTTCGTCGGCTCGATCGCCTGCAGCTCGGCGAGCCGCGCCTCCGTGTCGTCGACGAACTGCTCGACGTGCGCGAGCAGCACCTCCGGCGTCGTCAATGCGCCGACGAAGAGCTTGAGGAAGAACGTCTCGCGCGCGCCCGGCTCTACCGTCTCGAGCCACTGCTCGAGCGCGGCCCGCCCGGCCGGCGTGATCGCGTAGAGCTGCTTGTCCGGCCGCGTCGACTGCGCCTGCGTGCGATGAGACGCGAGGCCGTTTCGCGCGAGTCGCGGCAGCACGGCATAGAGGCCACTGCGTGCAGGCGACCAGACGTGGGCGATCGCCTGTTGAACCAGCTTCAGAAGGTCGTAGCCCGTCCGCTCGCCCTCGATCGCGAGCAGCGCGAGCACGGCGGCCTCGGTCGTCGTCAGCTGCTCGGTGCGAACGGCGGTCGGCACGCGGTAAGTCTAACACGGATTAGTCCACTATGGACTAAGCGCAGCGGGCAGGTCGCGCGCGTGCACGACGACGAGCGTCTTCGTCGGCCGGGTGAGCGCGACGTACAGCTCGCGCAGACCCTGGTCGTGCGCCGCGACGAGCGCCGGCTCGACCACGACGACGTGGTCGAACTCGAGCCCTTTCGCCTGCCGCGGCGTCAGCAGCGGCACCCCGTCCCAGAGGTCGCTCGGCTCGATCGACCCGAGCAGCTCGTCGGGGACGATCAGCGCGAGCAGGCCGTCCGCCTGGGCCAGCCGCTCGGCCTCGTGGAACGCCTCGGCCAGCACGTGCCCCTCCTCGACGCGCCGGAACGTCGGCGGCGCGGCGCCGGTGCGGTAGGAGATCGGCGGCGCGACATCCGGTGCGATCGTCTCGAGCAGCGGCAGCGCGACGTCCATGATCTCGCGCGGCACGCGGTAGGCGTGGCGGAGCTCCTCGACCTCGGCTTCGTCGCCGTGGGGCAGGTGCGGCAGCACCTCCGTCCAGCTGCTGTAGGTGATCGCACCCGTCGCCTGCGCGACGTCGCCGAGGATCGTCAGCGAGCCGTCCTGCGCGCGGCGCGCGACCATCCGCAGCTGCATCGGCGTCAGGTCCTGCGCCTCGTCGACGATCACGTGGCCGTACGAGTGGGGCGGCGTCGCGAGCAGCGCGCGCGCCTCGTCGAGGAGCGGCACGTCGCCGTCCGACCAGCCCTGGCCCCGCCGGTAGAGGAGCCGCTGCTCGTCGGGGTCGAGGATCCCGTCGGCAGCCTCGGCGAGCGCGGCCCTGTTCGTGAGCAGTGAGCGGACGAGCTTGTCGGGCACGACGAGCGGCCAGGCCGCCTTGAGCACGCTGTCGAGGTAGCCACGCGCGCGCAGGGCCTGCTCGACCTCCTCGAAGTTGCGGGTCGCGGCGCCGCCGAGCACGCGCCCGTAGTCCTCGTAGAAGCGACGCAGCAGGCTCATCCGGAAGCGCTCGCGTCCGAGCGAGGTGGTGCCGTTCTCGGTTCGCGCCGCGTCGAGCAGCTCGCGCACCTCGCGCAGCCGCACCGAGATGAACGAGCCTTCGAGCCGCAGGACGAGCTCGACCGGCTCCGAGACGAGGCGGGCGTCGGCGGCGCGCCGGACGACCTCGGCCATCCGCAGGTCGGCCTTCAGCACCGCGACCGGCGGCGGGTCGCGCAGCTCGGGCTCGACGCCGTCGACGAGCTCCGAGACCGCGCGCTGCTCGACCGCGTTCTCGCCGAGCGCCGGCAGCACGTGCGAGACGTACTCCATGAACGTCCGGTTCGGGCCGATCACCAGGACGCCGCGGCGCGCCAGGGTGTCGCGGTGCGTGTAGAGCAGGAACGAGGCGCGGTGCAGTCCGACGGCGGTCTTGCCGGTGCCCGGCCCGCCCTGGATCACGAGCGGGGGCGTCGGCTCGGCCGTGATCAGCCGGTACTGGTCGGTCTGGATCGTCGCGACGATGTCGCGCATGTGCACGTCGCGGTTGCGCTCGAGCTCCTCGAGCAGGAAGTCGCCGACGGCCGCGCCGTCGAGGATCGTGCCGTCGAGCGACTCGTCGGCGATGTCGATCACCCGCCGTCCCTCCGTGCGGAAGCGCCGGCGCAGGCTGACGCCGTGCGGATCGACGGGCGTCGCGGTGTAGAACGGCCGCGCCGCGGGCGCCTGCCAGTTGACGACGATCTGCCTGCGCTCCTCGTCGTGCACCCAGCGGCGCCCGACGTAGAGCGGCCGCGGCACCTGCTCGAAGTCGAGGCGACCGAAGCAGAGCCCCTGCTCGGCGTCCTCGAACGTCCGCAGGCGCTTGGCGGCCCACGCGTCCATCGCGGCCTGCGCGACCTCGCCGTCGACGCGGTCGCCTGCTCCGGCGACCGCGTCGCGCATGCGCTCGAGATGCTCGTAGGCGCGATCGACGTAGGCCTGCTCGCTCGAGAGCTCCGGGTGGCTCACACGGCAAACCTAGCGCGGGCTTCTCACAGGTCGGGACCCCTGCCGCGCCCGCGGCCGTAGAGAGAGCGTGAACCGGTCCGAGTTCCTCGCGCTCACCGCGGCAGCGCCGTTCGGGCTGCGCGCCGCGCTGACGGCACCGCTGCCGTCCGCGCTCGTCACGTGTGACGCCGAGGCGCGGCTCGCGGTGGTCGACCTCGGCTCGTTCCGGGTCCTCCGCTCGATTCGGACGGTCGCGGATCCGCGCGCGATCGAGCTCGTCGGCGACCGTGCCGTCGTCTGCCACACCGCGGTCGGCGCCGTCTCGATCGTCGACCGCCATGGCGTGCGGCATCTGCTGCGCGGTCTCGTCGAGCCGAGGTACACGGTCGCGCATCCCGACCGGCGGCACGCGTTCGTCACCGACTCCGGGCGCAGCAGCGTCACGGCGCTCGACGTCGCGACCGGGCGGGTGCTCGGCCGCGTCAAGCTGCCCGGCTGGGCGCGTCACCTGACGATCGACCGTGCGGGGCGCCGGCTGTGGGTCTCCCTCGGCTCGACCTCCGAGCACGTCGCCGTCGTCGATGTCGCCGCACTGCGGCACACGGCGACGCTGACGCCCGGCTTCGGCGCGCACGACGTCGGCGTCGCGCCCGACGGGCGGCTCTGGGTGACCGCCGGAGCGGAGCGCCGGCTCGCCGTCGGCGACGCTGTTCACGCCGCCGACGAGGCGCCGCAGCACGTCACCTTCGGCGACGGCAAGGCGTTCGTGACGAGCGGCGACGCGGGCGTCCTGCGCGTGCAGGATCTCGCCGGGCAGACGCTGCGCACGACTCCGATTCCCATCGGGTCGTACAACGTCCAGTACGGCTTCGGCCGCGTGATCACCGCGTCGCTCGGCCGCGGGACGCTGACGGTGCTCGACCGGCGCGGCGCCCTGCTCGCGCGCGTGCAGGTCTCGAGCTCCTGCCACGACGCCTGTTTCCTGCCGGTCTGAGTTCCTGAACGCTCTGAGGCTTTACGGAAGCCTTACCGCATCCCAGGTGGATCTTTCCGCGTTGTAGGGAACATGGCACCGATGAAGCGTCTGCTCCTACTCGCCGTGCTGGTGGTTGCCGCGACGGCGATCCCCGCACAGGCGTCGGCCGCCGGGCCGTGCCGCAACGACATCTACGACGACTGGTACCAGGACGGCAAGATCGCCTCCACGTACCCGATCTCGTGTTACCGCGATGCGATCAATCACGTGCACGGCGACGCGCAGATCTACTCGAGCCTGACCGACGACATTCGCGCCGCGATGCAGGCTGCGATCTCGCGGGCTCACGGCAAGAGCAACGTCCCGAACCAGGTCGGCAAGGGTGTCCCGGCGTCCGAGACCTCCTCGGGTAGCGGGCCGAACTCGAGCAGCGACGCGACGAACGGGCCGGACGCACCCGTCGACGTCTCGACGATCGCGTCCCCACCCGTCGCCGACAGCAGCGACGGCAGTGGTGTCCCGGTGCCTCTGCTCGTGCTCGGTGGTCTTGCGCTCCTGCTCGCAGCAGCCGGCGGCATCGGCATGCTCGCCCGCCGCCGCGGCGGCGACGACCTCCCCTAGCTGCCGAGCGGCACGAGGCGCCTGAGGCGCGCGCGCTCCGCCGGCAGGTAGAAGCCGAGCGGCAGCAGCAGCAGCGGGTAGACCAGGCAGAGCGCGATCGCGAGCACGAGCGAGCCGGACACGTAACCGATGACGGTCAGCGCGATTGCGACGCTGCTCAGCGTCAGCACGCGGCGCCACTGGTACGGCACCGGGTAGACGTGCTGCGCGTTGATCGTCATCCCGATGAACAGCGCGAGATAGGCAGCGGCCGTCGCGACGGCCGCGCCCATCATCCCGTAGGGCGGGATCAGCGCGAAGTTGAGCGCGATGTTCAGGACCGCGGCGATGCCGCTGACGATCCAGTTGAACTGGGTCCGGCGTGCGCGGCCGATGCCGATCGCGAGCACGGTGTAGCCGGCATACGCGCTCGCGGCGAACGAGAGTAGGCCGACGGCCTCGTCGGCGCGGTAGAAGGCGGGGCTCGACGGCGCGAGGATCTTCACGAGCCACGGCGCGAGCACGCCGAGCGCGAGTGACATCCAACAGCAGACGAAGAGCAGATAGGTGAGGACGAACGCGTACGTCCGCTTCGCCATGGACTCGTCCTCGATCGAGTAGGCGAACGCGGGCCACGCCAGGCGGAACGCGATCATCAGGAACACGATCACGCTCGACGTGCGCACGGCGAGCGAGTAGACGCCGACCTCGGAAATGCCCTTGTAGTGGCCGACGAAGAGCCGGTCGACGAAGTTGATCGCCCAGAGGAAGAGCGCCGACGGCACGAGCGGCATGCCGAAGCGGTTCATCTCGCGGAAGAGCGCGCGATCGAACTGCAGGCCGAGCTGGTAGCGCCGGTAGACGAGCAGCACGAGATAGACCGCGAGCGTGCCGATGAAGTTGCCGACGACCGCGCCCGTTGCGCCCTTGTCGAGCACGACGACGAGCAGGACGGTCATGCCGACGGTGATCAGGATGTTCGCGATGCTCGCGATCACGAACTGGACAGCGCGCTCCTCGGCGCGGAACAGGTTCGTCAGCTGCGAGTAGTTCATCTGCGCCCAGAGGCCGACCGCTCCGGCGCGTACGAGCCATGGGTCGTCGCCGAGGCTGAGCACGTGCGCGATCGGCGTTGCGAACGCAAAGCCGAGGATCAGCCCGACCGTCGCCATCGTCATCGTGAACCAGAAGGTCGTGCGCACGACGACGACGCGGCGCTCGGGATCCTTCGAGTCGAAGTAGAAGCGGAAGAACGCGCTCGAGATCCCGGCCGAGAGCACGATCACGAGCACGGTCGTCAGTGCCGTGATCTGTTCGATCTTGCCGAAGCCCGCGGTGCCGAGATACGAGGTGTAGAGCGGCAGGAGCAGCACCGCGAGGATGCGCGAGAGGATGCCGCCGAGCCCGTAGATCGCGGAGTGCCGCGCCAGCCGCCGGATCTGGATGGTCAGCGACATCTAGAGCGAACGGTAGAGATCGACCAGGCGGTCGGTCACGCGATCGATGTCGTGCACCTGCTCGACGTAGGCGCGGCTCGCTGCTCCGAGCTCGCGGCGGAGCGCCGGCTGCTCGACGAGCGGGCGCAGCACGTCGACGAGCGTCTCCTTCGTCGCGGGAACGACGGGGAGGCGAATGCCGTAGCCCTCGGCGCTGCGCTCGACGACGTCCGGCTTCAGGTACGTGACGACGGGCTTGCCGAGTGCCATCGACTCGAGCGCGAAGATGCCGTGCCAGCCGGCGTTCAGCTGGTCGACGGTGATGTCGGCGCGCGCGTAGCGCTCGCGTGCGACGTCGTGCGGAACGCCCTCGACGATGTCGAGCTCGACGTCGAGCTGCTCGCACGCCTCGATCACCCAGCGCGTCCCCTTCTTCTCGCGGTTCGACGGCGCGTGCACGACGAGCGGCCGGGGGTTGTCCGACGGCGGCACGGGCGTGAACGGCGTCAGGTCGAGCCCCGGCGGGATCACGTGCGCCTCGGGCACCCAGCGGATCGCGTCGTAGGAGCCGACGATCTCGGCGTCGGCGCGCTTGCCGAACGCGAGCTCCTGCGGAGACTTGCCGCGAATGTCGGAGCCGAGGTAGTGGAAGACGCTCTTCTTGCGCAGCGCGCGCAACAGCGGGAACTGCAGCGACTTCGGGATCAGCGTCAGCCCGAAGTAGAAGTGGAAGATGTCCGTCTTCGGCGCGAGCTTCGCGAACGCCGCGAACTGCTGCGCGAGCTTCTGCGGCAGCGGGCCGTGGCGGTCGAGCGAGACGTCGGCCTCGGGGTGGAGCGCCCCGCGCTCGAAGACGACGAGCCGCGCGTCGATCCCTTTCCGCCGCAGCGCCTGCACGTTCTCCCACGGAATGCCGGCGACGTTGACCGGGCAGTGCGTGACCCGCAAGGTCATGTCCCGGGGACAGTCCCTGGGACACGGCTCGTCGGGACCATCAGTCGAACTCGAGCTGGTCGAAGTAGCGCAGCGCCGTGCGGCCCGGGCGGATGCGCGACGCGTACGTGCGCAGCTCGTCCTCCGAGATCTCGCCGATCGCGCGCTTGACGCCGAGGTAGGGGATGTTCAGGTCTTCCTGGTAGACGATCGTCGAGATGCGCGGGTTGATCTCGATCACGTAGTCGCCGACGAGCTGGATGTTGAAGAAGTGCTCGATCCCGAGGTCCTCGACGATCGTGTTGCCGACGCGCATCAGCTCCGGGTCGTCGAGCGTCACGAAGTACATCGCGAGCCCGGCGCGCATCGCCTCGCGCGTCTTCGGATGGCCGAGCACGATCTCTCTGCCGTTCGCGATGCCGTCGATCGTCACCTCGCCGCCCGTCGCGAGCTCCATCACGAGCAGGTCGGGGCCGCCCTCGTCGGGCAGGAGCTCGACCGCCTCGTCGAGGCGCATCGCGACCGAGCCCGGCCGCTCGTTCAGCAGCTGGTGCGCGCGGTCGACGGTCGGATCGAGGACGCGGAAGCCCCGCGACCCGGACGAGAACACCGGCTTGAAGCAGACGGGACGATCGGGGTAGCCGAGCTCCTCGGCGGCCGCTGCGACCTCGCGCGCCCCGTTGACGCGCTTGAACTGCGGCGCCTTGACGCCGAGCCGGTGCAGCAGCTCGTACGTCTCCGCCTTGTCGTTCGAGCGGCGGATCGTGTCCGGCTTCGAGACGAGCACCGGCATCGGGAAGCGGCCGACGTGCTCCGAGAGCCCTTCGAGGTCGAACGACGACTGCGGCAGGATCGCGTCGACGCGCTCCTGCTCGGCGATCTGCAGGATCGCGTCGGGGAACGTGGGGTCGGCGCCGCCGGGGACGATGTGGAACGCGTCGCAGAGGTGGCGCCCGACCGAGCGCTCGCTCATGTCGGTGCCGACGAGCCGCAGCTCGCGCTCGCCGTTCTCGCGCAGCGCCCGCAGGAGCGCCGCCGTCCCGGGCGCCCCGGACGCGGTGACCATGACGGTGAGCGGCTTCACGCGAGGAACGTAGCGAGTTCGGCCGCGTGCGTCTCGGTCCAGCGACCTTCGGTGCCTGGCGCCGCCGGTGCCAGGCACCGGGTTACGAGAGGTCGATGCGGTCCTGCCGCAGGTGCTCGAGGCGCGCGGCGCGGTCGGCGTCGAGCATCGACTCCATCGACTCGCGCATCGTCGCTCCGTCGAAGGCCCAGATCTCGGGATGCGTCAGCAGCTGCAGCCACTCGAACCCGCCCGCCGCAAGCTCCTCGTGCGGGCAGCCGTGGCGCCAGGCCTGATTCGAGTCCGACCGGTAGTGCTCCGGGTCGAAGAACGGCGCCTCCATCACGTTGACGGCGCCCTCGATCGGCGCCTTCATGTACTCCGGGTCGGGGTTGTGCCACGCGACGACGCGGTCGAAGCGGTCGTCGAGGTCGACCTGCGGATAGACCGCGTGGTGCGCGACCCGGTGGCCGAGCTCGCGCAGGCGCGCGATCGCCCGCTCGCCCTCGCTCGAGCCGAGGTTGTAGAAGACCGAGCGCGTCATCAGGAACCACGTCGACCAGGCGCCCTCCGACGCCTCGACCTCGGCCATTGCCAGCGCGCCGTCGAGCGAGAGGTCGACGTCGTGGCGCAGGATCAGGTCGCCCGCCTGCGGCGCGCGGTCGAAGCCCGCCCAGCGGTAGCCGCCGGCCTTGGCCGCCCGCAGCAGCTCGCGGTAGTGCGTCAGCGAGAAGTCGCACGTCATCTCTGCGCGAGCACCCAGTGGAAGGACACGTCGCCCTCGGGCTCCGCGATCGTCACGACCTCGTCGGCGACGAGCTCGAACGACGAGAGCAGCTCGCGGTTGCGCGACGGGTCGAAGCCGGAGAAGTACATCGGCACCCCGAGCCACTCGCCCTGCCAGCTCTCGAGGTCGCTCGCACCGAGTGTCGCGAGGAAGAGCCCGCCGGGTCGTAGCCAGGTGTGCACGCGCTCGAAGAGCGCCGGCAGCAGCTCGCGCGGCACGTGGTTCAGCACGTAGAACGCGCACACCGCGTCGAGCGAGCCCGCCGCGAGCTCGAGCGAGGTCAGGTCGCCGTGCACGAAGCTCGCCTGCGGCACGCGTGTGCGGGCACGGCGCAGCTGCTCCTCCGACAGGTCGACGCCGGTCAGGTGAAAGCGCTGCGCGAGCTCGCGCGTCTCGGCCGTGCCGTTCCCGCAGCCGAGCTCGACGACGTCGGCACCGTCGGGGAGTCGCTCGATCAGCCGCTGCAGCCAGGCGCGACGCGGATCGTCCGTGATCGACGACGACCACTCCTCCCACGTGTCGGCCATCGCGTCGTAGCCGGCGCCGACGAGCGCGGTGCGTGGATCGCTCACTCGACCTCCACGTCGAGCAGGCCGGCGGCCGCCTCGGCGCGGTCGAGGGCTTCCAGGTTCGTGTCCGCGGTCGCGATCACGTAGCCGCGCCGGTCGCCGTCGACCCGCACGGGGCGGATCGTCTCGCCGACCTGCAGGTAGACGTCGGCCTGCACGACGCCCGGGAACGCGAGCACCTTGTCGAGCGGGCCGATGCGCGTGACGCGGCCCGTCGGCAGCGGTCCCGGCTCCGCCGTCAGGAAGCGGATCGCGAGCGGCTGCGTGAACCTGGCGTGCACGAGCTCGTCGGGCAGCTCCTCGCCGAGCGCCATGCGCAGCTGCACCTCGACCAGGTCGACGCCGGTCGCCCAGCGGACGAGGTCGGCCATCTGCCCGCCCGGGATCCGCGCCGCGCACTCGACGACG
Organism: uncultured Actinomycetes bacterium; assembly: GCA_963779505.1. Taxonomy (GTDB): domain Bacteria; phylum Actinomycetota; class Thermoleophilia; order Gaiellales; family Gaiellaceae; genus PALSA-600. Next base: position 19,601 of record CAVZYK010000011.1, on the reverse strand, counting down.
AGCACGCGGCCGTCCGGATGCGCGATCAGCTGGGGGAATGCGATGCCCGTCTGCAGGCCGAGCGCGCGCACGGTGCGCGTCGCGACGCGCTCCGACTCCTCGAGCTGGTGGCCGTAGACGGTGGCCGGGTAGACGTGGATCCAGCCGACGCCGAACCCGACGCCGGGCGGCCGGCGCCGGTCCGAGAGCGTCAGGGGGATCGCCTCGCCGGCGCGCGCGAGGACGATGCCGTTCATCTCCATCCCCTCGATGAACTCCTCGAGGATCGCCTCGCCGCTCGGTGACGCCGCGAGCGCCTCGTGCAGGTGCCGCTCGATGTCGTCGACCGATTCGACCCGGAAGACACCGCGCTGGCCGCCCGAGTCCGCGGGCTTGAGCACCGCCGGGAAGCCGACCTCGTCGGCCGCGCGGCGGCGCTCGGAGAGCGAGCGCACCGCGGCGAAGCGGGGCTGCGGCACGCCGGCGTCGGCGAGCCGCGCGCGCATCGCGACCTTGTGCGTCATCAGGTGCGCGGTGTGCGTGCCGATGCCCGGCAGCCCGCGCGCCTCGGCGACCGCCGCCACGATCGGCACCGCCCGGTCGGCGCTGACGGTCAGGACGCCGTCGAGCTTGATGCGTGCCGTGGCCTTCAGGACGGCGTCGACGTCCGAGAAGTCGACCACCTTCGCGATGTCGGCTTCCTGCAGCCCGAGCGCGTCCGGGTTCTTGTCGACCGCCGCGACGCGCAGTCCCAGCTCCTTCGCCCGCAGGATCGCCCGGCGCTGATGGCGCCCGGCGCCGACGAAGAGGACGGTCCTGGGCACGGCGCGATGCTACTTGGGCGACAGCGCTGCGCGAACGAGCTCGATCGTCCCGTCGACGTCGACCGGGAAGCCGGCGCCGAGGTGCACGGTCAGCCCGTCGAGCACGATGCCGAGAAACTGGCCGATCTCCTCGATCGTCAGATCGTCGCGATAGATGCCGTCGCGCTGGCACTGCTCGAGATGCTCGGTGATCTGGACGTGCAGCTCGGGGTTGCGCTGCGCCCAGCGCTCGCGCACGGTGTTGTCCGTGCGGAGCCTGCGCATGATCTCGAAGTAGACGCCGACCCACTCGGGGCTCTCCGCCCCCGTCGCGCGGACGACGCTCTCGAATCCCTCCGCGAGCCAGAGCCGACCGATCCGCTCCTGGTCGGCGCTCGCGAGCGCGTAGAAGAGCTCCCACTTGCTCGGGAAGTAGCTGAAGATCGCGCCCCGCGAGAGGCCGATCGCGCGCTCGAGCTCGGCCACCGTCGCGCCCTCGTAGCCGTGCGTCGCGAAGGCGCGCCGCGCCCCGTCCAGGATCTGGCTGCGGCGCTGCTCGCGGTGGGCCTCTGTCACCTTCGGCATGGCCGCACTTTACAAAAACGTACGGACGTACTATTTTACCGCCATGAGGAACCGCACCCTCTCCGCGCTCGTCGTCGCCGAGGTCGTCTCGACCACCGGCACGGCGATGACGTTCGTCGCGCTGCCGTGGTTCGTCCTCGTCACGACGGGCTCGCCTGCCCACATGAGCCTCGTGCTGGCGGTCGAGATCGCTGCCGATGGCCCTCCTCGGCATCCCGAGCGGCTCGCTGATCGGCCGCCTCGGCGCCCGCACGACGATGCTCCTCTCGGACGCGCTGCGCGCGCCGCTGATCGCGCTCGTGCCGGTGCTCCACTGGGCGGGCCACCTGTCCTTCGGGGCGCTGCTCGTGATCGTGTTCCTGCTCGGCACCTTCACGGCGCCGTACATCACGTCGCAGCGGCTGATCATTCCCGAGCTCTTCGGCGACGACGAGCGACTCGTCTCGAAGGCATCGGCGCTCTTCGGCGGCGCGACGCAGCTGCCGATCGTGATCGGCCCCGCGATCGCGGGCGCGCTGATCGCGTGGCTCGGTGCACCCGCCGTGCTCGTCATCGACGCGTGCACGTTCCTCTTCGCGTTCGCGTGCATCGCGCTTCTCGTCGAAGGCGGTCGGCGAGTCGCGCAGGACGGCGACGCGCGCGGCTTGCTGGCCGGCATCCACTACCTGAGGCGCGACCGCCTGCTCGGGCCGATGACGCTGGCGATCATCATCCTCGACGGCGCCGCCGGCGCGATCGCCGTCGCCGTGCCGCTGGTCGCGTACACGCGCTACGACGGCAACGTGCACGTCGCCGGCTGGCTCTTCACGAGCTTCGGTGTCGGCGCGGTGATCGGCTCGCTCGCCGCCTCGAAGCTGCTCGACCACATCCAGCCGCTCCACCTCGCGAGCGCCGCGATGGCCTGCGCGACGCTGCCGCTCTGGGCGATTGCCGCGGACATCTCGTGGCCCGTCGCCTGTGCCGCGGTCGCCGTCTGCGGCTTCTTCGTGCCGATGGTGAACGCGCCGATGATGGGGATCCTCTCGACGCGGCCGCCCGCTGGCGCTGCGGGCCAAGGTGATGACGGCGGTCATGACGGCCAGCGGTCTCGGCGGTCCGGTGGGCCGGCTCGCCGTCGGTCCGGTCTATCGCGCCTTCGGGAACGCAGGCGTCTGGATCATGGTCGCGGGCGGCCTCAGCGTCGGAGCGGTGCTCTGGATCGCGGCGGCGTTGCGCCGCCAGACGGAGGACGTCGCCGGGGTCGCGGTCGGCCGAGGCTAATCTTCTCCGCGATGCTCGACGGAAAGCGGATCTTCATCACCGGCGGCGCCGGCTTCATCGGCACGACGCTCGCGCGTGAGCTGATCGATCGCAACACGATCGTCGCGTACGACAACCTGCACCGCGACGCGCTGAGCGGTCTCGACCTCGCCGACCACCCGAACTTCGAGCTGATCCAGGGCGACATCCTCGACGCAGAGGCGCTCAGAGACGCAGCGCTGGGCGCGACGCACTTCGTCCACTGCGCGGCGATCGCCGGTGTCGACACCGTGCTCGAGAGCCCGGTGCGCACGATGCGCGTCAACGTGATCGGCACGTACAACGCGCTCGAGGCCGCGCTCGCGACCCTGCCGTCGCTCGAGCGGTTCATCGACTTCTCGACGAGCGAGGTCTTCGGCACGCACGCGCTGAACGTCGAGGAGGGGCAGGTGTCGACGATCGGCTCCGTCGGCGAGGCGCGCTGGACGTACGCCGTCTCGAAGCTCGCAGGCGAGCACATGGCGCACGCCTACCACGACGAGCTGAAGCTGCCGACCGTCACGGTGCACCCCTTCAACATCTTCGGGCCGGGCCAGATCGGCGGCGGTGCGATCCGGGCGTTCATCGAGGCGGCGATCGCCGACCGCGACCTGACGATCCACGGCGACGGTTCGCAGATCCGCGCGTGGACGTACGTGACCGACATGGTCGCCGGCGTGCTGCTCTGCCTCGAGCATCCGGCCGCGATCGGGCAGACCTTCAACATCGGCAACCCGCGCGCGGCGGTCACGATCTTCGACCTGGCGCAGCGCATCAAGCGGATCAGCGGCGCGAGCGGCGACATCGTCTTCCAGCCGCTGCACTACGCCGACGTCGAGCTGCGCATCCCGAACGTCAAGAAGGCTCGCGAGGTGCTCGGCTGGGAGCCGGCCGTGGAGCTCGACGAAGGCCTCGAGAAGACGATCGCGTGGTACAGAGAGAAGACGCTCCAGTCCGCCTAGGCTGGCCGTCGGTCGGTCAGCCTGAGCTGGACGAGGTCGCCGGCGTCCTCGAGAGCGGCATGCTCACGATGGGCCCGAAGGTGGGCGAGTTCGAGGCCCAGCTCGCGGCTGCGTGCGACGTTCAGCACGCACTCGCGTGTACCTCGGGCACGGCCGCGCTGCATCTCGCGGTGCTCGCGCTCGGCCTCGAGCCGGGCGACGAGATCCTCGTTCCCGCGTACACCTTCCCGGCGACCGGCAACGTCGTGGAGCTCGCCGGCCTGAAGCCGGTGCTCGTCGACGTCGATCCGGAGACGATGAACATCGACCCCGGCCGGGTCGAGGTCGGCCCGCGCACGAAGGCGGTGCTCGCGGTGCACCTCTTCGGACGGCCTGCGCCGCTGGACGATCTCCCGAGCGAGCTGCTCGTGCTCGAGGACGCCGCCGGCGCGCTCGGTGCGCGCTACCGCGGCCGCGCGTGCGGCGGGCTCGGCCTGCTCGGCTGCCTCAGCTTCCACCCGCGCAAGATCGTCACGACGGGTGAAGGCGGTGCGGTGACGACGAACGACGCGCGCATCGCCGCGGAGGTGGCGACGTTCCGCAACCACGGCTGGCGGTCGCTCACGCCGCCCGACATGCCGGCCCCGGGTCTCAACTACCGCCTCTCGGACATCCTCTGCGCCGTCGGCATCCCGCAGATGCGCCGCCTCGACGAGCTGCTCGCCGAGCGCACGCGCGTCGCGGACGGCTACAGCGAGCGGCTGCGCCACCTGCCGGTGCTCCTGCCGCGCGCCGACGACGGCGACGTCCACGGCTGGCAGGCCTACGTCCTGCAGGTCGACGACCGCGATCGCATCCTCGCCGGGCTGCGCGAGCAGGGGATCGAGGCGCAGATCGGCACCTACGCGCTGCACCAGCTCGGCGCCTATCGCGACCAGGGCTCGTTCCCCGGCGCGGCCCGCGTCTTCGAGCGGGCGCTCGCGCTGCCGTTCCATACGCGCCTCAGCGACGGCGACCTCGACCGTGTGGCCGAGGCTCTTGACAAGTTAGTAAGTAGCCACTAACCTACCGCCCATGGTCGTCACGAGCGAGCGCAAGTCGAAGGAGGAGCGGCGCGAGGAGATCCTCGACGCGGCCCTCGAGGTGTTCGCCGACCAGGGCCTGCACGGCGCCTCGACCGAGGAGATCGCCCGGCGGGCCGGCATTTCCCAGCCGTATGTGTTCCGGCTCTTCGGGACGAAGAAGGAGCTCTACGTCGCCGGCGTCGCCCGGTGCTTCCGCCAGACCCTCGAGCTGATGCAGAAGGCCGCCGAGGGGAAGCGCGGGCAGGAGGCACTCGCTGCGATCGGGCTCGCCTACGGCGAGCTGCTCGCGGCGGACCGCACCTACCTGCGGGCCCAGATGCAGGCGTACGCCGCGTCGGGGGATCCCGAGATCGCCGCCGTCGTCCGCAACGGCTTCGGCGACCTCGTCACCTACGTCGAGCGTGTCTCGGGCGCGAGCCAGGAGGAGATCTCCACCTTCTTCGCCGGCGGCATGCTCCTCAACGTCCTCGCCTCGATGGAGGCACCGTCCGAGCCCTGGGGCGCCCGCCTCGTCGAGGGCTGCAAGTCCGACTGACCGCGTTTTTTTCGATCGGAGGTAAGTGATGACTCACAAAGCAAGCAACGCAGGTATGTGGTGGACGTTCGCGATCACGTCGCTGGCGCTCTTCATGGTCACGCTCGACAACCTCGTCGTGACGACCGCGCTGCCCGTGATCCGCGAAGACCTCAACTCCGGGCTCTCGGGTCTCGAGTGGACGGTGAACGCGTACACGCTCACCTTCGCCGTGTTCCTCTTGACCGGCGCGGCGCTCGGCGACCGCTTCGGCCGCAGGCGCATGTTCGCGATCGGGCTCGGCATCTTCACGCTTGCCTCCGCAGCTGCGGCGCTCGCGCCCTCGATCGGCACGCTCGACGCAGCGCGCGCGGTGCAGGGGCTCGGCGGCGCGATCGTGATGCCGCTGACGCTGACGATCCTCTCGGCGGCCGTGCCGCCGGCGCGGCGCGGCCTTGCGCTCGGCGCGTGGGGCGGCATCAGCGGCCTCGCCGTCGCGATCGGCCCGCTCGTCGGCGGCGCCGTCGTCTCCGGCATCTCGTGGCACTGGATCTTCTGGCTCAACGTGCCGATCGGCCTCGTGCTCGCTCCGCTCGCGCTCAGCCGCCTGAAGGAGTCGTACGGCCCGGCGTCGCGGCTCGACCTGCCGGGTGTTGGTCTCGCGAGCGCCGGCCTGTTCGGCATCGTCTGGGGGCTCGTGCGCGGCAACTCCGTCGGCTGGAGCTCGCCGGAGATCGTCGGTGCGCTGGTCGGCGGCGCAGCGATCATGGGCGCGTTCGTCTGGTGGGAGCTCCGCACGGCGGCGCCGATGCTGCCGATGCGCTTCTTCCGCAACCGGACGTTCGCGCTCGCGAACGTCTCGAGCCTCTTCATGTTCTTCGGGATGTTCGGCTCGATCTTCCTGCTCGCGCAGTTCTTCCAGACGGTGCAGGGCTACTCGCCGCTGCAGTCCGGTCTGCGCATCCTGCCGTGGACGGCGATGCCGATCATCGTCGCGCCGATCGCCGGCGCGCTCTCCGACCGGGTCGGCGGCCAGAAGCTGATGGGGCTCGGGCTCGCGCTGCAGGCGATCGGCCTCGCGTGGATCGCGCACGTCTCGACGCCGACGACGCCGTACAGCTCGCTCGTGATCCCGTTCGCGCTCTCGGGTGCGGGCATGGCGCTCTTCTTCGCGCCGGTGGCGAACGTCGTCCTCTCGTCGGTCAAGCCGGAAGAGGAGGGCCAGGCGTCGGGCGCCAACAACGCGGTGCGTGAGCTCGGCGGCGTCTTCGGCGTCGCGGTGCTCGCCTCGCTCTTCGCCCACTACGGCGGCTACACGAGCGGCCAGGCGTTCGTCGACGGCATGACGCCCGCCGTCTACGTCGGCGCAGCCGTCGTCGGGCTCGGCTCGGTCGCAGCCTTCGGCATCAAGCGCCGCCCGCGTGCGGCGGCGCTCGCGCCGGCGCCGGTGGACTGACGCAAACCGCCGTGTCCCGGGGACTGTCCCCGGGACACGGCCGTTCTGCCCGGCGCTGTGACTCGGGGACGTGGCGGTTTGCGCCTTGTCCCGGGGTCAGACCCGAGGACGTGTCGGTCTGCGCCCTGTCTCGGGGTCAGACCCGAGGACGTGGCGGATTGAGCCGTGTCCCGGGGACTGTCCCCGGGACACGGCTCTTTGCGCATACTCGGGCCGTGCGCTACGCGGCTCTGCTTCGGGGGATCAACGTCGGAGGCAAGGCGCTGATCCCGATGAGTGACCTGCGCGAGTGCGTGACCGCGATCGGTCACGCTGAGGTCTCCACCTACATCGCGAGCGGCAACGTGATCTTCGAGGCGCCGCGGCGCAGCGCCGCCGCGCTCGAGGCGGAGCTCGAGCGGGCGATCGAGCAGCGGTTCGAGCTCGACGTGAAGGTGTTCGTGCGCACGCCCGCGCAGCTCGAGGCCGTCGCGGCCGCCGTCCCGAAGCACTGGATCGGCAACAAGCAGCTGCGCTGCAACGGCGTCTTCCTCGCGCGCGAGATCGACCGTCCTTCACTCGTCGCCGAGCTCGAGCCGAAGGACGGGATCGAGGAAGTCATCTACGTCAAGGGCACGCTGCTCTGGGCGGCGAAGGTCGCGAGCCTGACGAAGTCGTCGATGGTCAAGCTCTCCCGTCGACCCGAGTACAAGCAGATGACGGTGCGCAACCTGAACACGACGCTGAAGCTGCGCGACCTCGTCTACCTAGTCGAGCTTGGCGCGCCGCGCCGCGAGACCGACCGCGCCCGCGACGAGCGCCAGCACGATGAACGACCCACGCAGCGACGTCACCTGCGCGACGCCGCCGACGAGCGCCGGCCCGATCAGCAACCCGAAGTAGCCGAGCGTGGTCACCGTCGCGACCGCGCTCGCGCCGCGCCTGCCGCCGGCGCCGAAGACGATCGGCGCGTACAGCGCGACGCCCGCGCCGCCGAGTGCGAGCCCGACGAGCGCGACCGGCGCGCTCGGCGAGACCGCCGCCAGGAAGCAGCCGGCGGCCGCGAGCAGCCCGCTGCCGACCAGCAGCGTCCGTTCGCCGAGCCGCGTGCCCTGGCCGTAGAAGCGCCCGACCGCCATCGACGCGCCGAAGACGCCCGGCCCGAGACCGCTGACGGCGGGCGACGCGTCGAGCTCGCGCTCGAGGAAGAGCGCGCTCCAGCTCTCGATGCCGCCCTCGACGACGAACGCGACCGCGCAGAGGATCCCGAGCCCGAGCAGCGCGCGCTCGATGTCGGATCGTGTGCTTGCCCTCGCTCGGCGCCGGCTCGATGCGCTCGGTGCCGAGCAGCGCGGCGGTGACCGCGATCAGCACCGCGACGGCGAGCAGGATCGTCTCGCGGTGCGCTCCCGCGCTGCGCGCGAGGCCTGCTCCGACCGCGCCGACCAGGATGCCGACCGAGTAGAGCCCGTGCGCCATCGGCATGATCCGCCGGCCGCTCTCGGCCTCGAGCCGGCCCGCGTTCGCGTTGATGCCGACGTCGAGTGCGCCCGACGCGCCGCCCGCGACGAGCAGCGCCAATGCGAGTAACGGCAGCGACCCCGCGAGGCCCGGCAGCGTCGTCGCCGCGGCGAAGACGGCGCCGGAGACGGCCACCGCGCGACTGCCGTAGCGGTCGACGGCGGGCCCGGCGATGAAGAGCATCGACGGGATCGAGCCGAGTGCGACACAGAGGAGCGCGATGCCGAGCGCCCCCTTCGAGACGCCGGTCGCGCGCTGCACATCCGGGAGCACCGAGGCCCACGCGCCCCAGAAAAGCCCGAGCGTGACGAACGCGAGTAGCGTCGGGAACCGCCTCGACATCGTCACGGTCAGTCCTCGTTCCAGCCGGCGGGCAGCTCCGGCTGCGCCCAGTCGGCCGGCGGGAGCCACTCCTCCCAGCCGGTCGGCCACGGCCGCTCCGTCCAGACGCGCTCCCCTTCGGCGCGGATCGACGCAGCCTCGTCCGTCGTGAACCGGCCCGCCTCGACGGCCGCCGCGAGCTCGTCTTCGTCCTTCCACTCGGGCTCGCCCGACTCGGCCGGCACCCAGATGTCGAGAACGTGGTCGCGTGTCGAGATCGTGTGCGCGCCCTGCACCTGCGGATCCTCCAGGTTCACGTACCAGCCGAGCAGCGAGTGCTCGGCGTCGCGCATCACCCAGAGCGAGTGTGCGCGACCCTTCGGGAAGAGCTGGATCACTTCGGTCGAGTGCCACGGACGCGTCGCCGACATCCGCGGGTGCGCCCACCGCTCATGGAGCGGCACGTCGCGCAGCCCTCGACCATCCGCGAGCACCGGCTGCGAGACGACGGTCCCGATCGGCATGAACGTGACGACGCACTCCGGCGTCTGCTCGATCACGCGCAAGGGATGACCCTCATGGAACCGCCCGTCGAGCGAGCGGTACCGCAGCGTGACGAGCTCGCCGCTAGCCCACACGGTCCCAGCCCGCCGGCGGCTGCCAGGATGCCCAGCTGTCGTCCCACCAGCGTTCGCCCGCGTCGAGCAGCGCGCCGACCCTGCGTCCCTCGTTGCGCGCGGCCGCCGCCTGCTCGGGCGTGAACCGCCCCTCGGCGACACGCACGTCGAGCAGCTCGTCGTCCTTCCACTCCCACGGCCCCTCGACCGGCACGACGATGTCGAGCTCGAGGTCCTGCGTGTCGTAACCGCGCCCATTCCGCCGAAACGGTTCCTGGAGGTTCACGTACCAACCGCGGAAGGCGCGCTCCTCGCCGAACCAGAAGACCCAGATCGCGTACGCCTCACCGGGGCGCTGCAGCATCAGGACGCCGTTGCCCTCCCAGCGCTCCTTGCCGTCCCACGGGTGCCGTCCGCCCTCGATCGGCCACTCGCCGGGCGGGAAGTCGAACTCCGCGCCGACGGGGATGTACGTCGCAAGCAGCTCGTCGTTGTCCTGCACGACGCGCACCGGGAACTGACACCAGCAGCGGCCGTCGTTCAGCACCTCACGGCGGACGACGACGTCGCCCTCAGACCACATGCCAGTCCCGCGGCAGGCCGAGCGGTCCCCAGTGCTCAGGCGGGCGCCAGTCCTCCCAGCCGGTCGGCCATGGGCTCGCCTCGATCACGCGCTCGCCCTCGGCGCGGATCTCCGCCGCCTCGCGCTCGGTCCAGATGCCGAGCTCGACCGCCTCGGCCAGCTCGTCCTCGTCCTTCCAGCGCCACTCGCCGTCCGGGCTGACGACGATGTCGAGCGCCTGGTCGGTCGTGTCGATCCGGCCGTCGGCGACGATCGTCGGCGTCTGCAGGTTGACGTACCAGCTCAGCTGCTCCCACTCGAGCGTCCAGTACACCTCGATGCTGTGGCGCGCGCCGGGCGCCTCGAAGCGCAGCACGTGCGTCTGCTCCCACTCGGTGTCGAACGGCGGCGCGTCGGTCGCCCAGCGCTTCAGGTAGCCGTCGGGGCCGCGGCGCATCGCCTTCCCCTGGTTGCCGGGGCCGCAGTAGATCGCGATGCGGTCTCGCCACTCGCCCACGTAGCGGTGCGGGAACGTCCACCGAACGTTCCCGCGATAGATCGAGCGCTTCAAGACGACATCCCCCGCCGGCACGCGCCAGAACCTACGGCCCGCCGGTTAGGGCGGTGTGAGGGTGTTAGCGTCGCCGCCGTGCCGCCCTTCGAGTACCTGCACCACCTCGTGACGGTGCCCGTCACGGTCGACGGCTCGGTCGAGTCGCGCTTCGTGATCGACTCGGGGATCGGGCTGACGCTCCTCAGCGCCTCGCTCGCCGACACAATCGGCTGCGCGCCGACCGGCGCCACATTCAGTGGCCGTCGCATGTCCGGCCAGGAGGTCGCGGTCTCGCTCGCGGCCCCGACGACGCTCGCGTTCGGCGGGCTCGAGCGCACCGACGACCGCGTCGGCATCTTCGACACGAGCGGCTTCCCGGCGGACTTCGCCGGGATCGGCGGCTTCCTCTCGCTGGCGTTCTTCGACGAGACAGCGTTCACCGTCGACTACCCGAACGGCGTCGTCGAGCTCGAGACGCCCGAGACGCTCGCCGAACGCGCGAGCGCCGGCCGGGTTGTCGATGTACGCGCCGAGCGCGACGGGCCGTCGGTCACGTTCCACGTGCCACTGACGCTGCCGGACGGCAGGTCGATCGACGTCGAGGTCGACATGGGGAGTGGGGCGCTGATCCTCGACGAGCGCCTCGCGCCCGAGCTCGGCATCGAGCTCGACGATCCCCGCGTGCGCAGGGTCGACGGCACCGACGAGACCGGTCACACCTACGCGCGTTCGTTCACGACGCTCGCCGGCTCGATCCACCCCACCGGCGCGCCCGAGCTCGTGCAGAAGGATCCCGACGTGATGTTCCAGCGGATCATCTACGGCGGCCTCGTCGGCGACGAGTTCCTGCGCCGCTTCGCCGTCACGTTCGACGTCGATGGCGGACGAATGATCTTCGCGGTCTAGGGTTGCCCGGTGGACATCTCCGTCGTGATCACGGTGCTGAACGAGGAGGGGGCGGTCGACGAGCTGCACCGCCGGCTCGTCGCGGCACTCGACGGCCGCGACTGGGAGGCCGTCTTCGTCGACGACGGGTCGACCGACGACACGTTCACGAAGCTGCGCGCGCTGCACGAGGCCGACCCGCGCGTGCGCGTGATCCGCTTCAAGCGCAACTTCGGCCAGCACCCCGCGATGCACGCCGGGCTCTCGCGTGCGCGCGGCGACCTGATCGTGACGATGGACGGCGACCTGCAGAACGAGCCGGAGGACATCCCCAAGCTGCTCGACGCGCTCGCGCGAGCGGACGTCGCCTCCGGGCGGCGCACCGCGCGGCGGGACTCGCCCGGGCGCACCCTGCCGAGCCGGGTGATCAACGGCCTGCTCCGCCGTTTCACCGGCGTCGACATCTCCGACTACGGCTGCGCGTTCAACGGCTACCGCCGTTCGGTGATCGAGCCGATGATGGGGTCGATCGGGCGGCAGAAGTTCACCAAGGCGCTGGTGCTCTCCTCAGGCGCCTCCGTGGAGGAGGTCGACGTCTCGCACGCGCCCTCGCAGTCCGGCTCCCGCTACTCGCCGATCCGCCTGATTCGTCTCGCCCTGCACGTCGTGGCGGGCTTCTGGCCACAACCCGTGCAGTGGATCGGCGTCACGCTCGGCCTCGTCTGCTCGCTGGCGGCGGCGGCGATCGGGATCTACGGCGTCGCCTACTGGATCGTGAACAGCAACTTCCCCGGCCCGCTCTTCGCCGGAGCAGGCATTGTTCTCGTGCTCGGCATCCAGGGATTCGTCCTGGCGCTCATCGGCGAGTCGCTGGGCCGCGTCCAGCGCGATGTCGAGGGCAGGCCGCTGTATTCGATCGAACGGTCCTGGCCAGGTCGCCCAGCGGTGTCGAGGTACCGTGCGCATTGATGTAGCCGACGCGCTGGGGATCGACGCCGGCGCGCCTGAGTGCGGCGCGCATCATGTCCGCCACTCCGGTCGCCTCGGGCTCGGGCTGCGCCATGTGATGCGCGTCGTTCGACCCGCCGTAGCCCAGCACCTCGGCGTAGACGCGCGCGCCGCGTGCTTGAGCCGCGTCGAGATCCTCGAGCACCAGCACGCACGCGCCTTCGCCCATGACGAAGCCGGCGCGTGTCGCATCGAAGGGACGTGACGCGCGCGGCGGATCTTCGTCCTCCACCGCGAGCCCGCGCATTGCAGTGAAGCCCGCGAGGATCAGCGGGTGCATGCACGCCTCGCCGCCGCCGGCCAGAATCGCGTCCGCGTCTCCGCGCTTGATGATCTCCGCGGCCTCGCCGATCGCGTGCGAGCCGGTGGCGCAGGCCGAGACGACGGCGTAGTTGAGGCCCTTGATCCCGAGCGAGATCGCCAGCTGGCCGCTCGCAGAGTCGACGAGGACGTTCGGGAGGAAGTTCGGCGAGACGCGATCGGCCCGCGCTCGCGCAGGATCTGCTCCTGCTCGAGGATCCCGTTCACGCCGCCGATCGCCGTCCCGAAGACGACGCCGACGCGTCTCGGGTCGAAGCCGTTCAGGTCCGCGTCGCCCATCGCCTCGCGTGCGGCGCCCAGAGCGAGCAGGACGTTGCGCTCCAGCTTCCGCACCTCCTTGGGCGAGGCGACCTGCGTCGCATCGAAGTCCTTCACCTCGGCCGCGATCCGGACCGGAGCCCGTCGGTGTCGAAGGAGCGGATCCAGTCGATCCCGCTGCGCCCCGCGACGGCGGCGTCCCAGGTCGTGCGGACGTCGTTCCCGACCGGTGTGACGGCCCCCAGGCCGGTGACGGCAACCCGCTTCATCCAGCGAAGGTTACGAATGGAGAGGTTTGGGTAAACAATTCAGCGATTCCGCGATTCCTAGCAAGGGCCAAGTCCTCGCCCTTCAGAACGATTTGGAGGTCGAAAATGGCGGTGGCCACACCTGCTCTCGAGCAGCAAGCACCCAGGCTGGTGTTTTTCCACTCGACACTGTCGGGCCATTGTCGGCGCGTCGAGGGGTTCCTCGCGCAGGTACTGCAGCGCCGGCGCAACCACGGCACGTTCCACGTCGTCCGCGTCGCGGAGGAGGAGCGCCCCGACCTGCTGGAGCGCTTCAAGATCCAGACCGTCCCGACGATCGTCGTGGTCGAAGGCAAGGCCGTCGCGGGACGCCTGGAGCGCCCGCGCGGATGCCGGGAGATCGAGGGCTTCCTCGCCCCCTGGCTCAACTAGTAGTCCGGGGGGAAGGTCTCGCCTCTCCCCCGAGATGATGAACGGCGCTTCGCGCTGAACGCGCGCGGGCCAAGCCCGCACGCTTTTTGGCTGCTCGGAGAGTGTCTTCTTCCGTACGCCGCGCCCAGCTTCGCGTGGGCGCGACCCATCAGGTCGACCGGGAGCTAGAGCCGCTTGCGCGTGCTCTAGCTCCCGGTCATTGTCAGGACGTGATTCAAACCTCAAGACCAAGGCCGGGTGGACCAGGCAAAGCCGGTCTAGCCTCCGGCCGGAACTCATGCGGCGTCGAGACGCCAAGCATCGCGACGCCGCACGGACGGGACATCCGCCGAGCCACACAAGAGCGCGCGGGCTCTGCCCGCGCGCGCTCAGCGCGAAGCGCCGTACCCAGCAACGCCCTCCTCGCGGAACGACAACTCCGCGAATTTATCCCACTGCGCGTCGATCATCTTCGCCATCGTCCGTTCCTCGACGATGATCTCAGGCCGCCTGCGCGGTCTCCTCGTCGCCGGCCTTTCTCGGCGATGCGCAGCAGCTCGTAGCTCGCGATCTCCATGTGCTCCGTCGCGAAGCCTCGCGCGCGTTGCGACCGGCCTTCTCGCCCCGGACCATGTCCAGCGGCATCTTCGCCATCGCCTGCAGGATGCCGCCGACCTGCTTCACGCCCGACGGCGTCGCGTCGTGCGCTTCAGCCGCGCCTTCATACGATCCGCATGGCCCTGCGTCTGCATCTTGTGGTGCTCAGGCGCGTCCAGGATCTCCGGTCGTCCGTCGTGGAGATCATCCCGTCGAGCATCCGCGCGACGTTCTGCTCCATCGCGTGCGCCTTCGTCGATGTGCTTGATCAGCTGTTCCTCGAGCTAAATCACGTGTCCAGCCTCCTCATCGTCAATTGAGCCGAATTCGCGGCCGAGCCACGTGCGCGCGGCCGAGGTAGCCGCCGTTCTGCGGTCTCGAGCTTGTCGACGAGCACGCGAACGGCGGCTGTGTAGTGGAGCTCAGGCCCTCGCACCTCGAACGGCATCCCCGGCACGTGCGTGAACGACGTCGTCCCGCGCATCCCGTTGATCCGCTTCACGCAGCCGTGCAGGGCGGCAGCGCGCCGCCGACACGTTCGACTGCTCCAGACCCCGTCGAGCTCACCCATCCGCGTCTAGGTCCCGCCACGTCCGGGTCGAAACGTGCCCTTTCCCGCCGAATGGAGGCCGCAGCTCGTGAAGGAGACTCCCGGCCAGGAACGGGTTGCAGTTCGAGCCGAAGTGGGACGGCTTTCGCGGCGTGCTGGAAAACGACGGCGGCGAGCTCGCGCTGTGGTCGCGCAACGCGAGGCCGCTGCTCCGGCTACTTCCCGGAGCTGCGGCCGCTCGGCGAGCTGCTGCCGCCTCACTCGGCACTCGACGGCGAGATCGTGATCGCCCGCGACGGCGTCCTCTCGACTTCGACTCGATGCAGCTGCGCCTGCATCCGGCGGAGTCGCGCGTCCGCAAGCTCTCCGCCGAGATCCCCGCGGAGTTCATCGCCTTCGACGTCCTCCTCTGGGACAAGGCCGCCCGTGCACGGCGTCCGCTCGAGGAACGGCGCGCCGAGCTGGAAGCAGATCGCGCACGGCTTCCACCTCTCGCCGACGACGACCGACGCCGAGCGTGCGCAGGCATGGCTCGACAGCTTCGAGGCGGCCGGGCTCGACGGCGTGATCGCAAGAGAAGCTCGGTCTCCCCTACCTGCCGGGTCGCGCGACGGCGTCCTCAAGGTGAAGCCGTACAAGACGGCCGACTGCGTCATCGTCGGGCTTCGCTGGAAGGAGAAGCCGCCAGCGGATCGCCACGCTGCTGCTCGGCCTCTACAGCGACGAGGGGCAAGATCGACTACGTCGGCAGCGCCGGCCGTGGCGGCGAGCAAGCATGCGCAGATCGCCGAGCGCGTGCTACCCGTTGCTCGACGGCGCGCCGCAGCGGGGCTTCTCCGAACCGAACCGCTGGGGCACCGGCGAGCGGGAGCCAGCGGCTCGTGCCCGAGCTCGTCGCCGAGGTGCGCTACGACAAGGTGCAGGGGAACCGCTTCCGGCACGGACGTCGCTTCTTGCGCTTCCGTCGACGACAAGGATCCGAAGCAGTGCACCTGGCGTGAGGTCGGCCGCCCCGCAGCCCGAACGACCCGACGTTCGAGACGCTCCTCGCAGCCAGCTAAGGCGCGGGGCGGGTGAGCTCGACGCCGAGCCGGTCAAAGCGCGCCGCAGCGAGCGACCTTCCGCTCGCCACATCCCGCCGTGAGATCCCCGACGACGCCGATCCGCTCGGGCATCGACTCGACCGTGAACCGCTGGGGCTCGACGTCGGCGACTTCCGCCCACGCGAGCGGCGCCGAGACGCGCGCGTCCGGCGTCGGCCGCACCGAGTAGGCGCATGCGATCGTCCGGTCGCGCGCGTTCTGGCCGAAGTCGACGAACACGCCGCGCCGTCGGCCACCCGCCACGTGGTCAGTCGCGATCGCCTGGTCGCCGATGCGCCGCTCGACCTCCTCGGCAACCGGCCTTCGCAAACCTGCGCACGTCCGGAAACGCGCAGCTCCGGCCGAATCGGCGTGATGAACGTGGAGCCCGTCGCCCCGGAACGTCTTCGGGAAGGCACGACAGGCCTGAGCTCGTCGAGCACCTCGCGAACGACCAGCGCGATCCGGCGGACGTGCGGCCATTGCCCGTCGGGTCGTCGGGTCGAGGTCGATCAACATGTAGTCCGGTCGCTCGATGTCCTCGACGCGCGAGTGCCAGGTGTGCAGCTCGATGCAGCCGAGGTTGATCACCCATGCGAGCGCGGCTGCGTTGTCGATCACAGCGAACACCGTCGTGTGGCCGCTTGGAAACCGGACGAACTGCTCGTCGACGAAGGCCGGATGCTCGCGGGACGCGCTTCTGGTGAAAGAAGTCGCCTTCGACGCCGTTCGGGTAGCGCACCATGTGAAAGGCCCGCCGACGAAGGTGGGGCAGCGCGCAGTGGGCGACGTCGACGTAGTAGCGGACGAGATCGCCCTTGGTCAGTCCCCGTTGAGGGAAGAAGACCTTTTCCGGGTTCGAGATCGAGACGTCGTAGCGGCCGATTCGCATCTGGAGCGAAGTATCCGCGTGCTAGTGTCGCCCGCGTGCGGCGATCCTTCGTCCTGCTCGTTGCAGCCGTCCTCGCTGACCGCGGCCGCGGGTTGCGGCGGCTCCGACACCAGCTCCTCGAGCAGCGGGACCACCACCTCCTCCTGCGAGCGTGCCGACCTCAAGCTCGTCAACGGCAACAAACTCACGGTCGGCACGGACAATCCCGCCTTCCCGCCCTGGTACGGCGGCGCCGAGAAGGCGCCCTGGAAGGTCAGCGATCCCCGCTCCGGCGAGGGCTTCGAGAGCGCCGTCGTGTACGCGGTGGCCGAGGCTCGGCATCGCCAAGCAGGAGGTGGCGTGGGTCGCGCGCCCGTTCGACACACCATCGCACCGGGACCGAAGGAGCTACGACTTCAACATCCAGCAGTCCGTCATCACGGCCCGCATCGCGGCAACAGGTCGTCGACTTTCAGCCACCGTACTACGACGTCCAGATCAGTCCGATCGTCGTCGCCACAGGGAAGCGAAGACGGCGAGTGCCAAGACGATGGCGGACGCGCCGAAACCTGTACAAGCTACGGCCGCCCCATCGGCACCACCGACGCACGACTTCATCGAGCACACGATCGGGGCCGCCGAGGCCGCCGTGGCCATCTACGACGACCAACGACGCGACGGTACCGCCCTCGACGAACCGGCAGATCGACGGTCTCCGTCATCGATCTGCCGACCGCGGTCTACATCACCGGCGTGCGAGTGCCGCACGACCAAGATCGCCGGTGCGCTGCCGCTTCGAGAGCACGACCGCGAGGGCGACATGGGCATGGTGTTCGCCGAGGGCGACCCGGTCGTCGATCGTGCGCTGAACCCGGCGCAGGCGCGCACCGATGGCCGGCGGGACGCCGCAGCGGATCCAGCAGTGGATCGCGAGGGCGTAGCCGCACCGACTCTCGGAGATCAGCGAGCTGAACGAGAACCGCCGCGCGAGAATCGTCGGCAGCGTGACGCCGGCGGACGGCCGCCGCTTGGCGATGATCGCGGTAAGCACGCACGGTCGTGGTCGTGCGATGGCCTGGGCTCCTGATCACGCAAGTCGCACGTACTGGCCGGGGTGCGGCGCAGCTTCTTCGCGTGGGGTTACATCAAGGCGTCGCTGCCCCGAGATGCGCGCGTGCGTTCCTGGCTCAACGTGAGGATCTGGTCACGATCTCCGCAGGCGTTCATCCTCGTGTTCGCGCTGCTGCTCGCGGTGATCGCGGCGCTCCCCGGACCGCGCGCAGCACCGCTGCGAGCTGCGCTGCAGTCGGCATACACCGACGTGGTTCCGTGGCATGCCGTCGATCCTCGTGATCGCGATGCTCGGCTTCGGTGTGCCGGCGCTGCGGCTGCCCGGGCGTGCCGACGTCGACGCCTGTTCTGGGGGATCGTGTCGCGGTCGTCGGCGGGTACGCCGCGTACCGTTCCAGAGGTGTATCCGCGCCGGCATGGACGTCGGTCCACCACAGCCAGCGGACGGC
Organism: uncultured Actinomycetes bacterium; assembly: GCA_963779505.1. Classification (GTDB taxonomy): domain Bacteria; phylum Actinomycetota; class Thermoleophilia; order Gaiellales; family Gaiellaceae; genus PALSA-600. The sequence goes on along the minus strand of CAVZYK010000011.1, from coordinate 1,656 downwards.
GGCGCGGGCCGCTCGGCCTGACGCACGGGCAGACGCTGCGAACGTCGTCCTGCCGCAGGCGTCCGCAGCGTGATCCCGCCGCTCCTGAACGACTCCATGGCGCTGCAGAAGGACGTCGCGCTCGTCGGCATCATCGGCGTGCGATCGAGGCCGTCAAGCGAGCGCAGATCGACGCGGCAGCGCACCTACAACTACACCTCGACCTATCGGCGCTGCCCGTCGTTCGTCCGCGCCAGCTATCCCGCTCGCCCGGTTCACCGACTGGCTACGTGCGCACGCGACCGTGAGGCGTCGGACCCAGGCGGTGGGCATGTGACGCCGAGGCCCTGGAGGTGCGAGGCGTGACAAGTCGTTCGGCGACCACGTCGGCGCTCGCGGCATCGACCTCGCACGTCGCAAGAGCACGAGGTCGTGTGCCTGATCGGGGCGTCGGGGTCGGGGAAGTCGACGCTGCTGCGGTGCGTGAACCGGCTCGAGCCGAGTCGGACGCCGGACGCATCGTCCTGCTCGACGGGCAGCGAGATCGACCGCCGCGTGACGCCGAGGCGTGAGCTGCATCCGCCGCCGCATCGGCATCGTGTTCCAGGCGTACAACCTGTTCCCGCACATGAGCGTGCATCGCCAACATCACGCTGGCCCCCGGAAGCTCCACAAGACCCGCGGCGAAGCCGAGGCGGACGCGACGAGACTGCTCGAGCGCTTCGGCATGCGCCGACAAGCCAACGACTACCCCGACTCGCCTCTCCGGCGGTCAACAACAGCGCGTCGCGATCGTGCGCGCGCTGGCCACGCAACCCCGACCTGATGCTGCTCGACGAGGTGACGACGTGCGCTCGACCCCGAGCTGTCGGCGAGCGTGCTCGAGCGTGATCCGCGAGCTCCGCGACCGCCGGGATGACGATGGTGATCGTCACCCACGAGATGGGCTTCGCCCGCGAATCGGCCGACCGCGATCTGCTTCCTCGACGCGGGCGTATCCTCGAGGAGGGCACCACCGAGCCAGACTCTTCGGAGCCGCCGAAGGACGCCCGCACCCATCAGTTCCTGCAGCGGATCATCGAGGCGGGCCGGCTGTAACGTGCGGCAAATAGATCTGACGCTCGAGCCACTCGACGACCATGTCGTCATTCAGCCGTCCGACGAGGAATCCGAGACGAACCTCGGCCTGATCATTCCCGCGTCGGCGGAGACCGACTGCCGCACGGGCGTCGTGACCGCCGTCGGCGCGGAAGCGTCCGGGATCGAGCCCGGCGACAAGGTGCTGTTTCCGAGCGAAGCCGGCTACGAGGTTCGTCTGGCCGGCACCGCAGTGAGAGTCATGCGCCGCGCGGAACTCATCGCACGTGTGCACGACTGACGTCGGCGGGTGACGGACAGCCGAGCAGGGCGAGGTCGAGCTCGATCTCCGTCTGGAACATGCGGAGCACGTCACTGACGCCTTCCTCGCCCGCGACCGCGAGACCCCACACCATTGCGCGCCCGATCATCACGGCACCGAGCGCGAGCGCCGAGCACTGTCCGTGCCGCGCCGAACGCCGCCGTCGAGAAGGCCCGGCCGCCGACGGCATCGACGACTTCCTCGAGCACGTCGAGCGTCGGCGGGACGCCGTCCAGCTGGCGACCGCCGTGGTTCGACTACTACCGCGGCTGCACCGT
>CAVZYK010000010.1:0-99749 GCA_963779505.1 uncultured Actinomycetes bacterium | reverse complement strand
ACCGCTCTCGCGACTCCGCAGAAACCACGGTCACGGCGCCTCGGTGCGCACGCCATTCGTCGCAGCCGGCAGCGATCGACGATGAAGCGACAACAAGGAGGCGCTATGAACGCTCGCGCAATCACGGCCCAGGTCAGTGGACCTGGGAGGCCGTTCCCGATCCGGTGCTCTTCGTCGACGGATGCAATCGTCCCGCATCGACACCGCGACGATCTGCGGGACGGATCTGCACATTCTCAAGGGAAGACGTACCGGAGGTGAAACCGGGCACGATCCTCGGGCATGAGGCTGTTGGAGCCGTCGTGGAGGTCGGTTCGGCTGTCACCACGATCGAGCCTGGAGACCGCGTGCTCGTCTCGTGCATCACTTCCTGCGGGCGCTGCCAGTACTGCAAGGGAGGCCAGTACGGCCTCTGTGGCGGCGGCTGGAATTCCGCCACACCTCGCGGGCTCCAAGCCGAGTTGGCGCGCGCGCCGTTCGCCGACATGTTCATAGGCCCCAGGGCTTGTCGGATGAAGACGTCATCTTCCTCGCAGACATCATCCCGACCGCATTCGCTTGCGCCGAACGGTGGCGTGCAACCCGGCGACACGGTGGCGATCGTCGGTGCCGTTCGTTGGTCTCGCGACGATCATGACCGCGAGCTCTTTACGCGGGGCGCATCATCGCGATCGACCTCGCGGACGCGAGACTGCAGAAGGCGCTCGAGTTCGAGCGGACGTGACGATCAACAATGGCACCGAGGATCCGGTCGCCCGTGGTGATGGAACTGACGCAGGGACTTGGCGCCGACGTCGTCATATCTCGAGGCTGTCGGAATGCCGGAGACCTTCGAGCTCTGCACCACGATCGTCAGGGCGGGCTGTGGGGTAGCGAACGTCGGTGTGCACGGCCATTCGGCGACGCTCCACCTGGAGACGCAGCGGATCCGCGACATCACGATCACGACCGGCCTCGTCGACACGACGACCACTCAGCTGCTGAAGCTGATCGAGGAGCCGGAGGCCTCGACCCGGCGCCGTTTGCGACGCACCGCTTCGACACGGAGACCGCGTACGATATTCGCGGCCGCCGCGGAGACGCACGCACTCAAGGTTGTGCCCCGACGGCCGAGCCCCGTGCGGGCGTTGCCCGAGCACACCGAGGTTCGGAAAATCGAACCGGCGGGTGTCACGATTTGTCCAGACCGAACGGCGGGGGTCTGATCCCCCGCCGTTCGTCCTGCTCATGTGTTGTGCAGAGGGGCACGGCGACACCGCATGGCCGCGCGGCCGCGCGCACCGGCGCAGGAGCGACCGAGCCCCGTCTCGTTTGAGCCTGCGGCCGGTGATGGGCGCCGATTTCCGTAGGGAAGCACGAACGTTGTGCGGTTGAGTGCTTTCGCCGCCGAGTCCGAGCGCGTCCCCCAGCAGGGAAACCGATCCTCTCCACTGACGTCGCCCGCCCACCAGGCCGCCGACGCGCCTCGCCTGCGCGCGCGCACCCGAAGGCTGACGACGGCCGAGCGGCCATCTACAGCCAAGAATCGACGGCGCCGCCCGGCGGCGCATCCGCAGTTGCAGGCCGTCCGCTTGCGGGCCGGTACCGCCACCGGACGGGGTACCAGCTCGGCTGCTCCGACCTCTTGTACGAGCCACGCGTTGCCGTCGGGATCGTCCAGCGAGAAGAACGTGTTGTAGTCCGAGCGCTCGGTGTCGGGGCCGGCGTCTGCGCGCCGTCCTCGAAGTGGAAGAGCTCGCTCACGGGCGCTCCGCGACCGACGAGCTCGGCGCGGGCGGCTTCGATGTCCTCGACGACGACGTAGTCCTCGACCGAGCCGGGCTCGCCGTTCTCGGGTCCCTTGCCGAAAGCGATCGCGCAGCGCCGAGCGGGCGGTACCATCTGCACGATCCGGAACGCGTCGTTCGGGCTGTCGTTGACGAGCAGCTCGAAGCCGAGCCGCTCGAGGTAGAACGACTTCGCGCGGTCGACGTCCGGAAACGGGCACTGCGATCAGCTCCAGCTTCCAGTCCATCTTTGCCCCTCGGTGGTACTACGGCCCTTGCCCGATACGACTCGGCGCCGCTGCAGAACTCATCGCGCCGAGTCCCAAGAGGTACCGGTTCCGCGGCCCTGGAGGGGACTTCGACCCTGTGGAGCTTCGTGACGCTTACGGCACGGTGGCAGCCACCGAGACGTGCCGCGTCTCAGCTCGGACCTGGCTCCTCGGGGCGCCGAACAATGCCAAGGCACCGCTCGACGGCGGTTCAGTAGCGTCCTGGCATGGCGGCTGCGGTTCGCCGGGCGCCGGAGCTCGACGAGCACGAGATCCGCAGCCTCCTCAGGCGCGGCTGACTGAGACCTCGCGGCCTGCGCGCTTCAGCAGCTGCGAAAAGGCACAGCCCTCGTCGGCCCGGCCGATCGCAGCGGCGAGGTCGTCCTCCGAGGCGCCGTCGACCGCCGCCGAGATGGTGAACTTCGAGGCGACGATCTGGTGGCCCCGGCCTTCGACCTCGTCCATCACGATCCGGCAGGCGACGTCGAGCCGCCGGGGCGGCGTCTCGGCTGTCGAAAGCTCGCTCGCGAGCGACATCGTCAGGCAACCGCCGTGCGCCGCGGCGAGCAGCTCTTCGGGACTCGTCTTGCCCTCCGCCTGCCCGATGCGCGTCGCCAGCGAGAACTCGAGCTCGGAGAACGCCCCCGTGTCGGCAGTGATCGAGCCACCGCCGCGGGCGACATTTCCTTCCCAGACGACCTTCGCGCTGCGCTCGATGCGCGGCATCAGTACTGCGCCTGCGTTCCGCTCGGGGTAGTACGCCTTGGCCGGTGAGCCGGCCGGGCGGAAGACACCGAGGATCTGCATCTCGCCGGGCCCGGTGTTCTCGAGGCAGTGCACGAGCCCCGAGGGGAAGTGAATCGCCGTACCCGCCTGCACCGCGACGCTCTCGCCGCCGATGTGCAATGCGCCCTGTCCGTGGAGCACGTACACGACCTCGTCGTAGGTGTGGAAGTGATCCGGCGCGCGTACAACGGGGATCCTGCCGAGGAACTGGGTCACCGAGGCGCAACCGACGTCCGGCCCCGCGAGGAGCTGGAACATCCGCCCGGCCGTCGCAGCGCCCGCTTCCTGCGACTCCACCTCGACCACCGCGTGGGTGGACACTCCAGGCAGAGGATCGTGCACGAGCACCGAAAGCAGCTCGAGGTCGTCGGCTTCGTTCAGCTGCCAGCTCGTCGCCGCGTGCGACGAACACGGCCGTCTCGGGCTCGAGCGTTGCCGAGTCGTCGCCCATCGTCGCGCGACCGCTGCCTGCGAGGACGAAGAGCACCTCGTCCCGCGCGGGGTCCGACCGCGGACTCGAGGCGGCCGAGAAGCGGAGCAGCCGCTGTTCGAACGTGCGACACCCGGTCGAGCCGCCAAACAGAAGGCGCGTCTCGACGCCGTCGTCGGTCGTCGTCTCCTCGCTCGACTGCGACCCATGCAGAAGTCCAGGGCGTGATTGTCCACCACAGGGGACTAGGCTACCGCCGTGAACGCGGTCGACCTCGTCAGACGCTCCTACGACGCCTTCGCGCGCGGTGATCTGGACGGAGTGCTCGCCGACATGCATCCGGAGATCGAGTGGCATCAAGCGCAGGGGTTGCCGCACGGAGGGAGGTACAGCGGCGTCGCCGAGGTCCGTCGCAATATCTTCGATCCGCTCGACGAGGAGTGGTGGGACGAGTTCTCGGCCGCGCCGGAGGAGTTCCTCGACGCCGGGGACGAGGTCGTCGTGATCGGGCGCTATCGGGGCGTCGCCAAAGGCACCGGCAAGGAGCTCGACGTCCCGTTCGTCCACGTCTGGACGGTGCGGGAGGAGAAGGCGGTGCGCTTCCGGCAGTTCCTCGACACCGCCGGCTGGGTCACCGCCCTCCAAGTCTGACATTTGATCAGATCATTGAACTTCGCCGACGCGAGTGTGAAACTCCGCTCGTTCGGCCCACTTTTGCGGCGGGCGAGCCTAACAAGCGTGCCCGGCGCGGAGTCTTACTGTCCCAACCCCGTATTAAGGACTCTGATGCAAGGAGGGAACATGAAGAAGGGCCTCGCCCTGCTTCTCACGGTCGCGGCTGCCGCGTCCATCGCGGCCACTGCGCAAGGCGCCCACAAGGACGCGGCGGCTGCGTCCGCGCTCAACTGCAACAAAACGCTGAAGATCGGCTTCGTAACGCCGCTGACAGGCGGTGCGGGCTTCCTCGGCACCGAGCAGTTGAGCTGGGCGCAGTACGCGGTGAAGACGATCGCTCCGAAGCTCGGCTTGAAGGTCAAGATCGTCCCCGGCGACACGCCGGTCGAGCAGGGCCCCGCTCCGGCGCAGGCGTTGGCGCAGAAGTTCGTCGCCGACAAGAACGTCATCTCGATTCTCGGCCCGTCGACGTCGGGCGCCGTCGCAGCGTCGAGCGATACGTACTTCCAGGCCCACGATGAATGCACGTCTCGCCGTCGGCGACGTGGACCTCGCTCACGAAGGGCTCGGGCCGCGAGGCGACCGGGGCGTTCCTCCGGGTCGTCCCCGGCGACTACATCCAGGGCCCGACTGACGCGAAGTTCATGATCAACCAGCTGAAGGTCAAGAAGGTCGTGATCATGGACTTCCAGGAGCCGTACTCGGTCGGCCTCGCGGACGCCGTCGAGGCGACGCTCAAGGCAGGCGGAGTCTCCACCACCCGGCTGTCCGCTCCGAACACGACGACCGACTACTCGGCGTTTGTGACGAAGGTTCCGACCGACGCCGACATCGTCTTCTTCCCGACGCAGAAGCCGCCGGACGCGCAGACGTTCGCGCAGCAGCTGCTCGAGCAGGGCAAGAAGGCGAAGGTCTTCGGCGGCGACGGCTCCAACGACTCCGCCGCCGTTCAAGGTGCCGGGCTCGTACGTGTCCAACTTCGCGCCCGACATCACGGGCATCCCGGCGGATGCGGCGATCATCGCCGGCTGGAAGAAGGACAACCCCGGCAAGCCGGTCGGCTCCTTCGGGCCGCCGAGCTACGGCGCCGTGCAGGTGGAGCTGCAGGCGATCAAGAACGCGTGCGTTGCCGGCAAGGGCTCCATTACCCGTCTCTCCGTCCTGCGGAAGGTCAAGCAGGTCGTGATCCCGAACTGGATCCTCGGCGGCACGTTCCGCTTCTCGACGAAGTCGAACGCACCCGCTGAACGCGAAGTTCTACATCTTCCAGATCCAGTCGAACGGCACGTACAAGCTCGTCGGCTAGACCATAGGCCGAACCTCCGAGCGGCCCGGCCTCGTGCCGGGCCGCTCGGCCTAACTCGAGCGTTTAGGCTCCCCCTTCGGCGTGGACACGACCAAGTTCATTCAGCTCACCGTCGACGCATTGACGCTCGGCAGCATCTACGCGCTGATCGCACTCGGCTACACGCTCGTGTACGGCGTGCTGAAGCTCCTCAACTTCGCGCACGGCGACGTCTTCATGGTGGGCTCGTTCGTCGGCTTCGGCGTGCTGCAGCTGCTCGGCGGCTCGGCGAGCCCGATCGTCCCGACGTGGGCGCTCCTGATGCTCGTGACTGCTCGCGGCGATGGCCGCCTGCGCCGCTCTCGGGGTCGTGATCGAGCGGTTCGCGTACCGGCCGCTGCGGAGCGCCCCACGAATTGCGCCACTGATCAGCGCACTCGGCGTCTCGTTCTTCCTCGCCAACTCGATGCAACTGCTGTTCGGGGCGGAGCCGCGGAACTACGACACGTTTGCGCTCTCGGGCGGCGCGCTCTACTTCAAGGGGATCGACGTGGGCGGCGTCCGCATCCCGCTGCTGCGCATCATCACGATCGTGGCCGCGCTCGCTCCTGATGGTGGTGCTCTGGCTCCTCGTGAACCGGACCCGAATGGGCAAGGCGATGCGCGCGACGTCCTTCGACCGCGAGGCCGCCACGATGATGGGGATCGACATCGACCGAGTGATCGTGTTCACCTTCGTGCTCGGCTCGGCGCTCGCCGGCGCGGCGGGTGTGATGTTCGCGCTGCGCGTGCCGACGCAGGTCTCGATCGGCTTCGTCGCCGGGCTGAAGGGCTTCACTGCAGCGGTGATCGGCGGCATCGGCTCGATCCCGGGCGCGATGGCCGGTGGGCTCATCCTCGGCTTCTCGAGGCCTACTCGCAGGGCTACATCTCGACGAAATGGTCCGACCTGATCGTGTTCTCCATCCTGATCGAGAAGACGATCAGGTCCGACCACTTCGTGGTGATGTAGCCCTGCGTGTACGACTCGGCGAAGCCGAGGATCAGACCGCCGGCCATCGCGCCCGGGATCGAGCCGATGCCGCCGATCACGGCGGCGGTGAAGCCCTTGAGCCCGGCGACGAAGCCGATCGAGACGAGCGTCGGCACGCGTAGGGCGAACATCACACCGGCGGCGCCGGCGAGCGCCCCGCTGAGCGCGAAGGTGAACACGATCACCCGGTCGATGTTGATGCCCATCATCGCCGCGGCTTCACGGTCGAACGACGTCGCGCGCATCGCCTTGCCGGTGCGGGTGCGGTTGACGAGGATCCAGAGGAACACCATCAGCACCAGCGCCGCGCTGATCGTGATGATCCGGAGGAGCGGCACCCTCACGTTCCCGATATCGATGCCCTTCAGGTAGAGAGAGCCGTTGTCGAGCGAGAAGATGTCGTAGTTGCGCGGCTCGGCGCCGACGAGCAACTGCATCGAGTTGGCGAGGAAGAAGGAAACGCCGAGCGCGCTGATCAGCGGGGCGATCCGCGGCGCGTCGCGCAGCGGCCGGTAGGCGAAGCGCTCGATCACGACGCCGAGCCCCGCGCAGCCGGCCATCGCCGTCGCAGTCACGAGCACGAGCAGGAGCCACACGGGCACCATCGGGTTCGCGGTGCCGCCGAGCGCCTGCAGGGCGCCGAAGCCGATGAACGACCCGACCATGAAGACGTCGCCGTGCGCGAAGTTGAGCAGCTTCAGGACGCCGTAGACGAGCGTGTACCCGAGCGCGATCAACGCATAGACGCTGCCGAGCGTCAGACCGTCGACGGTGAGCTGGATGAACGTGTCCACAGGTTGAGTGCGAGTAAACCAGGGGCGGCCCCGAAGGGCCGCCCCAGTCGTTCCGGTTAGCTGCCTTGGTTAACCGACGAGCTTGTACGAGCCGTTCGACTGAATCTGGAAGATGTAGAACTTCGCGTTCAGCGGGTCGTTCGTCTTCGTCGAGAAGCGGAACGAGCCACCGAGGATCCAGTTCGGGATCCGGACGCTCTTGACCTGGCGCAGGACGTCACGCTTGGTCTTGATCGTGCCGTGACCCTTGACGCAGGCCTTCTTGATCGCGTTCAGCGCGACCTGCGCGGCGCCATAGCTCGGCGGGCCGAAGGAGCCCACGGACTTGCCGGGGTTGTCCTTCTTCCAGCCGGCGATGATCGCCTTGTCGGCCGCAATGCCGGTGATGTCCGGTGCGAAGTTCGAGACGTACGAGCCGGGCGCCTTGAACGCCGCCGTGTCGTTCGAGCCGTCGCCGCCGAACACCTTCGCCTTCTTGCCCTTCTCGATCAGCTGCTGCGCGAACGTCTGAGCGTCGCCCGGCTTCTGGGTCGGGAAGAACACGATGTCGGCGTCGTTCGGCACCTTCGTCACGTAGGCCGAGTAGTCGGTCGTCGTGTTCGGAGCCGAGAGGCGAGATCGTCGAGACGCCCGCCCTTCTTGAGCACTGCCTCGACGGCATCCGCGAGACCCACCGAATAGGGCTCCTGGAAGTCGAGCAGCACGACCTTGTTCACCTTGAGCTTGTCGATCATGTAGTGGGCGTCGGTCGGGCCCTGGATGTAGTCACCCGGGACGACGCGGAAGAACGCCGGACGATCGCTTCCTTGGTCGCGCCCTGCGTGAGCGAGGTGCGCGTCGCGGACGGAGAGATGTGCGCGATGCCCGCCTGGCCGTACGTCGTGCTCGAGGCCGCAACGGCGCCCGAGGTGGACGGCCCGAGGATCGCCACGACACTCTTGTCAGCCACGTACTTCTGCGCGAGAGACTGCGCCGGAGCGGGGCCCTGCTCCACCGGCGTGTCGCCGAGGACGAGCTTGACCTTCAGCCCGAGCGGCTTTGCCAGGGTCTTGACGGCGTACTTGGCCCAGCTCGACTGCTCGTTGCCGAGGAAGCCGGCGCCACCCGTGAGCGGTGTCACGAGAGCGATCTTGAGCGTGCTGTTGCAGCTGACCGAAGCAGTGCCGGCCGCAGCAACCTTCTGGCCTCCCTGCGCGCTCGCGGCCACCACTGACGTGGTGAGAATCGCGAGAGCGAGGCCGATGGCCTTCTTCATCTAGGTCTCCTCCTTGCCCTGACGGGCACTGCATCGATGCGGGGGTACGCGCCTGAGGGCCCGAGTTTCCTCGGTCACACGCACGGTGTCAATGATCAAATACGAGCTGCCGTTCACATGCGGAGCGCGCCGACCCACCCTGCCGTGTCCACGAACCGGCAGAAGCGAATCGCCTTGTCGCCGCTCATGCTCCAGCTATGGACGAACGGGACGGCCAGATGTTTGCGGGTCTCCTGGGAGGCACGACCCACCGCGACGTCCGAGCGGCGAACGATCTCGGCGTGCGTAGCCTATGGGCCGATGCGCTACGCGATGCACGAGAGCGACGCGGCAGACGGCCGCCTCTTCGACGCCGACCGGGGCTGCGCGCTCTTCTCGCAGCGAACGACCACGTTGTCCGGCGCGATCGAGGCACCGGGCTCGGACGAGGTGCTCTACGTGCTCGACGGCGCTGGGACTGCTCTCATCGACGGGCACGCGCACGAGCTCGGCCCGGGCACCGCGCTCTTCGTCGCTCGCGACGTCGCCTGGCACCTCGACGGCGAGGTGCGCGCCCTCTCGGTGCTGGTGCACGACGCCGCGCCGTCGAGCGTCTCGCACGCGGTCGTCGACCTGGACGAGGTCGAGACCGGCACGGCGACGGCCGGGCGGCAGTTTCTGCTCGGCGTGACGCCGGAGCAGGGTTGCGCCTCGGTGACCCAGTTCATCGGCCTCGTCCCGCCCGGGCGCGCGCCGGATCACTTCCACACCTACGACGAGGTGATCTACGTGCTCGACGGCGAGGGCACGCTCTTCATCGGCGGCGAGGAGGCCGAGCTACGGGCGGGCTCGTGTGTGTACCTGCCCGCCCGCCTCGTCCACTGCCTGGCGAACACGGGCGAGAGCGAGCTGCGGCTGCTCGGCGTCTTTCGGCCGGCCGGCTCGCCGGCCGAGGCCTATTACCCCGACGGCACACCCGCCGTCCCACCAGAGGAGACCACCTAGTGCCGAGGATCGAACGCTCTGCAGACGTCAGCTGGGAAGGGGATGTGGCGCGTGGCGAGGGCGTGCTCACGGCCGAGTCGGGCGCCTTCAGCGAACTGCCGTTCTCGCTGCCGACCCGGATCGCACGGGTCGCAGGGAAGACGAGCCCGGAGGAGCTGCTCGCCGCGGCGCATGCGGGATGCTTGACGATGTCGCTCGCGACCGAGCTGACCGAGGCGGGGACGCCGCCGACGCGACTCGATGTCACGTGCACGATCGTGATGGACGAGGTCGAAGGGCAGGGCCACCAGATCGTCGGCTCGAACGTCACCATCTCGGCGGCGGTCGACGGCGCCTCGGAGGACGACCTCGCCGCTGCGATCGACCGGGCCGACGAGGGCTGTCCCTTCTCACAGCTCCTGAAGCGCGCAGGCGCCGAGGTCTCGGTCAGCCGCGCCTGAGGAGGCTGCGGATCTCCTCGCCGTGCTCGTCGAGCTCGGCGGCCGGCGATCGGCGACGGCCGTTCGAGCTGGGCCGGGAACGCGACCGTGCGCACGCCGTCGGTGTCGACGACCGTGTCGAGCCCGAGCCGGTCCGCGAGAACGCCTCGCCGATCGTCTGTACCGCCGGCCGGGACGCCGACGGCCGTCAGCGCTCGCGCCACGTCCCGCGTCCGGCCGCCGGCGCTCCTCGATCGCGGCGCGCACCTCTCTCGATGTCGCACGCGGCTCTCGTTCGTCGCGAAGCGCTCGTCCGGCTCGAGCCGATCGCCCCGCGAGCCGCGCGAACTGGCCGTCGTTGCCGGCGAGGATCATCAGGTCGCCGTCGGCGGCGCGGTAAGTCGCAAACGGCTCGATGCTCGGGTGGGTGTTCCCGAGCCGCCCGGGTGACTCGCCGTTCGCGAGCCAGCCGGCGGACTGGTTCGCGAGCATCGCCAGGTTCGCGTGCAGGAGGTCGATCGTCACACGCTGACCACGGCCGCTCTGCGTGCGCGCCACGAGCGCGGCGAGCACGGCGACGGTTGCGTAGAGCGCGGTCACGACGTCGACGATCGCAACGCCCGCCTTGAAGGCGTCTCGGGTGGCCCGGTGACGCTCATCAGCCCGCCGACCGCCTGCACGAGTGGGTCGTAGCCGGGCAGGTCGCGGCCCGCTCGCTCGCCGAAGCCGCTGATCTCGCAGTGGACGACGCCGGATTGCCGCGCGACACCGCCGCGTAGTCGAGCCCGAAGCGCTCGAGCGTGCCCGGCTTGAAGTTCGAGACGACGACGTCCGCGCGCGCACCGCTCGCGTGCCAGCTCGAGGTCGTCGCGTCCTTGAGGTCGAGCACGATCGAGCGCTTGTTGCGGTTCGCGGCGTGGTGGTACGACGCGCGCCCCTGCGCGTCCGCCGGCGGCAGCCAGCGCCGCGTGTCGTCGCCGGCCGGTGACTCGACCTTGATCACGTCCGCCCCGAGATCACCGAGCGTCTGGCCGACGAGCGGCCCCGCGAGGACACGTGAGAGGTCGATCACGAGGATCCCGTCGAGCGCCGCCGCCATGCCCGGACGCTAACCTGAACCGCTGCGGAGCGAACGGTGCCTCGCCAGGAGCCATGTCCAGATCGAGACGCGCACGTCTCAGTGGCTGCCACCGTGCCGTAAGCGTCACGAACGCTCCACAGGGTCGAAGTCCCGTCCAGGCCGCGGAACCGGTACCTCTTGGGCTCGGCGCGATGAGTTCTGCAGCGGCGCCGAGTCGTATTTCGGGCAACGGCCAATACCACCGAGGGGGCAAAGATGGACTGGAAGCTGGAGCTGATCGCAGTGCCCGTTTCGGACGTCGACCGCGCGAAGTCGTTCTACCTCGACCAGCTCGGCTTCGAGCTGCTCGTCGACCACAGCCCGAACGACGCGTTCCGGATCGTGCAGATGGTCCCGCCCGGCTCGGCGTGCGCGATCGCCTTCGGCAAGGGGCTGAAGAACGGCGAGCCCGGCTCGGTCAAGGGGCTGCATCTCGTCGTCAAGGACATCGAAGCCGCACGCGCCGAGCTCGTCGGTCGCGGAGCGCCCGTGAGCGAGCTCTTCCACTTCGAGGACGGTGCGCAGACGGACGGCCCCGACGCCGAGCGCTCGGACTACAACACGTTCTTCTCGCTGGACGATCCCGACGGCAACGCGTGGCTCGTACAAGAGGTCGGACACGCGAGCTGATCCCGTCCGGATCGGTACCGGCCCGCAAGCGGACGGCCTGCAACTGCGGATGCGCCGCCGGGCAGGCGCGTCGATCCTTGGCTGTAGATGGCCGTCGCGATCATCAGCCCTCGGGTGCCGCGCGCGCAGGCGAGGCGCGTCGGCCGCCCGGTGGGCGGGCGACGTGAGCTGGAGAGGATCGGTTTCCTCTGGGCGGAAGCGCTCGACTCGGCGGCGAAAGCACTCGACGCCGCAACGTTCGTGCTTCCCCCGTACGGAAATCGGCGCCCGTCGCCGGCAGCTCAGGCTCGAACGAGACGGGGCTCGGTCGCTCCTGCGCCGGTGCGCGCGGCCGCGCGGCCATGCGGTGTCGCCGTGCCCCTCTGCACAGACACATGAGCAGGACGAACGGCGGGGGATCTGACCCCCGCCGTTCGTCTGGGCAGATCAGGCGACGCCCGCCGGCTCGGATTTCCCGAACCTCGGTGTGCTCGGGCAACGCCCGCACGGGCTCGGCCGTGAGCACGACCTTGAGTGCGTGCGTCTCCGCGGCGGCCGCGAAGATGTCGTACGCGGTCTCCGTGTCGGCGAGCGCGAACCGGTGCGTCGCAAACGGCGCCGGGTCGAGCCTGCGGCTCTCGATCAGCTTCAGCAGCTGAGGAGTGGTCGTCGTGTCGACGAGGCCGGTCGTGATCGTGATGTCGCGGATCCACAGCGTCTCCAGGTGGAGCGTCGCCGAATGGCCGTGCACACCGACGTTCGCTACCCGGCCGCCGGCCCTGACGATCGTGGTGCAGAGCTCGAAGGTCTCCGGCATTCCGACAGCCTCGATGACGACGTCGGCGCCAAGTCCCTGCGTCAGTTCCATCACACGGGCGACCGGATCCTCGGTGCCGTTGTTGATCGTCACGTCCGCTCCGAACTCGAGCGCCTTCTGCAGTCTCGCGTCGGCGAGGTCGATCGCGATGATGCGCCCCGGCGTGAAGAGCTTCGCGGTCATGATCGTCGCGAGCCCGATCGGACCGGCACCGACGATCGCCACCGTGTCGCCGGGTTGCACGCCACCGTTCAGGACGCCGACCTCGAATGCGGTCGGGATGATGTCTGCGAGGAAGATGACGTCTTCATCCGACAAGCCCTCGGGCACCTTGTAGACCGACGTGTCGGCGAACGGCACGCGGGCCAACTCGGCTTGGAGGCCGTCGATCGTGTGGCCGAAGATCCAGCCGCCGCCACCGGTGCAGAGGCCGTACTGGCCCCCCTTGCAGTACTGGCAGCGCCCGCAGGAGGTGATGCACGAGACGAGCACGCGGTCTCCGGGCTCGATCGTGGTGACGGCCGAACCGACCTCCACGACGGTCCCGACGGCCTCGTGCCCGAGGATCGTGCCCGGTTTCACCTCCGGTACGTCTCCCTTGAGAATGTGCAGGTCCGTCCCGCAGATCGTGGCGGTGTCGATGCGGACGATTGCGTCCGTCGGATCGAAGAGCACCGGATCCGGAACGGCCTCCCAGGTCCGCTGACCGGGGCCGTGATACACGAGAGCGTTCATAGCGCCTCCTTGTTGTCGCCTCATCGTCGATCGCTGCCGGCTGCGACGAATCGGTGTGCGCACCGAGCGCGTGACCGTGGTTTCTGCGGAGTCGCGAGAGCGGTTCGGTCGTGGCTGCGCGATCCAAGACGGCGGGCAACGCACGCCGATTTCATCGGCTGATCACCAGGTCTTGAGCCGGAGCGCCTCCGTCGGCTTGCAGAGACGCACGCGCGCGTCAACCGCGACGCAGCCGTCGGGGCTCGCAAGCACGGGGTTCAGATCGAGCTCGGCCACCTCGGGGTGGTTCTCCACGAGTCGGCCGAGCCGGTGCAGGACGTCCGCGATCGCGGCACGGTCGGCAGGAGCCGCACCCCGCCAGCCGGCGACCAGCCGGCCCGCCTTGCCGCTCGCGATCAGCTCGTCCGCGTCGACGTCGGTCAGGGGTGCGAGCGCGAGCCGCGTCGAGCCGATCAGCTCCGCCATCACACCGCCCGGCCCGTAGGCGACGAGCGGCCCGAAGACGGGATCCTGGATCGCGCCGACGAGGAGCTCGACCCCCGCCGTCAGGAAGGGCTGCACGATCACCGGCCCGGCGATCGCGGCACAGGCGCGCGCGACGCTGTCGGCGTCGCGCAGGTCGAGATGCACACCGCCCGACTCGGTCTTGTGCGCGCCGGCCGCAGCCGTCTTGACGACGACGGGATAGCCGATCGCGGCTGCCGCAGCGAGCGCGGCGGCCGGCGTTGCCGCGTACCGCTCCTCGACGAGCGGCAGACCGTATGCGCCGAGCAGCGCCCGAACGGCTGCGGGCTCGAGCCAGACATCGTCGCTCGCAGAGAGCGCGTCCGCGATCAGTGCAGTTGCAGCGGCGCGGTCGATGCGATCGAGCCTCGGTGGCTCGCCGGCGGGGCGGCGGAGCCAGGCCGCGCGACGTGCGGCGAGGCCGAGCGCGCGGGCAGCGGACTCGGGATACGCGAAGCCGCCCGCCGCTGTGCCGTCGGCGCTCATCACGACCGGGAGCACCGGCTTGTCGGCGCTCTCCGAGGCGCGCGCAATCGTCGCGGCTACGTCTGCGGCCGTTGCGACGACCGGCGGCACGAAGAGGCAGATCACCGCGTCGATGCCGGGATCGTGGATCAGCAGGGGCAACGTCGCCTCGTACGTCGCGGCCGTCGCGGAGCCGAGGATGTCGACCGGGTTGGAGACGCTCGCCTCTGCAGGGATGACTTGCTGCAGCGCCCGCACCGTCTCGTCCGCGAGCGGCGGCAGCGTCAGACCGGCCACCTCGCAGGCGTCTGCGCAGAGGATGCCGAGACCGCCCGCGTTCGTGAGCACCGCGACGCGGTCGCCGCGCGGCAGCGGCTGCGTCGAGAAGAGGACGGCGGCGTCGAGCAGCTCCTCGAGCGTGCGGAGTCGCAGCACGCCCGCCTGCCAGAAGAGCGCGTCGACTGCGGCGTCGGAGCTGGCGAGCGCCGCCGTATGCGAGCTCGCAGCGCGGGCGCCGGCGCGGCTCGTGCCGCTGCGCATCGCCAGGATCGGCTTCGAGCGCGCGACGCGGCCGGCGACCCGAGCGAACTTCCGCGGGTTTCCGAACGACTCCAGGTAGAGGAGGATCAAATCGGTCGCCTCGTCCTCTTCCCAGTACTCGAGGAGGTCGTTCGACGACACGTCGGCCTTGTTGCCGATCGAGAGGAAGCTCGACAGGCCGAGGCCACGACCGTCCGCCTCCTCGAGGAGCGCCAGGCCAAGGGCGCCGCTCTGCGAGGAGAACGCGACGCGGCCGGCAGGGAGCGCACGACGCGCGAACGTCGCGTTCAGCCTGACCGCGCTCGAGGCGATGCCGAGGCAGTTCGGGCCGACGAGCCGTGCTCCGTGCGCGCGCACGAGCGCGAGCAATTCGTCCTGACGCGCCTCTCCGTCCGAACCGGTCTCGGCGAAGCCGGCGGAGATGACACAGAGCGCCCGCACGCCGGTCTCGAGCGCCTCGCGGGCGGCGTCGAGCACCGAGGCGCCCGGCACGCAGATGACGGCCAGGTCGACGGTGGTCGGAAGCTCGGCGCACGACGTGTAGCCGGCGACGCCGCCAACGGGCTCGCCGCCACGGTTGACCGGGTAGACCGCACCCGCGAAGTCGGCTTCGAGCACGTTCCGGAAGAGCTCGCCGCCGATCGTGCCGCGGCGCGCGGACGCGCCGATGACGGCAACCGAGCGGGGCTGGAAGAAGGGACGCAGAGAGGCCGCGACCGCGACGTGATCGCGCAGGTCGCGCCGTTCCGCCACCGTCGAGCCGTGCGAGGCGAGCCGTAGCGTCACCTCGACGACACCGCCCTGCAGGGTGCGCGCCGTCTCGAAGCCGGCGTCGTCGAAGACACCCAGCATGGCGTGGTTCTGCGGCAGGACCTCGGCGATGAACTCCTCGATCCCGGATTCCGACGCGTGCGCGGCGAGCCGCTCGAGCAGACGAGTCCCGACTCCGCGCCCGTGCAGGTCGTCTGCGACCGCAAAGGCGACCTCGGCCCGGCGTGGGTCATGGAGGCGCACGTAGGTCGCGAGCGCGACGGGCCGGACGACCCCACCGGGGGCGGCGAGCTCGCCGAGCAGCGAGGCGCGGTCGTCGCCAGTCGGTCTCGAGCGCCCCGGCGACCGTCGCGTGATCGATCGACGTCGCACCGTGGAACCGGAGGTAGCGGCTGTCGGACGAGAGCGCCTGGAAGAAGTCGATCAAGGTCGCTTCGTCGGCGGCGGTCGGTACGCGCAGCCGGAGTGTCGAGCCGTCACGCAGCACGACGTCTTCCACGAAAGGCGCAGCCGGGTCTGAGGCGGTCGAGGTCATGCGGCGATCGTGTCCACACTACTCCCAGTCGGAATCAGCGCCCCGCCGCGTCGTCGTTGCGGGAAACTACGATCGCCGCCGCCGCGCGCGCCCCGATTCGGGTGGCAGCCGGGGAGACGACACTCGTCGTACCCGGCAAAGGAGCCCACCATGAAACCGATCATGCTCGCGACCGACGGCTCACCATCCGCACAGGCGGCAACCGCCGAGGCGATCGGCCTCGCGCAGGCACTCGACGTGCCTCTGGTCGTCGCGTCGGTCGCACACGACACGACACCGATGTACGGCGGGTACTACGGATCCCCGGAGATCGCAGCCGAGCTGCGCAAGGTGCAGCTCGACCACGTCGCCGAAGTGCTGGCGGCGGTCGCGCAGCAGGCGACCGACGCGGGCGTGCCCTGCACGACGCTGTCGCTCGAAGGGCTACGCGGACAGGTGCTCTGCAGCGCCGCCCGCGATCGCGACGCGCGCCTCCTGGTCGTCGGCGCCCACGGCTGGGACCGCATCGGCCGCTTGATCCACGGCAGCGTCTCGACCTACGTCCTGCACCACGCCGCGTGCCCCGTCCTCGTCGTGCACGGGGACGACGTCCCGCGTGAGGACGAGCAACTGGCGGCGGCTGCAGAGATCACCGGCTGAGCCGCCCGGGACGGGCGGGCGGCGCTTCCCGTCGCCCGCCCCGCCTGTGAGCATGACGCCGATGAGCGTCTCCGCGCCGGCCGTCGTCGTGCACGATCTGTTCGTCGAACGAGGCGGGCGCACGGTCCTCCCGAGCCTGTCGGTCGACGTGCCGACGGGTGTCGTCACGGGCCTCCTCGGTCCAAGCGGTTGCGGCAAGACGACGCTCCTGCGCGCGATCGTCGGCGTGCAGCGAGTGGCAGGTGGAAGCGTCACCGTGCTCGGCCTGCCGGCCGGAACACCGCAGCTGCGGCAGCGCGTCGCGTACATGACCCAGGCACCGTCCGTCTACGCGGACCTGACTGTGCTCGAGAACCTGCGGTACTTCGCTGCCCTGGTCGGAGGACGTGAGCGCATCGCCTCGGTCGTCGCGACCGTTGGTCTCGGCGACCGCACCTCGTCCCTCGTCCGCGATCTCTCCGGCGGCGAGCGGTCGCGAACATCCCTCGCCGTCGCCTTGCTCGGGGCGCCAGAGCTGCTCGTGCTCGACGAGCCAACGGTCGGCCTCGACCCCAGGTTGCGGCGCGAGCTCTGGGAGACGTTCCACCGGCTGGCGGCCGACGGGACGACGCTGCTGGTCTCGACGCACGTGATGGACGAGGCTGACCGCTGCGACCACCTGCTCCTGATGCGCGACGGTCTGCTCATCGCGACCGGATCGCCCGACGAGTTGCGTGCGGGCGCCGGCACGGCCGACCTGGAAACGGCGTTCCTCGCGCTGGCGGAACGGGCATGAGCACCCGTGCGACGTTCGCCACCACGAGGCGCGTCCTCGAGCAGCTGCGTCGCGACCACCGCACCCTGGCGCTCGTCCTCGTGGTGCCGCCGGCGCTGCTCGTGTTGCTTCGCTACGTGCTCGACGGCTCTCCCGGAGCGTTCCAGCGCGTCGCAGTGCCGCTCGTCGGCCTGTTTCCGTTGATCGTGATGTTCCTCGTCACGTCGATCGCGATGCTTCGCGAACGGACCGGCGGGACGCTCGAGCGTCTGATGTCACTGCCGCTCTCGAAGCTCGACCTGCTCGCGGGCTACGGCCTGGCGTTCGCACTGCTCGCAGCGGCGCAGGCCTCGGTCACGTCGCTGGTCGCATTCGGCCTGCTCGGCGTCGACACAGCCGGCTCGAAGCTCCTGGTCGTCGCGCTTGCCGTCTCGAACGCGCTGCTCGGAGTCGGGCTCGGTCTCTTCCTGAGCGCCTTTGCGACGAGCGAGTTTCAGGCCGTGCAGTTCATGCCGGCAGTGCTGCTGCCGCAGATCCTCCTCTGCGGCCTCTTCGTCCAACGCGCACGCATGCCGAGAGGGCTCCGGATCGCGTCGGATGCCCTGCCCGTCACGTACGCGTACGACGGTCTCGACCGGGTCGCGCGTGGTCTCACCGACGGCCGCCTCTGGCTCGACGCCGCCGTCGTGCTCGGCACGGTTGCCCTCTCGGTCGCGCTCGGCTCGACCACGCTGCGCAGGCGCACGCCCTGAGCGGTCGATGGACGGGGTTCGGCGGGCGGGGTAGCCTCGTCGGCGTGGACACGCGCGACAGCGATTCTCGCCTGCGCGACCTCTTCGAAGCCAGTATCGCGCTCAACTCCGAGCTGTCGCTCGAGGCGCTGTTGCAAAAGATCGTCGAGACCGCCGCGACGCTGACCGGCGCCCGCTACGCAGCTCTCGGTGTGATCGACGAGTCGGGCGGCTCGCTCGAACGCTTCGTCACCACCGGCCTCGACGAGGAGACCTACGACGCAATCGGCGACCTGCCGCGAGGTCGCGGCATCCTCGGCGTCCTGATTCGCGATGCGCGACCGCTCCGCCTCGACCGCCTCGGCGACGATCCGCGCTCCGTCGGCTTCCCGCCGAACCACCCGCCGATGGAGTCGTTCCTCGGCGTGCCCGTCCTGATGAGAGGGATCGCCTACGGCAACCTCTACCTGACCGAGAAACAGGGCGGCGAGTCGTTCACCGCGGAGGACGAGGAAATCGTCACCCTCCTCGCCACCCAGGCCGCCGTCGCGATCGAGAACGCGCGCCTCTACGAGTCCGCGACGCGCTGGTCGCGTCAGCTCGAGTCGCTGCACGAGATCGTGCGCTCGATGGTGGGAGAAATCGAGCTCGACCGGCTGCTCCAGCTCGTCTGCCTGCGGGTGCGCGAGCTGATCGGCGCGCGCATCGCCTTCGTGGCGCTGGCCGACCGCGACGGCGACCTCGAGATCGCCGCGATCGAGAGTGTCGAGGCCGGGGCCGAGTCGCTACTCGGGCACCGCCTGAGCCGCGACCTGTCGAAGGTGGGACGGGTGCTGCAACGTCGCCAGAGCGCCCGCATCGACTCGTTGCTCGACGACCCGGAGGTCGCTCAGGATGAGGCGCGCGCGATCAAGGCCCGAACCGGCCTCTACGTGCCGCTCGTGGCGGGAGGCAGCGCGCTCGGCGTGATCGCGGTGCACGACAAGCTGGGCGGCGACGCCCGCTTCTCCGACGAGGACCTGCGCCTCGTCGAGATCTTCGGAGCCCGTGCAGCCGTCGCCGTCTCGCTCTCGGAGCGCGTCGCACGCGACACCGTCCGTCGTGTCGTCGACGCACAGGAATCGGAGCGCCGCCGTCTCGCGCTCGAACTGCACGACGAGACGGGGCAGGCGCTGACCTCGATCCTGCTCGGCGTGAGCTCGATCAGAGCGGCGCAGAGCGACGAGGAGGCGGAACGTGCCGAAGCGGATGTCCGAAGCCTGGTGGTCCAGGCGCTCCAAGACGTACGCGCGCTCGCCGTCGAGCTCCGGCCGGCAGCGCTCGACGACTTCGGTCTCGTACCGGCGCTCGAGCGCCTCGGCGAGACCTTCTCCGAACGCAGCGGCATCGAGACCGTCGTGCAGGCCAACGTCCAGGAGCGGCTCTCGCCCGAGGTCGAGATCACGCTCTACCGGGTCGTCCAGGAGGCGCTCACGAACGTCGTCAAGCATTCCGGTGCCGAGCACGTCAGCATCGTGATCTCGAACCGCGAGGGAAGCGTCGCTGCGACGATCGACGACGACGGCCGCGGCTTCGACAACGCCGAGGTGCGTCAAGATGCGCTCGGCCTGCTCGGTATGCGAGAGCGGCTCGCGCTCGTCGGCGGGACGCTCGAAGTCGAGTCCTCGGCCGGATCCGGGACGACGATCGCCGCTCAGGTCCCCGCGCCGGCGAGGCCATGATGGAGGGGCTCCATCCGGCCCTCTGCCGTCGAGCAGCGCGGAGATCTCGTGCAACGAGCCCGCGCCACCAAGGCTCGCGATCCGCACGACGTGCTCGCCGACGAGGCGAATCTTGATCGAGGTGAGCCCCCTGATCCGCGTCTCGGCGCCGCGTTCGACGACGAAATGGATGACAGAATCGCGGGGAAACGCGAAGGTGTACCCGCGCGAGGTCAGCTCGATGCGCTCCTTCGTCACCTCGAGCTTGCCCGTATGCGTTTCGCCGTGCAGTGACCAGATGACCGGGAATGTCTTGCGCATGGACAGCACGCTAGGCCGGAAGGCGCCACCCGCCATCCGCGACATGCCCCGCGTCGGTTGCGGATTTCTCCGTACGCCGCCCCCGGCGGTGATTAAGGTCAGTGAGGCATGACACAGCCGATCCAGGTCCTGGTCGTCGACGACCACGCCGTTGTCCGCGCGGGGATCACGCTTCTGCTCGGCCGCGAGGACGACATCGAGCCCGTCGGCGAGGCCGCTTCCGGGCGTGAGGCGATCTTCGAAGCCAGGAGCCTGAAACCCGACGTGATCCTCATCGACGTCGTGATGCCGGACGGCAACGGCCTCGAGGTGATCCCGACGCTCCTGCGAGAGCGGCCGGAGACGAAGATCCTCGTCCTCTCGATGCAGGACGACCCGCGCTACGTCCGTGAGGCATTCGCGGCCGGCGCGAGCGGCTACGTGCTCAAGGAGGCCGCTGACGTCGAGGTCGTCGCGGCTGTTCGCGAAGTTGCCCGCGGCGGTCGCTACGTCCACCCCGAGCTCGGCGCGCGGCTGATCGCCGCGGACGCCGACGCGGCTCGGAAGGCCGAGGAGGATCCCCTTTCGGACCGCGAGCGCGAAGTGCTGCGCCTGCTCGCGCTCGGGCACACGAACCAGGAGATCGCCAAGCAGCTCTTCATCTCCGTGCGCACCGCCGAGACGCACCGGGCGCACATCATGCAGAAGCTGCGGTTGTCGAGCCGTGCCGAGCTCGTGCGCTACGCGCTGGCGCACGACCTGCTCGAGGCCTGACAGCCGGAGGGCCGCTTGCGCGGCCCTCCAGTGTCCCGTTCCTGCGAGTTCGAGAGCTCAGACGCTCGGCACCGCCTTGGCGCTGGCCGCCTTGTTCTTGTGCTTGGCAGACGTGAGCACCGAGTCGGGGTTCCGAAGCGCCCCGCCGATCGCGAGGATCCCGAACCCGATCCCGGAGAGCAACAGTGCAACTCCGACGACGATCCCGAAGAGTGCGAGCTGCGAGGCCATGTAGCTCGTGTTGAGCGCGGTGGTCAGCGCGGTCTCCGTCACCCAGATGTTGCGGGCGGCGTTGTCGACCGGCCGGCCGTTCGCCTGCAGGGCGGCGGTCGCGTCGTTCGTGCCCTTGCCGTCCGCCGTCGCGAAGCGCGGCATCTGCGAGTACGGCACTCCGCCGGTCGCCTCCAGCGTGTGGATGCGCATGTACGACGCAAACGCGCGGGCGCGGTCGCCGGTGTCGATCGGCTTGCCGGCCACGTCCGTCGTCGGGAGGCTGATCGATGCGGGCAGGCCGGCCTTCTTCGCCTCGGCAGCGATCGCCGACGGCGTCATGTCGGGCGAGCCGACGATCTGCTCGAGCTTCAGGCTGTCCTGAACCGTGCTCCGGCCGTTGACGCCCATCACGATTGCGGCGACGCCGAACGCGATCAGGACTGCCGCGGCGACGAGTCCACCGATTTCGAAGAACTTACGCATGATCTTTCTCCTTCGATCAGGGTCGGGCTCGTCTCCGCGCCGTCGACCTGTTTGCTGATGAGGCCAGTGTCGATGCGTTCGCCCGGCTGCCCATCGTGGCGAGCGCGGAACCCGCTTACGGGTTTCCCGCAAGTGGCCGTCAGTGGAGCAGGCCGCGCTCGAGCGCCCAGCGCACCAGCTCGGCCCGACGCGCGAAGCCGAGCTTGCGCATCAGGCGCGCCCGCTCCGACTCGACCGTCCGGACCGACACGTGGAGCTCGCGCGCCACGTCGCGATTCGTGTGGCCGTAGGCGAGCAGGAGTGCTGCAGCCTGTTCGCGTTCCGTGAGCTGGTCGTCGGGCACGTCCCGAACCGTCGTCCACCGAGCCGCCTCCGGCATCGGCAACCGGACGCGCGGCTCATCCGTACTTTCTACTCGACCGATGCACGCACCCCTCGCGCTGGCGAAAAAGCGGCGCGATCTCGCGGGAAATGACGGATGGCATCGACCCCGCCGGGTGGGATCATTCGGTCGTGAATCTCTATCCCGCCGACCCTATTGCCGTGGTCGTGCTCGTCGCAGTCGCCGCGTACCTGATGGCCTTCGCCGGCGTCGGGAAGAAGACCTTGAGCCTCCGGAGCACGGCGTGCCCCGTCTGCCGCCATCCGCGGGCCCACTGCACCTGTCGCTGGCGCTGATTCTCGGCCGAGCTCGCGATGCCGCATCCGTCCTCGTCGTTCAGCGCGACCGTCCGTGTCCGCCTGGACGACCACCCCGGCTCCTTTGCCCGCCTGGCGGCCGCGATCGCCGCCGCGGGTGGCTCGCTCGGCGCGATCGACCTCGTACGAGTCGAGCGGAAGACGAAGCTTCGCGACGTCGTGATCCTGGCCGCAGACGCGGCGCACCTCGACGAGATCGTCGCCCGGGTGGAGCAGGTCGAAGGCACCGAGGTCCTCCACCTTTCCGATCGGACGTTCCTGCTGCACTCGGGCGGCAAGATCGAAGTCGTCCCGAAGACACCGGTGCGGACACGCGACGACCTCTCTCGCGCCTACACGCCGGGCGTTGCACGCATCTCTCAGGCGATCGCGGACAATCCCGAGCTGGTCTGGACGCTGACGACCAAGGGAAACATGGTCGCCGTCGTCACCGACGGCTCCGCCGTGCTGGGGCTCGGCGACATCGGGCCCGAGGCGGCGCTGCCCGTGATGGAAGGCAAGGCGATGCTCTTCAAGGAGTTCGGAGGCGTGGATGCCTTTCCGATCTGTCTCGACACGCAGGACGTCGACGAGATCGTCGCCGTCGTTCGTGCACTCGCACCGGGTTTCGGCGGTATCAACCTCGAGGACATCGCTGCGCCGCGTTGCTTCGAGATCGAGGAGCGGCTGAACCGAGAGCTCGACATCCCGGTGTTCCACGACGACCAGCATGGGACGGCGATCGTCGTGCTGGCCGCGCTGACGAATGCGCTGCGCGTCGTCGGCAAGCGACTCGAGGAGATCAAGATCGTGACGACCGGGTGTGGAGCGGCCGGGACGGCCGTGACGAAGATCCTCGTGCAAGCAGGCGCCCGCCATGTGGTCGGCTGTGACGAGGGTGGAGCGCTCTACCGGGGCCGCCCCGGCCTGAGCCCCGCGAAGCAGGCGTATGCCGAGAGCACGAATCCCGAGAACGAGCAAGGCTCTGCCGACGAGGTGCTCGCGGGCGCCGACGTCTTCATCGGCGTCTCCGTCCCGGGCGCTGTGACGCGTGACGGGATCGCGAGCATGGGCCCCGACGCGATCGTCTTCGCGCTTGCCAACCCGCGGCCGGAGATCGACCTCGAGGCGATCGAGGACTGCGTCGCAATCGTCGCCAGCGGCCGCTCCGACTATCCGAACCAGATCAACAACCTGCTCGCGTTCCCGGGCGTCTTCCGCGGCGCCCTCGACGCCCGGGCGACGACGATCACGGCGGAGATGAAGATCGCCGCTGCTCAGGCGCTCGCCGAATCGATCCCGGTGGACGAGCTCTCGGTCGACTACATCGTCCCGAGCGTCTTCGACCGCTCGGTCGCGCACGCGGTCGCGAAGGCCGTCGCGGCCGCCGCGCACGCCGGTGACGTCGCCAGGCCGGTCGCGCCCGTGCTCGGATAGTCGCGGCTTTTCCGCGCCGGCTCGCGGCGGAATCCCGATGCTCAGCGGCGTTCCCGCCCGGACACTCTCGGTACCAACGTCCGGAGGTGAGCTCGATGACCAAGGTTCTCGTCGCTTCTGCAAGCAAGCACGGTTCGACCGAAGAGATCGCGGAAGCGATCGGAGAGGTCCTGCGGGCGCACGGCCTGGAGGTGGACGTGAAGCGCATGGAGGACGTCGACACGGTCTTCCCGTACGACGCGTTCGTGCTCGGCAGCGCCGTCTACGTGGGCGGCTGGCTGCGCAGCGCGAACCGCTTCCTCGCCGAGCACGAGGAGTTGATCTCGACCCGGCCGACGTGGCTCTTCAGCAGCGGGCCGATCGGCGACCCGCCGCATGCGGCCGCAGAGGAGTCCTTCGACGCCGTCGATCTCGTCGATCGCACGCGTGCCCGGGACCACCGGCAATTCGGCGGCAAGCTCGACAAGGCACAGCTGTCACTCGGCGAGCGTGCCGCTGCCGGGCTGCTGCGGGTGCCAGGCGGCGACTACCGGGAGTGGGACGCGATCACAGCCTGGGGAACGGCGATTGCGCGCTCACTCACGGCGGATCTGCTCGTTTAGTGTTCGAACGTGTCGATGAGCGTCGAACGCGCGTCCACGGCAGAGCTCGAGCTCGTCGACGCGTACTGGCGCGCCGCCAACTATCTCTCGGTCGGCCAGATCTACCTGCTCGACAATCCGCTGCTGCGCGAGCCGCTGCGCGCCGAGCACGTCAAGCCGCGCCTGCTCGGGCACTTCGGCACCACCCCGGGGCTGAACTTCCTCTACGCCCACCTGAACCGCGCGATCACCTCGCGCGACCTGTCGATGATCTTCGTCACCGGCCCGGGCCACGGCGGGCCAGGTCTCGTCGCGAACGCGTACCTCGAAGGCACCTACACCGAGCGGTACCCGCACATCGGCCTCGGCGAGGACGGGCTGCGAGCGCTCTTCCGGCAGTTCTCGTTCCCGGGCGGCATCCCCTCCCACGTCGCGCCGGAGACGCCGGGCTCGATCCACGAGGGCGGCGAGCTCGGCTATGCGCTGTCGCATGCATTCGGGGCGGCCTTCGACAATCCCGATCTCATCGTCGCCTGCGTCGTCGGCGACGGCGAGGCCGAAACGGGGCCGCTCGCGACGAGCTGGCATTCGAACAAGTTCCTGAACGCGGTCGTCGACGGTGCCGTCCTGCCGATCCTGCACCTGAACGGCTACAAGATCGCGAACCCGACCGTGCTCGCGCGCATTCCCGAGCACGAGCTCGTCTCCCTCTTCGAGGGCTACGGCTGGCGACCGTTGATCGTCGACGCGGGCCTCGACGAGCCACACGCGGACGTGCACCGGCGGTTCGCCGGCGTGCTCGACGACGCCCTCGACGACATCAAGGAGATCCAGGAGCGCGCACGAGCACACGGGCACGAGGAGCGGCCGCGCTGGCCGATGCTGATCCTGCGCTCGCCGAAGGGCTGGACCGGCCCCCGCGAGGTCGACGGCCTGCAGGTCGAAGGGACGTGGCGCTCGCACCAGGTGCCGGTCGGTGCGGCGCGGGAGGACAAGAGCCACCGCGCGGTCCTCGAGACGTGGCTGCGCAGCTATCGCCCGGAGGAGCTGTTCGACGACGGCGGCAGCCTGCTGCCCGAGCTGCGCGCGCTTCCCCCCGTCGGCGAACGGCGCATGAGTGCGAACCCGCACGCGAACGGCGGCGAGCTGCTGCAGGACCTCGTGCTGCCCGACTTTCGCGAGTTCGCCGTCGCCGTCGAGCGGCCGGGCACGAGCTCGACCGAGCCGACGCGCAGGCTCGGCGCCTTCCTGCGTGAGCTGATCGTCAGGAATCCCGAGACGTTCCGGCTCTTCGGCCCCGACGAGACTGCCTCGAACCGCCTCGGTGACGTCTTCGAGGTCACGTCGCGCGCGTGGGATGCCGAGACCGAGCCGACGGACGAGGGACTCGGCATCCGACGGGCGCGTGATCGAGGTGCTGTCCGAGCACCAGTGCCAGGGCTGGCTCGAGGGCTACCTCCTGACCGGCCGCCACGGGCTCTTCAACTGTTACGAGGCGTTCATCCACATCGTCGACTCGATGTTCAACCAGCACGCGAAGTGGCTGAAGGTCACCCGCGACATCCCATGGCGGCGGCCGGTGGCCTCGCTGAACTACCTCCTCAGCTCGCACGTCTGGCGCCAGGATCACAACGGCTTCTCGCACCAGGACCCGGGCTTCATCGACCACGTCGTCAACAAGAAGGCGGAGGTGATCCGCGTCTATCTGCCGCCGGACGCGAACACGCTGCTCTCGGTCGCCGATCACTGCCTGCGATCGCGCAACTACGTCAACGTGATCGTCGCCGGCAAGCAGCCGGCCCTCGACTACCTGACGATCGACGAGGCGATCATCCACTGCACGCGGGGCGTCGGCATCTGGGAATGGGCGTCGACCGACGAAGGCGGCGAGCCCGATGTCGTCCTCGGGTGCTGCGGCGACGTGCCGACGCTCGAGACGCTCGCCGCCGCTGCGCTGCTGCGCGAGCACCTCCCAGAGCTCAAGGTGCGAGTCGTGAACGTCGTCGACCTGATGCGCCTGCAACCGGACAGCGAGCATCCACACGGTTTGTCCGATGCGGAGTTCGACTCGCTCTTCACGCAGGCGAGGCCGATCGTGTTCGCCTACCACGGCTACCCGTGGCTGATCCACCGGCTCGCCTACCGGCGGACGAATCACGAGAACCTGCACGTTCGCGGCTACAAGGAGGAGGGCACGACGACGACGCCGTTCGACATGGTGATGCTGAACGACCTCGACCGCTTCCATCTCGTGATCGACGTCATCGACCGCGTGCCTGAGCTCACGGAGCGCGCTGCCCACCTACGGCAGCACATGCAAGAGCGGCGGCTCGCAGCCCGCGCGTACACGCGCGAGCACGGCGAGGACGATCCCGCGATCCGAGACTGGACGTGGCCGTACTGACGGACAGGATCCTCGTCGTCAATGCCGGCTCCACCAGCCTCAAGCTGAGCATCGTCGACGGAGACGACGTCTCGCACCCGATTGCGATGCTCGGCGATTCCGGCGACGTCGCGGGCGTCGGACATCGAATCGTTCACGGAGGCCTGCGGTTCGTCGAGCCGACGCTGCTCGACGACGATGTCGTGGCAGCACTCGATGAGCTGCGTGAGCTCGCGCCGCTGCACAATCCTCCGGCCGTCGACGCGATCCGGCAAGCGCGGCAGGCGCTGCCGCAGGTTCCGCACGTCGCCGTCTTCGACACCGCGTTCCACCGGACGATCCCGCCGGTCGCCGCCACCTATCTCCTGCCCGAGCGGTACCGAGCGCTGGGAATCCAGCGCTTCGGCTTCCACGGGCTGTCGGTCGCATGGGTCGCGGAGCAGGTGCCGGTGGCGCGCCTCGTGGTCTGCCACCTCGGCGGTGGCTGCTCGGTCACGGCCGTGCGCGACGGACGGTCGGTCGATACGACGATGGGCTTCACGCCGCTCGAAGGCGTGCCGATGGCGACACGCCCGGGGCCGGTCGACCCGGGCGCACTGCTCTACCTGCTGCGCCACGGCGTGACGGCGGCCGAGCTGGAAGAGGCCCTGGAGCACGAGTCCGGGCTGCTCGCGCTCGGCGGCACCGGCGACGTCGCGACCCTGATCGCCTCCTCCGATGAAGGCGCGCAGCTCGCGCTCGAGATCCTCGCCTACCGCGTCGCCCAGGCAGTCGCCGCCATGGCGACGTCGCTCGACGGCCTGGACGCCCTGGCATTCACCGGCGGCGTCGGGGAGAACGCCGAGCCCGTTCGTGTTGCGATCTGCGAGCGCCTGCGCTTCCTCGGCGTCGGCGCGCGCGTGCCGGTGCATGTGATCGCGGCACGCGAGGACGCCATGGTCGCGCGCGCAGTCCGTGCCGCCATCTCTCGCTGAGCCGGGCTAGCGACCCGACCAGTCGCGCTTCGCCTCTTCCTCCATCCGCTCCAGCCGCGTGTAGTAGTCGGGAAACTCGTTCAGATGGGCGAGCGCGATCTTCGCCGTCACGTGCGGATCGTCGTCACTGACGTTCGTGAGCAGATCGTGGAGGCCGTGCTCCAGCTCGACGTTCATGCCGATGCGGAACTGCTCGACGTCGAACGGCGCTCCGTCCCAGTCGATTCCGATCTCCTCGCCGAAGCGCCGCGCTTCATCTGCCGTGAATGACTTCTTCGACTCCACCATCGACGGGCTCCTTCCGTTGCGATCCCTGGTTGCACCACTCAGGATCGCCGACGAACGGGGAGCACCGGATCGGTGCGCCGCCGGGCACGGCGCCCGTAGTTCACCGCAGCGCAATCGGAACGCGGTACGGATGCCGCGTCCGCGCCGCTCCGGAAGCATTCGGGGTGACAAGGAGGCGGACAGATGACGCAGACGTGGTTGCAGGAAGCGAAGCCAGGAGACCTCGTGACAACGAGCAGGCACCAGGTGGGTGACCATGGGCGGCTCGGCGAGATCCTCGAAGTGCTCGGGGCGCCCGGGCACGAGCACCTCCGTGTGCGCTGGGAGGACGAACGCGAGACCGTCTTCTTCCCCGGCCGCGACGCGGCAATCCGCCACGTGGAGCGCCGGCATTGACGATCGTCTGGTTCATCGTCTGGTTCGTGTCCGACCTGATCGGCGACTCGGAGCCGCTCCGCTTCGACCCGGTGAACATCTGGGCCGGGACGCTGATCCTCGCCGCGGCGCTCGACCTGAACCGGTCGGTCGCCACCAGCCGCCGCTCGAAGTGACCCGATGACGGTCTGGCGGCGGTCGCGATGAGCTGACCATTCCGCTCATCCCGTCGGCGATGCTGCGCGCCAGCGGCGCGTTGTTGCCCGAGTGTCGGACCGGAGCGCCGCTGAAGGATCCGTCTCGTCCTCGACGGGAGCGGGTATCGAGCGCTACGGCGTCACGGGCCCCTTCTTCGACTCCATCGGCGCCGCGCGAGACGCGTTCCGGGCCGAGCCCGGCTAGCGGCGCCGGTCAGAGCTTCTTGCGCAGCAGGCTGAAGGCGCCCCGGACCACCTCGCGCTGCAGCGTCTTGCCCTGCCGCGAGCCGAGGAAATCGGTCAGCGCGTTGGTCGGCTCCTTGGCCTTGCGTGCGTGCGGCTTCGGCGCCTCGCCGCCGGCGTCGGCCGTGGGCTTGGACTTTGCCTCAGGCTCCGGCGCCTGCTCGACGCGCTTCGCGAGCTGCTCGGCGGCGCTCTCCTTCTCGAGCCTCGTGCCGTACTTCGCGTACAGCGGCGAGGCCTTGGCGGCCTCGTCGATCCCGGTCGCCGTCGTCATGCTCGAGCGCGGGGCGCGCAGCCGGGTGTGAACGACCGGCGTCGGGACGCCGCGCTCGGAGAGGATCGTCACCGCCGCCTCCCCGGTCCCGAGCTCCTTGAGTAGCGCCTCGAGGTCGTAGAAGTCAGAGGTCGGGTAGGTGCGCACGGTCTTCTTCAGCGCATCCGCGTCTTCCGGCGTGAACGCGCGCAACGCGTGCTGGACACGGGCGCCGAGCTGGCCGAGCACCTCGCTCGGCACGTCGGTCGGCGACTGGGTGACGAAGAACACGCCGACGCCCTTGGAGCGAATCATGCGCACCGTCCGCGTCACCGACTCCAGGAACGACTTCGTCGCATCCGCAAACAGCAGGTGCGCCTCGTCGAAGAAGAAGACGAGCTTCGGCTTGTCGAGGTCGCCGACCTCGGGGAGCTGCTGGAAGAGCTCCGCGAGCAGCCACATCAGCGCGGTCGAGAAGAGCGCGGGCCGGTCCTGGACCGCCGAGAGCTCGAGCGCACTGATCACGCCTCGACCGTCGGGCGCTGTGCGAAGGAGGTCGGCGATCTCGAAGAGCGGCTCGCCGAAGAACTCGTTGCCGCCGCCGTCCTCGAGCTCGACGAGCGAGCGCAGCAGAACGCCGATCGTTTGGCCGGAGACGCCGCCGATGCCTGTCAGGTCGGTCTTGCCCGCGTCCGAGTCGAGGTAGGTGAGGAGCGCCCGCAGGTCTGCCAGATCGATCAGGATCAGCCCGCGCTCATCGGCGAACCGGAAGAGCAGCGACAGGGTCTGCTGCTGCGTCTCGTTTGCTCCGAGGACCTTGCCGAGCAGCTCCGGCCCGAAGTCCGTCACCGTCGCCCGGACCGGGACGCCGGCGCCGATGCCGCCGAGCGCGAGGAACTCGACCGGGTACGACGTCGGCTCGTACGGCAGCTGCAGCTCGCCCATCCGCTTCGGCGCCGGCCCGTCGGCGGCACCGGGCTGCCCGAGCCCCGAAAGGTCGCCCTTGTAGTCCGCCGCGAACACCGAGACGCCCGCGTCGGAAAGCTGCTCTGCGAGCAGCTGCAGTGTGCGCGTCTTGCCGGTGCCGGTCGCGCCGGCGATCAGCCCGTGACGGTTCATCGTCGCGAGCGGCAGGCGCACCACGGCCTCGAGCTCCAGGTTGGCCTCGTGCACACCGCGGCCGAGGTCGATCGCGCCGCCGTCGACCGCATACGCCTTCGCGATCGTCTCGGAGAAGGCCGTCACCGGGCGAACCCTACGGCACTGCTGGCCGAACACGCCCACGTTGTCTAGCCTCGAACGGTGATCTGTCCATCGTGCGCCGCGTTGCTCGAGGAGCAGACGGCCGAAACCGCGGGCACGCAACCCGCGTGACCCAGGCGCTCCCACGACCCGGCCCACACGGGCATCACCTCGGCTGTTCGCCACCGCAGCCGTGCGCGGCCGAGGTCGATGCTGGTCGCGGCGCTCGTCTTCGCGATCGTCTGCGCCGACGTTCGGGCTCGCGACGCCGCGGCTGCTCGGCCGCGCCTCGAACGATTTCGTCGCACAGGGCAGCGAGAGCCTGCGCGCCGAGGCGCTCGTCGAGCGCGCGTCCGGTCTCTCGGCGTCTCCGCAGCTGCTCGTGCTCGTGCGCGAACCGACCTCCCGTCGGCTCACGCGCGTCGAGCGCATCGTCGAGTCGGAGCCGCTCTTCCCGAAGCTCGCACCGCCGCTCTACAGTCGCGACCGCCGTGCCGCGCTCGTCGCGGCCTACGCGCGAGCCGGCGTGTCCGAAGCGCGCTGGCGGAAGGCCGCCGATCGAGTGGCAGTGCGACTCTCGGCCGTGCCGGGGACTGCGGCCGGAGGCGCGGCGATCGGGACTTCCCAGGTCAATCGCCAGGTCCAGCAGGACCTGACGCACGCCGAGGAGCTCGCGTTTCCGGTGCTCTTCGTGCTCGCGCTGATCGTCTTCGGTAGCGGCGTCGCGGCGCTGTTGCCACTCGTCTCGGGTGCGCTGACGATCATCGGCGCCCTGCTCCTGCTGCGGCTGCTCGACGCCGTCACCCCGATCTCGACGTACGCGCTGAACATCGTCACGGGCGCGGGGCTCGGTCTCGCGATCGACTACAGCCTCTTGCTCGTCTCGCGCTATCGCGAGGAGCTCGCGCAACGCGGCCCCGGCGCCGACGCGGTCCGGGCTACGGTCGCGACCGCCGGCCGGACGGTCGCGTTCAGCTCTGTCACGGTCGGCGTCTCGATCGCGACGCTGGCGGTCTTCCCGCTCGGGTTCCTGCGCTCGATGGGAATCGCCGGCGCGCTCGTCGGCCCGCTTGCCGGGCTCGTCTCGCTGACCGTCCTGCCTCCGCTCTTCTTCCTGCTCGGTCCGCGCATCAACGCACTGCCCGTGCGCCGGCAGGCAGCGACCCCGCGGGAACGAGGTGCCTGGTACCGGCTCGCGCATGCGCTGATGCGACGCCCTGTTCCGTTCGCGGCGCTCGCTGCGACCGTCCTGATCCTGGCCGGGATCCCGTTCACGTCGATCCGCTTCACCGGCATCGACGCGTCTGTCCTGCCCGAGGGCGTCAGCTCGCGCGCGGTCGACGACGCGCTCCGCTCCGAGTTCCGGAGCGCGGGCGTCTCGCCCGCCTACGCGGTCGTGCACGGCAGCGCGCGAGATGCCGCGGCCTACGCCCGGGCGGTGCGGGCGCTGCCCGCGGCACGGGTGGTGTTGCCGCCTCGCAGGCTCGGGAGGAGGACGTGGGAGATCGCGGCTGCATCGGGCGAGCCGTTCCTCGAGCCGGCATCGATCCGCATGGTCCGGGGCATGCGCGCGCTGCCGGCCGCCGCCCCGGTCGGCGGCGCGACTGCGCAGTTCCTCGACCAGAAGCGTGCAATCGTCGACGGCCTGCCGCTCGCGATCGCCCTGGTCTGCGCCACGACGTTCGTCCTGCTCTACTTCGCAACGCGCTCGCTCATCCTGCCGCTGAAAACGTTGCTGATGAACGCACTCTCGCTCTCGGCGACGCTCGGGATCCTCGTCGCGCTGTTTCAGGCCGGCCGCTTCGAAGGCCTGCTGGACTACCGCGGCCAGGGAGCACTGCAGCTGACCGTGCCGGTGCTCGTCTTCGCGATCTCGTTCGGGCTCGCCACCGACTACGGCGTCTTTCTCTTGACCCGGATCAAGGAAGAGTGGGACTCGGGGCTCCCGAACGACGAGGCGGTCGCGGTGGGGCTGGAGCGGACGGGCCGGATCGTGACGGCCGCAGCGCTGCTCTTCTGCATCGCGATCGGTGCCTTCGCAACCTCGAACGTGATCCTGATCAAAGAGGTCGGGATCGGCATCGCACTCGCGGTGGCGATCGACGCGACGATCGTGCGCGCGATCCTCGTGCCCTCCCTGATGGCGATACTCGGCCGCTGGAACTGGTGGCCGGGCGGCGCGATCTACGCCCCGAGGCGCCGCGAGCGTCACGGCACGTAAGAGCAGGCCGCCGGTCGTCACCTGAAGCCATTGGTTCGACCAGTAGGACGTGACGAGAGTGATGCCGTTGCCGGTCGTTCCCGTTCGACAGGACTGTTGAGGTCGAAGCCGAGGTTCGTCAGGATTCGTCGTTTGGTAGTCGAAGCTGACTGTTCCGTCGAGTGCGGCCGTACGCGATGTCGATCGAGAAGAAGCCGTCCGTTGTTGCCCTGGCACCGGCGTGATGCCCGAACGGTTGCCCCAGAGGCGGTAGAGCGCTCCCGGCTGAAGATTGGCTGAACGACATCGTCAGGTTCCAGGTGCCGAGTTTTGGCTGAACAGCGTCGATCCGACCCGTGACCGCGTCGAGCGTGGCAACGTTCCCGCCACAGTTGCCGTAGAGACACGAAGCCGCTGATCCGGCAGATCGAGGTGAACGTTCGCGAAGGCGGGGCTCGATCCGTTTTGCTTCGTGATCGGCCCCGACCCGGCAGTCGCGCTCGCACTTAGAGCGAGAGCGGCGATCACGAGCCAGATGACGGTGAGACGTTTCATTCGGACTACATTGTCTCGATCGCACCGTCGGGCTGCGCCGGAAAGTCGGGTCGTTCTCTCCACCCGAACGTGTAGGTTGTCGGCCCCTTTAGCGCGTACAGATCATGAGGCGACTGGTTTGTTATCGGCAGATGCTGATTCGAAAACCACGAAGCTCACACACATTGCGCTGCGCGATGTGCGCCGTCGGTTGCAGAGCACGGAGTCGAGCGCCGAGCGGGTGCTGCTCGCGCTCGTGTGGAGCGACAGGGACGAACGCCGGATGGGCTGTCATCACTGCTCGTGACGATGCGACCTAGCCACATGCGTAGGCACCGAGCGCCGATTCTCGACATACGGGGGATTCCATTGCGGCCGGAGGTCGGCAGGATGCGTGAGCGGTCAACCGAAGGCGGCTTCGGTTGCGAATAACGGGAGGGAACTGCGGCATGCACGAATTGAAGATCGTGGTCGGCGACGACCAGGCGCTGATGCGCAACGCGCTCCGTTTCGCCCTCGAGGCGGATGGCGGATGCTCGGTTGCCGCCGAGGCCTCGAGCGGCGCCGAGCTGCTGGAAGTCTTGCGGAGGGTTGAGGCTGACGTCGTCCTGATGGATCTGACGATGCCTCCGATGGACGGTCTCGAGTGTCTCGAGCATCTGCGTGAGGAGCACCCCGATCTCGTGCTGATCGTCGTGTCCGGCTGCGACGATCAGCGTCAGATCGAGGCCGCCTTCCGGCGAGGCGCGAATGCGTTTGTCCTGAAGTCGATCGACCCCTCCGATCTGCCGGCTCTCATCCGGCAAACCGTCGAGGGCAGCGCATTCGTGATGGCGCGAACCACGAAGGACGCCGACTCAGCGAACGACTGGCGGCGCATCCTCACGGAGCGAGAACTCGGTGTCCTCGCGTACGTCGCCGAAGGGCTCACGAACAAGCAGATCGCGACGCGGCTCTGGCTGAGCGAGCAGACGATCAAGTTCCACGTGCGGAACGTCTACCGAAAGCTTGGCGTTTCGAGCCGGACCGAGGCGCTCCGCTTCGCGCACGAGCACGATCTCGTCAACGTCCTCGCCTAACCAAAGCGGGCGACACGCACACCGGCCCGTGGGTGGTCGAGCGCCCAGGCGTTGAGAAAGAAGGTCAGCTCCATGCGTGCCTGGTCGTCGTCGTGCTTTGACGGCACAAGGACATCGACGATGTCGTCGTCGCGCCGCACAACCAGGCACGACGCGTCGCCGAGCGCAGCGATCAAGTCGGCGGCCCAACGGGCGTCGATGTGAATCCTGGCGAGCACGTCACTGGGATCGTCTCCGATCGGCGGCGCTGCCGCCAGCGCCGATGGGCTGGGCCGACCCCGCCCAAAGCGCGGCTCTCAGGCGGTTGCGCGTGCTATGGCCGGACGCCAGCGCGGGAGCCGAGCCTCGATTGCCGTCGGCCCGCCTGGACGTGAGTCGATCAGCAGGCTGCCGTGGAGCAACCGCGTCCGCTCTCGCATTCCCACGAGACCGAGCCGCCCCTGTTGCGGGGCGCGGCTGCGCCGCACCCCGAACCCGACGCCGTCGTCCCACACCGAGATCGAGATCTCCCGGTCGTCCGCGTGCACGCGCAAGCGCGCACGAGTGGCACGGCTGTGCTCTCGGATGTTCGAGAGCGCCTCCTGTGCAATCCGTGCAGTGGCGGTGCGCTGGGATGCCGTGAGCTCGTCCAGGTCGCCGGTGATTTCGAGGTCGAGCTTCGTGTCGCACCGGCGGCGAAACGCGGCAGCGTCGGATTCGAGTACCTCTCGCAGGTCCCGGTCGACGAGCGCACGCGACTCGAGGCTCTGAGCAAGATCCCGGAGCTCTTGATGGAGGACGCGCAAACGCGTTTCCAGATCTCCGAGCGCTGCCGCCGCCGGCGCGACGTCTCCGAGCCGATCTTTGACGAGCCTCAGGTCGGCCAGCAGGGCTGCCACGTCCTGCACCGGCCCATCGTGAATGTCGAACCCAAGTCGAACCAGACGCCGCTCCGCGACGTCGAGGACCTCGACACGCTTTGCGGTCATTGGGCGACGCGACTGAGCTCGCGGCCGATCCCGTGGCTATAAGCCCAGCGGACGGCTTCCGCGCGCTTCTTCACGTCGATCTTGCGATAGACGTTTCGGAGATGGAACTTGACCGTCTGCTCGCTCACCCAGAGCTCTTCGCCGATCTGGCGATTGGACAGGCCACGGGTGAGGGCAGCGAGGACGGTGACCTCACGTTCGCTCAGCTCGCAGCTGTCGTCACGCTCGGCGCCGGGCCGGCTGACGGTGAACGGCGCGCCGCCGGCGGCAGCGCGCACGATCTCGGGCAGCTTGGCAGGGTCGATGGTCTTCCCCACGTAAGCGGCTGCGCCGGCGCTCCGGGCAGCCTCGACGTGCTCGTCGTCGACGTAGCTCGAGATGATGACGACCGGAACGTTCGATCCATGCGCCCGTAGACGCTTCAGGCACGCGATCCCATCCAGCCCGGGCATCCGTACGTCGAGCAGCACTACGTCGGGAGCGAGTGATCCGACAGCCGGCACGACCTGTGTGCCTCGCATGACCTCACCGACGATCTCGAAGTCGTCGTGACGCTCGAGTACGCGTCGCGCAGCCGCAAGCATCAGACGATGGTCGTCCGCCAATAGAACCCGCAATCCCGCCATGCCGCAGTCCTCCAAACGCAGACGGGGTCGGGGTACCGTCCGCAGGTGGTCGCACGCTAGCGAGGAATCTTCGGCGCGTCATCACCCGAACGGTGGTTTACGCGGACTCGCCGAAGGGAGTGGGGCCGCTACCCGTTTCGGCGAGGCCGAGGCGGGCGTGGCGAGGCACGCTCGGAGGGATGGGCTCGAGCGTCCGCACAGCAGCGTTGCTCGCACTGATCGCGTTCGCGGTCCTGGCGGGCACGGCACACGCGGCGACCGACCTCCCTGCGGCATTTCCCGCGGCGGGGACGTTGCGTGTCGCCACACTCGTCGCGCGCGCCAAGCCGGATTCGTCTGCTCGTGCGCTGCGTGTGTTCCACCAGTTCCGGCCTGACTTCCGGCCGCAGATCGTCGTCGCTCTCGCGAGTCGACGTGGAGCCGACGGCCGTCCCTGGCTTCAGATCGAGCTTCCGATGAGACCGAACGGTCGGCTTGGCTGGGTGCCCGCCGCCACGGTCGACGTCCACCCGGTCACCCTCCGCATCGTCGTGCGCCGGGCCGCGAGGCGTCTCGAGCTCTTCCGCGGGCACAACCTGCTCTACCGGACGACGGTCGCCGTCGGACGGCCCGGGATGGAGACACCCGTCGGTCGCTTCTACGTCCAGGCGGCCTTCCGTCCCGACGACTCGTTCCTCGGCGCCTTCGCGTTCGAGACGAGCGCATACTCGAAGCTGACCGACTGGCCCGGCGGAGGAATCGTAGGCATCCATGGAACGAGCGCGCCGTCCCTCCTCGGCCAGGCGGTCTCACACGGCTGCGTCCGGATGTCGAATACCGCAGCGCTCGTCCTGAAGCGCTACGTGCGACCCGGCACGCCGATAGCGATCATCCCCTGAAGCTGACGAGCTGCCTGCTCGACTGCGCACCAGGCGCTGTCGTCGCGACGAACGCCGCGTCCGAACGACGAACGACGCAGTAACCGGCATCGCTGAACGTGTAGTGGTCGCGAAGACGCTGCCAGCGAGACCCCGCCGTCGGCGCGATGCTGACCCGGCGAAAACGGAATGAGTAGGCGTTGCAGGTCGCCCGGCCCGGCGTCCAGCTCTCGGCTGTCGCCATCGGCGTCCAGCGGCCGTGGCTCCCCGGCAGGTAGATCGGCCGGCTCGCGGCGCGGCCGTCGAGCCAGACGCGCCACCAGCTTGCGCGGCCGTGCTGCTCGAGCACGGCGATTCGGTGCGTCTCACCTGGACGCACATCGGTCTTCAGCTCGGTATAGAGCGGCGCGCGGCCCGGGCGTGCGACCTCGTAGTAGACGCTGCTGACGCCGCCTGCAAAGCCGCTGAGCCCGATCTGGAGCCACTCGTTGGAGCCGCCCGGCCCGAGGCCTGGCCCACCGACGCCGACGAACGCAGCGACATGGCCCTCGGCCACCCGCGGGAGCGAGAGTGTCGAGACGGCGGCGCCGATGCCGGCCGCGGCGTGTGTCCCGGAGACGCCGGCGTAGGCATACGACTGCTTCCCACACGCTGCCGCGCTGTGAGCGCCGACGAGGGCGGTGGCCATCGCCGCGATGACGACGAGGACTATTGAATGACGGCCGCGCACCGGGGACCTCCTGCTGCCGAGGACGATCGACTCTCGGCGCTGACATCGTCCTCGGCGCTCTCGGCGCAGATCCCTCATTTGAGTGATCGAGCGGCTCGTTCCCGGCCTCCCCTCTTCGAGCCACACCTACCCGAAGAGACGTTTCAGTCCACCCGTTCCACAGGGTCGGAGACGCAGGTGACCGGGCTACCACATGAGAGACAAGGCGGTCTTCGGCTTCGGACCACAGCGCGACCGGGCAAAAACGCGAAAGGGAGTGGGATCAGATGGTCAGAGGTAGACGGATGTCGTGGGCGGGGCGGATCGTCGTCCTCGCACTTGCGGTTCTGACGGTGTTCCTCGGCGCAGGCCGGGCGTCCGCCGTCCACCAGAACGGGCTCTTCGAGCTCGACGGCGACGCATTCAACGACCCGGCCCTGCCCGGGGACGACTGGTCGTCCGTCAACCTCGGCCTCCCAGGTGGCTACTTCTCGCACGTATTCGTGCCCTTTTCGGTCGAAGGCCCCGCCGTCGACAAGACGTTCTTCACGGGCGGAGGATCGAAGGACACCAATGATCTCTCCCAGTGGGGCTGGAGCGCGAACGACGTGGCGCCGGACAAGGACCAGCTGACGAATACCTACGCCGCTTCCTACGTCGACGCGGGCGGTCACACGATCGTCAACTTCGGCGCGGACCGGTATCGACACGAGCGGCGATGCGAACGTGGGGTTCTGGTTCTTCCAGAGCCCGGTCAGCCTGAACGCGAACGGCTCGTTCAGCGGCCAGCATTCCGACGGCGACGTCTTCGTCGTCAGCGCCTTCACGAACGGCGGCAGCGCCCCGAACATCGACGTCTACAAGTGGCAGGCAGGCGCGCTCGTGAAACTGACGAGCGGCCAGACCTGCACTCCCGGCGACACCGCCTGCGCCTACGTGAACAGCGGCCCGATCCCGGTCAGCTGGTTCTACCTGGACAAGGACGGCGACCTGGGAAGCACAGTGCCTGCCTCAGGATTCTTCGAAGGCGGCATCGACCTGAATTCCCTCTTTTCCGGTGGCAAGATCCCGTGCTTCTCGAACTTCCTCGCCGAGACCCGGTCCTCTCAGGCGCCGAACGCGCAGCTGAAGGATCTGGCGATCGGCGCAGTGGACAGTTGCGGCACGATCACGATCCACAAGTCCGCGACGCCGAAATCCGCCCAGAGCTTCGGCTTCTCCGCGAGCGGCGCCGATTCGAAGGTTTCCGGATTCTCCCTCGTCGACAACGGCGACAGCGCCGCCAGCACCAAGAAGTTCGAGTCGATCGACGCCGGCGCGTACAGCATCTCCGAGAACCAGCCGCCGGCCGATTGGGACTTCGACCACATTTCGTGCTCGACCACGGGCAACGGCACGACGGCGACGCCGTCTGGCCGCTCCCTTGCGATCAACCTCGGTGCGGGCGGCAGCGCCGACTGCACGTACTACAACGTTCGCAAGCCGTCGCTGACGGTGACGAAGAGCGTCGTGCCCGCGTCCGACACCGGGTCGTTCGGCCTGCAGATCGACGGGCAGACGAAGGCGACCGGCGGAAACGGCACGACGACCGGAGCCGTCCTCGTCGGCGTCGGCGCGCACACCGTGTCCGAGCTCGGCGCGAACGGCACCGCCCTCGGCAACTACTCGGCCGTCTACGGCGGCGACTGTGACGCGAGCGGCCACGTGACCCTCGCGGCCGGCGAGGCCAAGGCCTGCACGATCACGAACACCCGGATCCCGACGCTGACGGTGCAGAAGGTTCTCTTGCCTGCTGCTGACACGGGCACGTTCGGGCTCCAGATCGACGGCCAGACGAAGGCAACGGGTGGCGACGGCACCACCACCGGCGCCGTCGCGCTCGCTGCCGGCGCTCACAGCGTCGGCGAGATCGCCGCTGCAGGCACCGATCTCTCGCATTACGAGTCGTCGATTGGGGGCGACTGTGCCGCGAACGGCAGCGTCACACTGGCGCCGGGCGACAACAAGGTCTGCGTGATCACGAACCGCAGGAAGCCCACTCTGACGGTGACGAAGGTGCTCGTGCCGGCGAACGATCCCGGCACGTTCGGGCTCCAGATCGACGGGCAGACGAAGGCCACGGGCGGCAACGGCACCACGACGGGCAAGGTCGAGCTCTCGAGCGGTGCCCATTCCGTCGCGGAAGTCGCTGCAGCTGGCACCAACCTCGACAACTACGTCTCGTCGATCGGCGGCGACTGCCTGGCGGACGGGTCCGTATCGCTCGCGGCCGGCGACAACAAGACGTGCACGATCACGAACACGCGGAAGGCACGCCTGCTCGTGATCAAGAAGGTCGTCAACGACAACGGCGGCGCCGCGGCGCCGTCCGACTTCACCCTTGCGGTGAATGCGACCGACCCCACGCCCGCCTCCTTCAAGGGAGCCGACACGCCGGGGATCGAAGTGACGTTGGCACCGGGTGCATACAGCGTCAGTGAGACGGGCGGCCCGGCCGGCTACACCGGCAGCTTCTCCGCCGCGTGCACCGGCACGATCGCGCTCGGCGAGACCAAGACCTGCACGGTCACCAACGACGACCAGCCCGCGAAGCTGATCGTCAAGAAGATCGTGATCAACGACGACGGCGGCACCAAGACGGCAGCCGACTTCTCGTTCAAGGTCAACAACGGCAGTGCGACGAAGTTCGAGGCCGACGGCCAGAACGACCTGACCGTCAACGCCGGCAACTACTCGGTCACCGAGCCCGCAGCCGCCGGCTACACCACCACCTACGACAACTGCGACAACCTCGCAGTCGCCAACGGCGAGACCAAGACGTGCACGATCACCAACAACGACGCAGCGGCCAAGCTGATCGTCAAGAAGATCGTCATCAACGACGACGGCGGCACCAAGACCGCAGCCGACTTCTCGTTCAAGGTCAACGGCGGCAACCCGACCCCGTTCGAGGCCGACGGCCAGAACGACCTGACCGTCAACGCCGGCAACTACTCGGTCACCGAGCCCGCAGCTGACGGCTACACCACCACCTACGACAACTGCAACAACGTCGCAATCGCCAACGGCGCAACCGCGACCTGCACGATCACCAACAACGACCAGCCCGCGAAGCTGATCGTCAAGAAGATC
The DNA here is from genome assembly GCA_963779505.1 of uncultured Actinomycetes bacterium. Taxonomy (GTDB): domain Bacteria; phylum Actinomycetota; class Thermoleophilia; order Gaiellales; family Gaiellaceae; genus PALSA-600. Next base: position 59,607 of record CAVZYK010000010.1, on the reverse strand, counting down.
GTCATCAACGACAACGGCGGCTCTGCGATCGCGTCGGACTTCTCGTTCAAGGTCAACGGCGGCAACGCGGTTTCATTCGAGGCCGACGGCCAAAACGACCTGACCGTCGACGCCGGCAACTACTCGGTCACCGAGCCCGCAGCTGACGGCTACACCACCACCTACGACAACTGCGACAACGTCGCGCTCGCCAACGGCGAGACCAAGACGTGCACGATCACCAACAACGACCAGCCGTCAAAGCTGATCGTGATCAAGCAGGTCGTCAACGACAACGGCGGCAAGGCGGTCTCGTCTGACTTCACATTGGCGGTCGACGCGACCAACCCGACGCCGGCTTCCTTCAAGGGCGCCGACAGCCCGGGCGTCGAGGTGTCACTCACGCCGGGCGCCTACAGCGTCAGTGAGACGGGCGGCCCGGCCGGCTACACCGGCAGCTTCTCCGCCGCGTGCACCGGCACGATCGCGCTCGGCGAGACCAAGACCTGCACGGTCACCAACGACGACCGGCCCGCGAAGCTGATCGTCAAGAAGGTCGTGATCAACGACAACGGCGGCACCAAGACGGCAGCCGACTTCTCGTTCACGGTCAACGGCGGCAACCCGACCCCGTTCGAGGCCGACGGTCAGAACGACCTGACCGTCGACGCCGGCAACTACTCGGTCAGCGAGCCCGCAGCCGCCGGCTACACCACCACCTACGACAACTGCGACGACCTCACCGTCGCCAACGGTGAGACCAAGAGCTGCACGATCACCAACAACGACCAGCCCGCGAAGCTGATCGTCAAGAAGATCGTCATCAACGACAACGGCGGCACCAAGACCGCAGCCGACTTCTCGTTCAAGCTCAACGGCGGCAACCCGACCGCGTTCGAGGCCGACGGCCAGAACGACCTCACGGTCAACGCCGGCAACTACTCGGTCACCGAGCCCGCAGCCGCCGGCTATACCACCACCTACGACAACTGCAGCGAGCTGGTGCTCGCCAACGGCGCCGCGGCAACCTGCACCATCACGAACGACGACCAGCCCGCGAAGCTGATCGTCCGGAAGATCGTGATCAACGACAACGGCGGCACCAAGACCGCAGCCGACTTCTCGTTCACGGTCAACGGCGGCAACCCGACCCCGTTCGAGGCCGACGGCCAGAACGACCTGACCGTCAACGCGGGCGGCTACTCGGTCACCGAGCCAGCAGCAGCCGGCTACACCACGAGCTACGACAACTGCAGCGAGCTCAGGCTCGCGAACGGGGCCACCGCGACCTGCACGATCACCAACGACGACCAGCCCGCGAAGCTGATCGTCAAGAAGATCGTGATCAACGACAACGGCGGCACCAAGACCGCAGGCGGACTTCACGCTCGCCGTCAACGCGGATAGCGCAACTCCGGCGTCCTTTGCCGGCAGCAGCAACGGCGTGCCGGTTTCTCTGCACCCCGGCGGCTACTCCGTCAGCGAGACCGGCGGGGCGGATGGCTACACGGCCAGCCTCTCCTCGGACTGTGCCGGCACGATCGCACTGGGCGAGACGAAGACCTGCGTCGTCACCAATGACGACGTCGCTGCTCCGCCTCCGCCCGTGCCTCCGACGCCGCCGGTCACTCCGGTGCCGCCGGCACCTCAGATCGACCTCGCGATCACGAAGCGCGACCGGCCCGATCCGGCGACCGTCGGCGAGCGGATCACGTACACGCTGACGGTGCGGAACAACGGCCCGGATACGGCCACCGGAGTCGTCGTGGCCGATCCGCTGCCCGGCAGCGTGTCGTTCGCCAGCGTGAAGACGACCCAGGGCACCTGCACTGGCGGCATCCTCATCCGGTGCGAGCTGGGGACGATGAAGAGCGGCAGCGTCGTCGTGATCACCATCACCGTCACGCCGCGGCAGCCGGGAATCGTGTTCAACCGGGCGACCGTCGTCGGGAACGAGGCAGAGACGACGACGGCGAACAACACGGCGAGCACGACGACTCTCGTCAAGGGGGCCTTCGTCCCGGCAGCAGTCGTACAGCATGGCTGCATCGCGATCAGCGTCGGCACTCGCTCGACCACTGTCGGCGTGCACTCGAAGCTGACGATCCATGCCACCGAGCTCGGTAAGCCGGCGCAGGGCGTCAAGGTGCGCGTGCACGGCGCAGGAGTTGACCGGCTCTCGCCGCGCTCCGACCGGCACGGCACGATCCGGTTGACGATCGTCCCGCGCAAGGCAGGAATCATCCGGATCTCCGTCGCCTCGCGTGATGCGTGCGGCACGGCTCGGATCGGCGTGGTCGGCGCGTTCACCCCGCCCGTCACGGGCTGACGGAAGGCTGTCCTCGAGCGGCGGCGGGCAGCGCCCGCCGCCGCTCACCCGCCTTCCCGCAAGCTCAGCGAAAGCCGCTGCGCAGGCTGGCGAGGAGCGCCAGCACCCAGAGTGCGACGAGCAGGTTGTACGTCAGGAGCGGCAGCGCGATACCGAAGACGGCGGCCAGCGAGAAGCCGACGGAGTTGAGTGACGCGAGCAGCTCGATCGCCTGGCGCCCGAGGTGGGAAGCGATGATCGCGACGGCGACGTGCACGAGAATCCGGGTGAGCCGCGAGGGCATCAGCCCCGGCCAGCGGACGTACGACCAGAGCGCGAGCGAGCCGGCGCCTAGCAGGAACACCGTGCCGTAGACCGAGGGACTCACGAGCCGAGCCTACACCGCGGCCACGGTCGTTCAGCGGCCGGGTGACACAGCCCCGACGACCCGAGGGCGGCGGCGCCGACGAGTAACAGGGTGTCGAAGCGTGCACGGTCAATCGAGTCCTCCAGCGGTGAGGTCGTGCAGGTGGTGGTTGTGATTCTCGCGGCGGCGGTGGACGGACCCGCGACTGGCGCATGGGGTGGGTTCGGCCAGCCCTTCGGTTGATGTGCGGCAGGCCGTTGCAGCCGAGAGTGAGCGAAAGGCCTCGCGCTGCGCGGGGCGGGATACCCATCAAGGGGAGGAAGTACATGCTCCAGTTCATTACCGAGGCCCTGATCGCGCTCCGTGAGCGCCAGGAGGGTCAGGCCATGGTCGAGTACGCACTGATTCTCGGCCTCATCTCGGTCGTCGCGATCGGCGCCCTGACGCTGATCGGCACCGACGTCAACGGCATCCTGACGGCCGTCGAGGCGGCGCTGGGCGCCGTTCCGGGGGCGTAGGGCCCTGATGCTGGACAGCCTTCACGCTCTCGCTGCACGCGCGGCATCCGCCGACGGCCAGGCGCTCGTCGAGTACACGCTCGTACTCGGACTGATCACCGTGGTCGCGATGGGCACGCTCGCACTCGTCGGCGGGAGCGTGAACGGCGTCCTCACGGCACTCGAGGGGGCGCTCAGTGCAGTCCCAGGTGCCTGACCGGCACGACCGCTCCGGGACGCCGGCTGTCGACTCGACGGCCGGCGCGCCGGGGCCTCTGAATCCCTCGCGCGAGCGGGAGCGCGGAGCCGCGCTCGTCGAGTTTGCGCTCGTCCTTCCGATCCTGCTCGTCCTGCTGCTCGGGACGATCGACTTCGGCAAGGCGATCAACTACTGGATCGACCAGACGCACCTGTCCGCTGAAGGCGCGCGCTGGGCTGCCGTGAACAAGAACCCCGGCAGCGGGGGCGTCAGCCTGCAGCAGTACATCAAGCAGCAGGCGGACACCCACGAGCTCCGCAGCGGCGGTCCCGGTGTGGCCGGATCGGGTGCGGAGGTCTGCATCGAGTTTCCGAACGGAGGGACGCCGGCGGTCGGCGACCCGGTTCGGGTCCGGATCTCGACCACGTACCACTGGATGCTCGGCGGCCTGCTGTCGATGCTCGACCCGTCGTCGAGCTTCGCCGGCACGACCACGCTGAGCGCGACGGCGACCATGCGACTCGAAGCGCTGCCGACCAACTACTCGGCCTCGTGCTTCTCGGCGGCAGTCTGATGGCCGGCACCGTCACGCAGGGTTCTGCGCGGCTCGCGTGGCGAGCGCGGCGGCGTGATCGTGATGTTCGTCGTCTTCCTGCCGGTTCTGCTGCTCTTCGTGACGTTCGTGATCGACGTCGGGAACTGGTTCGAGCACAAGCGCCACCTGCAGCTCCAGGCGGATGCCGCGGCGCTCGCGGGAGGCGGCAAGTTCTCGTTCCCCTGCAGCGACAGCGCGATCGAGGCGGAGGCGCGCAACTACGCCGGCGCGTCGGCCTCGACGCCCGGAGCGCAGTGGAACACGCAGATCGGCGGCACCCAGTCCGGCAACGTCCACGCGCTTCTCAACTCAACCGACTTCTGGAACGACGGCGGCAACGACCACAGCGCCGGCGGCGGCCCATGCGGTGTGGGCTATCTGGACGTGAAGATGACCGAGTCGAACCTGCCGTGGCTCTTGCAGGTTGCGCAGGTTCCGGCGATCAACGCCCACGCGCGCGTGTCGTTCAACCAGATCGACACCCAGTCCGGCGCGCTGCCGGTGGGCGTGCCAGGACGTGAATCCGAAGAGCGGCCAGGTCGTCCTGATCGACGAGGACGCGTGCCTCAACGTTGCGAACCCCTCGAGTTGCTCCGTCCTCGCGACGGCGCCGCTCGTCAAGTCGGGCGCGTGCCCGCCGCCCAACGCAGCGCTCCAGTGCTGGGACACCTCCGCCGCGCCGATCACGCCGGTGAGCAACCCCGCCTTCACGGTGAAGCGCAACCTCGGCGTCGTCGTCGTCCTGAGCGGCGCCGCGACGCTGCCGGGGAGCTACCCCGCGGTCTGCACGAAGATCCTCGTCACCTGCTACGAGACGCGCTACGACAATCAGGGCGCGCCGCTGCCGTCGACGAAGGGCCTCCTGGACGTCCGGGGCTACACCGCGCTGACCGTCCCGGCGGCCGGCCAGGCGCCGAAGGTCGGCAGCGTCTCACTCTTCAACACGTCGGGGACGTGTCCCGACCCGTACTTCGTCTCCACCGCAGCGTCGTGCACCGCTCGACGTCAGCGCGGCGGTCGCCTTCAACGGCCCCAAGAACACGATCGGGGCGAAGGTGTGGGCAAACGTCAACGGCACGGACTATCCGCTCGCCTGCGCGACGCCTACGGCCGCGACGTGCACCTGGACGTCGACCGGAGCGATTCCGGTGGCACCGCAGAGCGGGCGCAGAGACGTCTTCCTGAAGTGGGAGCAGACCGGCGGCAGCGTTGCGGGCAACACTTGCAAGAACGGGAACGGCAACAAGTGCACCGGCTCCTGGAATGCCGACGGAACCGCCTCCCAGATCACGACCAACAACGTCGGAGACCCGCTGCAGCGCATCTACGGCGCGACCACCGGCGGCTCCGGCCCGGTCAAGCTCGTCCGCATCGCCGACAACGGAGCGACCTGGGCGAACTCGCTGGTGTTCGGCACGACGACTCACTCACTCGTGGTGCAGGTCGCCGTCGCTGGCAGCCTCGCGAACGCCGCCGCCGTCAGCGACCCGCCGGTGTACCTCCGCGTCGCCGGTGACGTGAACACGAACGGCAACCAGTCGCAGAACCAGTCACTCGATTGCGACCCGGCGAGCTCGCAACTCTCGGACGAGATCGCGGTCGGCTGCAAGCCGTCGTACACCAAGAACGGCGGGACGGCCTGCCCGGCCAGCGCGAGCTCCCTCTGGGGCACCTCCCAGCCGTGGTCGTGCGTCGCGATCCAGACCGGTGCGGCGACGAACCAGGTCGCCAAGGGCCTCAACACGAAAATCCTCGGCAACGACAAGCCGAACTCGTGCACCTCGCCGAACCACTGGAGCTCCTTCCCGGCGCTCCCCGAGGGTGACCCGCGCATCGTGCACGTCTTCCTGACGCCCTTCGGCACGTTCAACGGGAGCGGCTCGGGAACCGTGCCGATCAGCGACTTCGGGACGTTCTACGTCACCGGCTGGACCGGCCAGGGCGGCGGCTTCAACAACCCCTGTCAGGGCAACGGCGACGACCCGGTCCCGAACAACGACGCCGGCGTGATCGTCGGCCACTTCATCAAGTACATCGACCACATCAACACAGGCGGCGGCTCGACGACGTGCGATCTCAGCGCGTTCGGTGCGTGCGTCGTTCAACTGACGGACTAGGAGGAGGAACGGTGCAGAGCATCTTGTCGTCACGCGCGCTCTCGACGCGAGGAGGAACGGTTGCGCTCGGCGTCGCTGCGGCGGCGCTGGCGGGAGTGATCCTGCTCGTGTACGCGAGCCACTATCGGAAGAGCGTCAGCGACGCGAACCAGCCGGTCAGCGTGCTGATCGCGAAGCGGCTGATCGAGAAAGGGACTTCGGCGGACGTGATCGCGCGTTCACGTGTCCTCGAGACCACCACGCTCGCCCAGAAGGACCTGCAGGCCAATGCGGTCAGCGACCTGTCGGCGATGAGCGGGCGGGTCACGGTCGACAGCATCTATCCCGGCCAGCAGATCACGACGAGCGACTTCGCCGCTGCGCGCAGCGATGCCCTCGCGACGCAGCTCACGGCCAACCAGCGGGCGATCGCAGTTCCGCTCGACAGCTCGCACGGCCTGATCGGCAGCGTTCGCACCGGCGATCGCGTCGACGTCATGGCCGGCTTCGACGTGCAGGCCGTGACCCGTGCCGGTACACCGGTCAACAACTCGGGTCAGGCGCGGCCGGTTCTCCGCGTGATCATGCGGAACCTCGTCGTGCTCTCCGCACCGGCGACTGCCAAGAACGCGCTCGGCGCGACCGCGAGCCAGAACGTGGTCCTGCGGACGACTCCGCAGCAGGCTGCCGACCTGGCATTCGCATCCGACAACGGAAAGCTCTGGCTCGTGCTGCGGCCGCGGACAGGCGCAAGAGCCGTCGACCGCGACCCTGGTCACGCCGGAGACGCTCCTGCTCGGAGTCAACCCCGTCATGGTGCTGCATTCCCTGGGAGGCCAGCGGTGAGCAACGCAAACGCAACGATCCTCGTCGCCCTCGATGCCGGGCTGCAGCCCGATCAGATCGAGTTGATGCTGCCGGCCGGCGACCCGACCATGGAAGTGATCGGCATCGTCGAAGGGCTCGAGAACAGCTGGCGCGACGCTGCAGGAGTCGGACCCCGACGTGCTCGTGGTCGCCTGCAAGGGCTACTCCGAGCGCGCGCTGTATCTGATCGACGGAGCTGCGAAGGAGCGCCCCGACCAACCGATCATCGTGCTGTGCGAGGCCTCGCCGAACGGGTTCCTCCGGAGGGTCTTCGAGGCCGGGCGCCGACGACGTGGTCGTGCTCCCGGCCGAGCAGGAGGGCATCCGCTTCGCACTGCAGAAGTCGCTTGCCCGTCGGCAGGGGGCTGCGCTCGCCGGCGACGGCGTGCTCGGGAAGCTGATCTGCGTCCTCGGCCCGAAGGGCGGGGCCGGCAAGACGTTCACGGCCTGCAATCTCGCCGTGGGCCTCGCCGACGTCGGGCAAGAGTGTGGCGATCGTCGATCTCGACCTCCAGTTCGGCGACGTCGGGCTCGCGCTCGGCCTGCCGGCGGAGCGGACGAGCTACGACCTCGCCAAGGCCGGCGGGACGCTGGACTTCGAGAAGGTCGACGGCTACCTGGCGACCCATTCATCCGGGGCCGGGTGCTGCTCGCGCCGATGCGGCCCGACCAGGCGAGCTTCGTCACGGTCGAACTCCTGCGCGAGGTCTACGCGACTCTGCGCTCGCACTTCGACTACGTGATCGTCGACACGCCCCCGGCGTTTCCGCCCGAGGTGATCGCGACGATCGACAGCTCGACGAACGTCTGCATGGTCGGCGTTCTCGACTCGCTCTCGTTGAAGAACACGAAGGTCGGGCTCGAGACGCTCGACCTGATGGGCTACGACCGCGAGCGGATCACGCTCGTGCTCAACCGCGCCGACAGTCGCGTCGGTATCACCAAGGACGACGTCACGGCGATCCTCGGAAGCACCCCGACGATCCTCATCCCGAGCGATCGCGACATCCCGCGCTCGGTCAACGAGGCGACGCCGATCACCTCGTCGAAGACGCGGTCCGAGGCGGCGCGCGCGTTCAGAAAGCTCGCTGCGAGCTACGTCGGCCCGGAGGCGACGCTGAACGGCACGGCCATGAACGGCAACGGCCGCGAACGGGAACGGCAACGGCAACGGCGGTAAGCGCCGGCGCCTCCACCTGCTCGGAAGGAGAAGCTGATGGAGCTCCACGAGAGGCTCGCCACGGCTCGTCCGGTCGCGACCGAGTCACAGCGTGCGACCCCTTCGCCGAGCTGAAGAACCGCCTGCACCTCGCGGTGATCAGCGAGCTCGGCCCACAGCTGTACAACGCGAACATCGACGCACTGACGCTGCGCGAGCGCGTGACCTCGGACATCCAGGAGCGGCTCAACGCCGAGACGAGCGTCTCGCGCCAGGATCGCGAGCGGCTCGTGATCGAGATCGCCGACGACATCCTCGGACACGGGCCGCTCGAGCGGCTGCTCGCGGACGACAGCGTCACCGAGATCATGGTCAACGGGTTCGACGACATCTGGGTCGAACGCCAGGGTCGCCTGTACGAGACGAGCGTGCGGTTCACCGACGAATCGCACCTGCGGCGGATCATCAACAAGATCGTCGCTCAGGTCGGCCGCCGGGTCGACGAGTCCTCGCCGATGGTCGACGCCCGCCTGCCGGACGGAAGCCGCGTCAACGCGGTGCTGCCGCCGCTGTCGCTCTCCGGCCCGCTGGTGACGATCCGCAAGTTCAGCAAGAAGCGGCTCGACCTGAACGACATGATCCGGCTCGGGACGCTGACGACGGAGACCGTTCAGTTCCTCCAGCGCTGCATCTCGGCCGAGCTGAACATCCTGATCTCGGGCGGTACCGGCTCGGGCAAGACGACGCTGCTGAACGCGCTGTCGACGTCGATCCCGGAGTCGGACCGCATCGTCACGATCGAGGACGCGGCCGAGCTGCGGCTGAACCAGCGGCACGTCCTCCGCCTCGAGGCACGGCCGAAGAACATCGAGGGCGAGGGCGAGATCGCGATCCGCGACCTCGTCCGTAACTCGCTGCGCATGCGGCCCGACCGCATCATCGTCGGCGAGGTTCGCGGCGCCGAGACGCTCGACATGTTGCAGGCGATGAACACGGGCCACGACGGCTCGCTCAGCACGGTGCACGCAAACGCCCCGCGCGACGCCCTCGCGCGCATCGAGACGATGGTCCTGATGGCGGGCTACGACCTGCCGGTGCGTGCGATCCGCGCAGCAGGTCGCGTCGGCGCTCGACCTGATCGTGCACCTCGAGCGGCTCGCAGGACGGCTCGCGCCGCGTGACGGCGATCACCGAGGTGCAGCGGATGGAGTCCGACGTGGTCACGCTGCAGAACCTGTTCGAGTTCAAGGTGGACGAGGTGACGCCGGATCGCGTCGTCGTCGGGAGCCTCCGTTCGTCCGGGCTGCGCCCGGCGTTCCTCCACAAGTTCGAGAAGCGCGGCGTGGAGCTCCCCACCGGGCTGTTCCGCAACGTCGTCGAGGCACCTCCCCTGCGCGAGGTGGCACGGTGAGGCGTCTTCTGCTCCTCGCACTCGTCTGCGTCGCCGGCTTCGTGGCCGGCGGCGCGGACGCCGCGACGCCGTTGCGGTTGACACAGGCCGGTGGAGCGCAGTTCCCCGACCGCCAGTTCGTCGTCGGATTTCCGTCGGGCGTCCGCGTCTCCGCCGACCGGATTCGCGTCGTCGAGAACGGCTCGCCCGTCTCCCAACTCTCGATCCTTCCGGTGGGAAGCGCCGGCCGCCACGCATTCGGCGTCGTACTCGCGATCGACGCGAGCAACAGCATGCGTGGAGCGGCGCTCGCCCGCGCACGCGACGCAGCCATCGCCTTCGTGACCGACCAGGAGCGCTTCACCCACCAGCGGGTGGCGATCGTCTACTTCAACAACAAGGCTCGCGTTGCGGTGCCGTTCACGAACGACGCCGAGACACTTGTCCGTGTGCTCGAAGCACCGGTCCGGACGGCTTCGGAAACACACATCTACGACGCGATCGCGACGTCGTCATCGTTGCTGCGCAAGGCGCACATCGCGGCCGGATCGATCGTGGTCCTCTCCGACGGCTCCGATACGGGCAGCCGGATCGGCGCAGCGCGGGCCGCCCGCACAGCGCAGGCGGTGCACGCCCGCATCTTCGCGATCGGCCTCCGCTCACGGGCGTTCCGGCCGGCGACCCTCCGGTCGCTGGCGGCAGGCTCACGCGGCGAGTATGTGGAGGCAGCCTCGGCGACCCAGCTCGCGGCGACCTATCACGCGCTCAGCTCACAACTCGCCGGGGAGTACCTCCTCCGCTATCGCTCGGCTGCGAAAGCGAACCAGCAGGTGCACGTGACCGTGACCGTCGACGGTGGACAGGCGTTCGGGACCGCGTCCTACGTCGCGCCCTCGATCGTCGCCGCACCGCCCGCCGGGCTTCAAGCCTTCGTTCGGCGAACGCTTCTGGCAATCATCGCTCGCGGTGCTGCTCGTTGCAGGAGCGATCGGCCTGCTGTTCGGCTTCGTCGTAGTTGCAATCGCGCGCCGCGATCGCACGGGCGTTCGCCGCCGCGTCGCAGAGTTCGCCGGCGCGACGACTCCCGAGCCGGCAGGTGCGGCGCTCGACACCGGGATGATCACCGGGCGCACTGACAGCTGCCGACAAGCCTTCTCGGCACGTCGAGCTGTGGAAGCGGTTCGAGCTGCAGCTTGCACTCGCGGACGTTCCCCTGTCGGCGAGCCACGTGGCGTTGCTCACTGCCGCAGGCACGCTTCTGGTCGCTCTCCTTGCGGGCGCGATCGCCGGACCGGTCGGCCTGCTACTCGCCGCGGCCGTCCCGTTCGGGGTCTACGCGCTCGTCAAGTCGAGGCTCCAGCGACGCCGCGCGAGGTTCGCCGAGCAGCTGCCCGACAACCTCCAGGTGATCGCATCCGCTCTCCGTGCCGGGCACAGCCTCGTCGGCGCACTCGCGGTGCTGACAGAGGACGTCGCCGAGCCCTCGCAGACCGAGTTCCGCCGTGTCCTCGCCGACGAGCAGGTCGGGGTCCCGCTCGAGGATGCGCTCGCCGACGTCGGAGAGCGCATGGGCAGCCGGGATCTTGCACAGATCTCAGTGGTGGCTGCGTTGCAGCGCGAGACCGGAGGCAACTCGGCCGAGGTGATCGATCGTGTCACCGAGACGATCCGCCAGCGGTTCGAGCTGCGCCGGCTTGTGAAGACGTTGACGACGCAGGGACGGATGTCGCGGTGGGTTGTCTCGCTCCTTCCGATCGTCCTCTTCTTCGTCATCAATCTCATCAACCCCGACTACATGAAGCCGCTCTATGAGCACTCGAGCGGGCGTGTCTTGATCGTCGTTGCCGTGGCGATGGTCTTCGCGGGGTCGTACGTCATCAAGCGCATCGTGACCATCAAGGTCTAGGAGGAGTCGTGACATTGTTTCTCTTGTTCGGGCTCGGGCTGGTGGTCACGTCGGTGGCACTGCTGGCTCGCGCGCTCCTTCTGCCGCGGCGCCGCGCGGTCGCGACGATCGGGAACATCGGCGGATATGGATTCAGGGGGTCGAACGCCGATCCCGCGACGCCGCACCGCTCTATCGTCGACGCTGTCGCCGATTCGCTCGGATCGTTCGTTGCCTCGCGCGTCGGCAGCGCCCGCGAGGAGCAGCTTCGAAACGAGCTGCTCTCGGCCGGCTTCTACCGCACGACCCCGCGCAAGTTCCTCGGGTACCGGGCGATCCTGACGATCCTGCTCGCACTCGGCTGGGCGTGGGTCGCCTCGACGTCAGCTATGAGCGGCGGAGCCGTGGTGGTCGGGATCGCGATCGCGACGCTCGCCGGCTGGTTCGGACCGCTCCAGTTCGTGAAGAGCCGGTCGATGAGGCGCCTCGAGCGCATCGACTACGAGCTGCCGGAGCTGATCGACCTGTTGATCGTCACGGTTGAGGCCGGTCTCGGCTTCGCCTCGTCGCTGCAGGTTGCATCGACCCGCGTTGAAGGACCGCTCGGCGACGAGCTGAAGCTCGTGCTCCAGGAGCAGGCGATGGGCCTCTCGACCGAGGAGACGCTTCGGAACATGCTCGCGCGGGCCGACACGCCGTCCGTGCGCTCGTTCGTGCGCGCGATCATCCAGGGCGAGACGCTCGGCGTCTCGATCGGGCAGATCCTCCGGAACATCTCGGACGAGATGCGGTCACGCCGCAAGGCGAAGGCCGAGGAGCGGGCGCAGAAGGCTCCGATCAAGATCCTCTTCCCGCTGATCTTCCTGATCTTCCCCGCCATGTTCCTTCTCCTGCTCGGGCCGGCGATCTTCCGGTTCATGGACGCGTTCCACGGATGAGGCGCGGCGACCTCATCGGCGGAACGGCGTTCGCGCTGATCGCGGTCGTCAACGGCATCGTTGCCGTGGCCGCGATCGCGGACGTGATCGACCGAGCCGGGGCTCCACCGCGCGGCGCTCGCGGCGTTCGCGGTGCTGCGGGCAGGCGATCGTCCTCGCGTTCGCCTGGTTCACGCTGGCGCGCGGCGCGTCGCGGGGCGCTTCGCGTGACCCGCTGGCGCTCATCGCGTGCGTCGCCGCGGTCGGAGGGCTGATGGCGCTCCGCCCGCCGTCCGAGTCCGCGTCGCTCGGGCCTCTGCTCGCCGGCGATCTCGTCGCGACCGTCGCCGCGGCCTGGCTGCTCGCCTCGATCCTGACGCTCGGGACGTGCTTCGGCATCCTCCCCGAGGCCCGCGGTCTCGTCACGCGCGGCCCGTACGCGCTCGTCCGACACCCCGTCTATCTCGGAGAGGTAGCCCTCTGCGCGGGCCTCGCGGTGGCGGCGTTTCGCCCGTGGAACCTCGCGCTGCTCGCGATCGTCGCTGCGTCGCAGTGGCTTCGCGCGCGCTTCGAGGAACAGGCGCTGGCTGCCGCGTTCCCCGAGTACCGCAGCTACGCCGAGACCACGCCCTCGTTCCTGCCGCGCCTGCGCCGACGACCGCCTTCGTCCATTGCTCTCCGCCGACCGTTGACTCACGCACACGAAAGGAACCTCCGATGACGACTTACGGCAGACGGATGGCCGTCGGCCTGGCGCTCGCGGCCCTGACCCTTTTCCTGGCAATCCAGGGCGCGGATGCCGCCGGCCCCGCGCAACCTCACGGCCTGGGCGCGCACGCACTCGCGCAGGCGCCTGCACTGCCGTACCTCGCCTGGAGTGCCGTGCCGGGAGCAGACCACTATCAGGTTCAGGTGGCCGCCGACCCCGCCTTCAAGGCGCCGGTCTTCTCGGCCGGGCTCGGCGACTTCACGACGGCGAACACACGCGCGACGCTGCGGAAGACGCTGCCGAGCCACCGGTACTGGTGGCGGGTTCGCGCGGCGTCGAAAGCGGGCTCCGTCTCGGGCTGGTCGACCTCGTCCTTCGCCCTCTCGTGGAACCGCAGTGTCTCCCGCGATCGCTCGGGCGGGCCCAATGTCCTGCGGTGGCGCCCGATCACGGGTGCCGTCAGCTACCTCGTCGAGCTGTCGTTCGACGACCACTTCGGCTCGCTCGTCGGTGGTCGCGGCATCACGACCAGCGCCACCTCCGTCAGCCTGCCGGTGACGCTGCCGAAGAACACCTACTACTGGCGCGTGACGCCGATCGATGCCGAAGGAAACCGCGGAGCGAGGTCGCCGCGGACCGGCGGCTGGCAGTTCAAATGGGCTGGGCCCGCTTCGACGCGCGGCCTCACGGTAAGCAACGCCGTGACGAGCGGCGACCTCGGCGGCGCTTCGACGTCGTCGCTCTTCCTGCCGCAGCTTTCGTGGTCGCCGGCCGCCGGTGCGGTGCGGTACGAGGTCGAGATCAACCCTGACGCCAACTGGGCGAACGGCTCGCGCGTGTGCTGCACCGGGGCAACCATCGCGACGTCGCTGACGCCGACGGTGTCGCTCCGGAGCAACCGGTACTACTGGCGGGTGCGCGGGATCGACGCAAGCGGCAACGCCGGCGCGTGGTTCCCCGCCGGGAACGGCACGAATGCTGCGGCGTTCACGAAGACGTTCGGCAACGTCTGCTCTGCCGACCTGGCCGAGAACTGCATCCCACAGCCTGCAGCCGAGCCTGATGAACCTGCACGTCGAGGATGCGAACGGCACGCGCATCGGAGACGGCGCCACGACCAGCAGCCCGATCGTGCGCTGGGATCCGACGCCCGGTGCGTCGAGCTACGAGTACGAGATCGTGCCGTACCTGGACGGCGGCGGCTGCTGGTGGACCGCGCCTGCAACCTCGCACTGGGACGGCACGACAGCCTCGACGGCCTGGACGCCGCTCGGCAGTCCCCGTGCTTCGCGTCCCTATCCCGATTCGCGCGCGATCCTGTCGAGCGAATCGCGCAGCCTCGTCCCCGGGACTCCGTACTGCGCGCGCGTGCGCGCCCAGACGGAGCGCGATCCGCGCAGCAACCCGGTCTACGGCGACTTCACGTACCTACCGGCGCCGGCGTTCCGGTTCGGTGGGTTCGGAGGCGGCGGCGGCTCGACGCTCGCCTACCGGGCTCCCACCGACGGGCGTCTCCGTCGGCCAGATGCCGGTCTTCACCTGGAACGCCGTGCAGGGCGCCGCAAGCTACTGGGTGATCGTGGCCAAGGACGCGTCGTTCACGAACCTCGTCGACTACGCGTTCACCCGCATCCCGGCCTACGCCCCGCGTGCGTCGACGATGCCGCGGACCTACTCCGATGAGACGACGAAGTACTACTGGGTCGTCCTGCCCGCCCAGGGAGCCGACGGCTCTTGCGCCGGGAATGGGTGCCTCCTGCAATTCCAGCCCCACGGCACCTTCCTCAAGGCCGTCCCGCCGACAGCGCTGCGCGTCAAGCTCGGAGCGGTCCCCTCCTTCGACTGGAACGCCGTCCGTGGAGCGCGCCGATATGACCTCGAGGTCTCGACGGACCCTCACTTCGGTGCCTCGGTGCTCGACAAGGTGACGACCGTTGCGACGTCCTACACAGCAACGAAGGCTTACCCGTCCGGCAAGCAGATCTACTGGCGCGTGCGCGCCGAAGACGAGACGCTGACCGCGCTCACGTGGGCCGATGGCGGCGCCGTTCCGCATCGCGCTCCGCGGTCCCGTGCACCTGCGCAGCGAGGACAGAGGAAACGGAGGCATCCCGACCTGGCGCTGGGATCCGGTACCGGGTGCGGCGGGCTACGACATCCACGTCGAATTGCCGAACGGAACCCAGCGCGACTTCAACAACCTTCGTGTGCCGGCGTTCGTGCCGACGCTGATGACAGGGACAGGGGTCTTCCGCTGGCGCGTCCGCGCGGACTTCGCGTCCGGCTCCGGGACCGTTCCCGGCCCCTACTCGCGCGAACTGGCGTTCCGACGTGGCATCTGGCAGCCGACGTCCCCGCGGACGATCGGCACCCGGCGTGCGGTCGTCCTCGCGTGGCAGCCGGTGCTGTACGCAAAGGCGTATCGCGTCCAGGTCTCGAGCCGCCGCGACTTTGCGACGGTCGCCGAGAACGTGACGACCGACAATCCCTCCTATGCGCCGCTGCTCGGTAGCGCGTTCGCCCGCGGAGGGCGGTTCTACTGGCGCGTCGCCGCCGTCGACGCCTACTCGAATGCGGGCCCGTTCACCCAACCCGGGCACGTTCACGATGCCGGCGCCCCCAACAGCGGTACCCGCGACGCCGCGCCCGGCGGGGCTCACGATCCGCCGGCACAAGTAAGCAGCGGTCCGTCACGGCTGGGCGGACCCACCTTCGGGGTGGGCCGCCCACCCCTGCGAGCAGTGAGCCGAGCCGGCCGCCGTGAGGACACTGCCCGCATGACGACCGCCGAGGAGCGTGGCGACGGCCTCGAAGACAGGGACCTTTCACCCATGGCGACAGCGGCGACGGCCTTCCTCGCCACGCTCCTCGCGATCGCCGCGATCGCAGAGGCAGGCTTCGGCGCCCGCGGTCTGATCGATGCCTTCGCGTGCGGCGTCCTCGTCGTGCTCGCGGCGATCGACATCGACAGGCACCTGCTCCCGAACCGGATCGTCCTTCCCGCGGCGGCAATCGTCCTGGCCGCGCAGCTGGTGTTCTTCCCCGAGCACTGGCTCGTCGTGCTCGGAGCATCGTTTGGCGCTGCGGCGCTCTTCGCCGGGGCGCGCCTCTTCTACCCGGCGGGCCTCGGGATGGGAGATGTCAAGCTCGCGCTGCTGCTCGGCGCAGTGCTCGGAACCGCAGTTCTGCCTGCACTGACACTCGGAACGTTTGCCGCAGGTGTCTTCGGCCTCGTTCTCATCGCACGCGGCGGAGCCGCGGCGCGCAAAACGGCGATCCCGTTCGGCCCGTTTCTCGGGTTCGGCGCGATCGTCGTTCTCCTTTTCGGCTGACCATTCCACGGCGTGGTCCGACTGCACCCGCCGGGTGGTCCGCTCGCGACGCTGCTGCGACAGGCTGAGCACATGAAGAGTCACCCCGTCGAGCTCGACTTTCGTACGAACGGACAGATGGATGTGACGCTGCTCTGGGATCGCAGTGACGACACGATCGTCGTCCAGGTCCTCGACTGGGCGACGAGTCAGCTCTTCACGGTCCGGCCACCTCGTGATCGCGCGCTCGACGCATTCCGCCACCCGTTCGCCTACGGGGAGGTCGGGGACGATGGCGTCGTGGGCGCCTAACCGGAAAGCCTCGGCTCGCCGCCGAGAGCCAGGCCCGGCGGCGTCGCTTTGGCTGACGCTGCTCGATCGCGTACAAGGTGCTCGTGGTCGGGGGCAGGACCTGCTCGACCCGCAAGTGGAGTCAGAGGCTGCCGAACAACGCCCGCCGGCACCGAGACCCAAGCGTCCCGAGTCCTGAACCGGCACGGCGCCGCCCTTGTACTCGGGACCGATCTCTCGTAGCGTCGGGCCGGCTGCGGCCCCCACGAAAGGACGATCAGTTGGACACCTATCGCACGTTCCTGTACCTCCACCTGGTCTCGCTGGCGATCGGCATCGGCGCCGGCGCCATACTCCTCGTCTGCCTCTACCACTTGAAGGCTGCGTTGACGCTTGCCGACGCCGCACCGTGGGCTGCCGTGGCGGGCAAGACCGAGAAGATCTTCCCGGTCGCGATCGTCGGGCTGTTCCTCACCGGCGCGTACATGACACAGGACGTGTGGACCTGGGACACCGACTGGATCATCATCTCCCTGATCGGGCTGATCCTGATCGCCCTCCAGGGAGCACTCGTCGGTGGACGGACATCGAAGCAACTCGAGCAGGCGCTGCACGCCAACGGCCCAGGCCCGCTCGGCGATGACGCTCGGCGCATGACACGTCACCCCGGCCTCTGGGTGACGGAGTTCACGAACATCGGCATGGTGCTCGGGATCATGTGGAACATGACGCAGAAGCCTGCGACGACCGAGGCGATTCTCGCGATCGTGATCGGCTACGCCGTCGGCGTCGGTCTGGCCCTGCGGGCGACGCGCAGCCCAGCGAAGGAAACGCCGCCGGTCGCAGAGGCTGCATAGCGTCAGCCGTCCTGCCGAACCCAGAGCGTGACCAGCCGCGCGACGAGCGTGACGAGAAACACCTGTCCGAGCAGCGCTTCGAGCGCGGTCAACGCCTGCGGCAGTCCGACAGCCGGTGAGAGGTCGCCGAACCCGAGCGTCGTCAGCGTGACGAAGCTGAAGTAGAGGTACTCCGACTCCTGATGGGGACCCGGCTGCGCGAAGAACGGCCCGTTGAGCAGCGGGTCGAGCGCGAGGTAGGCGAACGCAAAGAGCAATCCGACGAGCACGTACGAGCAAAGGGCACCAAGAACCGTCTCGTGCGTGACCCGTTGATGGTGCAGCACGCGGCTGAGCGTGACGGGAAGCGTCGCGGTGACGAGCAGCGCGACCGGCAGGAGGTAGACCAGGCTGACGACCGACTCCGAGTCGACGAAGAGAACGATCGGCGCCAGGAGCACACAGAACACGATCAAGGCGCCCTGGCGGCGGTTGACCGCGTGACCGGTGGCTGGATCGCTGATCGCGACGATCAGCGCGACCGCTGCGAGCAAGGTGCTCCCGAGAGCGCCCCACCTCGGGTCGTCGACGACCTCCAGCAAGAAGAAGTTCGCGAGCAGGAGGACAAGCAGGGATGCGTAGCTGTCGAGGACGGTGAGAGCCCGGCGGCGCACTGTGCCGTCTGACTATCCGGGAGCAGCGCGTTCCATGCGAGCTCTACCGCGGGCCTGGCGCGACAGACGCCCGGGGACGCAAGCAGCTAAGCGCATTGACCGGCGGCTGTCAGTCGCCGCGCAGACCGACCAGGCCAACCGCCAGGATCCCCACGCCCAGCATTCCGAGCAGCACCGGAACGACGACCGCGGCGTACCGTTGAATGACTTCGCGCGCCGCTCGAGCGAACGCTCTCCCCCGCTCCCCGCCCGCGACCACCGCCCCGAGCAGGATCAGGATCGGCGCACAGAAGCAGAGGTTGAAGACGACGACGAGCAGCACCTGACTGGGAATCGATACGCGCGCCTCGACGATCGCAGCCAGCGCCGCAAAATACGGGAGTGCGGTTGGGAGCTCAGCCACGATGATGACGGCGCCGAGCGCCAGCGGCGAGAACCGGGTGCGGTCTGAGTGAGTGGACAGCCGACGTGCGAACCCCTCACGCTTCAGCCAGAGCACCACCGCCGCAACCAGTACCACCACACCGGCCACGACCTCGACCAGATGCACGATGTGCGGCCTCGGCGTCGATGCAATCGCGAGCAGCGCGCGGCCCGGGCCGAGCACGATGATCAACCCCGCGAGCGTCGACGTGCCGAGCACGCCGAGCAGGAACGCCGCCAGGTCGCGCTTCGCATTCGCACCGAGCGCGAGCAGCAACGCGGGACCGACGGTGGAAGGGTTGAGGGAGTCGACGAGCCCGATCGAGGCGACGAGAGTGGCGAGGACGAGCACCGATCGAGCTTGACAGACGGGTGCATAGGCTTCGCCGCATGGCGCCCCGCGTTCTGATCCTCACGGCCAGTGTCGGTGAGGGACACGACCGACCTGCGCGCCTGCTCGACGCGCAGCTCCGTCGCGAGCAGCCGTCCGTCGACGTCACGATCGTGGACTGCCTGCCGGCGCTGGGACGAGTCGTTGCAGGCTTGAGCGGCGCGGCGCCGCGCATCGTCTTCTACCGCTTTCTCTGGCTCTGGGATCTTGGCTTCTGGGCCTTCGCCGGCTGGGGCCCGAGCCGGGAGGCCGCGCAACGGCTGCTGACCCGACTCGGCACGCCTGGGCTGCTGCGGCTGATCGACGAAGTCGATCCCGATGTGATCGTGTCCGTCTACCCGACCGTTACCGAGGTGCTCGGTCGCCTGCGTCGTACCGGCCGGCTCGACATCCCGGTCGTCGCCGCGATCACGGATCTCGCGGCGATGCACTACTGGGCGAGCCGCGGTTGTGACGTCCACCTCGTGACCCACCCGGAGTCGGTCGCCGAGGTACGTGGAATCATCGGTGCAGCGCCTCCGGTGCACTGCGTGCACGGATTCACGTCGGAGGAGTTTCTCGACCCGCGAGAGCAGACAGCCGCACGCCGCGAAGTCGGCCTGCCAGACGGCGGCGAGGTCGTCGTCGTCTCGGGCGGCGGCTGGGGCGTCGGGGACATCCTCGGCGCGATCGAGACGACCTTGACGATCCCCGAGGTGACCAAGGTGGTCTGTCTCTGCGGGCGCAACGAGGCCCTGCGCTCACGGTTGCAGGCTCGTTTCTCGGGCGTGACGCGGGTGCGCGTCGAGGGCTTCACGGAACAGATGAACGAATGGCTCGCGGCCGCCGACGCACTCGTGCACTCGACCGGGGGCCTGACCGTTCTCGAAGCGCTGATGCGTGGGTGTCCGGCCATCTCGTACGGCTGGGGTCGCGGTCACCTGCGTCTGAACAACCAGGCGTTTCTCCGCTTCGAGCTTGCGCAGGTCGCGGGCACGCCTGCCGAGCTTCGTGTTGCGCTTCGCCGCGCGCTCGAGCAGGGCCGAACGGCGACCACGTCGTTCAGCGGCCTGCAATCCGCCGCATCCGTTGTTCTGGCAGCGGCAAATGCGGCCTGACCTGCTCGCACGCGCCGGGTGGTTCGTGCCGGCGGCCGCACCGATCGCGCCCCCGGTCGCCCGCCTGTGCCGGATCCCGCTCCGCCTCGACTCCGCACACGGCGTCGCGATCACGTTCGACGACGGCCCTCACCCCGAAGGGACGCCGGCCGTGCTCGAGGTGCTTGCACGCGCAGGCACTCGGGCGACGTTCTTCCTCGTCGGCGAGCAGGTGGCGCGGTACCCGTCAGTGGCTGCGGAGATCGCGGCTGCCGGCCACGAGATCGCGATTCACGGCTACCGGCACGTCCTCCTGCTGCGGCGGGCGCCAACGGCGTTGCGCGCGGACTTCGTGCGGGCGCACGATGTGATCGCCTCGGCGACCGGCACCGAACCGACGCTCTACCGCCCGCCCTACGGCGTGTTCAGCGGCCCGGCGCTGCTGATCGTGCGCGAGCTCGGTTGGCGGACGCTGCTGTGGTCTCGCTGGGGGCGGGACTGGGGCCGCAGAGCGACCCCTGAGAAGATCGCCGAACGCGCCTCCCGGTCACTCAGCGGCGGCGACGTCGTGCTGCTGCACGACGCCGATCACTACAGCTCGGTCGGCTCCTGGCGCAGGACGGTTGCGGCCTTGCCCTCCATCATCGACGCCGTCTCCGCGAGTGGCGAACCGCTCGTCTCTGCGAGCCACTCGACGTAGCGCCTGACCCCGTCGATGAACGGCGTCGCCGGCTGCCACCCGAGCTCGGCCGTGGCACGACCACCCGCGATCTGGGCGATGTGCGCGTCGGCCGGACGTTCCGGGCCGTGCACGATCGGGACCGGCGCTACGACTTCACGAACCGTGTCTGCGATCTGGCGCACGCTCGTCTGCTCGGCACCGACGAGGTTGTAGACCCGATTCTCGGCCTCAGGCGCCAGCGCAGCGACGATCCCGGCGGCCAGGTCCTCCACGTAGACGAACTGACGCGTCTGCCGCCCGTCGCCCGCGATCGTGAGCGCCTTGCCTTCCTGTGCACGTGCGACGAAGGATGGCACGACCGCTGCGAGCCGGGCGCGCGGGCCGTACGGGATGCCGAAGCGCAGGATCGTGTGCGCTGCGCCATACAGCGCGGAGTACGAGCGGCAATACATCTCGCCGGCCAGCTTGGTCGCGGTGTAGAGGTGTGCGGGCAGCACGAGTGACGCGTCTTCGTCGAGCGGCGGCTCGCCCACCGCGTCCCCGTAGACCCAGACCGTGCTGCCATAGAGAACCCGCTCGATCCCGCCGTGGCGCGCGGCGTCAAGGATGACCTGGGTGCCGTGCACATTCGTCCGATCTGCGTGAAACGGGTCGGCAACGACCTCGCCGACGTCGGCGATCGCCGCGAGATGGATGATCACATCGCACTCGTGAACGGCCCGGCGCGCAGCATCGCGGTCGGCGATGTCCCCGAGGACGGTCCTCACCTCCGTCGGCGGGTGATACCGCGATTGTGCGAGATCGAAGATCACCGGCTCGTGTCCCCCGTCGCGCAACTGATCGACGACGTGCGACCCGATGAAGCCACTCCCGCCCGTGACGAGAACTCTCACGTCGAGACTACGTCGCCAACCGGCTCAGCAACGGGCTGATAGTAGAGCGGCACGCACCAGTGGTTCTCCGCCACCCAGTCGGTGTTCGGCAGGTCGACCTGATGGCCGAACAACCGATGGCAGGGCTCGTCGTAGACCTTCCCGGTCGAGCGCTCGACCGGGTCGAAGACCACGTACTTGTAGTGCCCGGAGACCATTCCCTCGGGCAGCCGAACCCGGTTCGGGAACTGCTCGTCGAGCTTGTCGCGCGCCACGGTGTCCTTCCATTCGGTGATCTCGTCGAGGCGCTCGACGCCGACGATGCCCAGCGCGGCTGTGAACTCGCTGAGGCGGTAGTTCAAGCCCAATTGGTCATAGGACGGCTTGCCGTAGCTCCGGAACCTGCGCGCGAACTCGATCAACTCGGGGTGGCGTGAGACGACCATGCCCCCTTCGCCGGTCGAGATCGTCTTGGTCGGGGCAAATGACCACACGCCCGCATCGCCCCAGGTGCCTGCCCGCCGGCCGTTCCACGAGGCACCGTGCGCGTGCGCGCAATCCTCCACCAACAGGATCCCCTCACTGCGGCAGTACTCGGCGATCCGTTCCACGTCGAACGCGATGTGGCCTCCGATGTGCACGAGGAAGACGGCTTTCGGCCGGTGCGCGCTCGCCTTGCGCTCGAAGTCCTCGAACGACATGCAGAGATCGTCGCGGTTGCAGTCCACGAACTCGACCTGCGCACCTGCGGCCACGATCGCTCGCGGCGTCGCTATGAACGTGTTCGACGGGCAGAGCACCGTGTGCCCCCGGACCGAGAAGAACTCCAGCGCCGCGAGCGCGGCGCCGGTCCAGCTCGAGGTGGCGACGGACGGCAATCCGTTCCACTCGGACCAGGCTTGCTCGAACTGGACTGTGAGCGGGCCGTCAGACCATTGCTCCGTGTTCAGTGCCGAGTCCCAGAGCTCGTGGAGACGCCTGCGGTCGCGCTGATCGAATCCGATGGAGAACTTTGCGATGTCCATGGCGCGCATAACCAACCAGATCATTCCTGATGAGTTTCTGAATAGCACCTGAACCGACGCACTCGAGCGCCGGTGCAACCCCAGGGCATGGGCCGCACCCCGCTCGGCCCGCGCGGCTCGTTCGTGAGGCTGTCAGGCCGCAACGAGCGCGTCAACCGAACATCCGGCACGGCAGACCCGTCGCGGTCTCATCGTCGCCTCATCTCCGCTCGCTGTAATCCCGCCCATGGTCGAGCATCGTCCCCCCGCAACAGCGCGCACGGCACGCGACGCCTTCGCGGGCGCGCGTCTGGTCGAGGCTCGGCGGCGCCACCGGGAACAGCCGCTTGACCGCGGCCACCGGGGCGATCCTCCTCGTCCTCCTTGCCGTCGAAGGGGCGACGCTGCTCTCGTTGCAGACGTTTCTCCCGTGGCACATCTTCGTCGGGATGCTGCTCGTCCCGATCGTGCTCTTGAAGCTCGCGAGCACCGGCTATCGGTTCCTCCGCTACTACTCGCACCACCACGAGTACGTGGCCGCCGGTGCGCCGCAGATCGTGCTCCGCCTGCTCGGCCCGATCGTCGTGCTGTCCACGGCCGGGCTCTTCGCCACGGGCGTCGCACTTGGCGCCCTCGGGCCCGGCACGGCCCTCCTGCTGCCGCTGCACAAGGCGAGCTTCGTGGTCTGGGTCGGCGCGATGTCGTTGCACGTGCTCGGGCACATTCGCCAGATGCCGGTCCTCGCGACGAGCGACTTCCGGGGGCGGCCGGTTGGCGGTGCGCGCGTGCGCACGCTGCTCCTCGCCGCGGCGATCGTCGCGGGGGCGATCGTCGCCGTCGCGACGCTGCCGTGGATCGAGCCGTGGGTGCACGCGATGCGGTTCGAAGGCTGAGCTGCCGCTGCCCGCCTCGCGCCGCGCACAATGATCCAATGCGCATCCTCGTTGTCGAAGACGAAGCGAAACTCGGACGGCTGCTCGTGCGCGGACTCGACGAGGAGGGACATGCGGCCGATCTCGCGGGCGACGGCGAGCAAGCGCTCCGGATGGCCCGCGCGGTGCAGTACGACACGATCGTTCTCGACGTGATGCTGCCGGGGCTCGACGGGTACGCCGTCTGCCGCCGGTTACGCAGCGACGGCATCTGGAGCCCCGTCCTGATGCTGACGGCGCGCGATGCAGTCGAGGATCGCGTCGCAGGGCTCGACGCAGGGGCGGACGACTACCTGATGAAGCCGTTTTCCTTCGACGAGCTGCTCGCGCGGCTGCGAGCGCTCGCGCGCCGCGCGCCGCGCGAGCGGCCCTCCGTGCTCGCAGTCGGCGACTTGCGCCTCGATCCGGCGGCCCACCGGGCGTGGCGCGGGGAAGTCGAACTCGGGCTGTCGGCGAAGGAGTTCGCGCTGCTCGAGCTGTTCATGCGTCATCCAGGGTCGGTTCTGACGCGCGACCAGTTGCTCGACGGCGCCTGGGACATGGCATTCGAGAAACGATCCAACGTCATCGACGTCTATGTCCGCTACCTGCGTGAGAAGATCGATCGCCCGTTCGGCGCCGATTCGCTCGAGACGGTGCGCGGCGTCGGTTACCGGCTGCAGGCGACCTCGTGACGCGACTGCCGATTCGCCTCAGGCTGACGCTTGCCTTCGCGCTTGCGATGGCCGGAGTCCTCGCTGCGCTGAGCGTGCTCGTCTACGTGCGTGTCGGTGACGCCCTCCTCTCTTCCGTCGACCAGAGCCTGCGTGCACAGGCGCACGAAGCGGTGACGCACAAGCCGAAGGAGGGCGGCATCGTCGACACCGACGCCAGCGCCGGGTCGACGCTTGCGCAGATCGTCGATCGGCGAGGTTCACCGACCCGCGCTACCCCGGCTGCACTCGTTCCGTTGCTCGACCGGCGCGACGCGGCGCTGGCGGTCGACGGCGCGACTCTTCGCCGGACGGTCACGATTCCGCATTACGAGGGCGAGTGGCGGTTGATCGCCGTGCCGGCGCCCGGCGGGCAAGAGCGCGGTCGTTCTCGCCCGATCGCTCTCGGCGCGCGACGATACTCTCGACCGCCTCCTCAGGGAGCTCCTGATCGCCAGCCCGCTCGCATTGCTGGTCGCGTCGCTCGCCGGCTACGGCCTCGCCGCCGCGGCGTTGCGTCCCGTCGAGCTGATGCGACGCCGTGCGGCTGCGATCACGGCGACGTCGCCGACGCTGCTGCCGGTACCTCGCGGCGGCGACGAGATCTCGCGTCTCGCGACGACACTCAACGACATGCTCACACGACTCCGCGCGTCGTTCGAGCACGAGCGTCGGTTC
The DNA here is from genome assembly GCA_963779505.1 of uncultured Actinomycetes bacterium. Taxonomy (GTDB): domain Bacteria; phylum Actinomycetota; class Thermoleophilia; order Gaiellales; family Gaiellaceae; genus PALSA-600. The sequence goes on along the minus strand of CAVZYK010000010.1, from coordinate 34,777 downwards.
GTGGCGGACGCGAGCCATGAGCTACGGACGCCGCTGGCGCTCTTGCGCACCGAGCTCGAGCTCGCTCTGCGGCGTCCCCGCGCGCAGCACGAGCTCGAGGCGGCGCTTCGCTCCGCGTTCGACGAGACGGTTCGACTCTCGCGACTCGCCGACGACCTGCTGCTGATCGCAAGAGCCGAGCAGGGGTCGCTCCCGATCCGCCGCCGCGAGGTGGACGCCAAGACGCTCCTCACAGGAATCGCATCGCGCTTTCGCCCCCGTGCGGCGTCGCTCGGCCGCACCGTCTCGACCTCCGAGACAGACGCTGTCGTCGCGGCAGACGGCGATCGTCTCGATCAGGCTCTTTCGAACCTCGTCGAGAACGCGCTCGCCTACGGGGAGGGTGACGTTCGCCTGTTCGCGACGAGACGAAACGGCATCGTCGAGCTGCACGTGGCGGATGCCGGGCCGGGCTTTCCGCCCTCGTTTCTCGATCGCGCATTCGACCGCTTCAGCCGTGCCGACGAGGCGCGCGGCCGCGGCGGGGCGGGGCTCGGCCTCTCGATCGTCGGCCTGATCGCCGAGGCGCACGGCGGCAAGGCGGTCGCCGCGAACCTCGACCCACGGCGCGGACGTGTGGCTGGAGCTGCCCGCTGCGAACTTAGGTTCCTCCTAGCGTCCGTTCATCAAGGTCTCATCTTGCGCTGCGACCGTGAGCGGCGATGGACACCAGTGGAGCAATCGCGCACGTACGAGGCGATCCGGGCGCGCAACGCCGCTCACGTGCGACTTCGTCGCTTCACAAGCGGAGCGGTGGCCGTCGCCGTCGGGCTGAGCGCGGTGTTCGCCGCGCTCGCCGCGAACGCCACGCATGCGAAGAAGACGATCGTCGGCAGCCCGGCGAAGCGCAGTGCAAGCCAGGTGCGCCCGTTGACCGTCGCGCCCGCCGCCCCACTCGTCTCGGTGCAGGCCGACGCGTCGCCCGTCGCCCCGACGCCGCAGGCAACGGCTCCGACACCGTCGTACGCACCGCCGGTTGTGTCCTCCGGCGGCTCATAACCCATGCGCTCGTCCTCCTTCGCGGCGCTCGGCACGTCGGCGCTCGTCGCGGTCACCGATGACGCGGCGCTGCCGCGGGCGCACGCGATGCTCGAGATCGCACTGGGCCGCCTCGATGCGGCGTGCAGCCGCTTTCGCCCCGACTCCGAGCTCTCGCGCGCCAATGCATGCGCGGGCCGGACGGTCGAGATCTCCCCGCTCCTCGCAGAGCTGGTCGCCGTCGGGCTGCGTGCGTATGACGCGAGCCAGGGACGCGTCGATCCGACACTGGGATCGGAGCTGCGCGCCGCGGGATACGACCGTACGTTCACACTCGTACGTGAGCGAGACACGTGGGCCTTCACGACCCGACCCCGGCGCGACTCTCCGCGACACGACGTGCAGCTCGACATCGAGCAGCGCACGCTGCGGGTGCCGCTCGGTGTCGAGCTCGATCTCGGAGCGACGGCCAAGGCCTGGTGCGCCGACCGGATGGCCGTGCTGATCGCACGCCTCACGAACGCGGGCGTGCTCGTTTCACTCGGCGGCGACATCGCGGTTGCAGGAACGCCGCCGCTCGACAGGATGGCCGATCCGCATCGCGGCGGACCACGACGACGCCCCTCGACGGCGCCTGGCCCTGATCGTCGCAATCGCCGAGGGCGGCCTCGCGACGTCGAGCACGACCGTTCGGCGCTGGCGCACCGACCGCGGTGAAGCGCACCACATCCTCGACCCGCCGACCGGCGAGCCCGCGCCGACGCCGTGGCAATGCGTCAGCGTGGCTGCGACCAGCTGCGTCGACGCAAACGTCGCCGCCACGGCCGCGATCGTCCTCGGCGCGGCGGCACCGGCCTGGCTCGAGGAGCGTGGTCTCCCCGCCCGCCTCGAGCGCGTCGACGGCGCGACAGTGCGCACCGCCGGCTGGCCCGACGACCAGCGGGATGCCGCGTGATCGCGACCGGTCTGCTCGATCCGAAGGCGTACTGGTACCTGACCCGCGGCACCGGCATCGTCGCATTGCTCCTGCTGACCGCGTCGGTCGCGCTCGGCGTTCTGACGACGGCGCGCTGGCGCAGCCCGCGCTGGCCGCGGTTTGCCCTAGGCGGGCTGCACAAGCACCTGACGCTGCTTTCAGTCGCGCTCGTCGCCGTCCACGTGCTGACGACCGTCGCCGACGGCTACGCGCCGGTGCGGATTCGAGATGCGTTCATCCCGTTCGCGTCCCGCTATCGCCCGGTCTGGCTCGGCCTCGGGGCGGTCGCTTTCGACCTCCTGCTCGCGCTCGTCCTCACGAGCCTGCTGCGCGCGCGTATCGGCCATCGCCTCTGGCGACGCGTTCACTGGCTGGCGTACGCCTGCTGGCCGGTCGCGCTCGTCCATGCGCTCGGCACCGGCAGTGACGCCCGCGCCGGCTTCATGCTGGTGGCCGGACTCGTCGCAGTGGCGGTCGTCGTCGGCTCCGTGCTGGCGCGCGCCTGGTTCGTGACCGACGGCGCGGCACCCTTGCGCGCGGCGGGGGCGACAGCGGCGCTGGTCGTCCCGCTGGCGATCGGCATCTGGTTCGAGGCTGGGCCGGCGCGGCACGGCTGGGCGAAGCGCGCGGGCACGCCGGCGACGCTGCTCGCCCGGCGCTCGCAGACGGTGCTTGCCGCGGTGCGTACCGCGCCGGCGGTGTCGCTGCCGACGACGCGTTTCGCGTCGACCATCAAGGGCCGTATCTCGGAGTCGAGCGATGCGAGCGGTCTCGTGCACGTCGTGATCGCGGGCACGCTCACCGGCGGCCCGGCCGGCGTCTGCGCGAATCGACCTGCGCGGCGAGCCACTCGGCGGCGGTGTGACGATGACCGCGAGCGGCGTGTCGTACGTTCCGCGCGGCACGCGCACCGTCTACACGGGCAGCGTCACGACACTTGCGGGGCGGAAGGTGATCGCGCTTGTCTCGGCCGGTGCGGATCACCGGTTGCGACTCGACTTCCGCCTCTCGATCGACGCGCAGGCGCGGGACGGTCTCCGGCACGGTCGGCGGCGCACCGGCGGGGGCGCGATGACCTCGACGGCGATCCGCAGTGCGCGCTGACCGAGCCACCGGCCGGCACGAGGCGGCTTCTCTCGGGACTGCGCGCCGACGGTCGCCCGACCCGCCTGCAGGAGCACCATGCGCGGTACGGGCCGCTCCCGGGATCGGTCGATCTCGATCGAGCTCGTAGACGCGAGCGGGCTGCGCGGACGGGGCGGCGGCGGCTTTCCCGACCGCCGCGAAGCTCCGTGCGGTGGCGCAGCAGCGCCGACGGCCCGTCGTCGTCGTCAACGGGGCGGAAGGTGAGCCGGCAAGCGGCAAGGACAAGGTGCTCCTTCGGCTCGCCCCGCACCTCGTCCTCGACGGAGCCCTCGCCGCCGCGGCCGCCGTCGGCGCGCGCGAGATCGTGATCGCCGTCGCGCGAGATGCCCGACGAGAACGTTCGTCGATCGCGGCTGCTCTTGCCGAACGGAGGGACCGCATGCGGTGGCGGGTCGCGTCCGTACCCGGTCAGCTTCATCGTCGGGGAGGAGACCGCGCTGCTCGCCTCGCTCGCCGGCAGGCCGGCGAAGCCCACGCTCAAACCGCCGTATCCGTTCGAGCGCGGCCTGCGTGGCGCACCCACCGCTCGTTCAGAACGTCGAGACTCTCGCGCAACTCGCACTGATCGCGCGCTACGGGCCATCATGGTTCCGCGCCCTCGGGACGCCGGCCGAGCCGGGAACGGCACTTGTGAGCGTCTCCGGCGCACGTTGCGCGACCCGGAGTGTACGAGATCGAGCTCGGCTCGACACTCGGCGACCTCGTGACTCAGGCGCACGGCGCAGCGGAGACGATCGACGCCTATCTCGTCGGCGGTTATTTCGGTGCCTGGACACGCGATCCGAGCTTGCCGTTGACGGCCGCGTCAGGTCTCGGGGCGGGCATAGTCGTCGCGCTGCCCGAGACCACCTGCGCACTCGCCGAGACCGCGCGCGTGGCGCGTTACCTCGCCGCTCAGAGCGCCGGACAGTGCGGCCCGTGCGTCCATGGTCTCGCCGCGCTCGCCGGCGGCCTCGAGCAGCTCGCCCACGGCCGTGGCGCCGACCGTGCCCAACTCATGCGTTGGACGGAAGAGGTCAGGGGCCGCGGCGCCTGTCGACACCCCGACGGAGCTGCAGGTTTCATCGCGAGCTCGCTCGCAACGTTCACCGCAGAAACCGCAACGCACCTGCAGCACGGACGCTGCCGCCACCGTGACTGCGGCATCTTGCCCGCTGGAGCGGTGGCGTGAGCAAGATCCTGCGACTCGACCCGATCGCCTGCGACGGGCATGGGCTCTGCGCCGAGCTGTTCCCGGAGCGAATTCGCCTCGACGATTGGGGTTTCCCGATCCTCGATCCTCGTCGCTGTCCCGCCGCGCTCGACGAGCACGCACGGCGCGCGGTGGCCGAATGCCCCAAGCTCGCGTTGCGGCTGGCCGAGCGGCGTTCAGACCGGCAGTAGCGCTCCGCTGAGCCACATCGCACCATCTCTCGGCTCCGTCCGGGACACGTCCGATGATTCCTGACCCCTCGGCCCGTCTGATATGAGAAAGGGCTAACGGAACGGGGAGACGAGACGTGACCGAGCATCAGACAGGACCCGATACAGACATGATCGATCCGGAGCGGCGCTTGGCACACGAGCGCCTGTCGACGGGTGGCCTCGCGCGCTGGACGCGGTTCTGCGCAACGCATCCGTGGCGCATCGTCTTCGGCTGGATCGGCCTCATCGTCCTGCTCATCGTCACCGTCGCGACGATCGGCGGCAGCCTCAAGGACGAGTTCACCATCCCCGGCTCTGAGTCGCAGAAGGCGACCGACCTGATCAAGGCGGAGTTCGCGTCGGAGCAGGGCGGCGTGCTCAACCTCGTCTTCGCCGCGCCGAAGGGGGAGACGCTCGACACGCCCGAGCGCAAGCAGGCGATCAACGCCGCTGTCGCGAAGCTCAAGACCTCCGAGTTCAAGGCGACCAAGGATCACGTTGGCATCGAGAGTGTCGGCGACCCGTTCAGCGCCGACACATTCTCGAAGAACCGGCGCATCGCGTACGCCGAGGCGCAGTTCAACAAGGCGATCTTCGCCAAGGATCGCGACCAGGTCGTCGCCGTCGAGGACGCCGTCCGCAGCGCGGTCGAGCCGGCCGGCGTGACAGTCGAGTACAACGGCGACGCCGAGTTCCCGCCGATCAAGCAAGGGCCGCAGGAGTTGCTCGGCTTGCTCGCGGCGCTGATCGTCCTGCTCGTCGTCTTCCGGACGTTCGTGGCGACGATGATCCCGATCTTCCTCGCGCTGACGGCGCTCGCGACCGCGTTCATCCTGCTCTTCATCCTCGCCGGGCTGACCGACATCAACACGATCACGCCGCTGCTCGTGTCGATGATCGGCCTCGGTGTCGGGATCGACTACTCGCTGTTCATCGTCACCCGCTTCAGGCAGCTCCTGCACGCAGGGCTGTCTTCCGCCGATGCGGCCGCCGAGGCCGGCGCCTCAGCGGGTCGCGCGGTGCTCTTCGCGGGCCTGACGGTCGCGATCTCGGTCACCGGCCTCGCCTTCTTCGGCCTCGACTTCGTGACCAAGCTCGGAATCGGCTCGGCGCTCGGCGTGCTGACGAGCGTGCTGATCGCGAACTCGCTGCTGCTCTCCGTGCTGCGGCTGCTCGGCCACAAGGTCGACCGGTGGAAGGTGCCGTTCTTGCGGCCGATCGACGACACCGAGGCGGGGCGCGAGAAGACGCCGATCGCCCGCTGGGGCCGGTTCGTCACCGCTCACGCGCGGCCCGTGTTCATCGTGACGCTGCTGGCCGGATTGATCCTCGCGACGACGTCCGGGCTCGTCCGCCTCGGCGCGTCCGATCAGGGGACGCAGCCCACGAATCAGACGGCGCGCCGCGCCTACGACCTGCTCGCCGAGGGTTTCGGCCCCGGCTTCAACGGACCGATTCCGATCGTGGTCGACGTCAACTCCGACAAGCAGGCGCCGCAGAAGATCTATGACGGCGTGCAGGGGTTGAAGGGCGTGGCGTCGGTCCGCAAGCCGCAGTTCAACAAGGAGAAGACGGTCGCGATCGTCTTCGTCACCCCGACCTCGGCGCCTCAGGACGCGGCAACCGACAAGCTCGTCGACCGCATCCGGCACGACGTCGTGCCCAAGGCCACCGAGGGCGGCGATGCGCTCGCCTACGTCTCGGGCGTGACAGCGGCGTTCAAGGACATCGCCGACCGGATCCTGCAACGGCTGCCGCTCTTCCTGCTCTACATCATCGGCGTCACGTTCCTGCTGCTTGCGATGGCGTTCAGGTCGATCGTGATCTCGCTGACGGCGGCGGTCACGACGATCCTGTCGGCGTTCATCGGCTTCGGCGTGCTGACGCTCGTGGTGCAGGAGGGGCACCTCCTCGGGCTGACGGGCCTCGACCGCACGGGGCCGATCGAGACGTTCGTGCCTCCGATCGCGTTCGCGATCCTGTTCGGGCTCTCGATGGACTACATGGTCTTCCTGATGAGCCGGATCCGTGAGGAGCACGTCCACGGCCTGGCGACACGGCCGGCGGTCGAGCACGGGATCGCGGCGATCGGACGCGTGATCGTCGCGGCGGCGCTGATCATGGGCACCGTCTTCGCGGCGTTCATCCTGACGCCGGATCGCATCTCGAAGGAGTTCGGGCTGCTGCTCGCGTTCGCGATCCTGACCGACGCGCTCGTCGTCCGGATGACGCTGCTGCCCGCGTTCCTGACGCTGATGGGCGAGAAGTCCTGGTACATCCCGCGCTGGCTCGACCGGGTGCTGCCGAACCTCACCATCGAGGCGCCGCACGACCGCGAGCCCGAGCCCGAGCCGGCGGTCGAGCAGCAACCCGCGCTCGAGCGCTGAGGGATGTGAGGTGTGGGTGGGGGAAGCCGGTGTCGGCTTCCCCACCCGCGTCAACTCCGCGTCGCCGCGTCGCCACAGCTCCCGGACCGCCGATCTGTTCAGCCCCGGCCCGAGCGCCGCGGGCGAGAGCCCGAGAGCCGTCGGCGGCAGACGGACGCGCAGCGCCGACGGTGCCATCGTGAACCGCAGCGGCGGCTCGAGGATGACCGCCTCTCCGTCGATCCCCACAGCCACACCGGAGCCTGAGTCGACCTCGAACTGCTCCGCGGTCCACTCGCTCCACCCGTCGAACTTCCGGATCTGACCGAGGGCATCGAGCGCGACGAGCTCGGCAGCCTGCAGCGCGCCGGCGATCTGGATCGCTACGACGCCGAGCCGGCCGGAGTCAAGGCGCGGTCGCGAGCCGGCGCCGGCGAGGCGATCGAGGACATACGGGTTGTTCGAGACGAGAAGCAGCTGCGCCGAACGCTGCTCGGTGCCGTCTGCCCCGACGAAAGCGAAGATCGAATGGCGTCGCGCGAGGCCCGAGCAGCTCGGGCAGCATTTTCTCCACCGTCTTCAGCTTGTCGTCGCGGTACGCGTCGGACTGAACGATCTCGGCGTAGACACCGAGCGAGACGTTGTTCACGAAGATGCGGTCGTTCACGAACGCGAGATCGACTCGGCGCGCGTCGTCCGATGCGAACGCGTCGAGCGCGCCGACGACGTCGTCCCGGTCGAGCCCGAGGTCGAGTGCGAGGTGGTTGCGTGTGCCGGCCGGGATACAGACGTAGTCGAGGCCGCGTTCCATCGCCACTTGCGCAACGAGAGCCTGGGAGCCGTCGCCGCCGGCCATCCCGATCACGTCGGCCGAGGCGGCCGCTTCCTCCGCGAGCGTCCGGAGGTCGTCGTCCGGGCCGAGCACAACCGGCTCGATGCCGCGCCGCTTGGCCTCCTCCACGAGGTCGAAGCGCCCGACCTTGCCGCCGCCCGATTTCGGATTCAGCAACAGCACCGCCGTGCCCGCGGCCGGCCGCCGTGTGCTGGGTTGCGCCGGCGAGGACGGCTGCGCGGCGGCTCGGAGGGCCTTCCTTGCTGCCCATCCGAAGACGCCGCCGGCGATCACGAACACGACCAGCTCATCGACCGCGCCACGCGCGATCATCATGACCGCTCCGCCGATGAGGGCGGCAATGACCACGACTTCGGCGACGACACGGACCGCGCCACGCCGGGTCAGCGCGAGCCAGGCAGCAGCCGCCGCGACCGCGACGGCGGCAACCACGAACAGCAGCGTTACCGCGTGCCGCATCAGCAGAATCCCCAACGCCACAGCGACGAAGGCCGCAGCCAGCAGCGCAATCAGTGCGGCGAGACGGCCGGGGTTCCCTCCGGGAGCGCTCACGACCTCAACCTTCCAGGGAGCCGATCGGCTCCGCGTCAGACAGAGAGGATGAAGTGGGAGTGCATGCGACCAGCGCGGTCAGCCGAACAGGCCCTGCAGGCCGACCGCCCCGCGAATCAGCTTGTCGAGCGGTACCGTCTGGACGACGCGGCGCAGGAGCGGGGTCAGAAGGGCGGGCACGTCTCCGCGACTCGCCGCCTCGTCGAGCGCACGCAGGAGTCCCGCCCGCACCGCCGCGTCTGTCGCCGCCCGGCCGCCGGGCACGCGCTGGCTCGAGTCGCCCGCCAGCGAGAGCACGAGCCGCTCACGGGAGGTGCCGAGCCGGCAGGCTGCCCCGTCGAGACCGTCGAGCACGACGCGCTGGATCGTCGCATCGATGCCGCTTCCCGGGAACGCCGCCCGCTGGGCACACGGGTCTGCGATCGCAACCGTTCGCTGCGGTCCCTGCACGACCTCGCTCACGACCAACGCCACGCCCGCCGCGAGCAGCACGATCACGACCCCGACCGCTGCGGTGATCTTCCGGCCGCTCACGGCAGCACCCGCTTGCGCAGCACGACCGCAAGCAGCAGCGCGCATGCCGCGAGTGCGGCCGAGAAGAGGAACGCCGTCCGGAAGCTGCGGGTGATCGTGCCCTCGATGGTTGCGATCACGTCGTCGCGGACTGCCGCAACGTCGCTGTCCTGACGGGCGCCGTGATCGTCGAACGGCTTCGACAGGTCCGGGATCTCCCCCGCCCGCGCCTGCTCGAGCTCGGCCGCGACGCCGAGTGCGACGGGCACCTTCGTTCGCAGCCCGATCGGCGCGTCGAGCAGCACGGCAGTTGCGCGCAGGGTGACCTCATGGCCGGCAGCCGGCAACTGCGTCGCGAGGATCGGCGCGATCACCACCAGCGCGAGCACGAGCCCGAGGTGCCGCACCCCGATCGTCAACGTGCCGCTTCGGGTCAGTCCGGCGCCGGCGTCGAGGGCAGCGGCGGAGAGCACGGGAATCGCAAGTCCAAGGCCGACGCCGCAGAGGACGAGCGCCGCCGCCGCACGCGTGACGCTTGCCGACGGCAGGAACGCGAGCGCCAGGAGGCCGAGCGCGAGCAGGCCGGCCCCCGCGCACACCGAGACGAACGAGTCGAGCCGCGCCGCGAGTCGCCTCGCCACCAGCGTCGCTGCCGGCAGGACGCTGATGATCGCGGCGCCGGCGATCGGCGAGTAACCCCAGACCGTGATCACGAGCAGCACGGAGAGGAAGAGCACGCCGACGAGCGCCCCGAAGAGCAGGCCGAGACAGATGTTCGCGGGAATCGTGCGGGCGAGCGACGGCCGCCAACCCTCCTCGAGCAGCGACGACGCAGGCGCTCGCGCGGCCGCGACGAGTGCGAGCGCGGCGAGCGGCGCCTGCACGGCGAAGATCGCGCGCCAGTCGAACACCTGCGTGACGAGTCCGCCGAGCGCAGGCCCGAGCGCCGCGCCGAACGTGCCGGCAAGGGTCCAGATCGCGCCGCCGCGGGCGGCCGAGCCCGTCAACGCGACCAGGATCGGCAGCGCGCCGGCGAGGAGCAGCGCAGCTCCCGCCCCTTGCAAGCAGCGAGCCGCGATCAGGAGCTCCAGGCTTCCCGACGACGCGCACACGAGCGAGGCGACGATGAAGATCACGAGGCCGCCCGTCAGCACGCGCGCCGCCGGCCACCGGTGGACGACGAACACGAGCGCGAGTGCGACGAGCGCGACCGAGGCGTTGTACGAGGTCACGACCCACGAGACTCCCTCGATCGTCGTGTCGAACCGTCCGTACAGCTCGGGCAGCGCGAGGACGACGATCGACGAGTCGGCGAAGGCAACCGCGACCGCGACGGCCACGAACCAGATCAGCAGCGTGCGACGGTCCGTCACAGCGCGATCGTAGCCCTGCCCCACGCCCGGCGAGGCGTCACTCGTTCGAGTGAATTACGCGCATTTCAAGCAACTTTCTGCGTGCACACCGCAGGCTTCGGGCCGATGGGGGATCCACCAGATGACGACTTCCACCCTCGAAAGGAAACCCATGAGCAAGAAGACAATCGTCGGTGTCATCGCCATGTGCTCGCTGCTGCTGCCAGTCGCAGCCGTAGCCGCCGACGGTGCTGCACCGGCCCCCAGCACGGTGGCGAACCAGATCTGTAAACAGGAGCAGGTCACGCTCGGCGTCAACTTCAAGAGCACCTACGGCACGAACGCGAACAAGTCGAACGCCTTCGGCAAGTGCGTCTCGAAGAACGCCAAGAACGCGCAGGCCGACGTCGCGAACGCCTCGAAGGCATGCGATACCGAGCGCGCCGCTGACCCGGCTGCTTTTGCGTCGAAGTACGGCAAGAACGCCAAGGACAAGAACGCCTTCGGGAAATGCGTCTCGGCCAAGGCGACAGCGTCCGCCAACGCCCATGCTGCCGCAGCGGCGACCGCGCCGAAGCAGTGCAAGGCTGCGGCCAAGGCCGATGCGGCCGGTTACGCCGCAAAGTACGGCACGGGCAAGGACGCACTCGGGAAGTGCGTGGCTGCGAAGTCGCAGACGAAATAGCAGGCGCCTCCGCAGGAGGACGCGCCCGATGCGGCGGTGCGTCCTCCTGCGAGTCGATCAGGCGGCGCGCGGTGGGTCAGGCTTGGGTCGACGTCAGCCGGTGTCGCCCGACCCGCGGAGGGCGGCCACTAGACTGCCCGTCTCGATGAATGTCGTGATCACGAATCTCAAGGGCGGCGTCGGGAAAACGACGACCGCGGTGTACCTGGCGGCGGTCGCCGTCGCCAAGGGACATGACCCCGTGCTGGTCATCGACGCCGACCGGCAGGCGTCGTCGGCCGAGTGGCTGGAGGAGCGCCCGATCGAAGGCGTCGAAGTGGTCGAAGCGCCGTCGGAACGCATGCTGATCCGCGCGATGGGCCGCCACGAAGGCACCGCGTTCGTCGACACGCCGCCCGGCGACGAGCGCCTCGTGCAATCGGCGATCAACTCGGCCGACGCCGTCATCATCCCGACGCGCGCCGGCGGCGTCGAGTACCCGCGCGTGGCCGTCACCCTCGGGATGATCCCCTCCGGGACACCTCGCGGAATCCTGATCGCTGCCGCACGGCTGGGCACGAACGATCTCGACGAGGCGATCGCCTGGTGGAAGAGCGAGAACGTGCCGGTGTGGGGCGTGATCCCCGAGCGGGTCGGCATCGCCGCCGGGCCGGAGGCGCGTCTCTACCGAGAGGGCCTCAACGAGTACGAAACGGTGCTGCGCCGCGCGCTCCGCAGGCGCTGACCGACGCCGTCGAGCCTAGGAGGCGGGCTCCGACTCACCGAGTGCGAGCGTGACGGCGCCGTCGAAGCCGAGCTGCCGGCCCTCGGCCCAGCACGAGTCGGCCTCGTACCCGAGCGTGTCGCGGGCACCGCCGATGTGCGTGCTCAGCAGGTCGTCCCAGAACGGCACCGAGATCGTGATCGCGCGTTCCTCCCAGAGTGCTTCGACTGCCGCCGCGAGCGTCAGCGCGCGAACCGCATCTCCACGGCCCGCCGCCGACATCGCCAACCCTTGAACCTCGAAGCTCGTCTCCAGCACGTCGCCGAGGAGGAGAACTGACGCGAGGCTCTCTCGGTAGCGAGCTTCCGCGCGATCGTAGTCGCCTCGGATGAGCGAGCAGTCCGCCAGGAAGTGCAGCGCGAAGTGCTCGGAGCGTGGGTCGCGATGGCGACGCGCAAGCGTGAGCAGTTCGTTCGAAAGCTGCTCGGTTCGCTCGACCTCGCCCTGAGCGACGAGCACCTGGCAGACACCGGTGAGCGAACGCGTCTGCCCGGCCTCGTCCCCCGATGCCCGTCGGCGCTCGAGACTCTCATCGAATGCGCGCAGTGCATCCGGGTTGCGATCGTTGAAGAAGAGCATCCACCCCAGGTCGTCCAGAGCCGCCGCCAGCTCCGCTTCGTCGCCGAGGGTCCGCCACATCGCGATCCCGGCCTCGAGTTGTCGCCGCGCCTCGTCTCCGTCGGCTTGTCTCCCGGCAAGGCCGCCTGCGGCGACGAGCGCACGCGCGACGGCACCCCTCTCGCCCGGTGCGGCGTCCAGGGCGGCAGCGAGCCGGCGTCGGCCCTCGCCGAGATGCGAGTGGGAGATCCAGAACCACCCCAGCGCGCCGGCGAGCTCGAGCGCGCCCGCGGGATCGTTCGCTGCGCGCCAGTCGAGCGCGACGCGATGGTTGTCGTGGTCGTTCTCGAGCGCGGTCGCCCATTCGGTCTCGGCCTCGAAGCGTTGTCGGTATGCCTCCTCGGCCGCAGCCGCGAAGTAGTCGGCGTGCCGTCGGGCGACGACTTCACCGACTTCCTGCACGAGCAGGCGTTCGCGTGCGAACTCACGAATCGTGTCCAGCAACAACAGGCGCTCGTCCCCGACCGCTTTGACGAGACTCGCGTCGACCAGCAGCTCGATTGCGTCGAGCGATGCGTCGCAGACGCGCTCGGCTGCGTCCAGCGAGAAGGATCCTGCGAAGACGCCGCAGCGCGCGAACACCTCTTGTATGTGCGCATCGAGGAGATCGTGGCTCCATTCGATCGTCGCCCGGAGCGTGCGCTGCCGCTCGGGCGCGTCGCGCGCCCCCGTCGTCAGCAACGGCAGCGTGCGATCGAGGCGCCGCAGCAGGCCGTCGCCGCTCAGCAGTCCCGTGCGTGCTGCAGCCAGCTCGATGGCGAGCGGCAGGCGGTCGAGACGGGCGCAGATGGCATCGACGGTCTCGGGCGGCGCATCGGCTCCGCCTGCCTGCTCGGCGCGGGCTACGAACAGCTCGGCCGCGCCGGCTGCCTCGAGGGGCTCGAGCCTGTACTGGTGCTCGCCGGACCGGCGCAACGGCGCTCGGCTCGTGACCAGCAGGCGAAGACGATCCGAGAGCGAGAGCAGGTCGTGTACTTCCGCCGCCGCGCTCAGCACGTGCTCGAAGTTGTCGAGAAGGAGGAGTAGATCGCGCCCACGCACGAAGCCGGCGAGATCGCCCTGAGCGCCGACAGCCTGTGCGATCTCCGGGACGACGAGGCTCGGGTCGCCGAGGCCCGCCAGAGGCACCCAGAACACGCCGTCGTGGAAACGCCCGACGAGCTCGGCGGCGACCTGCAACGCGAGGCGTGTCTTCCCGATACCGCCGGGACCTGTGACTGTGACGAGCCGCGCGTCTTCGACCAGCTGGACGAGCTCCTCGAGCTCCCGCTCTCGTCCGAGCAGCGGGGTCACCCGGGTCGGCAGGTTGGTGGCATCAAGCGTTCGCAAGGGCGGGAAGGAGTCGTCACCCAGCTGATACAGCCGCTCTGGCGCGCCCATGTCCTTCAGACGATGCTCACCGAGGTCGCGAACGCGCGGGTTGCCGTCCAGCAACGAATGGGTCTGCGCGGAGAGCACGATTTGGCCCCCGTGAGCTGCGCTCATGATCCGCGCGCGCACGGTGCACGTCGATGCCGACGTACCCCTCGTCGGCGACGGTCGGCTCCCCGGTGTGCAACCCGATCCGGATCGACACCGGCCCGCGCCGCAGCGCCTGCTGGATGTGCGCGGCTGCGGTGACGGCATCGGACGCTCGCGTAAAGGCGACGAAGAAGGCGTCGCCCTGCGTGTCGACCTCGACCCCCCGATGGGCAGCGATCACCTCCCGCACGATCTGGCGGTGCGCGACGAGCACGTCGGCGTACCCATCGCCGAGCTCGTGCAGGAGCCGCGTCGAACCCTCGATGTCCGTGAACATGAACGTCACGGTTCCACTCGGGAGGTCGCGCGGCATCCCGCCAGACTCACCGCACCGGTTGCAGGCGGTCAAGGTGCGGAAGCCCGGGAGCTGATCGCGCCGACCGCGCGTCAGCGCCTCAGCATGCGCGCCCAAACACTGTCGAGGATCGCGGCGAGCGCGCCGGTCGTGCGTCAGTGTGAGAGCATGCGCGCCCGGACCTTGTCGAGGATCGCGCCGACGTTCCTCCAGAGCATGACCGTGCCCCGAAGTTGACCGGGTTGCTCCGGAGCATGACGGTGCCCCAGAGACGCGCATGGCGCAGTACTGGCGTATCTACGCGGCTGAGAACAGATCCTGTCGAGTGAGAGCGCCGGGGCGGCCTGCGCCGCCCCGGCGTCTGGCTTTAGTTCGGCAGGGTGATCGTGCCGAACAGCCCGTGACTCTCGTCGTCCGGGCCGGCGGTGAAGTAGAGGGTGCTCGGCGTGCCGTTCGCGCCGGCGTTGCCGAACTGGAGTGCCCAGAGCCCGTCGATCGAGAGCTCCTGGCCGTGATCGTTGCGGAGCCGGCCCTGCAAGGCGAACGTGCCGTTGCCGTTCTCCTTCAGCACCGTCACCGTCCCGTCGCCGAAGTTGCCGACGAGCAGGTCGCCGCCGAAGGCACCCCAGTCGGCCGGTGCCTGGGCAAGACCCCACGGCGCGTTGAGGAGTCCATGCGACGCGACCCGCGTGAGGAACGCGCCGTCCAGGTCGTAGGCGTCGACGATGCCGGCACCCTGCGCGTCGACCTCGTCTGCGCCCTCACCCTGCCGCCCGTAGGTGACGAACACGCGCGAGCCGATCGTCTGGATGCCGAACGGCGCGTAGCCATCGGGCAGCTTCGGATCGACGAAGGCGCCCGGCGCGGTCACGAGCTGCCAGCCTCCATTGAAGACGTCGACCCGGGCATTGTGGAAGTCGGTGGCGTACAGCCGCGGGCCAGATGGGCCGTTGGAGATCGCCAACCCTTTGTAGATCGCCCCGAACGGCGAGCGGTCGACCGTGACGAGCGCGCCGGTCGAGCCACCGCGCCACGCGCTGATCGTGCCGTCCTCGCTGTCGAAGAGGAAGTTCGACGTGGCGAGGGTTGTCGGGCTGGCCGTCGTTCCGACCTGGAACTGGCCGGAGATCCCCGAGAAGACAGCTCCGGTCGGGTTCCCCGGGACGGTCTGGAAGGCGAGGCCGCCCACCGAGACCAGGGCGCCCGATCCGTTGTAGACGGTCGTCTTCATCGTCTCGTTGTCGGCTACCCACCAAGGACTCGTCGCGCTGCGCGCAAGGCCCCAGGCGTTGACGAGATTCGGGTCGGTGAGCGGAGCGACGCCGGGCACGTCGGAGACGAGCGGCGTCACGGTGTAGCGGTCACTCGGCGGCACTGCGTGCGTCGCCGCTGCCGTGACAAGCGCCACGAAAACGACGACAGCAGCGAGGAACGCCGCACGGATCGTGAGGCGGTGCATAGTTTCCCCTTCCGTGTGTGGTTCTGGGGGATACGGCAACCCGGCCGAATCGGTTTGCCGCCTCAGCGGACGCGCAGCTGCAGGCTGTAGCGAGCCCGGGGCGGCGCCCAGATCCGGAGCAGTGCGCCGCGCTTGAGACGGATCGTCCGGATGAAGATGCCCGCATCGTTCGTCAGCCGATCGTGCCCGACCGCCTGCCACCTGTTCTTGCGGAGCACCTCCAGCCGGTAGGTCTTCCTCCCGGGCCGTCCGTTGCGGATCTGACCCCAGACCACGGTCTGGAACCCGACTCGGCGCATCTCTGCGAACGGCAGCTTGAATCCCTGCAGCGACGGTTTCAGCCGATCGTCCACGAAGACGAGCCCGGTCTGGAAGCGCGTCAACTGGGGCTCGTCGCGGTAGAGGTACTGGATCAGCATCGCGACCCGCGGCAACCTCCACGCGCGCATTGCCGCCAGGCTGAGCAGCGTCGACTGCCTCCGCGGCGACACGCCGAGGAACGTGTCCGGAGGATTCGTCTGGTAGCCGTACTCCGTCAGCCAGACCGGCTTCGGCCCGAAGTAGCGTCGGACGAGGATGAGCAGCTTCGGGATCGTCGCCATCGTGATCGAAGGGCAGTTCTTGCAACCCCCACTCGATGGCGTCTCGTTCGGCCGCAACGGGTACGGGTGGTGCGCGTAGGCGTCGAGCTTCGCGTGCGCAGCGGCCATGCCGCGCAGCCAGGTGACTGGCGCGACGCCGCCCAGCCCGCCGCGAGGGGCCGTCACGCCGCCGCCGACCTGGGCGTGCGGCAGAACCGCGTGGATCGCCTCGTACCCCGGATTGAGCAGGTGCTGGACGTAGATCGCGGCGCGCGTCGGCTTCAACCAGAGGGGCTTGTTCGGCTCGTTCCAGATCAGCCAGTACAGAACCCACGGGTAGCGCTTGGCAGCCGCGCGCGCGAAGGCGCTGAAGCGACGAGGCCGCGGTGGTGCGAAGTTCGGCGAGCGACCCCCGTTCGCCCAGCGCGGCGTTCCGACCAGCGTGACGACAGGCGTCAGACCGTAGCGGCGAAGACCGCGCAGGATCTTGTCGGGCCGACGCCAGTCGTACGCGCGATCGGTCGGCGAGGTCGCATTCGCCGGCCGGTGTCGGGCGATCTCGTTCCAGTGGAGCGTGAAGCGGACGAGCGGGACACCGAGCCGCTTGAACGTCGCCAGCCGCTGGTTGACGGTCCCCGGGCCGTACAGCAACCAGGCGTCGTCCTGGATCCCGAACCGGACTCCCTTCGACGCCTGCACCGAGCTCGCCGCGACACCAGCCAGAACGGCGATCAACAACACGAACAGCATCACCCGGCTCGACGTCGTCCGCATCGGTGGCTCGAACTCTCTCACGTTGCGGTAGTGGAGCGCCCGATGGTTACGTGCGACTCCGTGGGCGTTCGAAGCTGACGAGCTCCCAGAGCCGGCCCCGTTCACGGGTGACGATCTCGAGGCCGCGTACGCTCGCGACCTCCAGAATCGCCGCCGGCGTGTGCAGGTAGACACGGAAGGCGTTGCGTCGGAGCCGCTGGAGTCGGTTCACCGTGCCGATGCCAAGCCGTGTCCACCAGGCGTCGCGCGGGAAGGTCAGCAGCAGCTGGTCACGAGCGTGGTCGGCGGCGGCGCCGACGAGCGTTTCGTAGTCGGGATAACAGCAGATCACCCGGTGCAGCACGACAACGTCCGCCGGCGCGAGTTCCTCGGCCCGCTCAGCGAAATCGAGCAGACGCCGGTCGGCACGTGCGTCGAGTCCGTTGGTGTGCAGCAGTTCGGCCGCGTACGGGTCGTACGCGGGCGAGAGCTCCACGTTCACCGTTCGCGCAACGCCGGCCTGGAGCAGCTCGAGTTGGATCGCCCCGATCCCGCCGCCGACCTCCAGCACCGTCTTCCCCTCGACCCCACGGCCCTGAACGAGCTCGACGATCCGCCGCGCGTTGCCGTCGAGTCCCTTCCGGCGGTAGCGGCGAGCATCACGCCGCGCGACACCGTCGTTGAAGAACTCGTCGCAGCCTTTCCGGCAACAACAGGTCACCGCCAAATGCCTCCACCGTCGCGTGCCGTCAGGTTACGCCTCTCCCACCCACGAGCGATCGGAAAGCCAGCACAACGAAACCGCCGGCCTCTCGCAGCGACAGCGCGAGGGACCCGGACGAGCCCGGGTCCCTCGCACTCGAGAGTCAGCCGCAGGTGTTCGAGCCCCCGGCGCTGTTCGGTCCGTTGACGGTGACTGCCGGGTTGTTCCCTGCGCAGGTCGCGTCGCGACCAACGACGTTCCGCGACACTTCGAGGGTCCCGCCCGACACCGCTGTGTTGTTGCTGAATACGAGGTCGCGTCCGACGTGGTTGTCACCGACGATGAGCGCCGACGGGCCGAAGAATCCGACGAGCGCCGTATTGCCGGTGATGACCATGTCGCGGCCGATCGTGTTCGCCTGTAGGCCGTCCCGGGCGCAGATGTTGCCGATGCCGAACCCGAGCGTGACCGAGCGGTTCGTGATGCTGAAGTCGTGAGCGACGTTGACGTAGCAGATGCCATCGAAGACGAAGGGCAGATCCGGCGAACCGTCGATTGCAAAATCGTGACCGACGTTCACGGGCCCGCCCGGCGTGTCCGGGCCAATCTGACCAGTCTGCACCGTCTGCGGCTTCGACGCAAAGAAGTCGTGCCCGATGGTGAGACGCTCGGCGTGCATTCCATCGGCAAGGCCGAGGAGCCTGACGTCGTGGACGACCGTCACGCCGGCGATGTCGAATCCAGAATCCTCCCCGATCGCGAGCATGTCGTGCCCGACCGCCGTATCGAAGACACCGGCGCCGGACTCATCGCCGGCGGCGACGATGTCGTGGCCGACAGTCGAGCTCACGATGTCCGCTCCGGAGTCGTTCTGGAAGCGCACGTCGTGGCCGACGCTCGTCCCCGAGACGTCCGCCCCAGCGTGATCCTGCTGAATCAGGTCATGGGTGATCGTTGCGCCGGTCACAGCGCAGTAGCCGCCGGTCGGAACGATCAGGTCGCGCGCCGTGCCCGCGAAGCTGTTCGTCACCTGCGAGCAGACGACATCGGGTGGCCCAGCTGCCACACCTGACAGCGGGACGGACAGAAAGGCCGTGAACGCCGCGACGGTGGCGATGAGGACGTGGCTTCGCTTCATCGAAAACCTCCTCGGTTAGGTCGCTCGATCGTCCGCTCGCCCACTACCGGGTCGCTACCGATCGGCTACCGTCAGCCGGCGGTGCTCGAGTTCCGCATCCTGGGACCGCTCGAGGTCGTCGGCGAGAACGGCACAATCCAGCTCGGCGGGCCGCGGCAGCGTGCGACGCTCGCGATCCTGCTCCTGCATGCGAACCGAGTCGTGCCCGTCGAGCAGTTCGCGGAGGACCTCTACGCAGGACGGCCGCCGGTGACCGCGGTTACGCAAGTTCAGCGTCAGGTGTCGGAGCTCAGGCGCGCGCTCGGCTCGGCCGCCGCGATCGAGACCCGGCCGCCCGGCTACGTCCTCCGCGTCCGCGACGAGGACTTCGACCTCGCCCGCTTCGAGCGCCTGACAGCGGAGGCCGGGCGCGCCCGCGCGCGCGACGACGCAGCGGCCGTGGCCGCCCTGCTCAACGAGGCGCTCGAGCTCTGGCGCGGGCCACCGCTTGCCGACCTCGCCTACGAGCAGTTCGCCCGTGCATCCGTCGAGCGGCTCGAGGAGCTTCGCCTCGCGGCGCTCGAGGAGCGGATTGACGCCGAGCTCCTGCTCGGGCGGCATGCGGCGCTCGTGAGCGAACTGGAGGCGCTCGCGGCGGAGCGCCCCCTGCGCGAGCGGCTGCGCGGTCAGCAGATGGTCGCCCTCTACCGCTCGGGCCGCCAAGCCGACGCTCTTGAGGTGTACCGCGAGACGCGCGCGCACCTCGTGTCGAGCTTCGGAATCGACCCGTCGGCGTCGCTGCGGGCGCTCGAGCACGCGATCCTCACGCAGGACGTCTCGCTCGAGCTCGGCGTGCCGCAGACCGACACGGCAGCCGGCGGCGCCCTGCTCGTCGCGCCGTCTCGCGACGAGGCGCTCGGTGCGGTGCTCTCCGTCGCAGTCGCGCTCGCCGCAGGGCGCGAGCTGGTCATCGCGCGGATCGTCGCGGACGAGCGGGAGCTTGGCGACGCCACCGCGGCCCTCGGCGCGTGCGGCACACCGGCGCGAACGGCGGCGTTCACGAGCGACGATCCCGCTGCGGATCTCGTCCGCCTCGCGACGACGAACGATGCCGACCTCGTGCTGGTCGATGCGCCGCCTGGCGTCGATGGCGCAGAGCTCCCCGGACAGCTCGCGGCCCTGCTTGAACGCGCACCCGCGCAAGTTGCGATCCTCGCCGGCGGCCCGGTGCGTCTGCCCGGACCGGTCTATGTGCCGTTCGGCGGCGGCGAGCACGACTGGGCCGCGCTCGAGCTCGGCGCGTGGCTCGCGTCCGCGACCGGATCGCCGTTGCGGCTCGTCGGCACACGCGCGGATCCGCGCAGCGGCCGTCGCGACGCCAGCCGTCTGCTCGCCGATGCGTCGCTCGCCGTGCAGCGACTGGTCGAGGTCGACACGACACCGATGCTCGCCGAACCCGACCCCACCGCGCTTCTCGAAGCGGTGGCGGACGGCGCCGTGATCGCCGTCGGCGTCTCGCCACGCTGGCGTGCCGAGGGAATTGGCGCCCCCCGCCGCGCGCTCGTCCGCGACGCGCGACCGCCCGTCCTACTCGTCCACCGGGGCTTGCGCCCGGGCGCCCTCGCTCCGCACGAGAGCCGCACCCGCTTCACCTGGACGCTCGGTTTCTAGAGCTGGTCGCAGGACGGCTCGTTCAGCACGACATATGCCGCGAACCCGAGCGTGATGCCGGAGTAGATCCCCACGGCTGTGACGTGCGTCGACGGGTGGGGCGGCCTACCGTTCGCGCCGAAGATGAGATGCCCGACGGTGTAGGCGTACACCTTCCCGCCGATCGTGTTGGCGGGTGACCGCCGGAGCGCGTTTCCGTACGCGTTCTTCAGATCCTCGATCGACGAGCAGGGGCCGATTCCGGCCGCAGTCCTGAAGTCCTTGTTCCAGGTCGTGATCGCGACCGCAGGGCTGGTGGGAGATTCGAAGTAGATGGCGACCTTTCGGTCGAAGTAGCGGAGCGTCGGGTAGTTCGGCCCCTGGAAGATCTCTTCGCGCCAGCCCACGCCGAACAGCGCCTTGTAGTCGTCCTTCGTCAGCCCGAGGGTGGCACCCGCGATCGAGGCCGGCGTGATCTGCGGCGGTGTCTGAGCCGAGTCGTGCCTCGTCGCGAGCACGACGCCGAGCGCGGCGACAGCTGCGAGTGCAGCGAGAAGAACTCCCGCCCCGACCAACAGGCCGCTCCGCCGCCGCACACGCGGCGGCGAGGGTGCGCCTTCAATCGCAGCGTCGGCCGCACGGTAGAGCTCACCCGCTGTCCGGTAGCGGTCGCGTGGCGACTTCGCCATTGCAGTTCCGATGACGTGGTCGAGGACAGTCGGCAGCTCGGGCCGGACGTCAGTCAATCGCGGCGGCGGCTCGTTCAGGTGGGCGAAGACGACAGCGAGCTCGCTGTCGCGCTCGTACGGACGCTCGCCGGCGATGCACTCGAAGAGCACACAGCCGAGTGCGTAAAGGTCTGCGCGTCCGTCCACGGAGCCCCCTTGGATCTGCTCGGGCGCGACGTAGTCGACCGTGCCGACGAAGCCGCGGTCGCCGGTGAGACTGCCGACCGACGAGACGTGCCGCGCCAGTCCAAAGTCACACACGTACGCACGATCACCCGCGGGTGTGTGCTCGACGAGGATGTTCCCAGGCTTCACGTCGCGATGGACGAGGCCAGCACGATGCGCCGTGTCGAGCGCGTCGCCGACCTGTCGCAGCAGGTCGGCTGCGCGCCGGGGCTCGAGGCGCCCCTCGCGTCGCAGGAGCTCGCGCAGATCGATCCCGTTCACATACTCCATGACCAGGTAGAGGACACCGCCGTCATCGCCCGAGGCGATCGTCCTCACCACGTTCGGATGGTCGAGCGTCGCCGCGAGACGCGACTCGCGCAAGAAACGCTGCCGGAACCGCTCGTCGTGCGCGAGCTCGGGCGAGAGCAGCTTCAGCGCCACCAGCCGGCCATCGCTGCTCTCCGCGAGATAGACGGCCCCCATTGCGCCGCGCGCCAGCAGCTCCCGGATGCGGAACCCGCCGACGACGCTGCCGGTCGGACTGTCGGCGCTCATGACTGCGGCAAACGATCCCAGAGCCGCGGGCCGAACTCAACCTGCACGGCATTTCGTTGCCACGGCGCCACACGAGCTGCGATCGACGCCCGTCACGAGCTCGAGGAAGATCGTGAGATAGCGTTTGCGGTTGGCCGGTGCTATCCGGAGCAAGGATTCTGAGAGCAGATGACCGTCACGAAACTCGACAGTAAGAGCGGCTGCCTCCTTGTCGGAGGCAGCCGCGTCTTTCCGCTCGGCCTGTCGGATCCGCCGCCGGTCAACAGCACAGCGCCGAACGGAAAGCCGGCCTGGACGGAGATTGCGAGCGCGGGTGTCAATTTCGGGCGGAACTACACCGTCTGGACGGCCGCAGCCGCCGGCGAACAGCTACTCACCGTCGGCCAACAGCTCGAGGCCGCCCAGCAGCACGGGCTGCAGATGTGGGTTGCGTTGGCAGGGCTCGACAACAACCTGGCGCGGAAGACGCTGCTCAACAAGATCGTCAACACGCTCAAGGGGCACCCCGGGCTCGGCGTTTGGAAGGGAGCCGACGAACCGGCACACGGACACGTTCCGGCGGCCGGGCTCGTGGCGGTACGAAACCACCTCAAGGTGCTCGACCCTGACCACCCAATCGCCATCATCCAGGCGCCCCGTGCTCCCGCCCCGAAACGCGGAGCCCCTGACAGGCGCTTGACGATCGCCGCGATCAAGCCGTACGCGGCTGCCTGCGACATCCACGGCATCGACATCTATCCCATCTCCAAGCCGCCGGGCACGCACGCGGGTGGGCCGCCGGTCAACACCGACATCAGCGTCGTCGGCGACATGACCCGCATCGCCGCTCGCGCAACCGGCCGCAAAGCGATCTGGATGACGCTGCAGATCGCTTGGAGCGGCGTCCTGCCGCCGCAGCACCCGCTCGTCTTTCCCACGTTCCCACAAGCTCGCTTTATGGCCTACGACGCGATCACCGCCGGCGCACGCGGGCTCTTCTTCTTCGGCGGCCACCTCCCACACGCGATGAACGCGCAAGACAAGCGACGCGGCTGGAACTGGAGCTACTGGAACCGTGTTCTCCGGCCACTGCTCCGCGAACTCAGCGACGGCCCACATACCGCTGCGTTCACCGCCCCGCTCGCAGCCCACCCGGTCACCGCCAACGCCGCCGACATCGCCGTCAGCGCCCGGCAAGACACCGACGCTCTCTACGTGATCGCGGTGCGAAGAAGCCCGACCAAGCATGGCAAGGTTCGCTTCAGCGGCCTCCCGGCCGGAGTCCGCAACGGAACCGTGCTCGCACACCCAGGCGGCAACCCGGCTCGTCCGGTCGCCGTCGCCCGCGGCGCGTTCACCGACCCCGCGCCATTCGAACCACACCACGCGCGCGTCTACCGCTTCCCCACCCACCACTGAAGCGCACCTGATGCCTGCCTTGCCGGCATATCCCTGGCCGTTGAAGCCGTTCGCTGCCCAGCACCCCGTTCGTGGCTTCCTCTGTGACCCGCGCATCGCCGGCGGCGGGAGAACGTTCCACTTCGGCATCGACATCGCCGCCCCCGCGGGCACGGCCGTCTATGCCGTGGCGCCCGGCAAGGTCTCTTACGGGTCGCCCGGCGACGTCAACGCGAACGGTGGCATCGTCGTCGTCGAAGCGAGCAACCGCAACTTCGGCTACTGGCACGTCAAGCCAACCGTCCAACCCGGCAGCCATGTGTCTCTGCACGCCCTGCTCGGCCACATCGCGGCACAACCCGAAGACTGGGGCCACGTCCACTTCGCAGAATCCACTCACGACCGAAACGGCATCACCTACTGGAACCCACTCCGCCCCGGCGCCATTAGCCCCTTCCACGACTACGGGCCGCCCGTGATCGAAGCAATCATCGCCTCACTGCCACCGAAGCAGCTCCACGGGCTCGTCGACTTCTCCGTCAAGGCACACGACAACACGCCAATCGCCGTCACCCAAGCAAAGCCGCCGGGCTGGCGCGGCATGCCCGTCACGCCCGCCCGCATCCGCTGGCGCCTCACACGGAACGCCAAGACGGTCGTGCCTTGGCAGGTCGTCTTCGACCACCGCAGCTCGTTCCGACCTCACGTCAACGGAACCCCGCCCAGCGACACCAACTTCGCCACCGTCTACACCGCCGACACCACACAGAACAACCCCAACACCCCGGGCAACTACCACTTCTGGCTCACTCGCCACTTCAACACCAACGACTTCCCCGACGGCGACTACCGCCTCGAGGTCGAAGCAAGCGACGTCCGCGGCAACCCGCGAACGGCCGCCCTGGACGTGACGTTCGACAACGCCGGGTAAGACTGCCGCCGAGCGCGGTCGAGAGAGTGCGGAGGCGCCAGGCTTCGACCTGCTTCCGCCCGGCCGGGCGCCTCGCACTCTCACGTCGGTTACCCGTAGGGAGGACCCGCGATGTCGTCGATCGTCCAGACCTCACCGCCGAGCGTGACCACGTAGGCCGTGTTCCCGATGATCTCGAGCGAGCTCGGCCGATTCAGCCCGCCGGCGACCGTCGTGAACGTTCCGTCGTCGTTCGCCCGCAAGAGAGCGCCCGTGTCGGGATCCGCAGGAGACCCCGCGGCGCCCGCGCAGTCGTTCGGGTCGGGACACGTGAAGTGGCCCTGCGAGAGGGCGAACAGTGTGCGTCCCCGACCCAGCTCCACGTCGACGGCCAGGCGAGCGCCGGCTGCGACGTCGGTCGTGGTCGACGCTCCCCACCTGAACGAGACAACCTTGCCGTTCTGCGGCAGATGCGGGACGGGACCCGCCTCGGCCAGGTAGACCGTGTTCCCCGAAACGGCCAGCCCGGTCGGGACGGCGTCCCCGAACTGCTGGATCACGGACACGTTGCCGTCGAGCGTCGCGTAGAGAACCCGGTTGTGGTGCCCATCGGTGACGAGGAAGCCACCGCGGAACGGCTCGAGCGCGTACTGCACGCCGGTCGGAACCACGATCGGGAAAGTTGGCGGCGGCGGGTTCGCGCACGCGAAACCGCCGATGTCCGCGACGACGGTGGCGTTCGTCGGCCCGTCGATGCGGTAGATCCCGATGCCCGGATGACATGAGAGGAGGTCGGCCGGGAACGATGACCCGACGACGCTGACGAGCGCGTACGCCGTCGATCCCATGAACGCGACGTCCATGACACCGCCGAACGGAAGCCCCGCGAACCGGGTGGGCAGCCCGCTCGCGTAGAGCGTCTTCGCGCCGCTCTGCGGGTCGATGCGCCAGATCTGTCCGGTCGCGGGCTGCGGCACGTACAGCGCCCCGCCTGGCCCGATTGCGCTGCCGGAGGCCGCTCCTCCTGGCAGGCTCGCGAGCAGCTGGGGCGCCCCGGGGCTCGCGCCCGGCTTCGCCGCGTTCGCGGCGAGTGGGACGATCATCGCGGCGAGTGCGACGACACCCGCAAGGACTCTTCCTCGAGTGATCATGCTTTGCCTCCACTCTCGGCCGCTCCTGCGACCGGGTCGGGCCGCACGACGACCGTGTCGGCGACCTTCAGGATCTCGTCAACAGGAAGGGCGGCCGCAGCCGAATGCTGCCGGATCGCTTCGGGGGTCACGGCCTCGTACAGACAGATCGAGCCGATCGCCCCGTCGATCTCCTCGACCTCGTAGCTCCGCAGCCAGCGAGCGACTTCCTCGAAGCGCTCGAGGTCACTCGCCGCACGGCGACGTGCCGCCCTGACGTCCCCTTGCGTCTTCCACGCACCGCGTCGCACCACGACGAACGTCTGCACCCAACTCCTCCCTGTGACGCCTGACGTGCACGCTAGGGGTGCCGCGCCGTGGGCACATCGGCAGGACCGCCTAGTTTTTCGAGTCGCGCTACCGGGACTCGAGCAGGCTTTCCCGTTGCGCCCGGGCGACTGCCTCGCCGCGCGTCTTCGCGTCGAGCTTGCGCAGCACGCCGGAAACGTGGTGATCCACGGTGCGGTGGGAGAGGAACAGCCGCTCGGCGATCTCCGCGTTCCGCAACCCCTCGGCCATCAGCCCCAGGACTTCGAGCTCTCTGGCCGTCAGTCCGGACGGATTCGTTCTCGTCGAGGTTCGCGGCCCGACCGGGATGCGTCGCAGCCCGCTCTCGCGGAGGCGTCGGGCGACGATCTGGGCAGCCGGCCGCGCCCCCAGCGAACGGAGCTCCTCGAGTGCCCGTCGTTGGGCGCTCTCGTCTCCCCCGGCGAGCGCGAGCGCCGCCTCGTATGGATGGTCGAGCTTGCGCCACATGGTCGCGGCTTCGCGCCACCGCCCCTCGATCTCGTGTGTGTGCGGCTCGGGAAGCTGCTTCGGAAGGTCGTCCTCTATTCCGGCACGCCGGCGAATGACGGCGAGCTCGCCGAGCGCCCACGGCGCCGGGCGCGACAGGGCGAGCTCGAATGCGGCGTCCGTTTCCGGCGCGACGTCAGCGCTTCGACCCGACAGCCATGCCGCCTCGCCGCGCGCGGCAGCGACCGGGGCAATTCGCAAGAGCTCGCCGGTGGGCTCCGAGAGATCGCGCGCCTCGTCGAGCAACGCCCAGACGTCCGGGTCGCCGCGTCGTGCTCGCACGAGTGCGAGCGAGACCAGCGCCAGGCTACGCGGGAAGGTCGAGACGAGGCGCTTGCCGAGCACGAACTCTGCGAACTCGGCAGCATCTTCCCACTGTCCCTGGTTGAGCTCGAGACGCGCTCGGTGGGAGACGAGGTACACATGCGAGAGCTCGTGTCCGCACTCGCGGCTGAGCGTGACTCCCTCCTCGATGAATGCGCGCGACAGTGAGTACCCGTGGTGAGGAATCAGTGCGAACACGAGCCCGTCGAGTGTCTCCGCGAGCTTGTCGACTTGCCCTCGGCGCCGAGCTTGATCTGCGCGTTGCAGGTAGGTCGCGATCGCGGCGCTCGATCCGAGCATGATCTCGAGCAGCTCGCGACCTCCGGATGCCCAGTCGACGGCGTTCGCGTCACCGACCGTCTCTGCGAGGGAGATGGCCTTCTTCGCCCAGGGCTCTGCGCTCTCGAGGTCGGTGTTGACGCGATGGAGGAACGACATCCGGTCGTAGGCGTAGGCGAGCTCGGATGTCGGCGGCAGCTGCTCGAGCAGGTTGACGGAGTCGATCCCGACGCGTCGCGCCTCGCCGCCTCTGCCCGGGCACCACAGGAGGCCGGCCAGTTGGCCGATCGTCGCGCCCTCCTGCAAGCGATCGCCGAGCGCGCGGTACACATCCGCCGCCGACCGGAGCGCGGCAATCGCTTCATCCGCCTGGTCGGTCAGGTAGCACTCGCCCGAGTACCCCTGCAGGAGCGATGCTCGTTGCGCAGGGGCGATCCCGACCGCGTAGCGAAGCGCTCGCCGGTACTGGCCCGCGGCCTCCCGGTGCGCGCCGAGCGCGGCGGCCTGCTCAGCGGCGCGAGGCGCGAATCGCAGCACCGCAGGGGCATCGCCCGCCGCGTCGGCGTGGTGCGCGAGTCGTGCCAGATCGTGTTCGTCGGCGGGCCGTGCTTCGAGCTCTGCGAGTGCGGCTCGGTGCAGCTCGATCCGCACTGCGAGCGGCACCGCATCCTCGACCGTCAGGCGCGCGAGCTCGTGTCGGAAGGACAGCACGCCGTTCTGGGTTGTCAGCATTCCGGAGGCGAGGGTGTCGGTGAGCAGCTCCGTCGAGGGATCTGCAAGCGCTTCGAGCAGGCCCGCGTCAGCGCCGGACGGGAGGACGGACAGGGCGTCGAGAAGCGGTCTTGCGTCGGCGCTGAGCCGCGCGGCACGGGCGAGCACGGCATCTCGAACGGTCTCGGGCACCTGGTCGGGGAGCGTCGCCAGCACCTCCGTGACGAAGAACGGGTTCCCGGAGGTCAGCCGGTACAGCTCGTCGGCGTCTGCGGAGCATGGATCGGCGAGGACGCCGACGGCACCGCGAGAGAGCGGACGCACCCTGACGCGACGAATGCCGGGAACCGTGGCCAGGCTTCCGAGGACGACGCGAAGAGGATCGTCTCTGCCGAGCTCGTCGTCGCGATACGTCACGACCAAAAGCGCAGCAAGCCGTTCGATCCGGCCGGCGACGAAACGAATGACGTCGAGCGTGGCCTCGTCTGCCCAGTGGACATCTTCCAGCAAGACGATCGTCGGAGGGAGCCGCGTGAGCTCGTCGACAAGTGCCTCCGCGAAGCTGTACGGGTTTGACCCGCTGCGAACGAGGTCGTCCGGAGTTCCGCCCATCGTCCGCGCGACGTCGACAAACGGTCCCAGCGGCCGCGGCATGAAGAGCGGATCGCACGCACCCGTGAGCACACGCGTGTTCTCCGCCGCCTCCGCGCAGAAACTCCGCACGAGCGCGCTCTTGCCGACACCAGCCTCGCCCGCGACGAGCACGAGACGTCCAGATCCTGCGCACACCTCGGAGAAGCACGCTGCGAGGACGGCGAGCTCAGTCTCCCGCTCGAGCAGGTCCGACCTCACCGCAGCGGCCATTCCTGGATCGTGATCCCCAACCGCACTCGATGCAAGTGGCGGTAGGGCGGCAACCTCGGCGCGATCGAGGGGACGGGTAGAGTCGGAGCGGTGGCCGGCCGCGTGCCACACGTGTCGACGCGCGGAACGCTGTCGCGTCTCAACTGGCGGGTCACACTCGTTCAGTTCCTTGCGAACACGATCGTGATCGGCTTGCTGATCGTCCTGCTGCCCGGGTTCGAGCTGCACGCGACGCACGAGCTGCTGGCGGTTCTGTGGCTCGCCGTCGTCTTCGGCGTCCTCACCGCTCTCGTACGTCCGGTGCTCGAGTTTCTGTTCCTGCCGTACGTCCTACAGTCGCTCGGCCTCGTCATGGTCGCGATCAACGCGATCCTGCTCGCGCTGCTCGCCTTGACCTCGGTGCTGGAGATCGACGGTGTCGCCCCGCTCTTGATCGGCGCCGTCGTCGCAGGAGTGGTCGGGTTCTTCCTCGACAGCGTCCTCGGGCTCACCCCACCGGTGGTGGACGACCCGACCGTGCGGGCTGCCCGGAGCGAGCGAGCGCTCAGGATCGCCGGCGTCTCAGAGCGGCTGCGCGTGATGCAGCTCTACGGGATCCTGACGCAGTACACCGTCGACCTGGCCTTCGACTGGGCCTGGCTTCGCCCCGTTCGCCGCCCGATGCAGGAGTGGCTCTGGCATATCCGCGTGCCCGTCGCGAAGCTCCCGCAGCAGGTCAAGATCAGGCTCCTCCTGGAGGACCTCGGGCCGACCTACGTGAAGCTCGGCCAGATCATCTCGAGTCAGGGGCGGGCCCTGCCGCTCGAGTGGGAGGACGAGCTGGCGAAGCTCCAGAGCGAGGTTCGCCCGTTCGGCTTCGACGACGTACACGCGATCGTCACGCAGTCGCTGGGCGCTCCGCCTGAGACGCTGTACGACTCGTTCAGCCCGACGCCGCTCGCGGCCGCGTCGCTCGCACAGGTGCACGAGGCGACAACGCATGACGGTCGTCGTGTCGCGGTGAAGGTGCAACGCCCGAACATCCATGACCAGCTGCGGTCCGACATCAAGATCCTCACACGCGGCGCCGCAGTGCTGGAGAGCCGGATCGATTGGGCCGCCGACGCCGACCTCACCGGAGTCGTCCGCGAGTTCGGGAGCACCCTCCTGCGCGAGCTCGACTACACGATCGAGGCCTACAACACGCGCAGGCTCGAGCGGGTGCTCGCGAAGATCGACGGAGTCCACGTCCCGGCGGTGGACGCGGAGCTCTCGTCAGGCCGCGTGCTCACACTCGAGTTCATCGACGGCGTCAAGTCGACCGACACGCGCGACCTGGACGCCGCTGGGCTCGACCGGAAGACGCTCGCGCAGAACCTCGTTCGTGGCGCGGTGCAGATGGTCATGGTCGACGGCTTCTTCCACGCCGACCCCCACCCCGGGAACGTCGTCATCGAGCTCGCGAGCGGCCGGCTGACATTCCTCGACGCCGGCATGGTGGGCCAGCTCGATCTGCCCCAGCGACTCCGGTTCGCCCGCTTCCTGCTCGCGTTTCGGGACAAGGACGTCTCCGACCTCGCTCGCACGCTCCGTTCCCTGAGCGAGCCCTTCCGCGAACCGGACGAGGCCGCGTACCAGCGAGACTTCGAGCAGCGGATCGGCCCGCTGATCGATCAGCCCGCCGGGCGTACCGCTCCGCTGCAGAAGCTCGTCTCGGAGGCGGTCGACGTCCTCCGAAGCGCCGGCTACCGGCTCGACCCCCAGCTGACTCTCGCGGCGAAGGCAGTCGCGCAGGCGGAAGCGATCACGACGGCGCTGATGCCCGAGGCGGAAGCGTCGGACTTCGCGCAGCTCGGAGGAGCGGCGCTCGAGGAGCTCCTGCCCCAGGCGGTCACGAAGGACGCCATCGTCGGCGCGGCGCGCAAGCAGGCCACGTACGCCATCGAGGAGGCGGCCGAGCGCGTGCCGTCGCTTCACATCGCCGCCGTGCGCTGGGTCGACCAGCTCGCGAAGGGCGAGTTCCCGGTCGGCCTGCGCTTCAACGACCTCGACCGCCTCTCGGTGCACCTCGAGTCCCTCGCGCGGCTGATCGCCGCCGCGACGCTGCTCACCGGCCTGCTGATCGGTTCGGCAATCGCCGCGACGACAGGCGGCGGGGATGTTGCTCTCGTCGTCTTCGTCGCGGCGACGGTGGTCGCCGCAGCGTTGGTCGTCGTCCTGCTCTGGCGGCTCGTCCGCCCGCAGGGCCGTCGCAACGCGCGGCGCGAACACAGGCGCTGATCGGCGAGAGAGGCGGCTCGGGCGTTCGCCGGCGCGGCGTCAGGCTGCGGTGAGCCGCTTCCTCGCGCCCTTGAGCTTGAACGCGAGGAGGATCTCGGTGATCCCGCGGGTCAGCGCGACGATCCCGACGTAGGCGACGAGCAGGATTGCGCTCTTCCGGAACGACCCGGCGACCCAGAAGGCGAGCACGATCTCGAGGATCCCGATCACGAGCTGGAGCCACCAGAGCTCGAACTCGTTCTTCGTGACGAACGCGACCGTCAGGTCGAAGATCCCCTTGAAGAGGATGAACAGGCCAATCAGTGCGGCGATCGTGGCGAACGCATTGTGCGGGTGGACGAGCGCCCAGATCCCGGCGATCACGAAGAGCGCGCCGAGGATCCCGTGCGCGAATTTCCAGCCGGTGGTCGAGACCGCGATCGCGATGAACTCGTTGCCTCCGGCGACGAGCGCGACGATGCCGAACAGGTACGAGATCGCGTAGACCGTCGTGTAATTCCACTGGAAGACGATGAGAGCGAAGACGAGCCAGGCGATGCCGCTCAACAGGAAGAGCCACCACCTGTCAGTGGCCTCCTCGACGACCTCGCGCTCCTCGAACGTCATAGTCGTGCTCATCGCTGCATCGATTCGGCGGCGGGAGCGCGATTCCTTCAGCGAATCCCGGCTCGCTGCACGGCCGCGCCTCAACAGCGATGCCGGGCGGCGTACGCTCCGTCCGTGACCGTCCTCGTTGGGCGCGGGCCTGAGTTGGCCGTCGTCGAGGAGCTTCTCGGCGAGGCCGAGCCGTCGCTCGCCGCGCTGGAGGTCGTCGGAGAGCCTGGCATCGGCAAGACGACGGTGTGGCAGGAGGCGGTGCGGCGCGGCGAGGCGCGCGGGCTGCGTGTCGTGGCCGCTCGGCCCGCGGAGTCGGAGGCGCGGCTCGCCTTCGCCGCCCTGGCCGACCTGCTCGAGACGGTCGGAGACGAGATCCTCGCGCTGCTGCCGCCGCCACAGCGCAGTGCAATCGACGTCGCGCTCCTGCGCGCGGATGCCGGCCGCGCGCCGAGCCGCCGCCTCGTCGGCACCGCCCTGCTCTCGATCCTGCGTGAACTGACGAGCCGCGGCCCCGTCCTGCTCGCCGTGGACGACGCGCAGTGGCTCGATCCGCCGAGCGCCGCGGCGCTCGAGTTCGCATTCCGCCGGCTCGCGTTCGCACCGCTTCGCGTCGTCGTCTCGCTGCGCTCCGACGCGACTCGGCCCGGGTTCGTCCTCGCGATCGACGACGCCCGCGTCCGCCGGCTGCCCGTCGGTCCGCTCTCCGTCGCCGCGCTGCAGCGGATCATCGTCGACCGCCTCGGCGTGGCACTGCCGCGGCCGGTGCTCGTCCGGCTCGCCGAAGCGTCGGGCGGCAACGCGTTCTACGCACTCGAGATTGCGCGACTGCTCGCCGACGGTGAAGCAGATCGCTCGGCGCCGCTCCCGGTGCCGGACGACCTTCGCACGTTGATCGCCCGGCGCATCGCGTCGCTGCCGACCCGAACGCGCGTCGCGTTGCTCGAAGCGTCGGCGCTCGCGCGGCCGCGTCGCGGCCCCGTCGATCACGGATGCGCTCGCCCCCGCGGAGCGTGCGGGACTCGTCACCGTTGCCGGCGACGGTCAGATCTCGTTCACGCATCCCTTGTTCGCCGCCGCCGTCTACCGAACCGCGTCTCCGGCGGAGCTGCGCGCAGTGCACGGCCGTCTCGCCGAAGTGGTCGGCGACCTCGAGGAACGCGCACGTCACCTCGCGCTCGCGACCACGGGTCCCGATCCCGACGCGGCGCGCGCGCTCGATGCCGCGGCGCAGAGCGCGCAAGGACGCGGCGCACCGGATAGTGCTGCCGAGCTGGCCGAGCTGGCGCTGCGCCTCACCGCCGATCCGGCCGAGTTCGACGAGCGGCGTCTCGCCCTCGCGAGCCACCTTCACCTCGCGGGCGACTTCCAGCGGGCGAGCTCGATCCTCGAGGAACTCGCTGCTTCGTGCCGAGGCGACATGCGCGCCAGGGCCTTGCTCGCGCTCGCCGACATCGAGTACTGGCGCGCAGGTGACTCGGTCGCAGTGGGCCATGCCGAACAAGCGCTGCACGAGGCGACAGACCCGCTCCTCCGGGCGCGCTGCGAGGCAGCGATCGCGATGTGGGCCGGAACGAGCGATCTGGTACGCGCATCCGAGAGTGCGCGCGCCGCGCTCGAGCTGCTCGAAGGAAGGGAGGACGCCGACCCTTCACTCGTCGCGCTGGCACTCGGCGCTCGGGTTCGCGCCGACCTCTTCCTCGGCGACGGGCTCGACCGGGCAGCCGCCGAGCGCGCGTTCGAGCTCGAGGCGCTCGCGCCGCCGCCCGCCGTCGACACGCGCATCGTCTTCAAGCTCGGGCAGTGGCTGCGCTATGTCGACGACTTCGACGGCGCGCGCCGCCACCTCGAACTTGCCGAGAACGCCGCCGTGGACGAGGGCGACGAGTCGTCGCTCTTCAACATCTTCCTCAACCGGACGCTGCTCGAGTGCTGGTCCGGCAACTGGGAGCTCGCCTCGGAGCTCGCCGACAACACGCACGAGCGGTTCTCGCTCACCGGGGTCGACATGAGCGCCGGCAGCATCTGGCGCGCGTACGTCGACGCCCATCTCGGACGGGCCGTCGACGCGCGGGCGGCGGCCACGATGGATGAGCCGGTCGTGCAGATGCTCTGGGACCGCATTCTCGGTCTCGCGGATCTCGCCGCCGGCGACTACACGGCGGCTTCGACGCGGCTCGCGGCCGCCGTCGCGACGCGGAAGCGGATCGGCTTCCGCGAACCTGCGATCTGGCGCATCGAAGGTGACGCAATCGAGGCTGCGGTCGGCGCCGGCGACCTCGACAGCGCACGCGCGGTCCTCGCCGAGCTCGCAGGAGCGGCTGCCCGCTCGCGGATCCCGTGGAACCGCGCGGTGGCCGCGCGCTGCCAGGGTCTCGTGCTGGCCGCGGAAGGCGGCATCGACGGCGCTGCCGACGCGCTCGATCGCGCGCTCGCGGAGCACGACGCCTGTCCGATGCCGTTCGAGCTCGCGCGCACGCTGCTCGTCGCCGGCCAGGTGCGGCGCCGTCTCAAGCAGAAGCGCCAGGCGCGCGAGCTGCTCGCACGCGCCGCCGAGCTGTTCGACGCGCTCGGCGCGCAGCAATGGGGCGAGCGCGCGCGGCAGGAGCACGCGCGGACAGCGACCCGCTCGGCGCCGACCGACCTCACACCCACCGAGCTCCGCATCGCACGTCTGGCCGCGTCGGGCCTGACGAACGACGCGATCGCCGCGAAGGCCTTCGTCAGCCGCAAGACGGTCGAGGCGAACCTCGGTCGCGTCTACCGCAAACTCGGGATCAAGACGCGCGCACAGCTCGCGCGCGCGCTCGACGCGCGGGAGCCGCAGGCGATTCCGTA
Source organism: uncultured Actinomycetes bacterium (assembly GCA_963779505.1). Taxonomy (GTDB): domain Bacteria; phylum Actinomycetota; class Thermoleophilia; order Gaiellales; family Gaiellaceae; genus PALSA-600. The sequence continues at coordinate 861 of CAVZYK010000010.1, read as the reverse complement.
GGGGTTCCCCGCTTTTCTCGCCCCCGGACCGGCCGTAGCTTCGGTGGCATGACTACCCGAACGAGCGCGATGGACGAGAGCACGTTCGTCGCCGAGTGCTTCTGGCCGGGTGTGACGGAGCTCGACCTCGGCGCACTCGATCGGCGCGCGAGCGCATCTGCCGAAGACGTGTCGCGCGCCGGTGAGCCGGTCCGGTACCTCGGCTCGATCCTGATGCGCGTCGACGAGGTCGTGCTGTGTCGTTTCGAAGGCGGAGCGGACGCGGTGCGGCTCGTCGCCGAGCGTGCAGCGATCCCCTTCGACCGCATCGTCGAGACGTTCCAGAGCCGCTGAAAGAGAGCGCGAGGCCCGCGCTCGGGACGTACCGAGCGCGGGCCTTGGTCACGAGGCTAGAGCCTGTGCGCGCTCCAGGAGCCGCCCCCACCTGGTGTCTGGTAGCGACCGGACATCGACCTGCCCGACGCCGAGCCCGAATACGTGATTGCCGGCCCGCCGACGGTCCCGAACTTGATGCTGCCTCCGCGCACGCTGCCTTTGAGTCCGACCGGGCCTCCCGCGCTCGAGAGCTTGATCGTTCCGCGGAGCTGCGACCCCGACTGCGTCCAGTGCAGGGTGAAGGTGCCGTGGTAGGCGCCGCTGTACTTCCCGGACCAGCCGCCGGAGAGCGAGCTGCTCGCCGCATCGGCCGTCGAGAGTTGGCCGACGAGCACTGCCCCGACGACGGCAACGGTCGTCACCGCTACGACCGACCGAATGCTGTGCCTCTTGTGCATGACTCTTCCCTCCAGCGTCAGTTGTTCGTTCGAGGTGATCGACGCTAGCCCCATGCTCTCGAGCGGGATAGGAGGGAACTCCCTACGA
>CAVZYK010000009.1:0-299664 GCA_963779505.1 uncultured Actinomycetes bacterium | reverse complement strand
CAAGGCAGGCGATCCCGAGCAGTACGTGCGCGACATGCTCGACCGCGGCGATCGGATCATGGGCTTCGGTCACCGCGTCTACCGCGCCTACGACCCGCGTGCGACCGTGCTGAAGCGCACGGCAATGGAGCTCGGCTCCGATCGCGTCGAGGTGGCCGCGGCACTCGAGGAAGCCGCGCTCAAGGTGCTGCGCGAGAAGTCGCCGGACCGGCAGCTCGAGACGAACGTCGAATACTGGGCCGCGGTCGTGCTCGACATCGCGGACATCCCCGCCGACCTGACGCCCGCGATGTTCGGCTGCGCGCGCGTCGCCGGCTGGTCTGCTCACATCCTCGAGCAGAAGCGCACCGGTCGTCTGATCCGTCCGGGCGCGCGCTACATCGGCCCGCCGCCGCGCTCGGTCGACGACGTCAAATCGTGACCCAGACGCCGACCGCCAAGAAATCGGTTCAGCTCTCGGGCATCGTCGTCGCCGAGTCGTCCGTCTCGTCGATCGATCCGGACGCAGGCGTGCTCATGTACCGCGGCTACGACATCGCCGACATCGCCGAGCACTCGACGTACGAGGACACCGCGTATCTCCTGCTGCACGGAGACTTGCCCGACGCGCCGGCCCGCGAGTCGTTCCGTCGCAAGCTGTCCGAACGGGCGCTGCCCGCGGCGGTGCAGCATGCAGTCGACGAGTCGGCAGCGACGGCGACACCGATGGAGCTGGTGCGCACGGTCGCGTCGATGCTCTCGTTCGGCTCCGAGGCGCAGGGCGCGACCGATCGTGACGCGGGTCTCGCTGCGGCGACGAGCCTGATCGCGAAGCTGCCGACGGCGATCGCGCATCACCACCGCCGCCGGCTGGGGCTCGAGCCGGTCGCACCCGACCCGGCGCTCGGCTACTCAGAGAACTTCCTGACGATGCTCTCCGGCGAGCGCCCCGACGCGCGCGCCGCGCGCATCTTCGACATCGCGATGATCCTGCACGCCGAGCATGAGATGAACGCGTCGACGTTCACCGCGCGCGTCGTCGCGGGCACGGGCGCCGACCTGACATCGGCCGTGGTCGCTGCGATCGCCGCGCTCAGCGGCCCGCTGCACGGCGGCGCGAACGCCGCGGCGATGGAGCTCTTCGAGCAGTGGGGCACCCCCGAACGCACACCCGACGCGGTGCGCGAGCTGCTCGAGCGCAAGGCGAAGCTCTTCGGCTTCGGCCACCCGCTCTACCGTGCATACGACCCGCGCGCACTGATCTTGAAGGCGCTGTCCGAGGAGCTCTCGCACGACGCCGAGGGGCCGAACTGGTTCGCGATCACCGATGCGGCCGAGCGGACGGTGTTCGAGGAGAAGCATCTGTACCCGAACGTCGATCTGTACTCGGCTTCGGTCTACCGCTACCTCGGCATCCCGACCGACCTGTTCACGCCGGTCTTCGCCGCGAGCCGCACGGCCGGCTGGGCCGCGCACGTGCTCGAGCAGCACTCCGACAACAAGATCATCCGGCCCTCGGCGACCTACGTCGGCGAACCGCGCCGCGCGTACCCGCAGGGCTGATGACGCTCGCCGACGCCGCGGCCGAGGCCGACCAGCTCGCGGAGGATGGGAAGGAGCGCGAGCTCTCGCAACTGCGGTCGCAGTGGGACGAGGAGCTCGAGTCCGCAGCGCGGGCGGCCGACTTCCGCGAGCGCGCAGTCGCGTACCGCGCAATCGGGCAGTTCCGCTTCCGCACCAAGATCCAGCTGCTGCGCCGTGGGCTCGAGGACGACAGCCCGGCCGTGCGCGGCTCGTCGCTGCTCGCACTCGAGAAGCTCTCGCGGGATCACCCCGGCGTGATCAACGACGTCCGGCCGCTGCTGCACGAGCTGCTCACCCACGACGGGAACGAGGCCGTGCGGCGGCTTGCCGTGGTCTCGCTGAAGAACGGGTCGCCGCGGCCCGACACGATTCAGCTGCTGGCATCCGTCGGTGACGACGACGAGCAGCCGCGCGAGCTGCGGGAAGCCGCCGCGAAGGTCGCGCAGCTTCTGCGCCGCAAGGGGAAGAGCTAACTACAGGTGCAGCCGTCGTGCTTGCCGCACGACGGGCAAATCGTCCGCTTCCGCTTCAGCTCGAGCGCGTTCTTAGCGAGGCCGGCTCGCATCATCAGCCAGGCCGCTCCGGACGCCAGGGCCATCATCAGCTCCACGTGCGGATCCATCGTCACCGGGGTCCTCCGTTCTCGAACGTCGCGCATGAGGGTGCGCTTGGAAGTACAACTCGCGACGCCTCCGATCGGTTACGTGCGTGTAGAGCTCGGTCGTGGCGAGGTCGGCGTGGCCCAGCATCTCCTGCACGGAACGAAGATCGGCGCCGCCCTCGAGCAGATGAGTGGCGAACGAGTGGCGGAGCAGGTGCGGATGAACGCGGTGCGGGTCGAGCCCGGCTTTCTCGGCCAGCTTGCGGAGGATCAGGAAGGCACCCGCGCGGGTGAGCGGGCCGCCGCGTGCGTTCAGGAAGAGCTCGGGCCGGTTGCGCCGGTCGAGGTACGGCCGACCGCGCGAGAGGTAGCGCCGCAGGGCCTCGGCGGCGTGCCTACCGACGGGCACGACGCGCTCCTTGCTGCCCTTGCCGATCACGCGCACCAGTCTGTCGTCCAGGTCGACGCCTGCCTTGTCGAGGCCGATCGCCTCGGAGACACGCAGGCCGGCCCCGTAGAGCAGCTCGACGAGGGCCTGGTCGCGGAGGGAACGAGGCTGCGTCCCGGCCGCGGCGTCGATCAGCCGTTCCGCCTCGCCCGGTGAGAGCGTCTTCGGCAGCGTCCGCGTGCGGCGCGGGAGCTGGACGGCGGCGGCCGGGTTGTCCTCGCGGGCGCCGAGCAGCTGCTGGTGGCGGTAGAAGCTGCGCGCCGCGGCCGTGCGGCGGGCGATCGTCGCGCCGGAGAGCCCGTCGGCGCGAAGCTGGGCCGTGTACAGCTCGAGCTGCTCCGTGGTCGCACTCGAGACGGGTTTGCCGAGGAACGCGCGCAGCGCAGTCAGGTCGCGCCGGTACGCCTCGACCGTCCGCGGCGAGCGCCGCGCGGTCAGCAGCGCGAGGAAACCCTCGACGTCGGGGTCGCGTTCCATGGCGCGCTGTTCGCCGTGGAACGCTTCGAACCTTGCTTGTGTGGAGTCCACACGAACTCCGGGGTACCCGCTACGAGCGCGGGTGCGCGTGGTCGTAGACGCGGCGGAGGCGCTTCGCGTCCACGTGGCTGTACATCTGTGTCGTCGAGAGGGAGGCGTGTCCGAGCAGCTCCTGGATCGTGCGCAGGTCGGCCCCGCCCTCGAGCAGGTGCGTCGCAAACGCGTGGCGCAGGCGATGCGGATGCGGGACGAGCCGCCGCAGCGTCGAGGTGTCGAGGCGCCGGCCGCGGGCCGAGATGAAGAGCGCGTTCTCGGCACCCCGCGCGAGCAGCGGCCGCGCGTCGCGCAGGTAGCGGGCGACGAGATAGGCGGCCTCCTCGCCGAGCGGCACGACCCGGTCCTTGCCGCCCTTGCCCTCGCGGACGTGCACGAGCTCCTGCTCGAAGTCGACGTCACCCAGATCGAGCCCGACCGCCTCCGCGCTGCGCAACCCGGCCGAGTAGACGAGCTCGACGAGCGCCCGGTTTCTGAGCGGGAGCGGGCCGTCACCCTGCAGCGAGTCGACGATCTCCTCGATCTCGGCGAGCTTGGGCGACTCGGGCAGCCGCCGCGGACGCCTCGGCGCGAGCGACGCGTCGGGAACGCGCTCCGGCCCGAGGCTGTAACGGAGCAGCGCCCGCACGGCGACCAGCTTGCGCGAGATGGTGGCCGGCGCGAGCTTCCCGTGCTCGCGCGCGCGGCCGAGCTCGGCCACCCAGTCGGCGAGCACCCGCACGTCGACGTCCTCGAGGGGGCTGTCCGCCCCGAACCAGGCCCCGAAATCGCGCAGATCCGACGCGTAGGCGCGCCGGGTCGCGTCGGCCACGCCCGCCGCCGCGAGGAACCGCTCGGCTGCCGCCTCGAAGGTCACTCCTCCCGGTTCGGCGCCGGGTATAGGATCGCCTGCCGGTGACCTCCGACCGCTGGACACGCCTCGCAGATCTCGCCGTGCACGCTGCCAACGTGCAGCCGGGCCAGATCATGGCCGTCTCGGCCGAGCTCGAGCAGGATGAGCTGGCTCGTGCGATCGCAGGCGCCGCCTACCGACGCGGCGCGCAGTTCGTGGACATCTGGTACTTCGACCCGCTCTTGAAGCGGGCGCGGGTCGAGAACGCCGACCCGGAGACGTTGGAGTACGTCCCGCAGTGGTACGCCGACCGCATGCTCGGGCACGCCGCGGCGAAGGGCGCGCGCGTCTCCCTCGCCGGCCCGACGAAGCCCGGCCTGCTCAACGACCTCGACGCGTCGCTCGTCGGCAAGGATCGCCTGCCGTGGCTGAAGGAGACGGGGAAGATCGTCGGCGAGCGGAACACCAACTGGGCGATCCTGCCGTGCCCACATCCGGCGTGGGCGACGCTCGTCTACCCCGACCTGTCCGAGGACGAGGCGTACGAGAAGCTGTGGAGCGAGCTCGACCACGTGCTGCGGCTCGACGAGCCCGACCCCGCGGGCGCCTGGGAAGAGCGCATGGCGACGCTGAACGACTCGGCTCGCCGCCTGGCCGAGCGTCGCTTCGACGCGTTCGAGCTGCGCGGCCCGGGCACCGAGCTGACGGTCGGCATGCTCCCGACACACACCTGGTGGGCGGCCGACTTCACGACCGTCGACGGCCTGCGCCACTTCCCGAACCTGCCGACGGAAGAGGTGTTCACGACCCCGGACCCCGAGCGGACGTCGGGGCACGTCGCGTCGACGAAGCCGCTCGTGCTGCGCGACGGGACGATCATCCGCGGCCTGCGCGTCCGCTTCGAGGGCGGTAAAGCAGTGCAGATCGACGCGGACGAGAACGTCGAGGCGCTGCGCTCACAGCTGACGATCGATGACGGAGCGCTCCGGCTGGGCGAGCTCGCGCTCGTCGACCGCCAGGGGCGGATCGGGCCGCTCGGCACCGTCTTCTACGACACGTTGCTCGACGAGAACGCTGCCAGCCACATCGCGCTCGGCAACGGCTTCCCGTTTCTCGTCGAAGAGGCGGACGCTGCGCGGGTGAACACGAGCGGCACGCACGTCGACTTCATGATCGGCTCGCCGGAGCTCGAGGTCGACGGGGTCACCGCCGCCGGCGAGCGGGTGCCCGTCCTCCGCGACGGCGACTGGCAGATCTGAACCGCACGTCCGGCCGGAACTAACCCTTCTGCCCACACGCGTGGCCCGTTCCGGGAATGGCCCGAGGCTGCTTGCGTCGCTTAGCTGGCTGGACACAACCGAATAGGAGCAACACCATGTCCGTTGACAAACGGCGCCTTGCGGCGGCGCAGCGGACTGCGGCACTCAAAACGACAAGCACCACGAAACGCCTCTGCGCCTGGATCATCATCGTCCCGGCGCTCGCACTGTTCTCGTTCAGCGTCGTCGCCGGCGCAGCCGGCTTCGGCGCGAAGCCGGACTTCACGGCGGCAGCTGCGAAGGTGACGCCGAAACACACAGACGACCACGGCAGCGTGGTGGTCGTCGAGTCGTCGAAGGGCTCGGACAACCCGGTCGCGGGTCTCTTCGGGAAAGGTGTCGGGCACCAGGTCTGCTGGATCTCGGGCAGCCAGCTCACTCGAGTCTCGGCGCAGTACCACACGACGAAGGCGACGATCCAGGTCGGGCAAACGGCCTACGGCATCGTCACCGTCTACGGAGCGAACGAGCGGGACCTGAAGCGGCTGCTTGGCGGCCCCTCAGAGCTCAAGTGCCAGCTCGTGCACGTCGTGGGGCTCTTCTTTCTCCCCTTCGACCCGAACCTCAGCTGATCAATCAGCACCGCGCGCAGGTCGCGATCTACGTCGCGCTCTACATGGTCCTGCTCGGAAGCGGACTGCTCTTCCTGTCGCAGTACGGGACGAGCGTCCGCTTCTGGGTGGGATTCACGACGGCGTACGTGCTCCTGCTCGTCACGTACACGCTCTACCTCTTCGTGCTCCTCTTCGTCCACGACGTGCGCCCCCGCACCTACCCGCGCTACGCCGGCCAGAAAATCGCCGTGCTGATCCCGTGCTTCAACGAGGATCCGGTCCTCGTCGAGGAGTCCATCCGCACCGTCTTGGCCGGCGAGGGTCACAAACAGGTGATCGTGATCGACGACGGCTCGACGAACGGCGTACAGGAGCGGTTACGCGTGCTCGCGGCCGAGCTACCGATCTCGCTGCACGAGTTTCCCGAGAACCGGGGCAAGCGCGAGGCGCTCCACCTCGCGGTTACGCAACTGCTCGACGACGACGTCGACTTCGTCGTCACGATCGACAGCGACACCGTGCTCGAGCCGGACGCTCTGGTGCGCGTGGTCGAGCCGCTGCTCTGCCCCGAGATCGGGGCGTCGACGGGCAACGTGCTGCTCCTGAACGAGCGGCAGAACCTGCTGACGCGCATGGTCGGCACCTACTACTGGGTCGGTCTCAACATCTACAAGCAGGCGCAATCGGTGATCCGCAGCGTCGTCTGCTGCAGCGGTTGCCTCGCCGCCTACCGCGCGTCGCTGCTGCGCGAGGTGATCGACGAGTTCGCCGGCCAGCGCTTTCTCGGTCAATCGTGCACGCACTCGGAGGACCGGCACCTGACGAACCTCGTGCTGAAGCGCGGTTACGACGTCGTCTACGTGGCGGAGGCCGTCAGCTGGACGGAGACGCCGGCGACGGTGCGTGGCTTCCTTCGCCAGCAGCGGCGCTGGAAGCGCGGCTACGTCCGTGAGTCGATCTACACGCTGACGTACGCCTGGCGCTGCAAGCCGCTGCTCTTCCTGCAGATCCTGCTCTGGGACCTGACGGCACCGTTTCTCTCGTTCGGCCTGCGGGTCGCGCTCGCCGTGACGATCTTCACGCGGCCGAGCCTCGTCCTGACGACGATCCTGCCGAGCTGGATCATGCTCCTGCTCGTCCGCTACATCCTCGTGCCGATCCGGGCGCGTGAGAAGGTGGTCGGCCTCTTCGTCTACATGCTGTTCTACGAGTGCTGCCTGTACTGGCTGAATCTCTGGGCGCTCTTCACGGTCAAGAACCGCAGCTGGGTGACGCGGACCTCGAGCGCCCAGTCGTAGCTTCCGCTGCAGACGCGAAGGACGGTTCGTCCTTCCGGCGAATGCCTGAATCCGTACCATTCAGCCGTTGCGCGCGCCCGCCCGGGCGCTCCGCGGCGTGATGACCGACCTGGCCGAAACCCTCAAGGAGGCGCTCCGGATGACCACGACTCAGCTGCCCGGCCGCGTGGACCTCTCCGAGCATGGGATCACCACCTCCGCGCAGGTTCATCGGAACCCGACGACCTCGCTGCTCTATACCCATGCGCTGAAGCGCGGGGAAGGTCGTCTCGCCGAGGGCGGACCGCTGGCCGTCGACACCGGCCGGTTCACCGGCCGCTCGCCGAAGGACAAGTTCCTCGTCGAGGAGAGCCGCTCGCAGGACCGCATCTGGTGGGGCGACGTCAACCAGCCCCTCTCCGAGCAGCACTTCGACGGCCTGCGCGACAAGGTGACGGCGCAGCTCGGCGCCGCCGACGCGCTCTACGTCATCGATGCCTGGGCCGGCGCCGACCCGGCGCACCGGATCGGCGTGCGCGTGATCACCGCCCACCCGTACCACGCGCTCTTCGCGCGCACGATGTTCATCGACCTCGCCCCCGGCGAGGAAGCCTCGTTCACGCCCGAGGCGCTCGTGTTGCACACGCCCGACCTCGAGGCCGAGCCGGAGGAGGACGGGACGCGCGCAGGCACGTTCGTCGTGCTCCATCCCGGCCGCACCGAGCTGCTCGTCGGCGGCACCTTCTACGCGGGCGAGATCAAGAAGTCGATCTTCACCGTGATGAACGACCGCCTGCCGCTCGAAGGCGTCTTTCCGATGCACTGCTCCGCCAACGTCGGCGCGGATGGTCGCGTTGCGATCTTCTTCGGTCTCTCGGGCACCGGCAAGACGACGCTCTCCGCCGATCCCGAGCGCTCGCTGATCGGCGACGACGAGCATGGCTGGGGCGACAACGGCGTCTTCAACATCGAGGGCGGCTGCTACGCGAAGGTGATCCGCCTCTCCGCGGCCGCCGAGCCGGAGATCTTCCGGACGACCCAGACGTTCGGGACGATCCTCGAGAACGTCACGATCGACGAGAACGGCGTCGTCGACTTCGACGACGACTCGAAGACCGAGAACACGCGCGCCGCCTACAAGCTCGAGCAGATCGCGAACGCGCTGCCGTCGAAGATGGCGGGCCATCCGGCTTCGGTCATCTTCCTGACCGCCGACGCCTTCGGGATCCTGCCGCCGATCGCAAAGCTGACGCGCGAGCAGGCGCTCTACTTCTTCCTCTCCGGCTTCACCGCCAAGCTCGCCGGCACCGAGATCGGCGTCACCGAGCCGCAGCCGACGTTCTCGACCTGTTTCGGCCAGCCCTTCCTGCCCCAGCCGCCGGCCGTCTACGCCCGGATGCTCGGCGAGAAGCTGGACGAGCACGGCTCTGCCGTCTGGCTCGTCAACACCGGCTGGACCGGCGGGCCGTTCGGCGAGGGCAGCCGGATGCCGATCGCCGCGACGCGCTCGATGCTGACCGCCGCCCTGTCGGGCGAGCTCGACCAGGCCGAGCTGCGCACCGACGAGGTCTTCGGCTTCCAGGTGCCCGTCTCCGTCCCGGGCGTCGACCCGAAGCTGCTCGACCCGCGCTCCACGTGGGCCGACCCCACCGCCTACGACATCAAGGCCCGTGAGCTGGCCCAGATGTTCGTCGACAACTTCGCCAAGCGCTTCGGCGACGTCGACGAGGCGATTCGCGCCGCTGGGCCGCGGCTCTAGCGACAGCCGCCCGAGCGGTTCCGCTAGCGTCCGTTCACGTGGAAGCGACCCACGACGTCCTGGTCGTCGGAGCGGGCTGCGCGGGTATGCGCGCGGCCATCGAAGCGTACGACGCGGGGGCGAACGTCGGTGTGATCTCGAAGCTGCATCCGACCCGAAGCCATTCGGGCGCGGCCGAGGGCGGCATCAACGCAGCGCTCGGGAACGCCGCCGAGGACTCCGTCGAGTCGCACGCGTTCGACACCGTCAAGGGCTCTGACTACATCGGCGACCAGGACGCGATCGAGATCTTCACGCGCGAGGCGCCGGGCGACATCTACCAGCTCGAGCACTGGGGTGCAGTCTTCTCGAGGCGCGACGACGGGAAGCTCGCACAGCGCCCGTTCGGCGCTGCCGGCTCGCCACGCACCGTGTTCGCTGCCGACATCACCGGCCACGTCCTGATCCAGGTGCTCTACGAGCAGCTCGTGAAGCGCGACATCACCGTCTACGAGGAGTACTTCGCCTGGAAGCTCGTCGAGAACGACGGCCGCTGTCAGGGAGTCATCTCCTGGGATCTGCTGAACGGCGGCCTGAAGACGGTCGGCGGCAAGACGGTCCTGCTCGCGACAGGCGGCCAGGGTCGCATCTACCGCACGACCACGAACGCCTACGCGTGCACCGGTGACGGCGCGGCGATGGCGCTCCGGCTCGGGTTGCCGCTGAAGGACATGGAGTTCATGCAGTTCCACCCGACGACGCTCTACCCGTCCGGGATCCTCCTGACCGAAGGCTGCCGTGGTGAGGGCGCCTATCTGATCAACAGCGAGGGTGAGCGCTTCATGAAGAGGTACGCGCCGAACGCGATGGAGCTTGCGTCGCGCGACGTCGTCTCGCGCTCCGAGCAGACCGAGATCGACGCCGGTCGCGGCATCAACGGCTCGATCTACCTCGACATGCGCCACCTCGGGGCCGAGCGGATCATCGAGCGCCTGCCCGGCTCACGCGAGCTCGCGATGACCTTCGCCGGAGTCGATCCGATCTACGACCCGGTGCCCGTGCGGCCCGGTGCGCACTACCACATGGGTGGTGTCGAGACTGACAACGACGGCGCGACCGAGCTGACCGGTCTGTACGCAGCGGGTGAGGTCGCCTGCGTGTCGGTGCACGGTGCGAACCGGCTCGGAGGCAACTCGCTGATGGAGACGATCACCTTCGGCAGGCGCTCCGGCCGTGCCGCCGCGGAGTGGGCGCTCTCGCACACGACGATCGACGTGCCGCGGAGTGCGCAGGAGGATGCCGAGCGCGAGCTGAAGCAGCTGCTCGACGTCAGCTCTGGTGAGCGGCCCTGGCAGATCCGCAACGACCTGGGCGACTCGATGTTCGAGAACTTCGGCGTCTTCCGCCGCGAGGAGCAGATGGCGAAGCAGGTCGACATCCTCGACGAGCTGCGCGAGCGCTACGCGCGCGGTGTCGTGATCGAGGACAAGGGCGAGGTCTTCAACAGCGACCTGACGCAGGCGATCGAGCTCGGCGCCATGCTCGATCTCGCGGCGTGCATGGTGCAGGCGGGCCTGGCGCGCAAGGAGAGCCGCGGCGCGCACGCGCGCCCGTACGACTATCCCGACCGCGACGACGAGAACTTCATGAAGCACTCGATCTCACGCTGGGTCGACGACGGGCCTGAGCTCTCATACAAGGACGTGCGCTTCACCAAGTACGAGCCGATGGAGCGCAAGTACTAGTGCGCGTCGCGCTGCTGCTCGTCCTGGTCGCCGCAGCGCTCACCGCGTGCGGCGGTGACACCCTCGCTGTGGATCCCGTCGCGCAGGCGGCGGACACGACGACGAAGGCGGGCAGCGAGCACGTTGAGTTTCTCGGCGTCTCGACGGTGCAAGGACAGAAGATCCGGATGTCCGGGAGCGGCGATTTCCGGAACGACCCGCAGCTCGGCCGCATGACGTTGCGCTTCACGGGCGGCACCACGACGGGCGAGATCACCGAGGTGATGAAGGGCTGGCGGATCTACATGACGTCGCCGCTTTTCGCGCGCCGGCTGCCGCAAGGGAAGACATGGATGTCGCTCGACCTGCAGAAGGCCGGCAAGGCGGCGGGCATCGACTTCAGCTCGCTCTCCGCGCAGACCCCGGGTCAGACGCTCGAGCAGCTGAAGGCGAGCGGCGACGTGACCAAGGTCGGGACCGAGACGCTCGACGGGGTCGAGACGACCCATTACACGGCGACGCTCGACCCGGCCAAGATCCCGAACGGCGCGCGGCAGAAGCTGACCGGCGCCTCCTACCAGCCCGTCGACGTCTGGATCGACTCCGACGACCACGTCAGGCGCCTGCACATGGCGTACTCGATGTCGGGCTCCGCAGCAGCTGTCGGCAAGAGCAACGAGATGACGATGACCTTCTCCGACTACGGGAAGAACGTCGATGTGTCGGTCCCGACCGATGCCGAGACCTTCGACGCGACCGGCGAAGCGGCGAAGTCGATGCAGCAGAACGGAGGCGCATAGTGCAGGTAGCCCTGAAGGTGTGGCGCTTCAACTCCCGCTCGGGTGAGCGCGAGCTGCAGGAGTTCGAGATCGACGCGCCGGAAGAGGCGACGCTCCTCGATTGCCTCGACATCGTCAAGGACAAGCACGACGGGACGCTGGCGTATCGCAAGAGCTGCCGGATGATGATCTGCGGCTCGTGCGGCATGCGCATGGACGGCGCCGCGGTGCTCGCGTGCAAGACGCGCATGTACGAGATCGCGAACGCCGGCCACATTCCGGTCATCTCCGCGATGGGGAACCTGCCGATCGTCAAGGACCTCGTCGTCGACATGGATCCGTTCTGGGAGAAGTTCAACAGCGTCAACCCGTACCTGCAGCCCGGCTACGAGGAGCCGCCCGACGGCAAGGAGCACCTCATCCGCCAGGAGCGCATGAACGTGATCCACAAGGAGGCTCTCTGCATCAACTGCGGCTGCTGCGTCTCCGAGTGCAATGCCATGGAGTCCGACCCGCGCTTCGTCGGCCCGCAGGCGCTCGCGAAGGCGATGCGCTTCGTCGGCGATCCGCGTGACAGCCAGAAGCTGGCGCGGCTCGAGAAGCTGAACGACGAGCACGGCATCTGGGAGTGCACCCGCTGCTACTTCTGCAACGAGCGCTGCCCGAAGGGTGTCGACCCGCGTGACGCGATCGCCAAGCTCGGCGCCGAGTCGATGAAAGAAGGCATCGACCGCGACATGGGCGCCAAGCACGCGAAGTGGTTCGTCGTCTCCGCGAAGACGACCGGCTGGCTCCGCGAGACGGAGCTCGTCCCGAAGACGCAGGGCGTCGTCTCCGCGATCAAGCAGACGAAGTTCGCGATGGGTCTCGCAGCGAAGGGCAAAGTGCCGCTGCCGTTCCCGCCGCACGTCGCGAAGAACGTGCGCGAGGCGCGCCGTCTGCACGATCTCGTGCGCGACCAGGGCGTCGACGGCTACGCCGCGATCGTGCAGGGCGAGCACGCGCTCGCCAAGCTCTCGCACGGCGACGTGACGGGCGCGACGCTCGACGAGATCTACGATCGCCCCGGCGCCTTCCATCGCCCATACCTGCAGGAGGACGAGATCCCGAGCGGCTCCGAAGGCGGCATGGGTGCGCTGAACCAGGCCGACACGACGCCGGGCGAGCAGCCGACCGCGATGTACGGTGACAACCAGCCCGGCCAGGGTGACGACGAAGTGGAGACGAATCCGTGACCGCAACTGCCACCGAGACCAAGCGCGTCGCTTACTACAAGGGCTGCCTCGCGTCCCTGTCGGCGAAGGAGCTCGACTCGGCGACGCAGGCGCTCGCACCGAAGGTCGGCCTGGAGCTCGTCGAGCTCGAGTCCGTCACGTGCTGCGGCGCGGGCGACATCCACGAGGCCGAGCCGGACTACTACCTGCACCTGAACGCGCGCATCCTCGCCTACGCCGCGGCCGAGGGCGTCGACACGCTGCTGACCGTCTGCAACGTCTGCACGCTCAACCTGCGCCAGGCGAACTTCATGCTGATCGGCGACTCCGATCTGCGTGCACGCATCAACGAGAACCTCGTCTCGGTCGGCGTGCCTGCGTACGAGCGCGACGTCGACGTGCGCCACCTGCTCTGGGAGATCGCCGAAGGCCCCGGCTACGAGAAGCTGAAGGCGTCTGCGCATCGCGGCCTGAAGGGGCTGAAGATCGCGCCGTTCTACGGCTGCCAGATCCTGCGGCCGTCGAAGATCCAGGGCTTCGAGGACCCCGACCGTCCGTGGTCGCTCGAGCGGATCATCGAGGCCTGCGGCGGCGAGGCGGTCGACTACCCGGCGAAGATCAAGTGCTGCGGCTTCCCGATCATCCAGGCACGCGAGGAGACGGCACTCGGTGAGCTGATCCAGCCGATCGAGCAGGCGATGGAGGCCGGCGCCGACGCGATCGTCACGCCGTGCCCGCTCTGTCACCTCTCCCTCGACGCGTGGCAGTCGAAGCTCAAGGCCACGACTGGTCGCGACTACGCGATGCCGATCCTGCACCTGTCACAGCTCGTCGGCGTCGCGGCGGGGTTCGAGGAGGCGGAGCTGAAGTTCAAGCGTCACGTCGTCTCCGTCCAGCCGATCCTCGAGAAGCTCCAGATCTGACGCGCGCCGGCGTCTTCGCGGGCGCTGCAGCGCTCGCGGCCGTGACGGTCGCCTACGGCTGGTTCGAAGCCGGCTGGGTGCGGCTGCGCGAGCTCGAGCTCGAGCTGCCGGGGCTGCCGTCCGAGCTCGACGGTCTGCGCATTGCGCATCTGTCCGACTTCCACCTCGGTGTGCCGTCACGCGGCGCGCGGGCGGTCGAGCGCGCGGTCGCCTGGGTCGAGGAGCGTAAGCCCGACCTCGTCTGCTGTGACAGGTGACCTCCTGTCACGTCCCGGCGGCGCCTCCGAGCTCGAGAGCCTGCTCACGCAGCTCGGCCATCCGTACGTCGTCCTCGGCAACCACGACCTCGACGTCTCGCGCGATCCGTTCTCGCGCCCGGCCGAGCTCAGCTCGCTGGCCGCGGGCACGCTGCTCGCGGACTCGGCCGAGGAGGTCGAGCTACGGGGTGTCCGTGTGCAGGTCGCCGGTGTCGACCCTCGCTCGTGGCTCGCCAGGCGCGGCAGCGGCTTCGGCGACTCGGATGCCCCGCTGCGGATCCTGCTCTGTCATTTTCCGACGGCGCTCGACCGCGTGCCAGAGGGCCGCTGGCACCTGATCCTCTCGGGCCACCTGCACGCGGGTCAGATCGTGCTGCCCTACGGCTTCGGGAAGCTGCTGCTCGCGCATCCACGCGCTCCGTACGCGAACGGCGTCTACCGCCGGGGCACCACGACGATGCACGTCTCGCCCGGCCTCGGCACCACCTTCGTGCCCTTTCGCTTCTTCGCCCGGCCCGAAGCGACCGAGCTCGTCCTAAGATCAGGGGCGTGATGGAAGGCCACAGCCACATCTCGCCCGAGGTGCTCGCGCGCTACGCCGCCGACGCGGCCGCCGAGGTGCGCGGCGTCCACACGAAGCAGCGCCGAGGGGCGCGGGTTGCGGGGCACGAGATCGAGGTGCACGTCGTCGTCGACTACGGCGCGAACGTCCAGGCCGTCGCTGCCGACGTCCAGCGTCGCGTCTCCGACTATCTCGAGCGCATGACCGACGTCCGACCGGAGTCGGTGCACGTCGTCGTCGACGACATCCAGAGGCCCTGAGGCCGTGGCTCCGCGCCTGACGGGGCTGACGAAGCTGACCCTCGAGACAGCGCCGAGCGTCTGCCACGAGTGCATCTGGTGGCAGACCCGCGGGCGGCGGGAAGTCGACAAGGACCGCTGGATCGAGAAGC
This sequence comes from uncultured Actinomycetes bacterium, assembly GCA_963779505.1. GTDB lineage: Bacteria > Actinomycetota > Thermoleophilia > Gaiellales > Gaiellaceae > PALSA-600. The sequence goes on along the minus strand of CAVZYK010000009.1, from coordinate 284,951 downwards.
TCGAGGACGAGTTCGGCGCGTTCGGCACCGTCTACTACGACTCGGACGGTCGCGTGCTCGGCTCGATGCAATACGGGCCGGCGGCTGCGTTCCCGCGAGCCACCGAGCTGCCGGCCGGCCCTGCGAGCGACGACGCGATCCTCGTCACCTGCGCGTACCTGGTCGCGTCGTCGAGCCCCTGGGTGCTGCAGTCGCTCTTCCTCGCGGCGATCGGCGAGGCACGCGACCGCGGCGCGCGCGGGCTCGAGGCGTTCTCCTACCGCTACCCCGAGGGCGAGTCCGCGTACGAGCGCTTCCGCGTCCACAAGACGGTCTTCCCGCAGGACTTCCTGGCGGACTTCGGCTTCGAGGTCGTGCGCACCTCCGGTCGGATCAGCCTCTCGCGCCTCGAGCTCGGCGGCCTCGTGCCGGTCGAGGAAGGCGCGCGCGAGAAAGTGCTGCGCGTCGTGCGGGACGCATTCGGCGTCCCCGAGCCGGTGCCGTCGCCGCCGCCCTACTGAGCTCGCGTCCTCTGAACGTGGTTCAGCGCCGCTGAACCACGTTCACGAGTCTCGCCCGCGACGCCACGAGCGCCTCGTCGGTGTCGAGGCCGTAGCCGCCGCTGAAGGGCAGCCCGCCGATCTCGAGCACGAGCGGCACGTCGAGCTCTGCGAGTGGCTTCAGGTCGACGCTGCCGCGGCCGAGTGGCAGGTGGTGGTTCGTGTCGGGGAGCGGCGTGTCCGAGACGTGCACGAGGCTGAAGCGCGGCGCGAGCGCGAGCAGCGGCTGCACGAGCTCGGGAACCGTGTGGTTCACGTCCCAGACCAGGTGCAGGCCGGGCACGGCCTCGAGCACGGCGCGCGGGTCGACGAGCAGTCGTTGCGACGGCGCGTTGTGCTCGACGCCGAAGACGAGGCCGGCGTCCTCGGCGAGCGTCAGCGCCTCGGCGAGCTCGCCTGCGAGCAGCGGCTCGAACTCGGGCGAGCCGACGGGGTGGACGTGCACCCGCGTGACGCCGAGCCGGTCGATCGCGCCGAGGTTCGCCTCGAGCGCGCGCGGGATCGTGCGTGGCTCGCCCACGTGCCGCACGAGCATCTCGAGCACCGGTTCGACCGACGCGGCCGCAAAGGCGGCTCCCACCTCGTCGAGGTCCGCGCGCAGGTCGTCCTCGATCGCGCCGGCCCGGTCGCTTCGGATCTGGATCACGTCGAAGCCGTGCTCCTGCGCGAACTGGATCTCGTCCGCGGGCGGCCGCCAGTTGAGCGGAAAGAACCGCCCGACCATCCCGACGCGCACGTCTAGGCGGTGGCGCGTTCGCGGTCGAGCACGAGCTCCGCGATCTGGATCGCGTTCAGCGCCGCGCCCTTGCGCAGGTTGTCGCTCGCGAGGAAGAGCGCGAGGCCGCGCTCGACCGTCGGGTCGCGGCGGATCCGGCCGACGAGCACGTCGTCGATCCCCGCCGCCTTGCCGGGGGACGGGAACTCCTCGGCCCGAACCGACGGCGCGGCTGCGAGCAGCTCGCGCGCGCGCTCGGCGGAGAGCTCGTCCTCGAACTCGACCCAGATCGCCTCGGCGTGGCCGACCATGACCGGCACGCGCACGCACGTCGCCTGGATCGGCAGCTCGGGCAGCTCCATGATCTTCCGAGTCTCGTCGCGCAGCTTCGACTCCTCGTCGAACTCCTCGCCGTCGAAGTCCCAGTCCATGCGCAGGTCGTGCTCGTCCTGCGGCTCGTTGCGCAGCCGTTCCATCGATTGCGCGCCGGCGCCGGAGACCGACTGGTACGTGGCCACGCGCACGCGCACGAGCCCGGCCGCCTCGTGCAGCGGCTTCAGGACGGCGGTGAGCGGGATCGTGCAGCAGTTCGGGTTGGCGACGATGCCGTCGTGCTCGAGGGCGCGCACCGGATTGACCTCCGGCACGACGAGCGGGATGCCGGGCTCGAGCCGGTAGGCCGAGGACTTGTCGATCGCGAGTGCGCCGCCGCGCACGGCGTGCGGCACGAGCTCGCGGGAGGCGCCCGTGCCGACCGAGAACAGGAAGACGTCGATGTCTCCGGCGGCGAGCGCGTCGGGTGTTGCCTCCTCGACCGTGTACGGCCCGAGCTGCTTGCCTGCCGAGCGCGCCGACGCGAACACGCGCACGTGGTCGAAGCCGCGCTGCTGCAGCAGCTCCAGCGTGACGGTGCCGACGGCGCCGGTTGCGCCGACGACCCCGATCCGGGCGCTACGCGAGGTCGAAGGCATCGTGGAGTGCGCGCACGGCGGCGTCGACCTGGTGGGATTCGATGTGGCAGGCGATCTTGATCGGAGACGTCGAGACGACGGCCGGCGAGATGCCCTCCGACTCCAGCGTCGCGAACGTCTTCGCAGCGACGCCGGGATGGCTCTTCATGCCCGCTCCGATCACGGAGACCTTGCCGAGGTCGTCGCGCGCCTCCCAGCGCGCGCCGAGCCCGTCGAGCGTGCGCGCGGCCTCCGCGCGATCCTCCGGCGGCGCCGAGAAGACGATCTCGTCGCTCGACTGCAGGATCGTGTCGACGTTCACGTTCGACGACGCGAGCGCAGAGAACAGCGCGGCGGGAAGCGCGCCGTGCACGCGGTAGACGGTCTCTTCGCGTTGATGCACCACAGCCGAGATGAGTGCTTTCTCGAGCATCGGGTCGTCCTCCTCCGTGATCCAGGTCCCGCCGTCGTCCTCGAACGAGGAGCGGACGTTGAGACGAACGTTGTGCGTGCGCGCGATCTCGATCGAGCGCGCCATCATCACGCCGGCGCCGGAGGATGCCATCTCGAGCATCTCCTCGAAGCTGACGCGATCGAGCTTGCGCGCCGTGGGAACGAGTCGCGGGTCGGCGGTGAAGACGCCACGGACGTCGGTGTAGATCTCGCAGGCGTCGGCACCGAGCGCCGCAGAGAGCGCGACCGCGGTCGTGTCGGAGCCACCGCGGCCGAGCGTCGTCACGTCGAACGAGTCGGCGGAGACGCCCTGGAAGCCGGCGACGAGCACGATCTCGTCACGCGCGAGCGCCTCATGGATCCGACGCGCGCGCACCTCGACGATCTTCGCCTTCGTGTGCGAGGAGTCGGTGACGATGCCGGCCTGGGAACCGGTGAGCGAGATCGCGCGGCCGCCGAGATCGACGATCGCCATCGCGACGAGGGCGCACGAGATGCGCTCCCCGACCGAGAGCAGCATGTCCATCTCCCGCGCCTGCGGCGTCGGGGAGACGCGGTGCGCGAGGTCGACGAGCTCGTCGGTCGTGCGGCCCATCGCTGAGACGACGGCGACAACCTTGCTGCCCGAGCGCCGGGCCGCGACCAGGCGCTGCGCGACACGCTTCAGCTTGTCGGGATCACCGACGGAGGTGCCGCCGAACTTCATCACGACGAGGCCCGGCGTACGGGGCGCGTGCTCGACCGCCGGAACTGCTTCGAACTCGGTCACCGTCATTTGCGACAGTGTAGGCAGCCCATGCGACCCGGCCACTGGACGCTCCGGCAGTACGTGATGGTCGTCTTCGGAGCGATCGGCGTCGGCCTGCTGCCGTGGACGCTCTGGCTCTCGTCGTCGTTGAAGCCGCACCACGCGACCGAGCACTGGGACATCGCCTGGGCGGGATTCGACGCTGCGCTCGCAGCGGCGTTCGTGCTGACGGCGATCGCCGCCTGGCAGAGATCGCCCTGGGTCAGCGCCGCGGCGGCGGCGACGGGCACGCTGCTCGTCGCAGACGCGTGGTTCGACGTCGTGCTGGAGAGCCGCGGCGAGTTGATCTGGGCGGTGCTCTTCGCGATCTTCGGCGAGCTGCCGCTCGCGGCCGTCTGCTTCTGGATCGCCTATCGCACCGAGCGCTTCCTGGCGCAGATCGTCCAGGCCGCGGCCGATCGCGGCGACGGGTCACATCTCGCGGCGGCCGGAGAGGGCGCGGCCGAGGGTGACCTCATCGGCGTACTCGAGGTCGCCCCCGACGGGCAGTCCGCTCGCGAGCCGAGTGACGCGGACGCGCCCGCGTAGGCGGTCGGCCAGGAACGCGGCGGTCGCCTCGCCCGTCATGTTCGGGTTGGTGGCGAGCACGACCTCCTGCACGCCGTTCGCATCGACGCGGCGCAGCAACTCGTCGATGCGCAGGTCGCTCGGATCGACGCCGTCGAGCGGCGAGAGCGAGCCGCCGAGCACGTGGTAGAGGCCGCGGAACTCCGCGGTCCGCTCGAGCGAGACGACGTCAACGGGCTGCTCGACGACGCAGATCAGCGAGTGGTCGCGACGCTGGTCGGTGCAGATGCCGCAGAGCTCTTCCTCGGTCAGGTTGCCGCACTCGCGGCAGAAGCGCACACGTTCCTTCACCTCCTCGAGCGCGGAGGCAAGCGCGAGCGCCTCCTCCGTCGGCCGCTGGAGGATGTGGAACGCGAGCCGCTGAGCCGTCCGCGAGCCGATCCCGGGCAGCCGCGTCAGCTGCGCGACGAGATTCTCGACGGAGGGGCTGAACACGGGGCCATTGTGCCCGCGGGGGTCGGCTGGACGGGACGTGTCCCAGGGACAGTCCGTCCACCGTGTCCGGGCACCCCGGACGGTCGCAATCCGCCATGTCCTCGGGTCTGACCCCGGGGCGGGTCGCAATCCGCCGCGGCCGGTTGGGCGTACTCCTGGCATGAAGCGTCTGTCATTCACCGCGCTCCTGCTCGTGCTCGCGCTCCTGCCGGTCGTGCTTGCCGCCTGCGGCAAGGGCGGCGGCGGCTACTAGCGCCGAGCCAGGTTCGGGTCAGCCCGTCAGCGCCGCCTCGTAGGCGGCGCGGTCGACGGCGATCAGCCGGACTTCGGTCTTCGCGGTCACCCGCACGTCCTCGCTGCCGTCGAGCTTCTCCCACTCGCCGACCACCTGGCCGGCGCCGCGGTCGTACTCCTCGAGCGGCGTCTGCACGAGCACCTCGCCGTGCAGGATCAGAAAGAGCCCGCTGACCGGGATGCCGGGCTCGACGAGCACGTGCCCCTCGTCGAACGAGACTTCGCTGCCGACGTCGAGCAGCTTTGCGAAGAACGACTCGTCGATTGCGGCCTACAGCCCGGGCAGGAGGCCGCCGAGATCGGACGGAAGCATCGCCTTCATCTTCGCCTCGACCTTGGCGCGCGCGGCGCGCAAGGCTTCGTTCGAAGCTGCCAGCACGAGGTCGGCGAGCATCTCCGGGTCGTCCGGGTCGATCGCCTTCGGATCGATCCGCAGCTCCTTGAGCTCACCGCTCGCCGAGGCGACCACGGTCACCATGCCGCCGCCGGCCGAAGCCTCCGCGGTCTCCTTCGCCGCGTCCTCCTGCATCTGCTGCATCTGCTCCTGCATCTCCTGGGCCTGCTTCATCAATGCGTTCATGTCGAAGCTCATTCGTCCAACTCCCTCGCGTCGAAGGTGCTCTTCATCAGCTCCAGGACGTCTTCCTCGCTCGCAGGCGTGTCGTCGTCCTCGTCGGCCTGCGTGTCGTCGCCGAGCTCGAACGAGATCGCGAGCTTGCGCCCGGTCACCTCGTAGAGCGCGTCGCGCAGCATCGCGGCGTTCTTCGGATCCTCGGCCAGCTTCAGGTGGAACGCGGCCGTGCGCGGAAACGCCAGTGTCAGCGTGTCGCCCGCGAGCTGCGCGGGGCGCGCCTCGGCGAGCGCCGACCCGATCGGGATCGAACGCTGCTCGACCGCCGGCAGGATCGAGCGCCGCCACGCCTCCTGCAGCTGCTCCAGCTCGACTGCAATCGGCTCCGCGGAAGCCGGCGGTGCAACCGCAGCGTGGTTCGCTCTGCGAAGCAGGTTCACGAGGGACCGGCTCAGCGCGCGGTTGCGGCGCGGGCGTACCCGCCTCCAGCTTCTCGAGCCTGAACGCGAGCGACTCGCGCGACAGGTCGGCAGCCGGGCGCGTCACCTTGACGAGCGCGAGCTCGAGCGGCAAGCGGGGATCGCCGCCCTGCCGCATGTCGTCGACTGCGACCGTGAGCAGGTCGATGAGGCGGATGACCGTCGCGGCGGGGAGCTGGTTTGCCTGCTCGCGCAGCCGCTCGCGCGTCTCGTCGGTCACGGGCAGCGAGTCCGGCACCTCGTTCATGTGCTGCACGAGCAGCACGTGGCGAAGATGCTCGATCAGGTCGGTGACGAGCCGGCCGAGATCCTGGCCTCCTTCGGAGATCTCCTCCAGGAACATCAGCGCACCGGCCGTGTCGTTGTCGACGACCATGTCGCAGAGCCGGAAGAGCACCTCGTCCTCGACCGCGCCGAGCAGTTGCAGCACGTCCTGCACCGTGATCGCACCGCCGGTGGCGGCGGCGAGCTGGTCGAGCGTCGACTCCGCGTCACGATATGCGCCGCGGCCGCCGCGCGCGATCAGCGCCAGCGCCGCGTCGGGCACGTCGATCTGCTCGCCGTCGGCGATCAGGCGCAGCTTGCGGATCAGGTCGGGCAGCCGCGGGCGCTGGAAGACGAACGTCTGACAGCGCGAGCGCACGGTCGGCAGAACCTTCTGCAACTCGGTGGTGCAGAACACGAAGAGCAGATGCGGCGGCGGTTCCTCGATCAGCTTCAGCAGCGCGTTCCACGCCGCGTCGGTCAGCTGGTGCGCCTCGTCGAGGATGTAGACCTTCGAGCGCCCCTCGACCGGCTGCAGCACGACGCGGTCGCGGATCTCGCGGATGTCGTCGATGCCGCGCTGCGACGCAGCGTCCATCTCGATCACGTCGAGCGACGAGCCCGCCGAGATCGCGACGCACGCATGGCACGTGTTGTCCGGCGTCGCGGTGGGACCGTGCTCGCAGTTGACCGACTTTGCGAGGATCCGTGCGAGCGACGTCTTGCCGGTGCCGCGCGGGCCTGCGAAGAGGTACGCCTGCCGCACCTTGTCCTGCTCGATCGCGTTCGTCAGCGTCCGCACGACCGCCTCCTGGCCCACGACCTCCGCGAAGGTCTGGGGGCGGTACTTGCGATAGAGGGCGGCCACGGATCGATTCTCGCAGATCGGGCGGCCCTGCCCTCGGCGCCCCGCCGAGCCGCGCCGCCTCTGGAAAGATGCCGCTCCATGCTTCTCACCGCCGCCCTCGCGCTCGCCCTCTCGGGCTGCCCGCCGCCTCCGCCGCCGCCGGCCAAGCACGTGCTGACGGCTCCGCGCTGGATTCACGACACGCTCGTGACCGAGTACTGGCCCGCGCCGGAGCGCTGGTTCACCGGCGCCCTCGTGCGCGTGCCCGGCATCCCGGGGCGCCATCGGTCGGACTGGCTCTTCGGCGCCCGAGGGTTGCCGATGCAGGGCGAGGGGCTCGCGACCGACGGTCGCATCTACCACTTCGCCGGCCCGTACGGCTCCGGTTGGCTGAACGGCGCGGGCGGCCTGACCGCGCCGTGCACCGCGCCGGGACACTGGACGAACGGGCGCCCGGCGCGGCTCGCGCATCCGTCCTGGGCGCGCTATGCCCCTGGGCACTCGCGCACGCTCGTCCCGTGGAAGAGCGTCGCGGTCGATCGCAACGTGATCCCATTCGGCTCGCGCATCTTCATGCTCGCGCTCTGCTCGATGCCGGCACGCGGCTGGGTCTATGCGCGAGACACCGGTGGTGCGATCGGCGGCGCGCACATCGACCTGTACCGGCCGCCGCCGACGCAACCGAGCGGCGGCCTCGTGCTCCGCGGACAGTCGATGCTCGTCGTGCCTCCGGGCACGCGACCGAAGCACACTCCGCGGTGCCCGTGACCGACGACGACGTACTCGCAGAAACGCGGGCGTTCAACGAGCTGCTCGCCGCGGCGCTCGCGGAGCTGCCATCCGTGCACACGCTGCCGCCCGAGGAGACGCGCCGCGCGCGCCGCGAGGGACGCGGGGTCTTCCCGCCGCTCGTCTTCGCGGAACAGGCGCGCATGATCGAGATCCCGGGTCGCGGCGGCCCGATCTCGCTGCGGCTCGTCGAGCCGGAGAGCCCGCGCGGCGCGTATCTGCACATCCACGGCGGCGGCTGGACGATCGGCTCGGCCGACGGACAGGACCTGCTGCTCGTGGAGCTCGCCGAGCAGACGGGGATGACGATGGTGAGCGTCGAGTACCGCCTCGCGCCCGAGCATCCGTTTCCGGCGGGGCCTGACGACTGCGAGGACGCTGCGCGCTGGTTCGTCGAGCACTACCCGGGACGTCTCGTGATCGGCGGCGAGTCGTCGGGCGCGCACCTGGCGGTGCTCTCCCTGCTGCGGCTGCGCGACGCCGGTGTGCGCGGCTTCGATGCTGCGAACCTCGTCTTCGGCCCCTACGACCTGACCGGCACGCCCAGCAGGCGCTTGTGGGGTGATCGCGACCTGATCCTCTCGAGCCAGATCATGGATTGGTTCGCGGACTGCTTTCTGCCCGGGATGTCCCACGACGAGCGGCAGGATCCCGCTGTCTCGCCGCTCTATGCCGACCTGCGAGGGCTGCCTGCGGCGCTCTTCTCGTGCGGCACGCTCGACCCGCTGCTCGACGACTCGCTCTTCATGGAAGCCCGCTGGCGCGCCGCGGGCAACGAGACCTCGCTCTCGCTGTGGCCGGAAGGCGTCCACGCATACACGGCCTTCCCGCTCGAGATCGCCCGCCGCTCGCGCGCCGAGCAGGCGACGTTCATTCGCGGCTAGAGCTTCTCGCCGGCGCGCACCGGCACGGCCAGCCTGTTGCCGGGCGGTGCCAGTGGGCACACCCACCGCGGGTCGTACGAGCACGACGGGTTGTAGGCGAAGTTGAAGTCCAGCACGAGCTTCCCGTCCTGCTCGCCGAGATCGCTGCCCTTGACGGTGTCGAGGAGGTAGCGGCCGGCGCCGTAGGTCTCCGATCCGCTCGTCGCGTCGGCGAAGCAGAGATAGACACCGCCGCCGTAGCCTTCCAGCCACAACAGGTCGAGCGACTGCGGGCCCGCGAGCTCGAACCGCACGCGCGCGAAGCGCGTGAACGAGTACGGCTCTTCGCCCGACGTGGCGACCTCGCGCCGTTCGCGGTCGGTCGCTTCGACGGTGCCCAGCACGCGCAACGCCGGGTCGTAGTCGTAGAGCGGCACGCCCTGATAGCCCGAGCGTTGCTCAACGGGCAACGGTGACTGCGGGTGCGCGCGAAACAGCTCGTCGCGCACCTCACGCCAGCGCCGCCAGGCACGCTCGGGCTCGTCGCTCGCGCGGATGTCGGCGTACAGCTCGAAGATGCGCCGCTTCCAGTCGAGAAGCTCGAGCTCGTTCACGACGCGCGCCGCGCAATCTCGGCGCGCACGGCCGGCGCGACAACGGTGCCGAAGAGCTCGATCGAACGGAGCACCTGTTCGTGCGGCAGCGAGCCAACGCTCATCTGCGCGAGGAAGCGCTGGTGGCCGAAGATCTCGTGCTGGAAGAGGATCTTGTCGATCACCTCGTCGGGGCTACCGACGACGAGCGCGCCGCGGCGGGTGCGGAGTGCGTCGAAGTCCTGCCGTGTCAGACCCGACCAGCCGCGCTCGCGGCCAATGCGATTCATCATCGCCGAGTAGGCCGGGAAGAACTCCTCACCTGCACGTTCGGACGATTCCGCCACGTAGCCGTGCGAGTTGATGCTGAGCGGCGGCGGCGCATGGCCCGCTTCGAGGGCGGCGCGGCGAAAGAGCTCGGCGAACGGCGCGAACCGCTCAGGCTGCCCGCCGATGATCGCAAGCGCCATCGGCAGCCCGAGCCGCCCGGCGCGCAGTGCCGACTCGGGCGTCCCGCCGACGGCGATCCACACGGGCAGCGGCTCCTGCACCGGCCGCGGGTAGACGCCGAGGTCGTCGAGCGACGCGCGGTGCGTGCCCGACCAGGTGACCCGTTCGGAGTTGAGCAGATCCTGCAGCAGCTCGAGCTTTTCGGCGAACAACGCGTCGTAGTCGTCGAGGTCGTAGCCGAAGAGCGGAAACGACTCGATGAACGAGCCTCGGCCGGCCATGATCTCGGCGCGTCCACCGGAGATGAGATCGACGGTCGCGAACTCCTGGAAGACACGAACGGGATCGTCCGAGCTGAGCACGCTGACCGCGCTCGTCAGCCTGATCCGGCTCGTGCGGGCAGCCGCGGCGGCGAGCACGACCGCGGGCGCGGAGACGACGAAGTCGGGACGGTGGTGCTCACCGACCCCGAAGACGTCGAGCCCGACCTGCTCGGCGAGCTCGACCTCCTCGAGCAGCTCCGCCATGCGCCGCTCCGGGCCTGCTGCCCCGAGCTCCGCGAACGTGTAGACGCCCAGTTCCACGACGATGCAGTGTCACCCAAAAGGGTATTGCCGGGAAACCTTGTCTGACTACGGTCAGGAACGTGGGAGACGGCCGCACCTTCGACCAGGCACTTCGCGCGCTCGACAAGTTCGTCGCCGAGCGCGTCCAGGCGCCGGGGAACATCCCGGATCCGAACTCGCCGGTCCGCCGAGCGTACGAGCGCATCGTGCGTGGCGCGGACTCTCAGGTCGACGCGGCATAGCACTCGACGAGGCCGGGGGACGGGACGGACGTCCCATCCCCCGTGCCCGTCATCAGCACTGACGGCAGCACGGTCGAGAAGTGGTGCAGCACTGTCGACGTGCGCGATCCGGGCATACTGAGGGCATGCAGCAATGGCATGTCGACCGCGTCACCCCGATTTCCCCCACCGACGCGACGCAATGCGACGCCGCCTACCTGCTCCGGCTCTCCTGCGGTGAGGAGTTGACGGAGGCGATCGTCGAGTTCGCGGCGCCCTCCTCGGTCGCTTCCGGTGGTTACGCCGAAGAGAAGTTCAGCGTCTTCCTCAAGGACGACGAGCCCCCGCGCCGGATCGTCGTCGGCCGTGACGGAGTCGTGCAGGTCGTCGATGGGCCGCGTGACGTCGATCCGGACCGCCCGCCGCGTACCGCACGCCCGGCCGAGCCTCAGCGGGCTCGCCGCCGCAGCCGCCGCTAACGCCTCAGTGCAGCGCGTGCACGACCGCGTGACCGCGGCCGCGTGCGATCAGCGCGCGGTTGACCGGCACCGTGAGGACGAACGCGACCGCGAGACTCGCAGCCAGGCTCCACCAGAAGAGCCCGTCGCCCAGGCCGGCCGCGAGCGCGCCGGGGACGAGCAGGATGAACGCGTTGTCGACCAGTTCCATGACCGCGATCGAGATCGTGTCCGACGCGAAGGCGAGTGAGAGCGCGCGTCTGAGCGGGACGCCGGCGCGGCGGACGGAGACCACCGTCAGCCCGAAGCCGAACACGAACGCAAGCGCGATCGCGAGCAGGATCGAGGGCAGGTTGGCAAGGCCGAGAGCCGTGGCGATCACCATGCCGAGTACCTCGCCGATCGCGCAGCCTGTCAGGCAGTGCAGCGTCGCCTGAACTGCGGTCCGGGTGAGATCCGACCCGTCGTGCGCGGTCAATGCGTCTTCGCGAAGCGCTGGACCGCTTCGAGCAGCTCGCGACTCTTCTCTTCGGCGGCGTCGGGGTCGCCCGACGCGAGCGCACCGGCGACGCAGTGCTGCACGTGCTCCTCGAGCACCTTCAGCGCCACGGCTTCGAGCGCGGTGCTGACGGCGCCGAGCTGCGTCAGGATGTCGATGCAGTAGCGGTCGTCTTCGATCATGCGCGAGATGCCGCGCACCTGGCCCTCGACGCGTGCGAGGCGCTTCAGGAGCAGTTCCTTGTGCGGCGTGTAGCCGTGGGTCGGAGTGGTTGTCATTCGCCGATCCTACCATACCCCCACCGGGTATTTGACAAAGCGCTCTCGCCTTCGATACGGTGCGCAGCATAATACCCCCAGGAGGTATGGAGATGGCAGAGCTCACCTATGCAGTGCCCGGCGTCAGTTGCGAGCACTGCCGCCACGCGATCTCGACCGAGGTCGGTCGCGTGCCGGGAGTCGACGATGTCGCGGTCGACCTCGAGCGCAAGGTGGTCGTCGTCCGCGGCGACGCGTTGGCCGACGCCGAGATTCGCGCGGCGATCGACGAGGCGGGGTACGACGTGGAGGACCCGGCGGCGTGACGCTCGGCGTTCCGGCACGGCTCGCCCTCTTCTGCGCTGGTCTGGTGCTCGTCGGCGGGGCCGCTGCGCTCGCGGGCGCCGCGAACCGGGGCGCGGGCACGCCGAGCGCCGCAGCCGACGACGCGATGCAGATGCAGCCGTCGGAGCCCGGACGGACAAACGGGCTTGCGTCGAGCGTCGCCGGCTACTCGCTCGTCACCGACCACACGGTGCTCCCGGTCGGCCGATCCGCCGTACTCCGCCTCCGCATCCTCGACAGCGCGGGCAACCCGGCGACGAACTTCGACCTCGACGGCGGCGTCCGCCTGCACCTGATCGTGGTCCGCCGCGACCTGACCGGTTATCGGCATTTGCACCCGCATGTGGCGCGCGACGGCTCGTGGAGCGTGCCCGTCACACTGGCGGCGCCCGGCGCCTACCGCGCCTATGCCGACTTCGAGGTCGACGGTGCGAAGACCGTGCTCGGCACCGACCTCTTCGCCGCCGGGACATTCATCCCGTCGGTCGCGTCGTCTCCCTCACTTCATGCGCGCGTCGACGGGTACGACGTCGAGCTCGTGCACGGTGCGCTACGCGCCGGCGAGGAGAGTGAGCTCTCGTTCCGTGTTCGCCGGGGCGGGCATCCCGTCACCCGGTTCGACGAGTACGTCGGCCGACGGGGCCACCTCGTTGCGCTGCACGAGGGCGACCTCGCCTACACGCACGTGCATCCGGTGGCAGGTGCGGCGGCCAGCGAGATTCGCTTCGACGCCGAGCTCGCCGCCGCCGGAAAGTACCGCCTCTTCCTGCAGTTCAAGACGGGCGGCGTCGTACACACCGTCGCGTTCGCAGCGCGGGTGGCGCGATGAACGTCGTCGAGCGCCTCGACCTGCCGATCGAGGGGATGACGTGCGCGTCGTGTGCTGCGCGCATCGAGCGGCGATTGAACAAGCTCGACGGCGTCAGCGCATCCGTCAACTACGCGACCGAGAAGGCTGTCGTCGAGTACGACCCCGCTCGAGCCGACGCCGCAGGTGCTCGTCGCGGTGGTCGAGGGCGCGGGTTACTCCGCCCGCCTGCCGACGGCCGGGCCGGCGCCCGCCGAGGAAGCGCGAGGCGACGATCTGCGCCGTCGGCTCGTGCTCGCGTGCGTGCTTTCGCTGCCGGTGCTCGCGATGGGGATGATCCCGGCCCTCCAGTTCCGCTACTGGCAGTGGCTCGCGCTCCAGCTCGCGACGCCCGTGGTGCTGTGGGCGGGCTGGCCGTTCCACCGCGCGGCCTGGCAGAACCTGCGGCATGCGACGGCGACCATGGACACGCTGGTCTCGCTCGGCACGCTGTCGGCGTGGGGCTGGTCGGTCGTCGCGCTCTTCTTCCTGGACGCCGGCGTGGCGGGCATGCGCATGCCGTTCGAGCTGACGCCGTCACGCAGTGGCGCCGGCGCCCAGATCTACCTCGAGGTCGCGTCCGTCGTGATCGCGTTCCTGCTCGCGGGCCGGTACTTCGAGGCTCGTGCAAAGCGCAACGCCGGCGCGGCACTGCGCGCGCTCGGCGAGCTCGGCGCGAAGGACGTCTCGCGCCTCGACGAGGACGGCAGCGAGCGACTGGTGCCCATCGCCGATCTGCACGTCGGTGACCGGTTCGTCGTCCGTCCCGGCGAGAAGATCGCCACCGACGGTGTCGTCGTCGCGGGCACGTCGTCGGTCGACCGCTCCCTGCTGACCGGCGAGAGCATGCCGGTCGACGTGGGCGAGGGGGACTCGGTCGCGGGCGCGACCGTCAACGTGGGCGGGCGTCTCGTCGTCGAGGCGACACGCGTCGGCGCCGACACGGCGCTCGCGCAGATCGCGCAGCTCGTCGAGAATGCGCAGTCCGGCAAGGCGCCCGTGCAGCGGCTCGCAGACCGGGTCTCGGCCGTCTTCGTGCCGGTCGTGATCATGATCGCCGCGGCGACGCTCGGCTACTGGCTCGGCGCGGGCGCCGACGCGACGTTCGCCTTCTCGGCGACCGTCGCGGTGTTGATCGTCGCGTGCCCGTGCGCCCTCGGCCTCGCAACGCCGACGGCGCTGCTCGTCGGCACCGGCCGCGGCGCGCAGCTCGGCATCCTGATCAAAGGGCCGCAGGTGCTCGAATCGACCCGTCGGGTCGACACGATCGTGCTCGACAAGACGGGCACGGTCACCGAGGGCAAGCTGACGCTCGTCGACGTGGTCACGGTCCCCGGCACGTCGCGGGCCGAGGCGCTGCAGATCGTCGGCGCGCTCGAGCACGCGTCGGAGCACCCCGTCGCGCGTGCGATCGCAGCGGCAGCCGCGGTTGAACCGGGCTCGAGCCACTCGGGGCAGTCGAGGGCTTCCGGGCCCGCGAGGGACTCGGCGCCGAGGGTGTCGTCGACGGCCACGCCGTCGTGGTCGGACGGCCGGCGCTGCTCGCCGAGTGGGGAGTAACCGTCGGCGACGATCTTGCGCGCGCACTCGAGAGCGGCTCCACGGCCGTCGTCGCGGCGTGGGACGGCGAGGCTCGCGCGGTCTTCGTCGTCGCCGACACCGTGAAGCCGTCGAGCGCGGCGGCCGTGGCCGAGCTCCAGCGGCTCGGGTTGCGCACGGTGCTCCTGACAGGCGACAACGAGCGGACGGCGCGGGCGGTCGCGGAGGACGTCGGCATCACCGACGTCGTCGCGGACGTTCTCCCGGCCGACAAGGCGGCGGCGATCGAGGCGCTTCAGGACGGTGGGGCGGTGGTGGCGATGGTCGGGGACGGCGTCAATGACGCACCGGCGCTCGCGCAGGCCGACCTCGGGCTCGCGATCGGCACCGGCACCGACGTTGCGATCGAGGCGAGCGACCTGACGCTCGTCTCCGGCGACTTGCGTGCAGCGGCGACAGCGATTCGCCTCTCGCGCCGCACGCTCGCGACGATCAAGGGGAATCTCTTCTGGGCGTTCGCCTACAACGTTGCGGCGCTACCGCTCGCCGCGGCCGGCTACCTGAACCCGGTGATCGCGGGCGCGGCGATGGCTCTCTCGAGCGTTTTCGTCGTCACGAACTCACTGCGCCTGCGCCGCTTCTCACCCGCTCGCTGAGGGGTGCAGGAGCGGCACCGCGGCGTCCCATCCCCCGCTCAGCACGGCGAGCAGGGACGGCGGCGTGATCACGACCGCCTCCCCGGACGCTGGGCGCGGAGAGATCGCGCCGTAGCCGTCGCTCGACCACGCACGCAGTCTTGCGTCGTGCACGAGCTTCGGGACGCCGTCGTGCATGACGAACGCGCCGTCCGGCAGCTCGTCGTACGGCAGGCGGTGGAGCCGGCGCTCTCGGTTCGCGGGGTCGATCCGTTCGGCGTGCAGTTGCTCGTCGATCGCGTCGGCGCCGTGCTGCCGCGGGTGCAACTCGCCCCACCGGGCGACGAACACGTTGTAGTCCTCGCGCCGGCAGAGGGCGCACGGCCGGTGGCCCGCCGCGAACGCGGTCGCTTCGTCGAGGAAAAAGAGCTCCGTGAAGCGGCCCGGCTGCAGAAGCGGCGAGCGGTGCCAGCCGCGGAACGCGAGCCGGCACGCGATCCAGCGCCGGCCGGCGAAGCGCCTGCGGATCGTCCCGTGTGCGTCGTGCAGGCACCCGCGATTGCCGTAGACGAGGCCGCGGCCTGGCTCGGCGACCAGCTCGCCGAGCGGCGTCACCCGATTTTGGAGCGTCAACCTGCGATCACGTCTCTCAGCCGGAGGAGCCGGCGACCGCGGCCGTGCCGCCGCCCGCCGCGGCGTTCGCGGCGTTGACGGCGAGCTGGCGCACGACGAAAGCGGCGAAGAGGAGCAGGCCGGGTGCGGGCGGCTCGTGCTCGACGAGCTTCACCTGCACCGGCTTCTTGCCCCAGCTCTTGCCCTCGATCAGCGCCAGGTCGCGCTCGTCAGCCGCGAGCACATAGCGCTCGCGCAGCGGCCCGGCCGGATGCAGCGTGAACTGCTCGCCGGCCCAGGTGATCGTGCCGCCGCGCCGAAGCCCGCGCGGCACGAACTCGCCGACCACGGTGCCGGCGGGGTCGATCGCCTGGATCTCGCGCTGCCAGAAGCCGTGCCGGCTGATCTGCCAGCTGCGTCCACCGGCCGCGGCGGTTGCGCCGCGGGAGAAGAAGCCTTCGAGCCGCAGCGTGCCCACGTCGCCGAGGCTGTACAGCCGGCGATCGTCAAGTGCCCGCACGAGCTCGAGCTCGACCATGCTGCGATTATCGCGCTCAGACCCGTCGGCGCCAACGGGCAAAGACATCCTCGAGGTCTGCGCGCTTCTTCCGTGCGACGATCACGAAGAGCCGGTCGCCTTCCTGCACGACCGTGCTGCCGCGAGGCGGGAGGGTCGTCGTGCCCCTCGCGATCACGGCGACCAGCGCGTCGCGCGGCAGGCCGAGCTCGCGGACCGCGGAGCCGTTGACGGCGTGGTCGCCGGCGACGGCGAAGTCGACGAGCTCGACGTCGCTCCCGCCCGCGATGCGGAGCGGGGGCTCTCCCGCCGACGGGCGACGGGTGAGCAGGCCGAGCCTGCCTGCGACGCGCTCGAGCGTCGTCCCCTGCACAGCGGTCGAGACGAGGACGACGAAGAACACCGCGTTGAAGATCGTCTCGCGGTGCGGGACGTGCGACGAGAGCGCGAACGTGGCGAGCACGATCGGGACGGCGCCGCGCAGCCCCGCCCAGCCGAGCAGGATCCGCTCGCGCTGGGTGTAGTTGCTGAAGAGGGTCGAGAGCCAGACGGCGGCCGGCCGCGCGGCGACCATCAGCAGCAAGGTCAGCGCGAGGCCGGGCAGCGCCACGTGCGGCAGATCTTCCGGGAAGACGAGCAAGCCGAGGACGACGAAGAGCGCAACCTGCGCGGCGAACGCGAGCCCTTCGTGGAACGCGACGAGCTGGCGCCGGTAGCGGGACGGCGTGCTGCCGACGGCGAGCCCGACGAGGTAGACGGCGAGGAAGCCGCTGCCGCCGAGCACGTCCGCCGCGCCGAAGGAGATTGCCGCGGCGGCGAGGGACGCGACCGGTGCGAACGAGCCGACCGTCGCCGGGATGCGGGCGAAGACCCAGGTCGCAAGAGCGCCGAGGACGACGCCGGCGACGAGGCCGATCCCGATCTGGCGCACGACTTCGAGTGCGAGGTCTGCGGCGCCGTACGTGCCGGGCTCGTGCTCGATCCAGGCGATCAGCCCGACCGTCAGGGCGATCGCCATCGGGTCGTTGCCGCCGGACTCGGCCTCGAGCGTGCGCGCCAGGCGCCGGCGGATCTGGGTCGTGCGCAGCGTCGCGAAGACGGCGGCCGCGTCGGTCGAAGCGATCACGGCGCCGAGCAGGAACGACTCGAGCCAGGAGAGCGAGAACAGGGCGTGCGCGCCGAAGCCGGCGATCAGCGCCGTCACGAAGACGCCGACGGTGCTCAGCAGCGCGGCCGGGACGACGACCTCGCGCAGGCGCCGCCACGACGTCTGCAGGCCGCCTTCGTAGAGGATCAGGCCGAGGCCGACCGTTCCGATGCGTTGGGTCAGCTCCGCGTCGTCGAAGCTGATGCCGCCGGGCCCGTCCGAGCCGAGCAGCATCCCGATGCCCAGAAACGCGACGAGGACGGGCAGCCCGGTGCGCGCGGCGCCGAGCGCGGCGACGACGCTCGCGCTGAGCACGATGCCGACAAGGAGGAGGATGAGCCCTTCGTCCATGCTCACATCATCGGCGCTCGCCGCGGCGAGGGTGTCGACGAACGTGAGCTGGGCGAGCGGTTCGAGCCATGTCCCAGGGACTGTCCCCGGGACATGGCTCTTCGAGGTGCTTCTAAGCTGTGGCGATGGCCGACAAGGTGATCGCACGCGTCGAGATCCCGATGGGCTCTCGCAACAAGTACGAGTTCGACGAGGAGCTCGGCGGCATCGTGCTCGACCGGAGGCTCTTCACCTCGATGAGCTACCCGGCCGACTACGGCTTCATCGAGCACACGCTCGGCGAGGACGGCGACCCGCTCGACGCGCTGATCCTCGTCGGCGACCCGACGTTCCCCGGCTGCATGATCGACGTGCGCGTCGTCGGTGTCTTCCACATGGCCGACGAGAAGGGGCCGGACGAGAAGATCATCTGCGTGCCGCTGCGCGACCCCGCCTACTCACACATCCACGACGTGCACGACATCCCCGCTGCGTTCCGCGAGGAGATCGAGCATTTCTTCCAGGTCTACAAGGACCTCGATCTCGGCAAGACCGAGACGAGCGGCTTCGGCAATCGCACGCAGGCGCAGGAGATCCTGCAAGAGGCTCGCACGCGCCTCAGCACCAAGCGCAGCGCCTAGAGCTCACGAACCTGGTTCGACGTTCGGCGCGCGTCTAGTCGGAGTGCGGTCCCCAGTCCTCGTCCTTGCCTCCGCTCATCTGATTGCCCATCGAGCCGCCCGACTCCAAGTCGCCGCCGCCGTGCGAGAAGCGCCAACCCAGGTAGGCAAGCGGCAGGGCGAAGACGAGGACGATGATCACGATCGCGACCAGTGGCATCAGCGCGAACTCCTTCCGTCGGGGGAGGTGCGACACAGACCTTAACCCGCAGCGAGGCCTTCGTCGGCCTTGCAGGCCCGTCGCGGACGTTCGTCCGCCGGCCCTGGTTCGCCCGGCCGAGTCCGGATCGAAGCAGTAAGGTCGCGGCGGCGCTTCTGTCGACTGTGAAAGAGGAGGGCGGCTGGCACACCATCGGCTCTCTCGTGACCAGATCATCTGGTCCTTCGGCCCCGATCTGAAGCCGATGCTCGAGATCGAGGCTGGTGACGTCGTCACGTTCGAGACGAACGACTGCTTCTCGGGGCAGATCCGAAGCGAAGACGATCTCGTGACCGACATCGACCTCGGACGGATCAACAGTGCCACCGGCCCTGTGTCGGTGCGCGGCGCGGAGCCCGGCGACTCGCTGGTGGCGGAGATCCTCGACGTGCGGCCGATCGAGTGGGGCGTCGCGACGCTGATTCCCGGCTTCGGGCAGCTCGACCATCTGGTGGACGCACCGCTGACCCGGCTGTTCGAGGTGCGCGACGGGATGGTGAGGATGAACGAGCGCGTGTCGTTCCCGGCCAAGCCGATGGTCGGCGTCGTCGGCGTCGCGACGGCCGGCGAGACGCTTGCGACAGGACAAGCCGGACAGCACGGCGGGAATCTCGACGACCACTGGCACGGGATCGGCGCGCGAATCTTCTTCCCGGTACGTCAACCGGGCGGCCTGTTCGCGGTCGGTGACATGCACGCGGCGATGGGCGACGGCGAGATCTGCTTCACCGGCGTCGAGATCGCGGGCGAGGTCGACATCCGCTTCGACGTGTTGAAGGGGAAGCAGGCGACGTGGCCGCTGACGGAGTTACGTGAGTGCTGGGTGCCGCACGCGACGGCAACGGACTATGCGGATGCGCTCCGGCTCGTCTCGGAGGAGGCCGCAAGGCTCCTCGTCGACGAGCACGGCTTCACGATCGAGGACGCATTCATCTTCCTCTCGGTCGCGTGCGACGCCGGCGTCGCCCAGGCCTGCAAGCCTGCGGAGGGCTTCGGGACGATCGCGCGCTTTTCGATTCCGAAGATAGACGCCTGCCCGACGCCATTCCTCCCGTAGCGCCCGCTCGTGCAGGCTTCAGCCGGGTCGCACGAATTCGATTCGTGTTGAACCGAGGAGTGGCGTCGGAACGATCTGGAATGTGCAGGTCGGATGTCGTGGGTGCGCGGGCACGGGAACGCTTCCGTGCCACGACGCGAGTCCGCCGATCGACCGGCGGAGGACGGGTCTGCCGTCGAGGGAGATGCGGAGGACTCTGGTCGCCTTGGGGATGAGCGTCAGTTCCAGTTGCCCGCCTGCGCAGCGATAGACGGTGATCGTTGCAGGCCGGGTCATGTCGCCGTTCGGCTGGACGCCGTCCTTGGCCATCGAGACTCGGGCCTGGCCGTTCAGCCGCCAGAGCGTCAGCCCGCCGAGGTCGAGATCGGGCTCGGCGAGATGGCCGACTGGTGTGCCGTCGAGGGATAGTCGGTCGGCTGCGACGACATAGTTCTCTCCGATCGGCAGCGCTCCCTGCGGTCCGATCGTCACCTCGGTCTGCGCGATCGAGCCGGGTACGCGATTGGGGGCGATCGAGTAGACCCGACGCACACGGCGGTTCCAGAAGCGTTCCTGCCAGACGAGGTTCCAGGCTTCGCTGCCCTCGTAGAGGTATGCGACGTCGCCGGCTGCGGCCGTGTCGATCCAGCTTCGCTCCGGCCCAAGGACGGTCTGGGCGGCGTTGACGGCGCGCGCAACCTCGTTCGCGGCAACGGCCGAGGCTGCGATCAGCACGACGACGACCGGCACTGCGAGCGCGACCGCGAATCGGCGCGGTACGAACACGAATCCCGCCAACATGACGAGTGTGAAGACCATCACCACGTCGATGGGCGCGTGGCCGTGCACGCGAGCGACGATCAGCAAATCGAAGGTGTCGGCAAATGCAGTCGGTACCACCAGCGCGTTCCACGGCACCAGCAAGACGAGCGACGCAACTCCGAACGCGACGAGTGGTCCGGTGACACGTCCACGCGTCGCGCCGCGCGAGATCCAGAGTGCGAATCCGAGAAAGAGGAGCGGGGGCAGCGGCGCCAGATTGCGACCCAGGAGGTGCGGCGCGTAACGCGCTGCGAAAAAGCCCACCTGTAACGGAAGCAGCAGGCAGGCCGCAATGCAAACCGAGATGAACGCGCGCGCGGCGGGATCTTGCTCGAGCCCGCGAATCGCCCGCACAGACAGCGTCACGACCGCCGCGAACGGAATGAGGCCACATGCGAGGGCGGCGAAGGACAGGTGCTCCGCGCTCAGCCGCAAGCCGCTGCCGAGCGGGTAGCCGCCGCGCAGGGTCACAGCGTAGGCGCCGACAAGCGACGGGAACACCACGAGCGCGACGGCCGACCCGCCGACGACCAACCAGGTCGGCCAGAACGAGCGCAGACGCGAACCGTCGCGGGCGCAGAGCGCATCGAGCAGGACCGCCGCGGCGAGAACAGGGACGAACACGACAGCTTGCGGACGCGTGGCAGTTGCGACCAGAATCGCCGCGAACGCCCAGACCTGGCTCTGAATCGTTCCTGAGCTCACCGCGTACGCGATCACAAGTAAGGCGCACGCCGCAACCGGGTAGAAGAGAACCTCCGTCATGACGAGGCCCGAGTACAGAAGCACCGGCACCGCGACGGTCAACACGCAGGCCAGGAACGCATACCGATCAGCCATCAATCGGCGTCCGATCACGAACACCGGCACGGCGGCCAGCGAGACGACGAATGCTTGCAACAGCTTCAAGGCGGCGTAGCCATGCGCCACGCTGCCCAGCGAGAGCGGCGCGCCGATCAGCAGTGGGTAGAGAATCCCGTAACCGCCCTGCCCGTGCCGCAGCGGCAGCGATCCGTGCCGCCAGAGGTCGGTCGCCCGGGTCGCGTAAATGCCCTCGTCAGGAAGGATCCACAGGCCGCCGAAGCGACGAGCAGCGAGCCAATGCAGAATCGTCGAACCGACGACGACGGCCGACAACACGAGGAAGGGTGGCCAGTTGCCGCGGCGACGAAAAGCCTCTCTCCCGGGCGCTCCGATGCCGCGAACCTTAGCCCCGCACGGACTTCGGGAGGGCGGTATGCAGTCAGCAACGTGCGGTTTCCCGTACCCCGATTGACAAGCTGGCCGCATCACTGATGCGAGCGCTGCCGGGCGAAGCTGGTGGAACGCAGCAACCACCGACGCAAGGAGCACACCATGACAGAGCTCGCGCATCGCACCTCGAACGGCCTCGATGTCTCACTCCTCTGGAGTCGCCACACCGGCCGCCTCGTCGTCACCGTCAACGACCTGCACACCGACGAGTCGTTCAGCCTCGACGCGCCCAGCCATCGCGCACTCGACGTCTACCGCCACCCGTTCGCCTACGCGTCTTCGCGCGAGGTCTAGACCGGGAGCGTCAGGCTTTCGATGTCGCTCGGGTACGACGTGAGGAGCTCGATGCCGTCCTCGACGACGAGCACGGTGTCGGAGTGGCGGAAGCCGCCGAGCTGGTCGTCGTAGAGGCCCGGCTCGATCGTGAAAACCATGCCGGTCTCGATCCGTGTGTGGTCGCCGACGTCGAGAAACGGCGCTTCGTGGTTGCGCAGCCCGATTGCGTGCCCCGTGTGCTGTCGCCAGTACGGAAGCAAATCGTTGTCCTCGAAGTAACGCATGACCGCGCCGTCGACCTCCGACGCCGTGACCCCCGGCCGCAGTGCATCGAACGCGACCTTCTGCGCCGCGACGACATGGTCGAAGAGCCGGCGCTGCTCGTCGGTCGGCGGGCCGATGATCATCGCGCGCTCCAGCTCGGCGTTGTAGCCCCACACCGGTGCGCCTGTCTCCGTCACGAGCATGTCGCCTGGCTCGAACCGGATGTTGTGTGCAATCGCGTGGGCCCACGCGCTCCGGCGGCCGATCTGGCCGCGATAGCCCGCTGACGCGCCGTCGTTCGACCCAAGCTGCCCGCCGAACCGAGCGCCGAGCGCCTCGAGCATCGCGAGCGTTGCCTCCTGTCCCGCGCGCAGGCTCGCTTCCGCTTCGGTCACGCCGGGGCGCGTGTACTCCTGGAGGAGTCGGTGCGCGTGCGCGCACCAGCGTCCGCTCTCGCGGATGAGCGCGATCTCGTTGGCGGTCTTGCGCGCCATCATCGCTTCGATCGTGTCCGAGATCGACGAGACGGTTGCTCCGGTGACGGTGCTCAGCGCCGGCCCCTGGTAGCCGAGGATCCCCGGGTAGCCATCCTGGTCGGCTGCGAGCTGACCCGACATCCCGAGGTCTTCGAGCACCCGGCCGAAGATGACCATCGGATGCTCGAGGCCGGGGTACTCCGTGTACGAATCGATCCGCTCGAAGCCTCCCTCTTCGCGGGTGCGCGCAACCTCGAACTCGGGGACGAAGATCGCCGAGTCTCCGGACGTGGTCTGTGCGAACGCGATCGGGCGCTCGTTCGAGAGGAACCAGAAGCCCGTGAGGTACTGGATGTACGACTGATCGAAGAGCACGTACCCGCTCGCTCCGCGCGCGCGGACCTGCTCGAGCAACCGTTCACGCCGCTCCTCGAGCTCAGCGGCGGGTATGCCGGCGGCGGGGATGGCGTCGGTGCGCGTCATCTGCCGATCCTAATGACGCAGAGAACACGTCCCGGCAGCCTGCCATCGGGAGATCGCCGTTCGCCGTTGGAATTGACCCGGATGGACCAGTCGGCTCCACGTGGTCGCCTCCGATACTGGTTGCATGGCGAAACAAAAATTTGGGTTGACCGAAACTCGGTGTCCGCACTGCGACTGCCGCGCGGCGTTGATGGCACCCGACGCGCTCGATGTCGTCTCGGACGAGACACTCTCGATCGTGCGCGGCATCGTCGGCGCCGGCCGAACCGACGATCGCGCGCTCCCGGTGGTGCTGCCCGAGTCCGACCGACAAAGCTACGTCTGCCCCGCCTGCGGCAAGGATTTCAAGCCGGCCATCAGGCGCGTCTCGCGCATTCGGTTCCCCGACGTCTAGAGCTGGGGATTGCCCGAACGGGTCACTCGAAGGTGGTGGGCGCCGGTCCGACGCTCTCAGCCTTCGCGACACCCACCACCTTGAGAACGCCGACGGCGCGTTCGCCTCCCGAGTAACGAGGGGAAACCCGAGCGGTGCCGTCAACCGCCGACGCCCATGAGCCAACGTAGTGAGCGATCGCGCGAACCCGAATGACACGAAGGGGTAGGCCGGGGCGGCGGGCGACCAGACGACATCCCTCGTTCGAGCCACACCAAATGTGCTGCGAGAACGACCCGCAAGGCGGTGGTCGAAACGCTGCCTAGCGGTCAATCTTCGCCTGTGACTGGGAGGAAGGGAAGTCCACTGAACGCGACCGACGGGATCACCACATCGAATAGGCCCGAGTCCATCCACTGCGCCGAGTGCAAATGCTCGAGCGGCCTGTATTGGCACGGATGGCGCGGCTACCGGACAGATGATCCGGAACTCGGTGAGCCGCCGGCGGTCGCGTTCTACTGCCCCACCTGCTCAGAACGAGAGTTCGGCTACAGCCGACGCGTCTAAGACGCGACCTCTGCCCGCCTCTCCCGCCTTGCGGCGTCGGAGGGGCGGGCACTCTGCTTTACCCATCGCCGCATCTTCTGGGTCGGCGCTGCCGGACGCCCGTCACCGAGTTCGCCGTTAGTGGTCGATTAGTCCCGACTACCAGTGTGCTCGCGTATGGCCCGAACGGCAGGTCCTATGGACGCGGGCAACGCTCGATATTACGGTGCGCTTTCCCGGGTCGCATCCTCTAAGAGGGAGGCTCGATGATGGTTAGGCGGCTAGGCAATCCGTTGGCGCTGGCGCTGGTCGTCGGGGCGGTGGTGACGGCTGTTGGAAGTAGTGCTGCCGTGGCTGCGTTCTCGGGGCCGAACGGGAGGATTGTCTTTGTGAGCAATCGGGATGCCGGAAATCAGGACGTCTACACGATGAATCCGGACGGTTCGCTGCGCTTGAACCTGACGCGTCATCCTGCTGACTATCGGCGTCCGAGTTGGTCGACTGATGGGCATTCGATCGTCTTCTCCAGTGATCGCAACGGCGGCGGCCAGCAGATCTATTCGATGAACGCCGACGGCAGCGGGTTGAGCCAATTGACGTCTGGTTTGGGGCCGAACGTTCAACCCCGCTTCACCGCATCGGGGCAGATCGTGTTCGCGCATGGAACCTTTCCGAGCCGACACCTCTATCTGATGAACGCCAACGGCACCGGCGTTCATGACGTGACGCCTGGCCAACTGGACTACGCCTGGCCGGCCCCGGCTCCATCAGGGCCATCCGTTGCTTTCGCGCAGTACGACGCCGCATCTGGTCAACGGCTCGCCATCCTGAATCTCAACTCGGGTCAGATCAAGCCGGTCACGAGCCCCGACCCCGCAACGCAGTCGGATGCGCTGGCCGATTGGTCACCGAGTGGCAACGACATCGTGTTTGGGCGCTCAGAGGACGTTGACTCCGACATTTATTTCGTGCACAAGGACGGTAGTGGTCTGCGGGATCTGACCAACACTCCGACCCGTCAAGAGACCTCGCCTGCGTTCTCGCCGGATGGAACACGGATCGTCTTCTCCGCGTGCACCGATCCGAATACCCAAAGCCAGCGTTGCGGGATCTACACCATGAGCGCAGCGGGTACGGCCGAGACTGAGATCTCAACCCCGAAGGCTCCATACCTCGACACGTTCACCGGCGATGTGCTCGACCCGTTCTGGATGCCGAGCGGCGACGGCACGAACGTCAGCATGGCCCAGGCGAATGGGGAGTTGGAGTTCACTTTGCCGCCGACTACCGGCCCTGGCGGCCCCAACAACTGGGTGAATATCGGCGCGTTCATGACCTGCCGTTTCCCGGGTGACTTCGACATCCAGGTCGATTACAAACTGCTGTCGGGGCCGCTCCCGCCGCAGATCCTGCAGTTCTTCAACACCGTCGAGTTCACCGGCGGCTCGTTCCTCGGAGGGACGCACGGGATGTTCGTCTTCAACCCAGGGTTCGGCGATCCGGGCGTGTCGACCAACTTCCCGGGCACCAACACCTTCCAGGCCGACACCTCGCTCACCGGCACGATGCGGATGGCCAGAACCACGATCGCCGGAAGCAGCACGATCACGGCCTCCAGAAACGTCGACGGCAACTGGGTCGCGTTGCAAACGAGCGACCCATATGTCTCCGACGAGATAGCCGCCAACCTGAGTGTGTTCACGAACTCGTTCCCGTTCCCGAATACGACCGTGAGGGTCGCCTACGACAACTTCCGCCTCAACAGCGGCGCGATCAACTGCCCAACCTGGTGGACAGATAGCTCGCCCGACTGGCAGGCGACCCACTAGGAAGAGCGGATTGAACGAAGCGGCGGGGCGCCGGCGACGAAAAGCCGCGCCCCGCCCGCCATCTGAGATCGATCGGTGCGCTCGCCGGCCACGGATGCGTAGACCCTTGACGCCTCGCGACACTTCGCCCGCACACGGGGCTCAAGCCCGATTTCAGCCGGACTGACCTCTCGAGCCTTCGCCGCGGGTTGCAAGCCTTCTGCTATCATGCAACCGGTTGCACGATGACGACGTCTCGCGCTCAGACTATTTCCGACATCGCTCGTCTGGCGGGCGTCTCCAAGTCGACCGTCTCCCGCGCGCTGAACGACAGCCCATTGATCGGCCAGGAGACGAAGGGTCGGATCCAGGCGATCGCCGAAGAGCACCACTTCGAGCTGAACGAGCCTGCGCGCCGACTGAGCCGCCAGCAGAGCAACGTCGCGGGGCTGATCATGTTCGGCAAGACGCCGGGGGGCTATTCCCCCGACCTGTTCATGCTCGAGTTGATGGGCGGAATCGCCGGCGGCTTGCACGAGCAGGGATACGAACTACTGATGGTGATGCCGTCCGAGGAAGATTCCGACTTCGCCCGTCGCTACCTCGCCTCAGGCCGCGCCGACGGTTTCATCGTCCTCTCGCCGTCTTGTACTCCCGAGCGCCTGCAGCAGCTCGTCGAGTCCGGAGCACCGTTCGTCGTCTGGGGTCGCCATGCCGGGGGCACCCAGTTTTCGTCGGTCACGGGTGACAACATCGGCGGCGGCCGAGTCGCGACCGAATACCTGCTCGAGACGGGCCGCCGTCGCATCGCCTTTGTCGGTGGGCCGGAATGGGCGCCTGAGATCCAGGATCGACGGCGCGGATACGAGCAGGCGCTCGCGGCCGCCGGAGTGGGGATCGACGATGCATTGATCGTGCACACACCGTGGGTGGACGCGGAGCGGAATGCCGCGGTCGCCGTCGCCCAGCTCCTCGACGAGGGTGAGATCGACGCCGTGGTCACCAACAGCGACCGCTACGCGATCGGTGCGATTGACGCCGTCCGCTCGCGCCGATTGAGCGTCCCCGAGCACGTGGCAGTGGTCGGCTACGACGACGTTGCGATCGCCGCGTTCGCGAGCCCGCCGTTGACGACGATTCGCCAAGACGGAGCGCTTGCCGGGCGCCTGCTCGCCCGCACGCTCGTGCAGCAACTGCAAACGGGCGCGGTCACGGACGTGGTCATGCCCGCGGAGCTCGTCGTGCGGGAGTCAGCTTGAGTTTTCATCCACATCGATGCAACCGGTTGCAAGAAGGGAGCGCTAGTGCACATCTACTCCTCGATCCTCGATCCCTATGAGCCGCCGCGGCCGGCGCGCATCTACGACAACCCCCAGGTCGTGCGGCGCTCATTGCTCTCCAAACTGTTCGCGGGGGTTCCGGACAGCCGCAGTCACGCCGCCGACGGTCTCGACGGCCGGCCGGCCGGGGGCAGGTGAGAACCCGCGTGCGCGCACAGTTGAGCGAGGCGATCTGGCGACAGGCTCTCCTCACGAACGCCAACCAACTCCGCGAAAGTCCGGTCGCTAAGGAGCACGCGAGTAGGTCCAGGAAGCGGACGTTCCGTCGTACACATGTCGATCTGACCGCCGGGATCACCGCGCCGGTTGGCTTCTACATCGAGAAGACCGCAGGGACCTCGTCGGGATGGTCGAGATCAGTTCGTGAAAGCTTGGCGGGGTCCCGTGCCCGCGTCAGGAGCTGCGCCTCGGCTCTAGCCCGTGGAACCACTCGGGTTGGGGCCGGGGAGGCGGGCACTCAGGGGTGGTGCAAGCGTTCTTGGTCGTCAACGCTCGGCACACACGTATCGCGCGGGTCGCGCGGGCACGTCGTTTCGACGCGCGATCCCCGGTGCCGTTCCGTTGCGAATGCGGTGACCTCGATTGCGTGGAGTTCGTTCCGATGACACTTGAGCATTACGACGTGCTGGTTCGCGGAGGGGGCCACCTGATCGCCGAGGGCCACGCGATCCTCGCTGCGCAATACGGCTGACCGCGGACGTTTCTGGTGGTGCGGCGTGGGCAAAGAGTCGTCGGGCTGGGCGGGACGGAACCATCGAGCCTCGCCGTTCTGGTGCCGCCGCCCGGCCATTGGTGGCCGCGGCAACAACACGCGGGACTCGCGGAGAGCGTCCTACTCTCCCTCTCTCCGAGCTGCGCTCTCCGCGTGTCTACCGGCCGCTGCATGGCGCTCGTTGCGGCAAGCCAACGGGAGACCCGCTCAGGCACGCGGCTTTCTACCGACGTTTCCGCGGACAGTCCGCGGCATGAATGGCAAGCGCCCTGTGGTGGGGCGGGCGAGCGCGCGAATTCACGACGGCTTCGCGTTTTCGACCGCCCCGCCTGGCGCAAAACCCGCAAGCCAAGGTTTTGCACACCGCAGTTTTCCGGGCAGGCGAGCATCAATGGGACGGAGGGGCGTGCGCGGTCGTCTCCGAAGGGGGACACTTGCGGGCCGCTTGCCGCCCCCTCCTGCGAGCGGGGCGGCCGGGGCTGACGGCGTCATTCGCTGGCCGCCCTCGCTCGCTCCACTTCCGCGTGCGCCGTGCGGGCGTGGGTTGGAACAGACCCGCCGGGGTAGTTGACTTGAGCCGAGGCGGTCTCCCCGAGTTTCCTCTCTTCGACCCGCAGCCGCTTGGATCGCGGCGCTTGGGTCTCTTCCCCGGCGCGTCCCAGACCCAGACGCAAAAGGAAGGGAATCGGTCATGCGTCCTAGCGACGATGAGTTGCGGCTTGAGATTGAGCAGGCGATAGCGAGAGCGGAACGAGGCGAGCGACGTCCGCGGCAGGCCGAGGAGCCGGCGCCGCCTGCTCCAGAGCCGGTGGAGCGGGCCGAGGATGATGCGCAGAGATGAGCCGGGTGCGAAGTACCCCGATCGCCACTACGATGTCGGTCTAGCGTCTTCTTTGACCCCGTGACCCTCCTGGCCGCCGAGGCCTGGCGTAGGGGACGGAGGTCGAAGATGCAGGACAACGACCCGCGTTTGGATGTGTCGAATGGCGCGTCGGTTGAGGGCGCCGCAGAGTTGCGTCAGTTGCAGACGAAGGTTGCTCAATTGCAGCAGGCGCTTGAGAGCCGGATCGTCGTTGAGCAGGCGAAGGGTGCCGTCAGTGCCCGCTGCGACGTCCCGGTCGATGTGGCGTTCGAGATGATCCGCGGGATGGCGCGCAGCCGACGGCGGAAGCTGCACGAGCTTTGCGCCGAGCTCGTTGAGAACGGTGGCCGCTTTGCCGTAGACCCAAGGACGACGACGCTCTGACCGCAACGGGGCTGGGTAGCTCACCGGATTCGATGATGTGTTTCCACCGCGAGTATGGCGTTGTGGGTATGGCAGACCAGGCGGTGACGGAACCGCGCTGCCCCTTCTGTACCCAGCGACGGTGACGCTCGCCTGGCTCTTTGTCTCGGCTGCGCGGAACGGACCATGGCGAGACCCGCTTCCCCTGAGGACATCCAGGCAGCGGGATCGTCGCCGCAGTCGAGCCGGTCGTCCGAAAGTCGCCCAGACCCGTGGACAGTTGGCCGGACCCACCATGAGCGTCAGACGCCGGCCGAGCTATCACCCGTTCGGGGATTCCGAAGATCGCCAGAGCCTTACGCTCGTCAGCAGGGTCATTACCGTTTCTCACTGAGGCGTCTAGGAGTCTGGGCCTGGTTTGTCACGAGCTCGGCGCGAGTCGGTCAATGCCGATGGTTCGGGCGTCGCTGTGCCTGGCGGCGCGGAACGCTGTGTCCCGCCGCGTGCACGGCTGCGATCGTCAAGGTGGGATCTCATCTCGACGAGTCGCGCTGCGTTCGTCCTGGTGGCGGTCTCAGCGCTAGCGCCTGGGCGACGTGATCCGGAGTGACGTCAGAGCATGAGAGCGGGCATGCGCGAGATGCCTTGGATGACGCGCGCATTTCGGTGCTGGCACCGAGGGACATTTCCGTGGCTGTTACGACGACTGCAGGCGCGCCGGTTCATAGGGTGCGGCAACGTGCGAACAAGCGCACGGCAAACCGGGAGGAGCAAGATGCGGAAGCTCATGCTTGCAGGGACAGTCGCTGGTAGCACCTTGGCGATCTGGTCGGGGGCTGCGGCGGCTGCGGCCAACCCCCCGACGGCAAGTTGTGAGGGCGTTGTGGCGTCGCTTGCCGCCCAGTATGGCCCGGGAACGGTGGCGTATCTGACCCATTTACTTCAGGTCGAAGCCGCCCGCGCAGGCGTTCCGATGGGGAGCCTCAATCTCACCTTCGCGCAGACGAAGGGTGCTTGCGGACTCTGAAGGCACTTCAGGCTTGAGGCGGTTCGTCATGCGGCGGGCCGTCTCAGCCTCCTCGGCGAGTACTTGCCACCGATGACTCTCCGCGACCGAGTCGTCCCGCAGCCTCGTGCACAGTGGGCCTCTCCCCGGGAGGGTGCTGAAGAACGACAAGTTCGGTGCCAGTACGCTGGCCCAGCGGGCATCGCTGGACGAGAATGAAAGGCGTGCTGACCGGGTGGCGTCTGGTGGGGTGGGCCTTTGCGCTCGCGGCCGTGGCTTTGGTCGCGGCAGGGTTGGTGCTCGATGAGGTCGCTGCCGCTCGGCACGTCCCCGGGTCCGGCTCTCTTTGGCTGTATCCGTGGCAGTTGGCGGCAGTTTCGACTCCTGCCGCGGTAGGCGCGTTGATCGTGGCGCAGCGGCCGCGGAACCCGATTGGATGGATCCTCGTCGTGGGCGCGCTGTCGCTCGCGGGTCTGCTCGCTGCGACGCCGTACGCGTGGGTGGCGCTGGACGCGCGTCCGGGACGTCTTCCCGCCGGCTCCTGGGCGGCGCTCGTCTCGTCGCTGTGGCCCCTCTTTTTCGCCTGGCCGCTGGCCGTTGCCTTCGTGTTCCCCGACGGGCGGCTTCCCTCGCCGCGCTGGCGCCCGTTCGCGTTCTTCGCGGCCGGCTCAATGGCCCTGCTGGTGCTGTTGCTGCTGCTTGCGGAGCAGCTTGAGAAACCGTTCTCGGACGTGCGGAACCCGATGCCGATTCGCTTGCCGGAGTCTTTCGGCTTTCTGCGGCTGGCGGCGTGGTTGGCGATGTTCGCGGGCCTTTTCGTCGGCGCGGCGGCGGTGCGAAGCCGCTATCGGCACTCGACGGGGGTCGAGCGGCTGCAGATGCTGTGGTTGGCCTACGCGGCGCTGCTGATCCCTTTGGGTGTCGTCTGTTTTCTTGTCTGGGGTCTCGTCTTCGGCGAGTCCGGCGACGCTGTCGTCGCCTTTCTGCTTGCGGTTGAGGCGGCAGTGGCAATCGCCGTCGGCATCGCTGTAACCCGCTACCGGTTGTACGAGATCGATCGACTGATCAACCGCACTGTTGTCTACGCGCTGCTTTCAGCATCCCTCGGTCTCGTCTACGCGGCTGTCGCCCTGCTCTCGGGCATCGTCCTTGGTCGAGGTACCAACTGGGTCACGGCGGTTTCCGTACTCGCGATCGCGGCTGCCTTCGGCCCGTTGCGGCGAAAGACTCAGGCTGCTGTCGACTGGCGCTTCGACCGCCCCCGTTATGAAGGGTTGCGACAGGTGCGCGCGTTCGTCGAGGACGTCCGCGAGGGACGGCGAGAACCGGAGGAGGTCGGCGCCGTGATCGCCGATGCCCTACGCGACCCGAGCGCCGAACTGCTCTTTCGGTTGCGTGCCAGCGGGGGGTACGCCGACGGTCTGACAGGCGCCCTTCGCGATCCGCCGGACGACACGCGCGCGCTCACGAAGGTGACGCATCAGGGGCAGGAGATCGCGGTTCTCCGGCACGATTCGGCGCTGCTCGACCGTCCCGACCTGCTCCGCAGCGTTCTCGTGGCGGCGAGCCTGGCGATCGAGATTGCACGCCTCCGACTCGAGGTACGGCTTCAGCTTGCGGAGGTGGAGGAGTCGCGCGCGCGGGTCGTGCGGGCAGGCTATGAGGAACGCCGGCGGCTCGAGCGCGATCTTCACGACGGCGCGCAGCAGCGGCTTGTGACGCTCGGGATCGTGCTGCGCCGGCTCCAGCGGTCACTCCCGCGCGAGGCGCAGATCCTCGCCCCGGCGCTCGACTCGGCGGTCGGCGAGATCGGGTCGGCGATTGAGGATCTACGTACGATCGCGGCCGGCGTCCGACCGCCACGACTGGACGAGGGGCTGGCCCCGGCCCTCGCCGACCTCGCCCGCACTGCTCCGGTCACGGTCGTCGTGCGCGCAACTGACGAACGGCTGCCTGCCGAGGTCGAGGCGGCCGCCTACTTCGTCGCCTGCGAGGCAGTCACCAACGCCGTCAAGCACGCGTCCCCCTCCAACGTTCGCGTCGAAGCGATGATGATCAGCGGGGCGCTCAGATTGGTCGTCGTCGACGACGGCGTCGGAGGGGCAACCGTCGCGGGCGGAGGAACCGGGCTTAGCGGGCTGACCGACAGGGTCGAGGCCCAAGGCGGGACGCTGCTCATCCACAGCCCACCGGGTGCGGGGACGCGGATCGAAGCGGAGATCCCATGCGGATCGTGATCGCGGAGGACACCGTTCTCCTGCGTGAAGGGCTGGCTGGCCTGCTCGAGGATGCCGGACACGAGGTCGTCGCGCGTGTCGGCGACGCCGAAGCGCTGCGGGCGGTCGTGGCCGAGCACGAGCCAGATCTCGCAGTCGTCGACGTGCGCATGCCACCAAACTACGAGGACGAGGGCATGCGTGCTGCCGCTGACATCCGCCGAACGCACCCCGACACAGCCGTACTCGTTCTTTCACAGCATGTCGAAACACGTCATGCCCTCGAGCTCGTCTCAGCAGGAGGCGGCTTCGGCTATCTCCTCAAACACCGCGTGCTCAACGTCGACGACTTCCTCGACGCAGCGCGACGGGTCTGCGACGGCGGGTCAGCCCTCGACCCGGAGGTGGTCGCGACCCTCGTCACGCCACAGAAACCCGACGCGCTCAGCGAGCTGACAGCGCGCGAGCAAGAGGTGCTCGCGCTGATGGCAGAGGGGCGAACAAACGCGGCGATCGCAAAGCGGCTCTGGCTGACCGACCGAACAGTTGAGACACACATCCGGTCAATCCTCAGCAAGCTCAATCTCCCGGCAAGCGACGACGGCCACCGACGCGTCCTCGCAGTCTTGACCTACCTCCGCGCCTCCGCTGTCTGAGATCTCCGTACTGACACCGGCCGACGTTCAGTGGCACTGCCGATGAGGCCGAGCCGATCCCTCCGTAGCGTCCTGTGGGGACACGTCGACGCTCTCGAACTGGAGGAAACCGCATGTCACCTTTCGATCGCTTCCTGCCGCTCGCCGGCGTGCTAGCCGGGCTGTTGTTCTTCGTCGCTCTCGTTTTGCTGTGGGACGATCCGAGTAGCGAGACGCGGCCTGCGGCCACGTTTGCCTTTTGGCAGGACGACCGGGGCCAGCATCAGATCGTCGCGCTCTTGGTGGCGCCGCTCATCGCCTTCCTGCTTGTCTTCTTCGGAGCCGGTTTGCGGCGACGACTCGCGGAGGGCAACGGCGACGCCGGCCACGGGTCGGTGGCCTTCGGCGGCGCGCTGCTTGCCGCGATGACCTTCGCGATCGTCGGGATGCTCGAAGCGGCGATGACCAACGCAGCCCACGAGGGAGAGAGGGAAACCGTCTACACGCTGAATCAGCTCCACTCATACGACTGGCTGGGATGGAACGCGGCTTTCGCAGCGATGCTGCTCGCAGCAGGTCTTGGCGCGCGTCGCAATGGAATGCTGCCGACGCCGCTTGCGTGGGCGACGATCGGCATCGGAGCTTCGCTTCTAACCCCGCTGGGATTCTTCGGGTTCATCCTCGTCCCGGTTTGGTTGATCGCTGTTGGGCTGTGGCTCTTTGCGCGGCCGACGACAACCTCCCTTGCACCGATTTAAGCTGACCGCCGACGCCCCGACCGGGCCACCGTGCCAACGGCTGATCCTGCAAGCGGTGACAGGAAACAATCGCACGCGCGACTCCGCTCAGGAAGCCGATTGGCCATCCGCAAGCAGCAGGTTCAGACCCGGCTAGCCGACTCTGCGACGCTTCACCAGGAACACGACCGCGTACGCGACGATGGCGATCATGGCCGCGTACAGCAGGAGCCAGGGCCACCAGCCGTGAGTTGCGAGCAACAAGATAAACCTCCTTCGTTGGCAACAACAGCCTCCGATCGTGCGCTTGCTCGCACGTCTATCCACACGCTACGAGCCGGCTCGCCCGCGGTCATCGTGGCAGGCACTGAATGCCCCTCGGTGCTCGCACGGAGTTCAGTCGTCTTTCAGACAACGAAATCGAAGGGACACGTTGCCCTGGGCCAGTGTTCACGAATGAATCTCCTATGACTGTCAAGTCATTGCTGGGCTCGCGTTCTGCATGACGCGGTAGAGGTGGCAGGCGAGGTAGCCCGCAGCCGAAAGCTTCTCGCCGTGGAGCGTGATCGATTGGGCCAAGGAGCCTTCCGCATTCCCGGCGTCTGACGCCGCGACAGACGATTGAGCCGCCGAGCGGGATCGCCGTTCCGTCAGCTTCGCTAACGCTGCCGAGGGGACCGGCGGACTCCCTGACTTCGACGACTTCCCACTCCTGGAATCCGAGGAGGTCGGCGGAGATAATCGCGCCCGACTCGATCTTCTCGCTCGCGTCGCGGATCGTCGTGAACTGACTGTTCTCCCGAGGCCGTCCGGTGTCGTCACAGGGCACAAAGCGATAGGCGACCTTGGCCATTGGCGAGAGCCTAAGGGCAGTCAATTGGGCCAGTGCTCGGCGAAGCACCCTGAGCGCAGCGGCTGACGATTGCCAATACATGTGGCGATTGACACGAGTGCGGCAGTAGTCCATTGTGGTGCCGACGCTGCCGTGGCGGCACGTACGGCTCCCTGAAGCCGTCGAGACGCTGATTCTGTTCGGGCGGCTCCTCTGCGGAAGGAGAACAAGATGGTCAGGTTCGCGCTCTTGATCGCGGCATTCGCTGTCTCACTCGGCCTTGCGACGGCAGCAACTGCTGAAGGGTTCACGCCGAGCACGCTGACCAACGCGGGCTGGACATGCTTCAACGATCCAACTGCCCCACGAATCGTGTGCAGTGATCCCGGCCATGGTCGGCCGGTCATACCAGCCCCTCCCGACCGCCCAGCGTCATACAACTTCAAGATCTTCTCGCTCGGCGGGACGTTCGTCGGCACAACCCATCTCATTCGCGACGACCTCTACCAGGGCCAGCCGTGCCCACAGACAGGCGGCCTGTACTTCCACATCGCAGCTATCGGCTACTACCGGTGCGAACACTTCTAGACGTCCGCGCGCGCGAGGCGCAATCGGGGCAAGAACCAGGCGGCTGCAACCGCGCCAACTTCGGCACCGAATCGTGCCGGATGGATGCGTCATACCCGCGTCGGCTACTCGAGCTTGGTTCGCCTAGGAGGACAGGCTGGGCCAGTGTTGCTCCTATGTCCAATAGCGGCTCGTTCTTCAGCGTCGTGTAGACGGTGCGGGCGAGCTGTCGTTTGAGGCCGCGGATCGCTTCGCGTCGGCTCTTGCCTTCGCTCTGTTTGCGTTCGAGGTAAGCGCGTGCGGGCGGGTGCGTGCGTGCTTGGGTGATCGCGATGCGGTGCAGGGCGCAGTTGAGGTGGCGGTTGCCCCCAGGGTCAGATCGTCGGGCCCGCGACGGCCTTGAAACGCGGGACGCTCGACTGAGCGAGTTTCCTTACGCCCGAGCCTGAGCGGAGGCCTCGGCGGCCGACTTGAAACAGATTTGCAGAGGTTTACGATAGAGGGAATGGCTCGTCGCGTGGTTGCTGCCGGTGCGGCAGCGTTTGCCGGAGTCGCCTGTTGCATCTCGGCGTCAGCCGCAGGCGACACGCTTCGGCTCGGGGCCTCCGCGTCGAACTGGACGGTGCTCGACCCGCAGGTCGGCACCTTTTGGGGCGACGCCTGGTCGCTCCTGCACGCGAGTTGCACCACGCTCGTCACGTCTCCGGCAGTCAGCGGTCAGCGTGGCCAGCCGCCGCCGGCGATAGTGCCCGATGGCGCGAGGGGTTTCCCTCGCGTCTCGCCTGACGGCAGGACCTACACGTTCACAGTCCGTAGGGATCTACGTTTCTCGGACGGGACGCATGTAACGGCGGCGAACTATGCGCGCGCGATCGGGCGCCTCGTCGACCCTGCACTCAACTCCGACATGCGCTTCTACGCACGCGGGATCAAGGCCGTCCACGGAAGTGGCCAGACGCTCGTGATCACCTTGAGGGAACCTGCCGGCGACTTGCTCGACCGGCTCGCCCTGCCGATGTTCTGCCCGGTCCCCGTCGCGTTTCCTGTCGATCCGGCGGGCATCACGCTGACGGTCGGCTCGGGACCGTACCGTGTCGAGAACGTCGTTCCCGGCCGGTCGGCGACGCTCGTCCGCAACCGGTTCTACCGCGGGCCTCGCACCGCGCGCTTCGGCCGGATCACTTACACGATCGGCGGCACGCCTGAATCGCTCGTGGCCGACGTTGCCACGGGCCGCCTCGATTTCTCGTTCGACGGCGTTCCAGCGAATCTGGTCCCAACTGTCGCGGCGAAGTATCGAGTCGGCAAGCGACAGCTCTTCCACCAGCCGTTTCCCGGAATCGTTTACCTGCCGCTTAACCTGAGGAGCCCGCTCTTCGTGAACAACCTCCCGCTCCGTCGCGCCGTCGAGTACGCGGTCGATCGAGCAGAGGTCGTGCGACAACTCGCGCCGTACTCCGGGCGGCGACTCGGCCAGCTGATCCCGCCCGGAATTGCCGGGCGCGGCGAGGACGTGTATCCGCTCAGCGGCGCGAAGCTCCAGCTTGCACGCCGCCTCGCAAAGGGTCACCTCCGCGGCGGCAATCTGATCTTCGACACGTTCGCCAGCGCCGACTACGTACGCGTTGCCGACATCATCGCCTACAATCTGCGGCAGATCGGCCTGCACGTGACGGTGCAGACGTTCGGCGCCCGGATTGAGCAACAGAAACTGCTTGATCCCAACGAGCACTGGGACGTCGGCACCGGAATCTGGTTCGCTGACCTCCCGGCCCCGTCCAACTTCGTGCTGCCGATCGTCGGGCCTGGCGGCTATGCCGCCATCCCGGATGCTACGTTCGTGCGGCGCGAGCGTCATGCGAGCGGGCTGACCGGCGCCGCCCGCGAGACCGCGTTCGCACGCCTCGCTCACGACGCGGTCGAGAGGTACGCCGCTGTCGTCCCGCTCTATTCGTTCTCACGGGCTGCACTGGTCTCGCCGCGGCTGAGCTGCGTCTCGTTCAACGCGATGACGGAGTTCAACCTTTCGAACGTCTGCCTGCGCGGCTAGCTCGCCGCGACCCACACTCCGCCCGCGTCAGCGACCACAGCTCGTGGCGTCGCGCCTATGGGAATGCTCGATTTGCGCGATTCGTCGACGTGGACAACCGTGCCTGCGGACGGCACCCCGACGAACGCTGAGCCCGGCGTGGCTGCGATCGAGGCACCGTTCGGGATCAAGCGCGTCGCGACGATACTCGACGTCCTTGTGCTTACCTGCTGCACCGAGCCGTGGCCGTTGACGGTCCAGACCGAGCCGCGGCCGACGACGAGCGCAATCGGCCGGCTGGTCAGGGTGATCGGCGCGCCGACGGAAATCAGCTTGCTCGGATCCAGAGCTTGCAGCTGAGCGGAATAGGCGCCGACCCAGAGAGTCGAATCCGAGAGCGCGAGTGGCCCCGCCCCGAGATCGAGGGATCGCTTGGCGACCAACGCGCCCGTCGCTCGGTCGCGACGCTCGACGGTCGCGCCGCCGACGGTGTCGTAGAGGCCGTCCGGGCCGAGGGCGAGCGCTGCCGCGGCGACCCCGATCGTCAACGTCACGTGCCCGAACTGAGAGTCGACCCGCTGCAGCTTTCGATTCGCCAGCTCGGCGACCCAGGCGCCTTTCGCATCGGCGACGATCGCCGTGGGGTGGCCGCCGACCGGGATGGTCGTTTGGTTGCCCGTTTGCTCGTCGATCCTGGTCACCGATTCTGCGTCGGCGCTCGCGACCCAGAGCTCCGTCCCGTGCGAGGCGAGCGCGGCGGGGCCGGCCGGGACGGGGATAGCGCGGTCGAGTGTGTCAGAAGCCGGATCGATGTGGCCCACGCTGTTCCGCGGCAATGACTTCAGCGAGGTGTGGCCGTCTCCGCTCGTCGAGAATGCGATTACGGCCGCGATGACGGCGGCGAGTGCGACGGCGGCGACGGCGATCCACCAGCGTAGGCGGCCGCGCTTGCGCTCCCTGGGTCGGGCGACGGGGGCGCCGGACCAGACGACTTGGTAGAGCCGCCAACGCTCGTCCCATCCCTTGAACTCGTGGCGCCCGCGGTCCTTGTAGGTAACTCCGGGAACTGTGCCGGCGAGGTTGCGGACGACCTCCGAAACGAGGATCTCGCCGCCGTCGGCGTACGACATGACGCGTGCGCCCGCGTTGATGGCGGCGCCGAACGGGTGCCCGTCGCGCTCCAGCACCTCGCCGACATTGAGACCGATCCGGACGCGGAGGGTCTCGTCGGGCCGCTCCTGCTCGCGCGCGGCGATCGCTTCCTGTACCGCCATTGCACCGGTGATCGCAGATCGCGTCGAGGCGAAGGTAAGCATCATCGCGTCTCCGACAGCGTCGATCTCGCGCCCCCCTGAGGCCTCGACTCGCTCGCGAACGATCCGCTTCGTCTCGGCGAGGACGCGTTGCGCGACCTCGTCACCGCGGATCGTCGTGAGTCGGGTCGAGCCCTCGACGTCAACGTGCATGATCGTGACGACTTCGCCGGAGTTCACGGCGGAATCCTTTCAGTCGGAGCGGCACCGAAGAGCGGCGCAGCCCAGCCGACGAACCGAATCCAAGCTCGAGATGCCGAATTAGGGTCGCACTCGGCGCCGCTCGCGCAGTCACTATCCGCCCCCAAGCCCTCCTCCTCGACCGACGGGGGTTCAGGGACGAGCATGCGGATGGGACTCCCACCGGGGGGCTCGCGCGCGCACGTACGTACGCGCGAAGTGTCCGGCGCACCCGGCGGTTCTCGAGCCCGCCCGTTGTCTTCCACACGGTGCGTTCGACAGTGAGCACAAGCCTGCGCAGCTAGCGCTCATCCTGGTTCGCCAGCAGCAGAGCGGCTGCACACGTCCGGGTAGCAGCTGTCCAGCGCTGCCTAGTGGCTAGAGAGCCCGAGCTGCGCCCCGCCCTCCCCCCTCAAACGACACGACTGCCGCGGGACCCCGATCCGGGGGACGCCCGGGTCGGGGTGGCGAGTGATGCGAGGTTCGCCTGGATCGTGGCGAGCGTCTTTTGGAGGGCCGCGCGCTCCGCGTTGCCGAGCCCGGCGAGTACGTGCCGCTGGAGTTCGATCACAGCAGTGAGCAACCGGGTGTGGAGTTCGGTGCCGGCCGGGGTTAGTTCGAGCCGACGCACCCGCCGGTCGTTCGGATCGAGGTGCCGCCCGACGAGCCCGGCCGCTTCGAGCCGGTCGATGTGATGCGTGATCGTCGCGCCCTCTAGGTGAAGGTGCGAGGCGAGCGCGGCCTGGTTCATGCAGCCGACGTCGCTCAGGGCGTTGAGCACGATCCAGGTTCCGAGCGAGCCGCCGGCGGCCGTGAGCGCATCCTCGAATGCCTCTCGCATCGCCTTCGCGGTGAACACGAGTTGACGTCCGAGTGGCTCCACGAGGTGCGTGTCTGGGTTCACCATATCGTTAGATATTAAACGATTTGACATCTTATGACCAGCCGGTATCCTCGCTCTACATGCTCGCTCGTCTGACACACCTAGTCACGCGGCACCGCTGGCTGGTAATCGGGACCTGGATCGTTCTGACGATCTTTGGTGCCTACGCGGCGGGGCAGGTCTCGAAGCGGTGGTACCAGAGCTTCTCGATCCCCGGCAAGTCCGCGTACGAGGCGAACCAGCGCACGCTGAAGAGTTTCGGCACCGGCGTGCGCCCGCCGAACCTCGTGGTGTTCCACACCAGCGGCGACGCAACCAAGAGCGATGCGATCAAGCTTGCAATGCAACGAGCAGCCGCGACGATGCCGGGCGCACGGACGAGCTCGTACTTCTCGACCGGCAACACGATGTACGTCTCGGCCGACCGGCACACGATCTTCGAGGAGGTCTACCCGCCCGGGGTCGCGAAGTTCGACACGAAGAGCGGCGCCGAAAGCATGCGGGCCGCCGCCGCAAAGGGACTCCCAGCCGGCACGACCGTAGAGGTGACGGGCCACGACCCGCTCGAGGAGGCGAGCACGCACGGAGACAGTGGTGGTCCCGGTGTGCTGCTCGAGGCGATGCTCGGCGCGCTCGGCGCGCTCGTGATTCTCCTGTTCGTCTTCGGCACGCTGCCGGCGGTGCTGATGCCGCTCTTGGTCGCGATGGCGTCGATCCTGAATACGTTCACCCTGGTCTGGATCCTGACCTACATCACGAACGTCTCGATCATCGTCCAGTTCCTGATCGCTCTCGTCGGGCTGGGCGTCGCGATCGACTACGCGCTGCTGATGATCTTCCGCTTCCGTGACGAGCTGCGCGAGGGTGCAGAGGTTGAGCCCGCGCTCGTGGAGACGATGGCGCATGCCGGTCGTTCCGTGATCGTGTCCGGGTCGACGGTGGCCGTCGGTCTGCTCTCCCTGGTTGTGATTCCGTTGCCGTTCATCCGCTCGATGGGCATCGGTGGGATGCTGATCCCGCTCGTCTCGGTGATCACGGCGATCACGTTGCTTCCCGCGCTGCTGGCAACGGTCGGTACGCGGATCAACAGTTGGCGGGTGATGCCGAAGCGGTTCGTCGATCATGGCCACCCCGAGACTGGCCGCTGGGGTTGGTGGGCCCGGCTCGTGCTCCGCCATCCGTGGCCGGTAGCGCTCAGCGGCCTGGCCGTCGTCGCCGTGCTCGTCTTCTACGGCTTGCAGCTCAACCCGAACGAGGCGCAGCTCAAGAACTTCCCGGGCACTGGAACCGCGATCGCGGGCAGAGAGATGCTCGCCGACGCCAAGATCAGCCCCGGCGCGATGAAGCCGTTGATCGTTCTCGTTGAGAACGGCGGCAACGCCAACGCGATCGCGGTCAAGATACGCCCCGTTTCCGGGCTCGTCGGCGCAGCCGCGCCGGCCTCGTGGCGGAGCGGCGGTGACTCACTCGTCGAGGCGATCCCGGCCGTCGACGGCGCCGCACCCGGAATCCAGACCATCATCAACAACACGAACTCCGCACTCGCGGGTACCAACGGCACACTCGGCGGCGTTCCGGCGGTCGACCGAGACTTCGTTCACGCCATCTACGGCAACTTCGCGTACCTGCTCGCGTTCGTGCTCATCCTCACGCTGATCCTGCTCACACGCGCGTTCCGCTCGATCGTGCTCGCGCTCAAGGCCGTGATCCTCAACCTACTCTCGCTCGCCGCAGCGTTCGGGCTTATCGTGATCATCTTTCAGAACGGCCACGGCTCCTCGCTCTGGAACATCACTGCGACCCATGCGATCACGGCCTGGATCCCGCTGATGATCTTCGCGTTCCTCTATGGCCTCTCGATGGACTACGAGGTCTTCATGCTCACGCGGATGCGCGAGGCGTACGACGAGACGGGCTCGACCGATCAGGCGATCGAGCTCGGCCTGTCGCGCACCGGCAAGCTCGTCACGAGCGCCGCACTCATCCTCATGTTCGCTTTCCTCGTCCTCTCGTCGAGCCCGGGCTACGAGATCAAGGTCTTCGCAATCGGCCTCGCCGCGGGGATCATCTTCGACGCCACGGTGATCCGCATTCTGCTCGTGCCCTCACTGATGAAGCTCCTCGGAGACTGGAACTGGTACCTGCCGACGAGCTTCGCGCGCGTACTGCGCGTACGCCGGGATCAGCTCCCGCAGGCCGCTACCGAGTCGGGATAGCGTCAACTCGTATGGCGCGGTCAGCGCCTACGTCACTTCGCCGCCCGCCGGTCAATTCAGCGTCTGCCCACGCCGCAACGGAGGCCACGGCTGCCGAACACCAGTCTGCGCAGCTAGCGCTCATCCTGGTCACGTCAGCAGCAGAGCAGCTACGCACGCTGCGTCTCGCAGCTGTCCAGCGTGAACGGTCGTCTCGCTGGCCACGCCGGCACCGGCCTCCCGCTGGTTGGCTCGTTGCAAATTGGGTTCGGGCCACCCGGGTCATTCGCCGGGCGTTGGAGCCGCGACTGGGCGAGGCGCTCGGCTGCCTCACCCAGTCGTCTGCGTGGCCGGCTCCTCCTCCCCTTAGGGCGTCGACATGTAGGTGCAGAACTCGCCGTAGTTACCCGTGAGACCGTCCTGCTGGCCGGCGCTGAAGATCAGGTTGCCGGCACCGTCCCTGACGAGCCGGCCGACCTGGGCGAAGATCTCTCCTTCTCCCGGGATCGTCACGACCCGGACGCGTCCGATGACCGCGGAGGTGCCGTCGGCCAGGTCGGTGTCGACGATCTGGTTGCCGGCGTCGTCGATCGTCTTGCCGCTGAGGTTGTTTGTCAGCGTGCCTGTGAAGTGAACATGTGTGGCTTGCCGGATCGGTGAGCCGTTGCTGTCGTAGAACGTCGTCACCGTTCGGCTGACGTCGAACTCGCCGCGCACGGTGAACCCCGGGCACGAGATGAAGTTCGGGATCGAGCGGTGAAAGGTCTCGTCCACGCTGGTCGGCGCGGACGCCGCTGCTGTGGCGACCAATGTCAGTTGCATCGCGGCAGCGAGGATCGCGAGGCAGGCCAACGGTGTCATGGTGCGTCCGTTCACGTCTCCTCCTTCTGAAGCTCTGGCTCCGCTGAGCGGTTGCACGTTCTGATCCGTTCATGGTCAACGCAGGTTCGGTGTTGGGTCAATGTGGTCGGCAGAGGTCGGCGCGGTCATGGATGTGCTTGTCGTCGCCGCAGCCGAGTCCGGGCAGGTGGAGGGGGCTGCTGCCGGGCGGCGGCACGGGCTGCCAGGCGGCTTGCATGTCGGTCGCCGGGTTGTCGGTCAGGCGGGCTTGGTCACTACCGTCGGCGTTCATGGTGTAGATCTCGTTGTTGCCGTCGCGGGTGGAGTGGAAGGCGATGTCGCTGCCGTCTGGTGACCAGACGGGTTTGTTGTCGGCGGCCGGGTTGTTGGTGAGGCGGGTGGGGTTGCTGCCGTCGGCGTTCATGGTGTAGATCTCGAAGTTGCCGTCGCGGGTGCTGGAGAACGCGATCTTGCTGCCGTCGGGTGACCAGTCGGGGACGTTGTCGGAGGCCGCGTTGTTGGTGACGTCGACGACGTTCGAGCCGTCGACGGCCATGACGTAGATGTCGACGTTGCCGGAGCGGTCGGAGTGAAAGGCGATCTTGCTGCCGTCTGGTGACCAGGCCGGGAACGAGTCGGCGGCCGTGTTGTCGGTGAGCGGCACGGGGTTGCTGCCGTCGGCGTTCATGACGAAAATGTCCTCGTCGCCGCCGTTGCGGGTGCTGGAGAACGCGATCTTGCTGCCGTCGGGTGACCAGGCGGGTTGAAAGTCGCCGGCCGGATTGTTGGTGAGGCGGGTCTCGTCGCTACCGTCGGCGTTCATGACATAGATCTGCGACGTGCCGCTGCGGTTGCTCTGGAAGACGATGCGTGTTCCGTCCGGCGACCAGGCGGGTTGTCCGTCGACGAGCGGCGAGCCAGCGAGTTGCACGACATCGCTGCCGTCGCTGTTCATCGTGTAGATGTCGAAGTTGCCGCCACGGTCGCTGCGGAAAGCGATCCGCCCGTTCAATCCGGGTGAGGATGCCGAGGCGAAGTCTCCCGCTGCCAGCGTGACGAAGGCTGCTGCGGCTGCCACGGCGAATGCGAGCACGGTCGCGCGCGTGCGGGTCCTATTCATGGCTCCTCCTCTTGAGACTCGCTTGTGGTTGGCGGGCGGCTGGTCCAGCGCATCACTCGCTGGGCGAGGACCAGCCTCCATCGAAAGCGACTTCCATTTGCAGGCAGGTCGGTTCATCTCTCCTCCTTCGGGGTTGGCTGAGGCGGTGCGCCCGTCGTGCGGTAGGGCGTGAGGCGCCAGGTCAC
Organism: uncultured Actinomycetes bacterium; assembly: GCA_963779505.1. GTDB lineage: Bacteria > Actinomycetota > Thermoleophilia > Gaiellales > Gaiellaceae > PALSA-600. The sequence goes on along the minus strand of CAVZYK010000009.1, from coordinate 241,129 downwards.
GCGAAGGTGCGGAGCGTCGGTTGCGATCGTGAAGCGGCCGTCCGGACCGACAGGGCTCTCGATCCGTGCCGTCCCCCCGTCGTCGACCTCGAGCTCGTACCTGAACCCGGCGGGATGAAGCAACACTGAGGGCGGGAGGATCACGACGGCTCGACCGTCGCCGTCGGTCCACGCCTCCCCGCTGTAGCTCCAGCCATGGAGTCCGCTCGCGTGCGTCATCAGGGCGACGATGGCGCGCCCGGGTCGAGCGGCGGTAGAGATCGGGTAGAGGCGCTCATCCGAGCGTCACAACAGTTGGTGGATCTGTCGGCACGCGCTAAAAGAAGCTCGTGGAGTACCGGATTCTCGGTCCGGTGGAGCTCGCCGCCGACGGCGTCGTGATCCCGCTCGGGCCGAAGCTGCGAACACTGCTGGCCGTGCTGCTCCTGCACCCGAACCACGTCGTCTCGGCGACCCGCCTAGCGGACGAGCTCTGGGGTGGCGAGCAGCCGGCGTCGGCGCCGAAGCTCGTCCAGCTTTACGTCTCGCAACTCCGAAAGCTGCTCGGAGACGCACTCGTCACCCGCGCGCCCGGTTACCTCGTCGCCGTCGCGGAGGACGAGCTCGACGCGGCGCGCTTCGAGCGGCTCGTCGTCGAAGCGCGCTCAGCTGCCAGCGAGTCAGCCGCCGTGGCGGCGTCGAGTTTCGAGGCCGCGCTCTCGCTCTGGCGTGGCCCCGCGCTTGCGGACGTCGAATGCGCCGGGTTTGCGCGTAACGAGGCGGACCGGCTAGACGCGCTGCGCGTGGCCACGCTCGAGGAATGGTTCGACGTCGAGCTCGGCCGCGGACGGGCGAGCGAGCTGGTGCCCGATCTCCAGGCGCTCGTCGCGGCCGAGCCGCTTCGGGAACGACCACGGGCGCAGTTGATGCTGGCGCTTCATCGGTCCGGCAGGCGTGCCGACGCGCTCGAGGTCTACCGGCAGACGCGGCGCCTGATGGTCGACGAGCTAGGCCTCGAGCCGAGCGAGGAGCTGCGCACTCTCGAGCGGACGATTCTGGAAGGCGATCGGGGGCTCCGTCGGCAACGGGGCGGGACCGACTCCGGTCTCGATGGATCCGAGGAGGCCGCGAGCGCGGGAGCCGGTCCCGCCCCGCCTTCGCGACCGAAGCGGCCGATGGTGCTCGTCGCGGCCTGCGCTCTCGCCGTCGCTGCGGGCGCCGCCGCCGCAACGTTCGTCGCGTCGCGCGGCTCACACGGGCTGAACGGTTTGGCACCGAACCACGTCGGCCTGCTCGACCCGCGGAGCGGGAAGATCGAGGCCCAGGTGGCCGTCGGCGACCGTCCAGTCGCACTGGCTGCCGCAGCCGGCCAGGTGTGGGTGGCGAATCGCGACTCGAAGAGCGTCACACGCGTGGACGAGAAGACCGCGGCGACGATGACGATCCCGCTCGACGGTCATCCGACCGCGATCGCGGCCGACGCGGCCGGCGCCTGGGTCGAGGAGGGGCCGGAGCGCCAGCTCGTGCGCATCGCGCGGGCATTCGACCGGCCGACGCACTCGCTCCCGCACGACGACTCGCCGCTCGCGATCGGCGGCGGCGCCCTGTGGGCGAGCTCCGACGACGGCGTCGTGCTGGAAGAGCGCGACCCGCGAACCGGCGCCATACGACGGGCCTGGAGGCCGGACCTCGGTGCCGAGCAGCTTGCCTACGCAGGCGCCACGCTCTGGACGGCCGCTTCGTTCTCGACCACGCCGCTGGAGACGCGCTCGGGTGTCCTGCTCTCGCCCGTGCGGCTGGTGGGCACCGCGGTCGCCGTCGGCGCAGCGCCCGGCGAGGCGTGGGTGGTCGTCCGCTCGTCGCTCGGAGGGCCATGGCGCGTCCAACGCATCGACCGGCAGTCGCTCGCCGCGACGGGAGCAGCCACGGTCGGATCGAACCCGGAGGCCGTCGCCGTCGCCGGCGACGCTGCATGGATCGCCAACTCCTCCGACGGCACCGTCACGCGCATCGTCCGGGCGACAATGGAGATCAAGACGATTCCCGTCGGCGCGACGCCCACCGCACTGGTCGCAAGCAGCCGCGGCATCTGGGTCGCCGTGGCGCCGGCTTAACTGAGCAGACAGAGGGCAGACAGGTCGACCCCGACACCGGCCTCGAAGTGCACGCAGCCGACGCGCGCGGACACGAGCCGCATGCCCTGGCCGGCTCCGAGCGGCACGACCGGTACGACGTCTCGCACGAGGTCATGCGCGATCCGAGCGAACGCGCGGATCCGGCGCGGCCCGAGAAGCCGGTTTGCAGCGAGCACGCGCCGGTTCAGGCCCGGGTCGTTCAGTCCCGAGAGGTTCCAATAGCCGCCCGGGAGGGTCGTGAAGAGCGGCGTCATGAAGTCCGAGGGATCGGGGTAATCCGCGAACCAACTGATCCCGCCGGTCAGATCCCACCGCTCCGCGGGATCGGCGAGCTTCGTGAACAGGGCGGAGAAAGAGAACGGACGGATCTCGACGTCGAGGCCGATCTGGCCGAGGTTGTACTTGATGATCTCCGACTGCCGGAGGTTGTCCGGCGACGGCAGTGAGTAGAGGACGGCATGTCTCCCGCGCAGGTGTCCCCGCGCGAGCCGCCGGGCGGTGCGGACGTCGGCTCCCGTGATCGGAAACACGTTCGCCGCAGGTGAGAATCCGGCGATGCCGGGCGGGATCAACTGGGCCGACCGGTGAGCCCCGAACGGGTACGGTCGGAACAGCTCCGGCCGGTCGATCGCGTAACCGATGGCCTTGCGTAGTGGGAGGTTGTCGCGGAAGAGCGGGCTCCGGAGGTTGAGCAGGCTGTAGAAGAGGCTGATCGAGGGGACGTAGAACAGCCGGCCGCGGCCGACGCCGTACTGTGCCACCGCCTGCCGTGCCAGATCGCGCGGCACGGGATCGAATGCGTAGTCGTAGGTCCCACGAGCGACGTCCTGGAAGAGTGACTGCGGCGTGCCGCCGATCGCCACGCTGATCGAGCCGAACTCCGCCTTCCGCGGTCCGCGGTAGAACGGATTCCGGCCCAGGAGAATCGATCTCGCCGGCACCTGCTCGACCAGGTGGTACGGGCCGGAACCGATCGTGAGCGGAATCCCGTCCGGATCGCTCGGCGTGTCCCGCGGAACCGGGCAGAACACGGGCATGGCCAGACGGGTCAGAAGATCACCTGCGGGGCTGCGCAGCGTCAGCGAGAGCACGCGCCCACGGGCGTGGATCGCCGCGATGTCGGCGGCGTAGAACGACACGCTGAACTGCTGCGTCGGCGGGTGCATCACCGGGTCGCGCAGGCGCTCGATCGCCCGTGCGTACGCGGCGGCGGTCACTGCGCGGCCGTCGCTGAATCGAAGGTCGGGCCGAATGACGAACGTGTATGTGCGCCTGTCGCTCGAGACACGTGGTGCTGCCACGGCACCGTCCGGGGAGACGGCGTCACCGCGCGCCGCGAAGCGCTCCGGGAACGCCATCAGCGTCGTGCACGTCGCCCTGAGCAGCGTGAACGAGTTGAGGTTCGCGGTCCACTCCGCCTGCGGGTCGAGAGTCCCCACGTCCTCGCTCGAAGCGAGCCGCAGCACGGGCGCAGTGGGAGTGCCGGCCGAGCCGGCCGGAACGAGCACCGCCGCGAGCACCGCCACGAGGCAGAACCGGTGGATCATCAGCCGACAATAGGCTTCGTTCCCGCGCGAGGCAACAATCCGCGCCGGTGACGGAAACGCTCAGGCTCACACCCGCCTACGCTGCCGGTGTCCCGCCGCGAACAGCGCAGGCGACGGCCCCACAGCTGCTCGCAGCGGGCTTGATTGCACTTCCTCGCCCGCGCACGTACGTACGCGCGAAGCGTCCGGCGCACTCGGATGAACCGCTCGACCATGGCAGTCGGGCGAGCGATGATTCACGGTTCTCGACCGCCCGACGTGTCTTCCGCACGGCGCGCCCGACAGTGACCACAAGCCTGCCCGGCTAGCACTCACCGCGTAACCCCAGCAAAAGAGCGAGTTCGAGCGTCGCGTCTAGCAGCTGTCCAGCGCCGACTCGGGGCTAGAGAGCCCGAGGTGCGCCCCGGCCCTCCCCCTCAACTGGTGCAACTGCTCGGGACCCCGATCCCGCGCGTCGCTTGCCTCCATGCCTCGTGACGTTATGCCTCGCGCGCGGCTCCGAGCTTCGCGTACTCGTGCACCAGTCTCTCCATGAGCGCTCGCTCGCGTTCTCGCATGCCGACGATCCTGCCGTCGACCGAGGGAGTCAACCCGGTCATCAGGAGGTCGTCCGCCACGCCCGCAATGCCTGACTCGCGGCGGGCATTGATCGTGTCGACCAGTTCCTTGATGGCGGCGATTGAGGCGCGGTCGTCCATGACGCTCATGCCGTTCACGCTACCCTCGACGAGCACCTCGTCTAGGCGAGCCTCGATTAGTTCGCGCCGGCAAGCCGCGCGCGGCTCAGATCGATCGCCAACCGATCTACGGCCTTCTCTCGCAGCCGCGCTTCCTTCTGCTCGGAGGCCCCAGCATCGGCGGCGATCAGCCTGCTTCGAGTGCGTAACCGCAGGCATCCTCGACGCTCATGCGACGGCCGTCTTCGGCAGCTGCGGCGAACAGGATGGGCGATGCATCTCGGCACGACGTGATGATGTGCGCATAGAGGGGCACCTCGATGTCGCCATGAAGAGGTGTGCCGTTTGTCTGCGCGAGCGTTTCGGCTGCGCCCCACAACCGTGCGGCGCGTGCCACATCACCCTTCCTCGCGGCGACGATGGCGAGTGCTGCGACGGTGGAGACCGTCGCTCTGCCGATGTCGAGTTCGTGCGCGATCTGCAGCGCGGCGCGAAATTATCGTCGGCGCTGGGCAAGGCCCGTTGGGCCAGCGCAAGCTCACCTAGGCGGCGGTTGACGGAACCGCCCTGGTTTCCTCTCTACCGGGCGACGACGCGCCGTCGGTGTTCTCTAGAGCCCCAGGGCGGGCGCGGGTGACAGCCGTCAGTCCGCGCGCCCGCCTGGAGTTTGTAAGCCACGTCCCCGGCGCCCCGGATCCCTCCGATCGCGGCTGGGGTCGCGGCGGAGTCCTTCCTACCGGCCGATCGAACCTGTGAAACAACCAGGCAGACCACAGGTTATGAGCGGCACCGAACTCAGTTTCAAACGGTGGGGCCGCGAAGGGACGGCACTTCGGCGCGCCCCACCATCTTTCGTTTCCCGTACCCGTTTTGGTCGCTTTTTCCGTACCCGCTTTGGTCGTTTGGGGAGTACCGGCGGGATGCAAAGCGGCCTACGTTCCGTGGTGCCGTCAGCGGACGCACGGTTCTAGGTGCGTGGCAGCCTCGGTGAGCCGCCCTCACCGGGCTGCCGCGCCCAATTACATCGCTCGTAACCCGGAGCCGGCTTACTCGTTTAGCGCGTTGTAGAAAGCCTCCGCGGGCTCGTCTGAATCGAACGGGCCGCCGATCTCCCAGATGACTCCTTCTCGATCTGTTGCACGCGCCGGCCAAGACTGTTCAGCTGACGCAACTCGCCGAAGGAGATTCGGTAGGTCGTCTCAGTGGGTGTCGGTACGGCCATCGCCGTCGTCATGCCGCTTGTGCTGCGTCGCTTGGCGAGCACGTCCTCGATGTGTGGCCGTAGCAGTCGAGCGCGATCGGCCTTCAGTCAGGCGGTTGCCGTCACGGTGGTGACGGGGACGCCGAGGTGCTCGATGCGATGGCGGAGATCCGCGTGGAGCCAGTCGGTGATGTGGTGCGGGAGTGTCGAGAGGATGACCTCGTGGAACTCCCCGCCGTGTAGCGCCTCCTCGATCACGTCCATCGGGTCGTGGCGCGCCGAGACCGAGCCCTCGACGGCGCCGCCGGCTGCGTGCTCGAGCAACGGGAGCGCGGACTCGAGGACCTGCTCGGCCTCCTCATGGTGGTTGCGCCGCTCGGTATCGGTGATCTCTGCGTGCGGCGCCGGGTTCGGGACAAGCAGGTGGAAACTCACGGCCGACTGCGCCGCTCGCGTGCGCACGGCGTCGAGCAAAGGCCGCGAGGAGGCGGTTCTGTGTGCGACGACGAGCACCTGGGCGTGCGCCTGCGTGCCGGCGGCGAGGATCTCCGTGACGTCGCGCTTGGTGACGCTGAGGAAGGTGACGACGACGAGAATCGCGACGAGGAAGATCGCGCTGGTGACGGTCGTGCCGAGGCCGAGGCCCCCGTCGTGGCGCGGCTGGGAGAGCAGGTCGCCTGTCGACGCGCCGAGCGGCCGCGTGAGGATGTAGGCGATCCAGAACGACGCGACGGCGTTCAGCCCGGCGCGGTAGTGCAGCGCAACGACGAGCGCGATCGCGCCGGCGAAGAGCACGAGCGACCAGGCGTAGCCGACGTTGAGGCGCTCCGCCGTCAGGTCCCCGGCGGCGGTGCCGAGCGCGAACGTGAAGAGCACGGCGAGCCAGTAGAAGCCCTCACGCCGGCTGGTGTAGATCGTGTGGATCGAGAGTGTGCGCTCGGCGGCGAACCAGACGGCGAAGACGATCGCGAGCACGATGCTGAAGACGACCGTGGTCGTGACGAGCGACACGCCGAGGTTGTCGGTCAGGTTGTCCGTGATCTGGGTGCCGACGACGCTGATCAGCACGATCCCGAGCCAGTAGACGCCGGCGACGTAGCGCCTGAGCCTGAACTGCACGATCAGCACGGCAATGAGGAGCGCCCCGGTGATGAACGTCGTCTTCGTGAGGCCGAGGTTCAGGTTGCCCGCGAGATAGTCCGACGCGGTCTCGCCGACGGTCGTGCAAAGAACCTTGATCACCCAGAAGTACAGGGTGATCTCCGGCACCTTGTTCAACATCTGCCGGGCGGCATGACGGGACTCGACGGTCATGGGGGCGCAGACTTGTGCGAAACCCCTGACGGCGACCTGAACGGCGGCGTCAGACGCGAGGCGCAGGCGGCCCGTTCCCCTTCGATCGGATACGCGGACAATCTTCCTGGCGCGACTCGCCCCCGCCGGCCCCACCTCTTCGTGTGTTCGATCGTCGCCTGGTCGCGTTCCTCGAGCCACCGCGCAAGCCAGCGTGCAGAGACGCGGGCGTGCCGGCGCCGGTCTTTCACGGCGATCAGCGCGGTTAGCTGCAGAGCCTCGACGAGGGTGACGCGATCGATCGAGCGGCTTTCTGCTCCGAATCGTCAAGCACGCTTCAGTCGACTGACACCCAGACGGCTTTCGGGTTGGCTGCGATCCCCGCCGGTGTGCGGTCGAGGTGGACTGTCCGGGTGACGCGGGCAGAGGTCGTATCGATCTCGCTGACGGTGTCGTTGCCGATGGAGGTGACCCAGATGTCGCGGCTGTCGCACGCGATGGCGGTGGGGCGGCCGGCGACCGCGACGGCATCTGCGATGCGTGTGGACGCCGGATCCAGGTTCCAGACGCGGTTACCTCCCGGGTCGGTGAGCCAGAGGCTCTTGCGGCAGGCCGCGATCGCCGTGATGCCGTAGACCTGCTCTCTGCCGGTGGCGCTGTTAGCGCCCACCGAGATCTGGCGGATGATGTGGCCGGCGGGATCGACCTGCGTTAGGAGGCCGCTGCCGTTGTCCGCCGCCCAGACGAAGCCGTGCGCGGCCGCGAGGCCCGAGATGTTGCCGATCGGTCTCGTCACGAGGCGTCGCCGGCCGGCGAACGTCTGGAGGCGGAAGCCACCGACCCAGATTCCGCCGGCACCGGCGGTGATCGGGCCGACGTACGGGCGCAGAGGCTCGGCGGCTAGCTTGAGTGTCTTGGCGACTCGGTTGTATTCCGGGTCGATCTTCAGCAGCTCGCCGGCGGTGCCGGTGGTCGCCCAGAGCGCGCCGTCCGCGAACGCGAGCGCCGTCGGCTGTGCGTCGAGTGGCACAACGGGGCCTACCTGGCCGGAGCGGTCGAGACGCGAGATCGTGTCATCTCCGCGATTTGCGATCCAGACCGAACCGGCGCCGACTGCGACGGCCCCCGGCAGCCGGCCCACGACCGTCGCGCTCGAGACGTGCCCTGATCTTGGGTCGATGCGGACGGCGGCGTTCGTCGGAGCGTGGTACACCGGCGTTCGATCGCGAGTCGACCACGCGAATGACACGGCCGCGGCGGCCAGGATGATCGCAGGCACGGCGAGTAGCAGCCAGCGCCGCTTCCTGTTTTGCGCCGGTGCAGCGAGGCCCCTGTCGTGGGTGAGGATCGACCGTTCGAGCTCGCGCAACTGCGGGCTGGGCTCGATCCCGAGCTCGCTGTCGAACAAGCTGCGGGTCTGCCGGTAGACCTCGAGCGCGTCGGCTTGTCGACCGGCGCGGTAAAGCGCCCGCATCAGCAACTCACGGGGCCGCTCGCGCAGAGGCTCGTCGACGACCAGCGTCTGCAGCTGCCCGACTAGCTCGCCGCCGCCGCCAACCTCGAGCCGGGCGGCGAGGCTCTTCTCCCGCGCTTCCACGTGGAGGTCGCACAGGCGTCGCCGCTCACCCTCCGCCCAGTCTCCCTCGATGCCCGCCAGCGGCTCGCCGCGCCACAAGGCCAGCGCCTCCACGGCACGTCCATCGCCAAGCAGCCTTTCGAAGCAAAGCGCATCGACCTGCTCGGCCGGAACGGCGAGCGCGTAGCCGCCGCCGCTACGACCGACGAACTCGCCGCCGAGAGCCCGACGAAGGTTCGCCATGCGCACCCGGAAGCTCCGCGCCGCCGACTCCGGATCAGTGCGCGGCCAAAGCGCCTCGATCAGCCGGTCGCGCGAGACGGGCTGGCCCGCACGCAGGGCCAGCAGTACGAGCAGCGACCTCTCCTTCGCACCGGGGATCTCGAGCCGTCTTCCCTGCTCGTCGACCACTTCGAGTGCCCCGAGAAGGCGGATCTCCACAGCTATCCGAACCTAACACCCGTCGACCCGCGGTAACAGGGCGGTTACGAACCCGTAGCGGCGCCGTAACCGCGCTGAACCAAAGTCGGGAATCCACGGACCCCGCCAACTACAAGCGAGCCTGAGGAGGAAACATGAATACGACCCGCCCGAGCGCAACAGTGCTCGCATTTGCGGCGGCAACCGCAGCTGCCGTCGCCACGCTGACGTTCGCCGCTACGTCGACAGCATCCACGCCCACCAGCGTGAGCGAGGCCTTTCACCGCTCGATCCCGAACCTCGTCTCCTGTCCCGGCTTTACGGTACGAGGCGAGTTCGACGTTTCGCGCACCGTGATGACGTTCTACGACAGCGACGGCGCGATCGCCCGCCAGGTCACGCACGTCCACTTCACCGGCACGCTCACCAACGCGGTCACGGGGAAGTCGATTCCCGACGAAGGCAACCAAATCGTGATCTTCGACCGAACCGACGGAACGACAGCGACGATCGGAAGGGTTCGCGTCGTCACCGTTCCCGGCGAAGGCGAGATTCTCGCCCAAGTCGGGCGCGTCGTCCGGGACGCCTCCGGCAACGTGATCTTCATCGCGGGCCAGCAGGACTTCCAGACGGGCAACTTCGACGAGTTCTGCACCCACATGGCCACTCTCTGATCGTGCGACAGACGAGCAGCGGGGCTCCCCCCGCTGCTCGTCCGCGCAGGTTCAAGGAGCGCGGAGGAGGCGGCGGCGGAGGGGCCCAACGCGAGCACGAGTGGGAACGCGCGCACAACGTCGACGCGGGATGAGTCCCCGGCAGGAGTACCGGGTCGCGAATGGCGGTTACGTGCCTCCGCGTGGGAGTCCCCGCGAGTCCGTCCTACGGGGGTCGGGTACCCATGCGTCGTTCCGGGTAGGAGTTCCGGGACCGTCGCCCCACGCTACGGGGTGGGGTAGCGCGTACTCCGCACGCATCGCTCCGGCCGATACGGCGCCCCGCGCGACTCGCCTCCCGTTGGCCACCGCTTCGGAAAGCTTGTATGTCGTCCAAACAGGCGTAGGTTCAAGGGTCATGGAGCCTGTGCGTGACCCCGAGTCTCTGCGGTTACTTCACCAAACTCTCCTCGGCGAGGCGCTAATGACTGCCTTTGATCTGGCGAACCGCGCTGTCGTAGTCAGCGATGACGATGGGGCAATCCTGGCTGTGAACGATTCATGGATGAGGCTTCTCGGATACGCCCGGGAGGATCTACCAACTCTGAGCGCATACGCCCTTTCCGCTGATCCGGAGCCGGCGCACATCGACGATGTCTACGGGCACCTGCTACGCGGCGATCGACTCACCGACACCGCCCACCTGAAGCGCAAAGACGGTAGTAAGGGACGCATCCGCTACTGCGCCTTTCCAGCGACCATCGCAACCCTGTCGGTGGTCGTGACGATCACCGACGACATCTCGACGTTTCAGCGCATCAAGCCGGAACCTGACTCCGGTCATTGATCCGTTCTGCGCCAGAGCGAGCGTTGTTGAATGCGTTCGCACGACGCTGGGCCTTGAGTCACGGCCCGCGGAAGGAGCCGCCTAGCGGTTGTCGTCCTTGTCCGAGCCAAATTGCTCCCGAACCATCTCCTCGGGTGACCGCGGCGACGTCAACACGTCGATGTGTCCGCGCATGTAGACGACCATGAGGCTCATGGCGGCGACGATGACGACGGCTACACCTGCCAGGTAGCCGTAGAGGACGCCCACGACCACCGCGAGCCCGAGCACCACGGAGCCGACAATCAGACGTCGCTTCGACAACGCCCGCGGCATGACGTACTAGGTGCCTGCGGCGCCGTCGCCGCCAAGGTTCTCGCCGCTGGCCTGAGGGAGCGCGCCTCCCCCTTCTGCCCCTCCCATGCGAGGGCTTTGGCCGCCGCCCGCCTTGTACAGCGCACGGTCGATCTGGTACTGGCGACGATTCTCCCGCCATTTCCGCCATCCGTTTCGCAGCCCTTCCAGCACGCTGTCGACACTACGCCTGGCTGGACGCAATTGGTAGCGCCCGCACCTTCAGCCTCGAGAAACGGGTCGCGGCGACAACCCGAACAAAGCGCGTGCCGGTGAAGCTGATCGGTTTGCTCAGCGGGTGATGCAGGTGGCGGCTGGAGCTTTGAAGAGGTCGTGGCAGTCGGGGAGTCGTACGTGCGATCGCGCTGCAGCTACGACAGTGCGGACAGCGTGGATGACGAGATCGGGCTGGCCGAGGGCCGACATCACCATGTGAGGGCTGTAGTTGGCGATCACATGCACGCTGTCGGTCGATTGGTGAGCGAGATCACTTTGCATTGCGAGCCAGGCTTTTGTGAGCCGGCGATCGATCTTCGGTAGCGGCGTCGCGGTCCAGTCGTGTTCACCTGCTGTGACGACGATCAGAGGTCTTTCGCCGAGTGTTCCGGCGGCTCGAGTCTCGTCGGTGCTCAGCTTCCAGTTCACGCCCTCGGGATTCGGGGCGTTTGGCGAACTGTGAATCGCCCTGCGGAGATCGCGTAGCTCTTGAGCCTCGCCGGCGCGCCGTGGCGGCAGCGCGGCGAGAAACCGGCGGTCCTGGTCGGGGTGTGCTGAGTCGAGCAGGACGAGCCCGGCGACGTCGTGCGGGTAGGCGGCTGCGTAGACGCGCACGAGCATGCCGCCATAGGAATGACCGACCAGCACGTACGGCCCGTCGACGTTGGCGGCCGCGAGCAATGCGTGAAGGTCGTCCGCCTTCTGGTCGGCGGTCGCTCGCTTCGGCGCCTGCTGGCTGAACCCGATCCCCAAGCGGTCGTAGCTGCAGACGCGAGTCCTCAGTGCGATCTCGGACTGGACGGGCTCCCAATCACGGTGGTCCTCACCCAGACCCGCCTCGAGGATGACTGTCGGGGAGCCGTGACCAGCGCAGAGGAGGTAAAGGAAGTTGCCACGAGCCTCATACTCAAGCCCAGGGTCCCCGGGAACCGTCCTTGTCTTCGCCGCGGAGTGACCCGCCACATGCCGCGCCGAAGAGAGCGAGCACCGCGAGCGTAAATGCGCCGCCTGCTTTGTACGCGGCACCGTCGAGCCGGTACCGGCGGCGATTCGCCTCCCATTTCCGCCAGCTGCTTCGCAGCCCTTCCAGCACGTTGTCGACACTACGCCTGACCGGTTGAGGTTGGTAGCGTCGGCCCGCCGTCGCGCCGAGGATGCGGTGTTACTAGTTCGTCAGGCAGACGAAGTTCAGGATCGGATGGAGCTCGATCGCGTTCGGCGCAACGCCGGTCTGATGGTGCTTGAAGTCGAAGAACGCGACGCCGGTGACGCGCGCCTTCATGCATCGCTCGACAGCACCATGAACCGCAGCGATCTGTCGCCGGCGCAGCGGAGTGGCGTGTGCCGCGCACATCGGCGACGTCGACTCCGCGATCATTGTGTTGCCTGCGGCGTCTCGAAGAACCAGGTGGAAGTCCTGATCCGCCTCCGCGATCATTTTCGTCACCGACGCCGTGACGGTGAACACGCGATGTTCATACGGGGTCCGCGATGACAATGACACCGGCCGAGGCTGCTTGATCAGGTCGGCGATTGCGGCCGGCCGTCTTGGCAGCAGCCGCGGACGGTCTTGGAGGGTACGCAGGCGCTGCTCGAAGGCGACCTCCTCGGAGAACTCGAACTGCGCGATCTCGGCGAGCCCGAGCTTCCGGAGACGGAACCAGCACACGTGTACGAACTGCTCGGACCCGTCCGCGTCCTGATGACGGCCCGACGTCGTTCCGGCGTGTTGTCGATTATCGTCGGGACATGTCGACGGTTGAGCGTGATCCAGAACGCGGCGGTGCCGTGGCGGCCGAGTTGAAGAAGCTCGGCGTGAAGGGAATCCTGATCAAGGCGGCTGAGCAGGGTTACATCACGGAACTCGCTTGCAAGATGCCCCGATGCTTCTGCCCCGAGGAGCTTGGAGGCCCGTCTCACTTCGACCCGGTCACAGCTGGATTGAGCGACTGGATGCCTACTCACGAGCACTTCCCGCGCTCCAAGAGAGACGGTGGTCACCGCGACGTCGACAACACCGTCCTGGCGCATCGCCTCTGCAATCGCATCGACTACTCCATAAGTGTTGGCCGCTCGCATCGGCGCGATCTTGCGAGGGTGCAGAAAGCCCGCGAGGAGGCGATCCGCCGCAACAGCGGGGATCCCACCTTGGGTGGGATGCCAGCCGAGCAACACAACGCACCCGCCGAGCCGGAGCGCACGGCCTCTGCTGAGGGACGCAACGCGGCTGGGCTCGCGGAAGACGACTCAGCTCGGCTGCTCAGATCCTTGTACGCCTCCTTTTCGACCACCTACCTCACGCTGACGAGCGTCATCCAAGGCGTCGCGCTCGTGTACTTGGTTGGCGTAGTCGACAACGATATGCACGCGTTCGGAGCAGCGGAATGGATCTTGGTCGTCGCGACGTTCCTGATGATCGTCGCCGCGTGGCACGAGTACATGACCGCTGTGACAGTGTTCGTGTGGATCCCCCGGCTTCCCGACTCGCTGATCCCCTTCCTGCTCGGCGGAGCAGAGCTGGTGCTTATCCGGGCGCTCGGAGAGCAGACCGAGCTTCAATGGTTCTTCCTGGCGATGGCAGTCACCTCGCTTTTGACGGTCGTCGCATTCCTCAACATGTACGCAAGCGCAGGCGCCGAACGCGAGAAGAATCGACTTCTGCTGGAGAACACGCGTTATTACGAGTGGCTGAGTCTCACGTTCGCGGGCTGCTCCGCGGTTCTCTTCCTCCTTTTCAGCGCCGTCGAAGCTCGAGCCACAGAGTCAGGGACGCTGGATGTCGTTTTAGCTGCCACCACGCTTGCCCTCGTGGTCGCCTTTCTCGCGCGAAGCGCGATTTATTGGAACCGAGTGATCGACCTGTTGCGAACCGACGACACGCGTGGCACCACGCGAGCGGAGTAGCTCACCGCCTGGCGCGCGGCAGTAAGTCGAGCTTGATTGGGCGCCGAAGTGGTGACCACGGGGTGACCACGAACGTTCGAGCGTTTCCTGGGCTGCCAACGCAATGCGGCCGAAAGCCGCGTCTCGCGCGGGCAGAAGAAAGTGGGCGCACCTGGGATCGAACCAGGGACCTCTCGCGTGTGAAGCGAGCGCTCTCCCGCTGAGCTATGCGCCCGGACTGGGCGTGCGGCCCAAACTTAACAGCGCCGCACCTTTCACGGTTCGCGTGGTCTGTTGGATTGCGCCAGACGGCTCTTGACGGCCTCGACGGCTGAGCAGAGTGTCCGGGGAAGAATGCCGGGAACCGCGCCTTCTCCGCGCTCCCTGTCACACCGCCGCCTGGCGGCGGCCGCGCTGGCCGGCCTTGTGCTCGTCAGCGGGTGTGGATCGTCACCGTCCCGAAAGAGCGCCGAGGATGCCGCCGTCGAGCGGGCTGTGCGCCGTGGCGTCGACGACATCCGCTTGACCCAGGACCGGAGGCGGCTCGCGGCCCGGTTGAGCCGCGTGATCGCGACGCTCCGCAGCGAGCGCGGATCGAACGCCACCGCTGAGAGGGCGAGATCGATCGCGCTCGAGGGATTCGAGGCGACCCGGAAGGGCGTCGGCAGCCAGATCGCCTTCATCGAAAACGACCGCGGAGAAGTCGCGGCGGCGGCGCGCGACGCGCGACGCGCCGACCGGTATCTGAGGCGGGGAGCCGACGAGATCCGTCGTGCCGGAACGGCCCTCGGCCTTCACATCGGCGACCTCGATGGCTACTAGCTGAGGCTCGGCACCCTCGCGCTGGCCGACACCGTTTGCCGGGAGTAAGCTCGGCTGGATATCAGGAGGCTCGACGCTGGCGACGATCGATTTCGACAAGGTCTCGAAGATCTTCGACGACGGCACTCTGGCCGTCTCCGAACTCGATCTGGCGATCGCGGACGGCGAGTTGATGGTGATGGTCGGTCCGTCGGGCTGCGGCAAGACGACCGCTCTGCGGATGGCCGCCGGTCTGGAGGAGATCACCGACGGAGAACTTCGCATCGACGACCAGGTCGTCAACGACCTGACGCCGAAAGAGCGAGACATCGCGATGGTCTTTCAGAACTACGCGCTGTATCCACACATGACGGTCGAGCAGAATCTCGCGTTCGGGCTGAAGCTTCGCAAACTGTCGAAGGCGGACATCGCGCGGCGGGTCAAGGATGCCGCCACGGCGCTCGAGATCGAGGATTTCCTCGAGCGAAAGCCGCGGGCGCTGTCGGGCGGACAGCGGCAGCGCGTGGCGATGGGGCGCGCGATCGTGCGCGAGCCGCACGCGTTCTTGATGGACGAGCCTCTTTCGAACCTCGACGCCAAGCTGCGAGTGCAGATGCGAGCGGAGATCCATCAGCTGCAGCGACGCCTCGGCGTGACGACGATCTACGTCACACACGACCAGGTCGAGGCGATGACGATGGGCGATCGGGTCGCCGTCATGCGCGGCGGCCGCCTGCAGCAGGTCGACACGCCGCAGGTGCTCTACGACCAGCCGGTCAACGAGTTCGTCGCCGGCTTCATCGGCTCGCCCTCGATCAACCTCGTCGAGGCGGTGCTGGTGCAGGACGACGGCGGCTTTGCCGTGAACTTCGGCGACCACCGGCTCGCGGTCGACGTCACCGCGACGAGAAACCGCTCCGGCCTCGCGGACTACATCGGGCGCACGCTGATCCTGGGCATCCGGCCAGAGGATCTCGAGGATGCGAGCCTGCAGCCGGATGCGCCGGCGGACCGGCGGATCAAGACCGTCGCCATCCTGACGGAGCCGCTCGGCGCCGAGGTGCTCGTGCACTTCGTGACCTCGGCGACCCGAGTCGTTTCGAGCGCGATCGAGGAGCAGGCCGCCGACGCCGAAGTGCATTTCGGGAGCGGCGCCGACGAGGACGCCACGACTCGGCTGGTCGCCCGCGTCAGCCCGAGGACGCGCATTGCCGAGCAGCAACCGATCGAGCTCGCGGTCGACACCAGCCGCCTCTACTTCTTCGACCCGGACACGCGCGAGAGCATCTGACCGCCCCGGGTCGCGGTGCGCTACAGGACGGTCAGCCCTTGACCGACCCGGCCGTCAGACCAGCCAGGATCCGGCGTTGCAACGCGAGGGTGAGCACGATCAGAGGCAACGTGACGATGACGGTGGCCGCCATGATCTCGCCCCAGGGGATCTGGAACGCGCTTCCGGTCTTGCCGGTGAAGGTCGTGATCGCGACGGTGACCGTGTGCTTGTCCGGGGTCTCCGTGAACGAGAGTGCGTAGAGGAACTCCTGCCACGCCGCGATGAAGGCGAGCAGGCCGGCAGTGACGAGTCCCGGCGCGACGAGCGGCAGCATCACCTTGTAGAAGACTTGGAACGGCGTCGCGCCGTCGATGTATGCAGCCTCCTCCAGGTCCTTCGGCAGCGCTCGCATGAAGGTCGTCAGGATCCACACCGTCAGCGGCAGCACGAGAACCATGTCGCTGAAGACAAGCGCATACAGGGTGTTGTAGAGATGGACGCGGTTGATCATCGTGTAGAGCGCGCCGAGGATCGCGATCTGCGGGAAGATCGTCATCGAGAGCATCATGTAGAGCACTGTCGAGCGACCGCGGAAGCGGAAGCGACCGAGCGCGTACCCCGCGAGCGAGCCGAGCACGAGCGAGATGATCATGATCGAGCCGGCGACGATCGTCGAGTTGATCATCGCCCGCCGGAAGTCGCCGCTCTCGAAGACCGCCTTGAAGTTCGCCAACGTCGGATTCGCCGGGAAGTACCGCACGGGTGTCCTGAAGAGCTCCGAGTCCGGCGTGAAGGCGGATCGGATCGCCCAGTAGAACGGGAATCCGATGTACACGATGATGACCACCAGGAGCAGGTAGAACGGGATGCGCTTGACGAAACGTCTACCGCGCCGCCGACGGGCACGCGCACGCGCATGCGCTTGAGCCCTCGCCGTGGTCTCGGCGACGGTGCTCACTGCTCTTCGACCCTGATGAAGGTCACGTAGATGACGACGAACAGGGCGATGATCAGGAAGATCGCGACGCTGATCGCGGCGCCGTAACCGACGTTCCCGACGGAGACGATCGTGTTCTGGTCGTAGATCGCCATCGTCTGGGTGTCGACACGGCTGCCGAAGAACACGTAGAAGACGTCGAAGACACGCAGCGCGTCGAGGGTGCGGAAGATCAGCGCGACGAGGATCGCCGGCCGCAGCAGCGGCAGCGTGATATGCCAGAACTGCTTCCACTGGCTGGCTCCGTCGACGTTGGCAGCCTCGTAGAGATCACGCGGAATCACCTGCAGTCCCGCGAGCAGCAGGAGTGCGACGAAGGGTGTCGTCTTCCAGATGTCGACTGCGCACACGCTCGCAAGCGCAGTGCTCGGCTGCGAGATCCATGCGACCGAATGGCTGAGGATGTGCGTGCGGACCCCGATGTCGTTGATGACGCCGAAGATGTCGTCGTACATCCACTTCCACATCTGGGCGGAGACGACAGTTGGGATCGCCCAGGGGATGAGCATCACCGCCCGCATCACACCGCGGCCCTTGAAGTTCGAGTTCACGACGAGCGCGATGATCATGCCGAGGACGAACTCGAACACGACGGTGATGACGGTGAACTTCACGGTCGTCACGATCGCGTCTCTGAAGATCGTGTCGTGGATCAGGATCCGGTAGTTCTCGAGCCCGATCCATTTGGTCGGCTCGATCGCGAGGAACTGCTTGTCGGTAAAGCTCTGGAAGATCGTCACGCCGAGTGGGTACAGCGCGACCAGCGCGACGACGACGATCGCAGGCGCGAGCATGATCCAGGCGAGGCGCGTCTGCTTCCGCTGCAACCGTCCCGACCGGCGGCGCCGAGGCCGCCTGTGGCCGGCGGTCGCGATGTCCTCGTAGATCGTGGGCGTATCCATCAGAGGTCGGTGAGCGGCGCGGGAGGACGGGTCGCTCCCGTCCTCCCGCGAACTGCTTCGACGAATCGAGCTACTTGAGCAGCACCTTCAACTTGGCCGCCACTCCCGGCAGTACCGACGATGCCGGTGCGCCGTTCTCGATCTGGTTGACAGCCTGGTAGATCACCTGCGAGCCCTGGGCGTAGTGCGTCTTGAGGAAGCTCGCGGGCCGGGTCGCACGTGCCACCGTGGCGATCGACGGGATCAGGTACGGATTCGTCTTGACGACCGCCGGATCCTTCGCGACCGACGGGATCGTCGGCACGTTCGAGTTGAAGATGGCGTCGTACCGCTGGACGATCGGGCTCGTCAGGTACCGAACCCACTCGATCGCGGCGTTCTGGTGCTTCGAGTACTTCGAGACACCGACCTGCCAGCCGCCGACCGTCCCCACCGAGACAGCGCCGTTCTCATGCGGAAGCACGGTGACGGCGAACTTCCCGTCGACCGCGGTGCCCTTGCTCGCGCTGTAGGCGTACGGCCAGTTGCGCATGAAGGCGGCGTTACCGTTGTCGAAGGCGTTCCGCGCGTCCTCCTCCTGGTAGGAGGTGACGCCACGTGGAGCGATCGTGCCGACCCAGCTGCGGATCAGGTCGAGAGCTCCAGCAGCCTTCTTGTTGTTGATGGTGACGACGCCGTTGCGGATGATGTTGCCGCCGCCCGACGACGCGATCCATTCGAGTGCGTCGCAGGTGAGGCCCTCGTAGGCGTTCCCCTGCCAGACGTACCCGTAGAAGTTCGGGTTGCTCGCCTGCTCGCCGGCCTGGATCTTCTTGGCCATCGTGCCGAGCTCCGTCCAGGTCCGTGGCGGGGCCGAGTACCCGTACTTCTTGAGCAGATCGGTCCGGTAGTAGAGGATTCCGAAGTCACCGAACCACGGCATCGCGACGAGCTTCCCGTCGACGGTGTCGTTCTGGATGATCCCTTGTGCGTGGAGCTTCGCCTGCGAGCCGAGCGCAGGCTTCAGGTCGAGGAGAAACGGTGCGAACGCGCCCGGCCAGACGACGTCCAGCATCATCACGTCGATCGACGACGAGTGGGACGAGAATGCGCGCGCGAGCTGCGCGTAGGCCGCGTCAGAAGCCGTCGGGTGCGGGACGACCTTCACCTTGATGCCGGTTGCAGCCGAGAACCGCGCGGCGAGCCTGACGTCGCGCGTGTGGCTCGATCCCACTGCGTTGTCTCCGATGAAGGTGATCGTCTGCCCGCCGTACTTCTTCCTGATCGCAGGTGCGTTCGGGACCGCCGGCGGGACGATCGCCGCTGCGGAGGCAGGCTTGGCCTGCGTGTTCTGCTTCGCCGGCTTCGCCGTTCCAACGGAGGCGATGCTCAGCGAGACAAGGAGGGCCAGCAAACAGACTGTCCCTGCCAATGGAACCAGTACACGGAATCTCACGTGACTCACGTTCCTTTCTCTCGGTATTGGCCCGGAAGGGCCGGAGCCGCAGAGAGGGGGTGCCGCGAGCCTAGACCTGTGATCGCTGACGGTCAACACGACGCCTCGCGCGACGCGGCGGCCGTGAGCGCCAGGAGAAAGTCCGCGGCACCGGTGAGGGATCCTTAGGGCTGCTTCCTCCCGGATCTGACCCGGTTCGGAACCTCACCGCGCCGCGGGCACGAAAAGTCTAGCCCGACTTCGCCTTGTCGATGCAGCGCTTGATCGCGTCCAGTTCGACCTGCGAGATCTTCGCCGGCGGCGCGCCCGCGTAGATCGTCGGGTTGCCGCGGAAGTCGACGACGCCGTTCTCGACGACTGCCGTGAACTTCTTGCTCTTCTTGACCGCCGCTTTCGTCGCCGCCGCGCCGTCCTTGTAGAACGTCAGCGTGAAGGTGACGCCGCCGGGCGACTGGCCATCGAGGGCGTTCGATGACGGCTGAACGAGGAAGTTCTCGTCCTCGTTCAGGCAGTTGCCGACCGAGATGCCGTTCACGCCACCACCACCCGTGGGCTCGTTGGCCGTGCCGGGGCTGGAACCGCCCTTGCTGCCGCAGCCGGCGACGACTGCTACGAGCGCGGCGAGGACGAGGAGACGCGAGACGGGGGTGCTCATCGGAGGGGCCGGCCTTTCGAATCGAAATCGGGGCCGGAGCGTATCGGGCTGGCCGGACTTGCGCAAAGAGCGGAGGATCTCCACAATGAGTCGCGACCAACGACGAGGAGGTGGTGCACCGATGAAGCGAGTCCTGGAAATCCGCATTGCCTGCGCCGCCGCCCGTCGACACGCTTCCTAGCGCTGCGGAGACGGGCCGCGTGCCCGTTCATTCCTCGCATGCAAAGGAGCTTTGGTTGACACTTCCAGTTACGGATTCGCTGCTTCATCGGCTCGGGTGGGACGACGGCTGGGAAGCCGCGTTCGCCGAGTACCGCGCCGTGGGCCTGGAGCCCGCCCGCGTCGCGATTCAGCACAGGGGCGCCTACGACCTGCTCGGCGAAGTCGGAGAGCTGCGCGCGAGCGCGGCCAACCGGCTCGTGCGCGACGACCGCCTGCCGGCCGTCGGTGACTGGGTCGGCGTCGACCCGACGACCGGGATGATCGAGGCGCTCCTCGATCGCCGGACCGTGCTCTCCCGCAAGGAGACGCTCGACACCGTCCGCGAGCAGGTGCTCGCGGCGAACGTCGACGTCGCCTTCCTCGTGCAGGCGCTGCCGCTCGACTTCAACGTGCGGCGGCTCGAGCGTTACCTCGCGATGGCCTGGGAGAGCGGCGCGCAGCCCGTCGTCCTCCTGACGAAGACCGACCTCGTCGACGACCTCGCGCCGTTCCTGGCCGAGGTCGAGACGGTCACGCTCGGCGCGGCCCCGGTCGAGGCGGTCTCGGCGAAGACCGGCGAGGGGCTCGACGACCTGCTGCACTGGTTCGAGGGCAACCGCACGGCCGTCCTGCTCGGTTCCTCCGGCGTCGGCAAATCGACGATCGTCAACGCGCTCGCGGGCGAGGAGCTGCTCGCGACGCAGGAGGTGCGTGAGGACGACCACCGCGGCCGGCACACGACGAGCCATCGCGAGCTGATCCTCCTGCCGAGCGGCGGCGTCGTGCTCGACACGCCGGGGATGCGCGAGCTGCAGCTCTGGAACGCCGACCTCGAGCAGACCTTCGGCGACGTGGAGGAAGTCGCGCGGCGCTGCCGTTTCTCCGACTGCGCCCACGATCAGGAGCCCGGCTGCGCGATCAGGGACGCGCTCGCCGACGGGTCGCTGCCACGCGACCGCTGGGAGAGCTACGCGAAGCTGCAGCGCGAGATGGAGGCGATCGAGGCCCGCCGCAACCACCTCCTGCGTTTGGAACGCGTCCGGGAGCACAAAATCCGCGCACGGCAGAACAGACAGAAGAAAAAGCACTGAGCGGTCCCCGCGTCACCGACGACGCGGTCGAGTTCGCGCTCCCCGACCCCGACCATCGCTTCCAGGAGGTGGTGCTCGGGCAGGAGGTGGCGCGCCCTCGGCAGGGGCCTGCGTTCGCCTGGGCGGACGGCGTCTGGCGTGTGCGCTTCGAGCGGCCGGAGCTCGACCGGCTCGAGTACCTGCTCGGCGTCGACGGTCAATGGTCGCTCGACCCCACCAATCCGAAGCGCGCGACCGGTCCGTTCGGCGACAAGTCGGTCGTCGAATGGCCGGAGTACGTCGCTCCCTCGTGGCTCGACACGATTGCCGACGCCGGCCCGGTCGAGCACCACGAGCTGCGTTGCCGCCGCCTCGTTGCGCGCGTGCAGGTCGACCTCTACGCGACGCCCGAGCCGCCCGGCCACGACGCGCCGCTGATCGTCGTCCACGACGGCCCCGAGTACGCTCGTCACGCGGGGCTGACACGCTTCCTCGACGCGATGAGCTGGGAGGAGCACATCCCGCCGCTGCGCGCGGCGCTGATCCAACCCGTCGACCGCAACGAGACGTACTCCGCCTCGGCGCTCTACGCCGGAGCGCTCGTGCGCGAGCTGATCCCGGAGCTTCAGCGCATCGCACCGCACGGCAAGCGGATCGGGATGGGAGCGAGCCTCGGAGCGCTCGCGATGCTGCACGCGCACATCCGCCATCCGAAGGCGTTCGACGGCCTGTTCCTCCAGTCGGGCAGCTTCTTCCGCCAGCGCTCCGACAAGCAGGAGTCGAGCTTTCCGCGCTACCAGCGGATCACGCGCTTCGTCGGCACCGTCCGCCGCGGTGCAGGCGACGAGACGCCGATCCCGATCGCCATGACCTGCGGCACCGCCGAGGAGAACCGCGCCAACAACCACGCGATGGCGTCGACGCTCGACGAGCAGGGCTACCCCGCGTGGATCGGCGAGGTGCGCGACGCGCACACGTGGACGGGCTGGCGCGACTCGCTGCACCCGCATCTGCCTGCGCTGCTCGAGGCTGCGCAATGAGCAGGCGCGTGATCGAGATCGACGGCGGCACGGTGATCGCCTACGGCCACTACGGACGGCCGCTGATCGCGTTCCCGTCCGAGAACGGCGAGGTCTCGGACTGGGAGGACCGCGGCATGGTGCACGTGCTCGGGCCGCTGCTCGAGCAGGGCCGATTGAAGCTGTACTGCGTGCCGTCGTTCGACCGGGAGAGCTGGACGCGCGGCGATCTGCCGCTCGAGGAGCGCGCGCGGCGCCACGGTCACTACGAGTGGTGGGTGCTGACGCGCCTGATGCCGTTCGTCCAGGCCGACTCGCACAGCGCGGACGCGCTCGTCGCCGGCTGTTCCTTCGGCGCCTACCACGCCGCCAACTTCTGCCTCAAGCGCGCCGACCTCTTCCCGCTCGCGATCTGCATGAGCGGCGTCTACGACGTGTCGGTGCAGGGTGGCGGCGAGCGCGGCGAGGCTGTCTACTTCAACAACCCGATGGATTACGTCGCGAACACGACCGGCGACCACCTCGACTGGCTGCGCTCGCGCGCGTCCCTGCTGCTCGTCTGCGGCCAGGGCCAGTGGGAGGACACAACGGGCGCGCTCGACTCGACCCGGCGTTTCGCGAGCCTGCTCGGCGAGAAAGGCATCCGTTACGAGCTCGACCTCTGGGGGCACGACGTGCCTCACGACTGGCCGTCCTGGCAGCGGCAGATCGCACACCACGTGCCCCGATTCACATGAGCGACCTCACGATCGGACTCCTGCTCGGCACCGAGGAGGACTGGCCCGCTGCCTTCGAGGCGCTCGTCGAGCGCCTCGGGCCGGTCGCCGGCGAGACGCTGCGCACCGAGCGGATCCTCAACGAGCCGTTCGACCTTCGCTACCGGCCGCGCTACTCGGTCGTGATCGACCGGCTCGCCTGGTGGTACGACCTGCCGCGCGCGTGGTTGAAGAAGGTCTCGCTGATGGACGACGTCTACCTGCTGAACAACCCGTTCACGTTCCAGGCGATGGAGAAGCACTCCGCGTACTGCGCGCTGATGCGGCTCGGGATCCGCGTGCCCGAGACGTGGCTGATCCCGCACAAGGTGCCGCCCGCGAACGAGCGCTTCCAGCCGACGGCCGAGCGCTACAACGCGCCGTTCGATCTCGAGACGATCGGCGACAACGTCGGCTTCCCGCTCTTCATGAAGCCGTTCGACGGCGGCCAGTGGGTCGGCGTCTCGCGCGTCGGCACGCCCGAGGAACTGCGCGCGCGCTACGACGAGTCGGGCGAGCGGATGATGCATCTGCAGAGCGCACTCGAGGACTTCGACGTCTTCGTCCGCTCGCTCTCGATCGGCGCCGAGACGATGTCGATGTGGTTCGACCCGACGAAGCCGATGTACGACCGCTATCAGGTCAAGCACGATTTCCTCTCGCCCGACCTCGGCGACGAGATCGTCTCGATCGCGCGGCTCGTGAACGCGTTCTTCCGCTGGGAGTTCAACTCGTGCGAGACGATCGTCAAGGACGGTGTCGCGTACCCGATCGACTACGCGAACGCGTCGCCGGACGTCGCGCTCACCTCACTGCACTACTACTTCCCGTGGGCGATCACCGCCCTCGTGCGCTGGAGCGCGTTCTGCGCGGTCACGCGGCGCGAGATGCACATCAACCAGAACTCGCGCGACTACTTCCGCTTCGGCGACCGCGACGACCTCACGTACGAGGAGAAGCTCGCGCAGTACCGCAAGCTCGCCGACGCGTACTTCCAGATCGACGACTACCGGGAGTTCTGCGACACGCACCTGAAGCACCTGGACGAGATCGCGCACGAGTGGTTCTCGTCGCCCGCGTTCGACGAGGTGCTCGTCGCGACCGTGCGCTCGACCTTCCCCGAGCACGAGCAAGAGCACTTCGTCGCGCACTACCGGGGCCTGCTGGGCGCCTGGGTTGGCGACAACGCTGCCGACAACGCGGGCTGACTCGAGCGGCGCGGCATGATGGGCGGATGGCCGATGCGGCGATCCTCGTCGTCGACGACGATGCACCGATCAGGCGGATGCTCGAGCGCACGCTTGCCGCCGAGGGCTACGCCGTCGAGTCCGCGGCCGACGGCGGCGACGCGCTCGTGTCGGTCGAGCGCTCGACGCCCGACCTGATCCTGCTCGACGTGACCATGCCCGGTCTCGACGGGCTGGCGGTCTGCCGCCGCCTGCGGGACAAGGGACTCGCGACGCCGGTGCTGCTGCTGACCGCCCGCGACGAGCTCGACGACCGTGTGGCCGGGCTCGACGCCGGCGCGGACGACTACGTCGTCAAGCCGTTCGAGACGGTCGAGCTGCTCGCCCGCGTGCGAGCGCTCCTGCGGCGCGGGAAGGCGCCGGAGACGGTGCTCTCGGTCGGCGATCTGACGCTCGAGCTCGAGACGCGAACCGTCACGCGCGCCGGCCGCGTCGTCGCGCTCAGCGAGCGTGAGGCCGACCTGCTCGAGCTGCTGCTGCGAAACGCGCACCGCGTCGTCAGCCGCAAGCAGGCGCTGACGCAGATCTGGGGTGGGGAGGCCAACGAGAACGTCGTCGACCGCTACGTCTCGAACCTGCGGCGGAAGCTCGGCCAGCCGCCGCTGATCGACACCGTGCGCGGCGTCGGGTTCGTGCTCGGGCGATGAGCCTTCGGGCGCGGACGATTCTCGCGGCCGCGACCGCGACGCTCGTCGCGGTGATCGTCCTCGGCCTGGCCGTCGACATCCTCGTCGCCCGCGATCTGCGTCGTGGGCTCGACCACAGCCTGCGCACGCGCGCAGCCGAGACGGCTCAGCTGGCGTCGTCGGCGCCCGCGCTCCTGACAACGCCTGGTGCGCTCGACTCCCCCGTCGGTGCGACGCAGGCGATGGTCGAGGTCGTCGACAAGCAGGGCCGGATCGTCGCGCGCTCGTTGTCGCTCGGCGGCCGCGTCCTGCCGCGCGATCTCGCCTCCGCCGCGATCGCCAATGGGCGCGGGGGCTACAGGACCGTCACCTTCGACGATCGCACGCTGCGGGTGTACGTCGCGCCGCTCGGCACGTTCGCCGGTCCCGCAGGCGGCGGTGCCGTGATCGTCGCGGCAGCGACGGCGGACGTGGCAGAGACGATCTCGACCCTGCACGCGCTCACGTTGGCGGCCGCGCTGACGGCAGCACTCGTCGGCGCGATCGCCGTCGCCCTGCTGATGCGTGGCGCGTTGCGACCACTCGTCAGGCTCTCGCGCGGCGCGGGCGAGATCGAACGAACCGGTGACCCGAGCCTGCGTCTCCCGCAACCCGATCGCGACGACGAGGTCGGCCGGCTCGCGACGACGCTCAATGCGATGCTCGAGAGCCTCGAGCGGGCGCGCGAGTCCGAACGGCGCTTCCTCGCCGACGCGTCGCACGAGCTCCGAACGCCGCTGACCGCGCTGCGGGGGAACGTCGCGCACCTCGCGCGCCACGGCTCGTCTCCCGACCTGATCGCCGACCTCGAGGCCGACGCCGAGCGCATCGCACGGCTCGCCGACGACCTGCTGGCGCTCTCGCGCGAGGAATCGGGCGCCGGCGCGCAGGGCCAGGAGGTCGATCTCGGCGCGCTGGCGAGCGCGGTCGAGGCTCCGGGAATCGAGGTCGCCGCCGAGCCGGTCTGGGTGCTCGGCGACCGGCCCGCGCTCGAGCGGGCGCTCTCCAACCTGGTCGAGAACGCCCGCCGGCACGGGCCGCCCGGCGGCCGGATCCGGGTCGACGTCCACACGGTGGACGGCCTGGCGCTGCTCGAGGTCGAGGATGAGGGGCCGGGCCCCGCGCAGGGCGAGGAGCGGCTCGTCTTCGAGCGCTTCTGGCGCGCCCAGCCGGACGGCCGCGGCTCGGGGCTCGGCCTCGCGATCGTCAAGGCCACCGCCGAGCGGCACGGCGGGCGGGCGTTCGTCACCGGCTCCCGGTTCACGATCGAGTTGCCGGCCCTCAGGAAAGCTTCAGAGAACGAGGGCAGAGTGGTCGACGAGAGCAACCAGAAAGGTCCATCGTGAAGATCCTCCGCACCCTCTCGACCACCCGTCTGATCACACTCGCAGTCGCCGCGTGCATCGTGCTCGTCGGCGGCGCGGTCGTCGCCGTCGCCGCCCACGGCGGCGGCGGCGCGACGCCCCCCGCGAAGCCGCTCGCACAGGCGGCGCACGACTCGCTCGCGGCCGCGAAGCCGGACGGCGTGACGGCGCGGATCACCTTCACGAACAAGCTCTTCCCCTCCGGGGCGCTCGTCGGCCAGGCCGGCTCGGCGCTCATGTCCGGCGCGACCGGGCGGCTCTGGTGGAACCCGAACGGCGGGCGCCTCGAGCTGCAATCCGACGCCGGTGATGTGCAGCTGACGTGGAACGACACGAAGGCGACCCTCTTCGACGCGTCGTCGAACACGGCGTATACGTTCGACCTGCCGCAGGACACGTCCGGCGCGTCGACCTCGACGGCGGACCACGCCGTGCCGACGGTCGACGAGATCACGAAGTTCATCACCGAGCTCGGCAAGAACTGGACGGTCTCGGGCGCCGAGCCGTCGAACGTCGCCGGCCAGGAGGCGTACACGGTCACGGTCTCGCCCGCACATGACGGCGGTCTGCTCGGCTCGGCGCAGCTCGCGTGGGCCGCTGCGAACGGCGTGCCGCTGCGGGTCGCGATCTACGCGCGCGACGCGTCGTCGCCGGCACTTGCGCTCGAGGCGACGGACATCTCGTTCGGCGCGGTCGCGGACTGCGACGGTGCAGGTCGCGCCGCCCGCGACCGCCAAGGTCGTCGACCTCTCCTCCCAGACGAAGGGCAACGGCAGCGATCCGAATAGTGGAGCGCCCGTCACCGGGCTCGCAGCGGTGCAGGCGGCTGCCGGCTTCCCGGTCGCCGCTCCCGACACGCTCGTCGGGCTGCCGCGGCAGGACGTCCGGCTCGTCGGGCCGGCCGACTCCCGCGCAGCGCTCGTCGTCTACGGACAGGGACTCGGTGCGATCGTGCTCGTCGAGCGTGCGAACGACGGCAAGGCAGGCGCGGCCGGCCCGCTCGCGAGCCTGCCCAAGGTCTCGCTCAGCGGCATCACCGCCCACGAGCTCGCGACGCAGCTCGGGACGGTGCTGACGTGGGATCGCGGAGGCGTCACCTACATCCTCGCGGGGTCACTGCCGAGCAGCGCCGCCGAGGCGGCCGCTGCGGCGATCGGGTGAGCAACGCAGAGCCGATCGAAGCGCGCGGTCTCGTCAAGCGCTACGGCGAGATCGTCGCGGTCGACCACGTCGACCTGACGGTCGAGCGCGGCGACGTCTTCGGCTACCTCGGGCCGAACGGCGCGGGGAAGACGACGTCGCTGCGCATGCTGCTCGGACTGATCCGGCCGACCGAGGGACACGCTCGCCTCTTCGGCCGCGACCCGCTCGACGTCGGCGCGCGAGCGCTCGACGGCGTCGCCGGCTTCGTCGAGGGGCCGCGGTTCTACCCGTACCTCTCGGGCCGGAAGAACCTGCGGCTGCTCGCCGATCTCGACGGCGGCGACGCGCGCACGCGCATCGAGGAGGTGCTCGAGGTGGTCGAGCTGCGCGACCGCGCCAAGGATCGCGTCGGCGGGTACTCGCACGGCATGCGGCAGCGGCTCGGCATCGCCGCGTCGCTCCTGCGCGAGCCGCAGTTGCTGCTGCTCGACGAGCCCGCCACCGGGCTCGATCCGGCCGGGCATGCGCGACATGCGCGAGCTCGTCAAGCGGCTGGCCGCCGACGGGATCACGATCCTCCTCTCGAGCCACATCCTGGCCGAGGTCGAGGAGCTCTGTAACCGCGTCGCGATCATCCGCCGCGGCGGGATCATCTACGAGGGCAGGCTCGACGAGCTGCTCGCGAGCGCGAGCGGCGGCTACCGGCTGCGCACGCCCGATCTGGAGCACGCGCGCGTCGTCCTCTTGTCGCACGGGGGAATCGACGGTGTCTCGGTCGACGGAGCAGAGCTCCGCTTCCAGGCGGACGAAGCGGCGCTCGCCGGCGCCACGATCGCGCTCGGCCGCGCCGGCATCGGCATCACCGCGCTGACACCGCAGACGACGTCGCTCGAGGAGCTCTTCCTGACGATGACCGGCGGCGAGTCGGCCGACGCGGAGGCCGTGGCGTGACCTACGTCTACAAGTGGGAGCTCCTGAAGCTGCTCGCGCAGAAGCGGACGTATCTCGGCATCGGCACCGCCATGCTCGTACCGACCGTGTTCGTCGTGCGTGCTGCTGACGCAGAGCGGCGGCCCGAACGACATCCCGATCGGGCGCTACATCCGGCAGACCGGGCTCGCGACGCCGCTGGTCGTCCTCTTCTTCATGTCGATCTGGGCGTTCCCGCTGCTGACGGCGCTCGTCGCGGGCGACATCGTCGCGTCGGAGAGCCAGAACGGGACGCTGAAGACGATCCTGACCCGGTCGCGCAACCGCGGCGAGATCTACGCGGGCAAGGTGCTCGCGTCCTTCACCTACGCCGCGGTGATCCTGGTCGCGATGGGCGTCGTCGCCACGTTCGCCGCCGGCCTCGCCTGGGGCTTCGACCCGCTGACGTCGCTGTCGGGGACGACGGTCAGCTTCCCGCGCGGGCTCGGTCTCGTCGCGGCGAGCCTCGGTGTCTACCTGTGGCCGATGATCGCCATCGCGGCGTTCGGGATGATGCTCTCGACGATCACGCGCAACAGTGCCGCGGCGGTGGTCGGGACGTTGATGTGGGCGCTCTTCATGCAGCTGCTCGGCGTG
Organism: uncultured Actinomycetes bacterium; assembly: GCA_963779505.1. Lineage (GTDB taxonomy): Bacteria > Actinomycetota > Thermoleophilia > Gaiellales > Gaiellaceae > PALSA-600. The sequence continues at coordinate 212,276 of CAVZYK010000009.1, read as the reverse complement.
CTGCCGGGCACCGAGCCGATCCGCCCGTACCTGCTCGGCACGCAGTTCAACGCGTGGAACGGCTTCCTGCGCACGCCGACGGACTGGGTGCCGATCGTGCGCGCCCTCTGGGTGTGCGCGTTCTACGCGGGTATCCCGCTCGTCGTGGGGTACGTCGTCTTCCTGCGCCGCGACGTCGCCGGCGAATAGCCCAGCTGTCCAGGGCCGACGTGTCCCGGGGACTGTCCCTGGACACGTCCGAGTCGCCCATCAGCGGTCGGCGGCCAGGAGCGCGCGGCCGACGACCGCCGCCTCGGCGCCGGCCGCCGCGAGCGCGTCGACGTCATCGGGTGAGCGCACGCCGCCGGCGGCGAGCACGCGCAGCCCGGCTGCCGCGGCCTGCTCGACGAGTCCCAGGTCGGGGCCGGCCAGCGTTCCGTCGCGGTCGATCGCGGTCACGAGCACGCGCGCGCCGGCGGCCCGCTCGAGTGCTTCGTCGAACGTCAGCCCCGCGTCCTCCGTCCAGCCGCGCGCACGCACGCGGCCGTCCCTGACGTCGAGCGCGAGCACGAGCGCCTCGCCGAGCTCGAGCCACTGCGTCGGGTCGGGCCAGGCAGCCGTGCCGACGACGACGCGGTCGGCGCCTGCAGCGAGTAGCGCCTTCGCGTCGTCGAGGCTGCGGATGCCACCCGACGCCTGCAGCGGCGTGGGGGCGATGCGGGCCGCGACCGTCTCGACGAGCTCGGGCCTCGCACGGCCCGAGCGTGCGCCGTCGAGGTCGACGAGGTGCACCCGTCGCGCGCCTGCGTCGACCCAGCGTGCCGCGAGCGCCGCAGGCTCGTCGGCGCGCTCGACCACGTCGTCGTAGGAGCCCTGGTGCAGCCGAACGGCCTCCGTCCCGAGGACGTCGACCGCCGGGATCACCTCGATCCGTTGCTCGAACCACATGTTCGCATGTTAGCGTGCTAACATGGAAGTACGCGATGGCGGAACGGAGCCGACACCCATGGGAGACCAAGGAGATGCGAGAGCTCTTCAAGGCGATCCTGGCGCTCGAGAGCAGGGCGGACGTGGAACGGTTCTTCCGGGATCTGTGCACGCTGTCGGAGCTCGAGGCGATGGCGCACCGCTGGGAGGTGGCGCGCCTGCTGGAGCAGGGGCTGCCGTACCTGGAGATCGCGGAGCGAACGGGCGCGTCGACGACGACGGTGACGCGCGTGGCGCACTGGCTGCGCCACGGCGAAGGCGGCTACCGGCTGGCGCTCGACCGAACGGCCTCCTGAGGGTCGCCGTTCCGGTCAAGGGTCGGCTGCGCGACCCGTCGTTCAGGCTGCTCGAGGACGCAGGGCTCGGGCCTGAGCAACCCGGTGAGCGTGCCCTCGCGTTCCCGTGCCGCAACGCGCCCGTCGAGGTGCTGCTCGTGCGTGCCGCCGACGTGCCGGAATACGTGCAGGACGGTGTCGTCGACTGCGGCATCACCGGCATCGACCTCGTCCGCGAGCGCGGCGCAGCGGTCTCCGAGCTGCTGCCGCTCGGCTTCGGCGGCTGCCGGCTCGAGGCGGCTGTGCCGGAGGAGTCGCCGGTCACGTCCCTCGCAGAGCTTGCGGGCGCGTCGGTCGCGACCGTCTACCCGCACCTGACGCGCGAGCTGCTGCCGTTCGATGTCGAGCTCGTCGACGTGACGGGCTCGGTCGAGATCGCGCCCCGCCTCGGCCTCGCCGATGCGATCGTCGATCTTGTCTCGTCCGGGAACACGCTGCGCACGAACGGCCTGCGCTCGCTCGGCGTCCTGCTCGAATCGGAAGCGGTGCTGGTCGCGCGCGACGAGGAGGCGGCTGCGCCGTTCGCGGCGATGTTGCGCGCCGTCGTCGAGGCGCGCCGCCACCGCTATGTGATGCTGAACGCGCCGCGGGAATCGGTGCCGGCGATCACGCGTCTCGTCAGCCCACGCGTGCCGAGCGTGCTGCCGCTCGCCGAGGACGGGATGGTCGCGGTGCACGCGCTCGTTCCCTCTGCCGACGTCTGGCGGCTGCTGCCCGAGCTCGAAGCTGCGGGCGGCTCGTCGATCCTGATCGTCCCCGTCGAGCGGATGACATGACGATCGCGGCCGACGTCAAGGAGCGCGGGCTCGAGGCGGTCCGCGAATGGGCGTTGAAGCTCGACGGCGCCGAGCCGGCCCGTGCGAGCGCAGCGGGCGCGATCCCGCGCGAGGCGATCCTCGAGCTCGCCGACCGCGTGCGCCGTTGGCACGCGTTGCAGCGACCGCCCGACATCTCGTTCGAGGTCGAGCCGGGCGTCGTGTTGGAGCGGCACTGGATCGCGCTCGACACCGTCGGGATCTACGTGCCGCGGAACCTCATCTCGACGCTCGTCATGTGCGCGGTGCCGGCTCAGGTCGCAGGCGTGCGGCGGATCGTCATCTGCACACCGCCCGACGGCGCGGGGACGATCGCCGCGGCCGCCGAGTTGCTCGGCCTCGAGGAGGTCTGGGCGCTCGGTGGGCCGCAGGCGATCGGCTTCCTCGCCTACGTCGAGCGGGTCGACAAGATCGTCGGCCCGGGCAACGCCTACGTCAACGACGCGAAGCTCGAGGTCTCGCGCGACGTGCCGATCGACCTGCCCGGCGGGCCGTCGGAGGTGGTCGTGCTCGGCGACGGCGACCCACGCCTCGTCGAGCTGGAGCTGGCCGCGCAGCGCGAGCACGGCCACGAGGCGGTGTGCACGACCGTCGACTCGCTCGAGGAGGCGGAGCGCATCGCGCCCGAGCACCTCGTGCTGCTCGGCGCCGCCGAGGCGAGAGCGTCCGAGGTGCGCAACGCGGGCTCGGTCTTCGTCGGCCCGTTCTCGCCCGTGGCGGCGGGCGACTACGCAACCGGCGGCAACCACGTCCTGCCGACGAACGGCTGGGCGCGCTCGGTCGGTGGCCTCGGGCTCGAGACGTTCCTCAAGCCCGTGACGGTGCAGCGCCTGACGGAGCAGGGCCTGGCGCGCATCCGGCCGACGATCGAGGCGCTTGCGGCGGCGGAGGGCATGCCCGCACATGCGGCGGCGGCTCGTCGATGAGAGCGATTGCGCCCGAGTTCCGGCCGTACGCCTGGTCGATGCCGACCGGCGAGGTCGCGCGGCTCGCAGGCATCGATCCGTCGCAGGTGCTGCGCTTCGACCAGAACACGCCGCCGCTGCCCGCGCGCTCGACGCGTCCGGGCGCGATCGCGGGCGCGCTCGCGCGGGTGAACGGCTATCCCGGCGGGTGGCTACCGGGCGCTGCGCGCGGCGATCGCGGACTACGCGGGCCTCACGCCGGAGCACGTCGTGCTCGGAGCGGGCGCCGACGACCTGATCCTGCTCTGCGCGCGCGCCTTCGCCGGGCCGGGCGACGAGATCGCGATCCCGCCGGCGCCGACCTACCCGCTCTTCCGCATCGCGGCGCAACTCGCCGGAGCGCAAGTAGCAGACTCGTACACGCCGGATCTGGCTCTGGCATTCGCCTGCAACCCGAACAACCCGACCGGCGAGCTCATGTCCCTCCCGGAGGTGCGGCCGCTCGTCGTCGACGAGGCGTACTTCGAGTACAGCGGGCAGACGGCTGTTCCGCTGCTCGACGACGGTGTGATCGTCCTGCGCACGTTCTCGAAGCTCTTCGGCCTCGCCGGGGCGCGCATCGGCTACGCGCTCGCGGCACCGGACACGGCGGCCGAGTTGAATGCGCGTCAGGCGCCGGCGCCGATCTCGACCGTGTCGGCCTCGCTCGCGGTCGCGGCGCTCGCCGACCCGCCCGACGTCGAGCCGGTGCTCGAGGAGCGTGCACGGCTCGCGTCGGCACTGCGCGCGCTCGGACTCTCGCCCGCTCGAGTCGCACGCGAACTTCCTCTACGTACCCGTCGACGACGCTGCCCGGATCGATCAGGCGCTGCTACGTCAAGGCATCGTCGTGCGCTCGTACGCCGAAGCGATCCGCGTCTCGGTGCTCGACCGTGAGGACGACGACCTTCTGGTCGAGGCGCTCGCGCGTGTGCTCGACGCTCCGTCGCCGGTCGCGGCCGCGGGTGCCCGGCGCGCGCGCACCGTGCGCGCGACCGCCGAGACCAGTCTTGCCGTCCGGCTCGCGCTCGACGGCGCGTCGCGCGTGCGCGTCGCGACCGGCGCCGGGCTCTACGACCACTTCCTCGAGCAGCTCGCGTTCCACGCGGGGTTCGACCTGGTGCTGGAGGGGAGCGGCGATCTCGAGACGGGCGACCACCACACCGCCGAGGACGCGGCGCTTGCGTTCGGCGAGGCGCTCGACGCTGCGCTCGGCGACCGGCGTGGCATCGCCCGCTACGGCGACGCCGTCGTGCCGATGGACGACGCGCTCGCACGCGCGGCTGTCGATCTGGGCGGTCGCGCGCACGCCGAGCTGACGCTCGAGGCGGACCCGGGGATGGCGGTGCACATGCTCTCGAGCCTCGCGCAGGCGGCGCGCGCCTCGATCCACGTCGACGCGTCCGGGCGTGACGCGCACCACGTCGCCGAGGCGGCGTTCAAGGCTGTCGGCCGTGCGCTGCGCGTCGCGGTCGCACGCGAGGGCGCCGGGCTCCCGTCGACGAAGGGCTTGCTGTGAAGATCGCGATCTGCGCGTACGGCGCCGGCAACGTCCGCTCGGTCGAGCTCGCGTTCGAGCGCCTCGGCGCGTCGGTCGTCGACGACGTCGACAGCGCGGATCTCGCCGTCCTGCCAGGCGTCGGCGCGGCGCGCGCCGCCATGGCGGGCTTGCGCGCGCGCGGCCACGACGAGGCGCTGCGAGCGCGCGTCGCGGCGGGACGACCCGTGCTCGGCATCTGTCTCGGTCTGCAGCTCGCACTCGAGTGGACGGACGAGGACGGCGGCGTCGAAGGGCTCGGCCTCGTGCCCGGCCGTGCGCTCCGCCTCGAGGAGGGTCGCGTGCCGCGCATGGGCTGGGCCGAGGTCGACGACCGCGGCGCGTTCTACTTCGCGCACTCGTATGCCGCCGTCTCGCCGTGCGCCACTGCCTGGTCGGAGGGTGTCGTCGCGGAGCTCCGCTCCGGCTCGTTCGTCGGCTGCCAGTTCCATCCGGAGAAGAGCGGCCGGGCGGGCGCCGCGTACCTCGCCGGCGTGCTCGAGGAGGCGCGATCCCTCTCCCTCGCCTGATTCCGTGCCTGGACGTCGCGGGCGGCCGCGTCGTCAAGGGCGTGCGTTTCCAGGAGTTGCGCGACGTCGGCGACCCGGTCGAGCTCGGCGCTGCGTACTCCGACGCGGGCGCCGACGAGCTGGTGTTCCTCGACGTGAAGGCGACGCTCGAAGGGCGCGCGACGCTCGTCGGGCTCGTGCGGCGCGTCGCCGAGCGGCTGGCGATCCCGTTCACGGTCGGCGGCGGCGTGCGCTCGCTCGCGGACGCGGACGAGTTGCTCGTCGCGGGCGCCGACAAGGTCGCGGTCAACTCCGCAGCACTCGAGCGGCCGGAGCTCGTCACCGAGCTGGCCGAGCGGCTCGGCTCGCAGGCCGTCGTGGTCGCCATCGACGCCGAGGGCGGACGCGTCCGCTCGCGCGCCGGCACGACCGCGACGGCGCGGCTCGCCGCCGACTGGGCGCGCGAGGCCGAAGAGCGAGGCGCCGGTGAGATCCTGCTGACGTCGATCGACGCCGACGGCACGCGTGCGGGCTACGACCTGCCGCTGACGGCCGGTGTCGCCGCAGCGGTTCGCGTGCCGGTGATCGCATCGGGCGGCGCGGGCGGGGCGGAGCACGTCGCGGAGGCGCTCGAGATCGCGCAGGCGGCGCTGCTCGCGTCGATCCTGCACGAGGATCCCGATCGGCTGTCTTCTCTGCGCGGGGAGCTGCGCGCGCTCGGCGTCGAGGTGCGCGATGCAGGGTGAGCTGACGCCGGCGATCGTGCAGGACTCGGCGACGGGCCGGGTGCTGATGCTCGCCTGGATGGACGAGGAGGCGGAGCGCCGCACGCGCGAGACGGGCGAGGCGTGGTTCTGGAGCCGCTCGCGCGAGCAGCTGTGGCGCAAGGGCGAGACCTCGGGCAACACGCTCGCGGTCGACGAGGTGCGCGACGACTGCGACGGCGACGCGCTGCTCGTGCGCGTCACGCCGGCGGGGCCGACGTGCCATACCGGCAGCGTCTCGTGCTTCGCGCCGGAGCTGTGGCGCACGATCGCCGCGCGCGCGGCGGAGCGTCCCGCAGGCTCGTACACCGTCGGAGCTGCTCGAGCAAGGCGTCGGCGCCTGCGCGCGCAAGGTGGGGGAGGAAGCGGTCGAGGTCGCGGTTGCGGCGCTCGACGAGAGCGACGAGCGCGTCGTCGAAGAAGCGGCCGATCTCGTCTATCACCTGTACGTGCTGCTCGCGGCGCGCGGCCTGGATGTCGCCGCCGTCGACGACGTGTTGCGGGCGCGCGCGTAGCACGCGCGAACTTGGTTCACCAGGAGCCGTCCCGAACCTTGTTCGCCGCAGGTGAGTGAACCACGTTCGTGAGGTTAGCGCGCCGAATCTGTGACTTCGCGGCACGGACACTGGCGGCGAGCCGCGCGACGACGCATCGTGGTGCCATGGGCCACGGCAAGCGACCGCAACACGCCGGCACCTCTGTTCGGTCGTGTCCCGGGACAGTCCTGGGACACGGCCCGTCGCCCTGTCGATCCGAACAGAAGCTCGAGCCTTGACATGTGACCATTAGGTCACCTATGATCTCCGCATGGACGACGACGGTGTCTTTCGCGCACTCGCAGACCCGACGCGGCGGTTTTTGCTCGACCTGCTGTTCGAGCGGGAAGGGCGGACGCTCCATGAGCTCGACTCGGAGCTCGAGATGACGCGCTTCGGCGTCATGAAGCACCTGCGCGTGCTCGAGGAGGCTGGGCTCGTCGTCACACGCCGGCAGGGGAGGGAGAAGCTCCACTTCCTGAACCCGGTTCCGATCCGGCAAGTGCACGACCGCTGGATCGACAAGTACACGGAGCACCGCGTCTCGGCGCTCCTCGACCTCAAAGATCAGCTGGAGGAGACGGCATGACGACGACTGTCGGCACCACCGATCAGGTGTACGAGCTCTTCATCAAGGCGAGCCCCGAGCGGGTGTGGGACGCCATCATCAACCCGGAGTTCACGGTCCAGTACTTCCACGGCGTGCGCATCGAGGTCACGCCCGAGCGCCGCCTGTCCGGTTCTGCGGACGGGTCGGAGACGTGGGACGAGAACGCCGTGCTCGAGTGGGACCCGCCGCGTCGGCTCTCGCACGAGTGGCACTCGTTCTATGACCCCGAGCTGGCGGCCGAAGAGAAGAGCCGCGTCACGTGGGAGATCGAGGCGCAGGACGGCGGCTTCTCGAAGCTGACCGTGATCCACGACCGGCTCGAGAACGCGCCGAAGACCGCAGCCAGCGTCTCGGGCGCCGGCTGGATGATGGTGCTGAGCGGGCTGAAGTCGGTGCTCGAGACCGGCGAAGGACTCAGCTAGCAACCACTCGCGACAGGCCCGCCCGCGCGCGACACGGCGACGTGCTGCGCGCGGGCGAGCCGTGCGAGCGCCGTGCGGTAGGTGACCATGTCGGCGTGCTGCCAGTCGCCGTGCGTCTGGCAGCGCCACGGCGCGTAGCGCTCGCGGTGGTACCGGCTCGTCAGGCTCTCCGCGTGCCCGATCACGTTGGGCAGCGAGATGCGGTAGCGGCCCATCAGCCACAGCGTCAGCTTCAGCGACGCGCGCAGCTGACGCGGATTGCCGAGGATCGAGGCGTCGCTCGTGCCGACGTGCTCGATCCCGATCGACGTCCAGTTGAGGCCGACGGTGTGCCGGCAGATCGTCGAGAGGGGCACGAGCTGGTAGATCGTCCCGTCGCGGTCGATCACGAAGTGCGCGCACGTTCCGGGACGCTCACCGAGCTCGGCATCGGGCGCGTCGGACGCGAACGTGTTCCACGCCGACGAGAACGAGCTCGTCGCCGTGAAGTGCTCGACGATCACGTGCGGTGTCGTCAGTCGCCACGTGTGCACGCCGTAGTGGCGCTGCGCGTAGGCCGCAGTCTCGGCGCGCCGAGCGTCGCTGAACGGAATCGGCTTGGCGACGATCGCGGGCTTCGGCGCGGCGAGGGCCGTGCCGGCAAGCGCGACTGCGAGGAGGGCCCGCACGCGCCGAAGGTAGCGCGGCGGGCCCTCCGCGGGGAGAGCTAGATGTGGGTGCCCGCTGCGGCCGGGCGGAAGCCGTTCGGGCCGTCGTGGTCGCCCGGGCCGTCATGTGCCGGGCGGGTGCCGTTGACGAGCGCGGTCACACGCGCCTGCAGGCCGGAGGAGATCTGGTCGGCCTGCGCCTGCGTCAGATCGCCCGCCTTGACGGCAGCTGCCAGCTCGGTCTTCTCTGCCGCGACGAGCGCCGCGACGAGGCCGGCCGTCGACTTACCGCTCGTCGCCTCGGCGATCTGAGCCAGGGTCTTCCCGGACTGGAGCTGAGTGAGGAGCGCGTTCTGGGTGATGCCCAGGTACGTGGCTGCCGCGGCGAGCCCGTCGCCGTGGCCGTGCCCGCCGTGCCGGTCACCCGGGCCGCCGGGGCCGTGACCACGGAAGGTGCCGTTGACCTCGGCGGTCTCGTGCGCCTTCAGGTTGGCGGTGAGCTGGTCTGCCTGCGCCTGCGTCAGGTCGCCGGCCTTGACCGCGGCCGCGAGCTCGGCCTTCTCGGCAGCGACGAGCGCGTCGATCAGACCCGCCGCCGACTTGCCGCTCGTGGCGTCGGCGACCTGAGCGAGCGTCTTCCCGGACTGCAGCGCCGTTTCCAGTGCGGCCTGGGTGATGCCGAGGTACGAGGCCGCGTCGGCGAGGTCGTCGTGGCGGAAGCCGGGGCCGCCGTGGTGGTCGCGGTCGGTGCCCGACTTCGTGCTGCTCGAGGCAGCGGCGAACGTGCCGGCAGCAGCAGTCTGCTGCGAGGACTTCGTCCCCTGCAGCTTGTTCGCGGCAACGGCCGCGCCGGCTGCCGTCAGACCGACGACGGCGACGGCGGCGATGCCTGTCTGGATCTTCTTGGGAGGTGTCATGTCCCGAGTATCGGGTCGCTTCCTAAGAGGAACCTTGACGACAGCTAAGAGTGTCGCCGCAGGGTGAAATACCGCTCCGGTCGGGCCCGACCGCCGGCGCGGGGAACGCAGACAGCGGACCGCGCGACCGGAGCAGCCCTCATGGTGACCGTGGCGACATGAACGAGTCCTGACCGTCAGCCCGCGGGCAGGCGGATCTCGAACCGGCCGCCGGTGCCCGACGAGACCGCGTGAATGTCGCCCGAGACCGACCGTGCGAGTCGGCGTGCGAGGGCAAGGCCGAGCCCCGCCGACGGAGCGGCGGCGAGTCCCGCACTGCCGCGCACGGCGGGCTCGAAGATCGTCTCGGCCTCCTCGGCGCCGACACCCGGGCCGTCGTCGTCGACCGTGAAGAGCACTGCTCCGTCGGCGCGCGCGAGCGAGAGGGAGACGGCGTTCCGCCCGTAGCGACAGGCGTTGTCGATGACCGGGTGGAGGATGCGCTCGGCGAGGTCTGCGTCGACGCCGACGGGGTAACGCAGCCTGCCTTCGTCGACCGTCAGCTCGATCCCGCGCTCTTCGGCGACCGGCCGGCACGCGTCGGCGGCGGCATGTGCGACCTCGACGCCGTCGGAGACGCCGCGCGGGCTTGCATCCTGTTGCGCCGCGGCGAGGAGCGCGTCGACGATGCGAGCGATCTGGCGCGCGTTGCCGAGGATCTCGGTCAGCGCCTCGCGGTACTCCTCCGGGTCGCGCGGCCGCCGCAGTGCGAGCTCGGCCTCGGCCGTCACCTTGGCGAGCGGTGTACGCAGCTCGTGTGAGAGCTCGGCCGAGAAGCGGCGCTCGTGACGCAGGCTCGCGGCGATCCGGTCGAGCAGGCGGTCGAGGGTCGAGGCGAGTCGTGTCAGCTCGTCGTGCGGCTCGCCGAGGCCGAACCGCCGGTCGAGGTCGTGCTCGCTCCACGCCTCGGCCTGCTCCGTCATCAGCTCGACCGGGCGGAGCGCGGACCGCAGCAGCCACGCGGCGGCGGTGCCCGCGATCAGCAGGACCGTCATCGCGAAGACGAGTGATGCGAAGAGCGCGGAGCGACGTGCCTGCTCGTAGGGGGCAAGCGAGACGCCGGTGACGATCGTGCCGACGCGCGCGCCGCGGGCGACGATCGGAAGTGAGTACAGGCGCTCGTCGGTGTCCTCGACGGTCGCGAACCGGCTCGGGCCGCGCGCCAGTGACTGTGCGACTGCGGTGGTCGCGGCTCGCGCTCGTGGCGCCTCCACCGTCCGCCCGCCCTCGTAGAGCCACACCCGGCTGTCGCCGACCTCGTCGCTCGAGGTCTCGACAGGTACCAGCCGCCCACCGGCGACGCGGATCAGGCTGCGCTCGGAGTCGGCGCGCTGGCGGAGGAGCGAATCGGCGCTCTGGTCGTTCGAGCGCGCGAGGAGCAGGTTGAAGCCGATCGTCGCGATCACGAGCGCGACAGAGACCGCTACGAGCACGATGAGCAGCAGCCGCGTGCGTACGTCGCGTGGCCACCTCATTCGATCGCGTAGCCGACGCCGTGGACGGTGGCGATCGTCGGCGCACCGTCGTGCGAGCCGAGCTTGCGGCGCAGTCGCGCGATGTATGCGTCCAGCGTGTTGTCCCGGACCTGCGCGCCGTGCGGCCAGCCGGTCTGGACGAGCTCGCGGCGACGGATCGCCTGGCCCGGGCTCGCGATGAGCTTCGCGAGCAGTCTGAACTCGGTCGGCGTGAGCGAGATCTTCTCGCCCTCGACGAAGGCCGCATGCGCGAGCGGGTCGAGTCGGATGCCCGCGTGCTCGATCGCGTCGGACGCTCCGGCCCGGCGCAGCAGTGCGTGCAGCCGCGCGACGAGCTCGGCGAAGGCGAAGGGCTTCGTGACGTAGTCGTCTCCGCCCGCGCTGAACCCCGTGACGCGATCGGTCAGTGCGTCGCGCGCGGAGAGAAAGAGCACCGGTGTCTCGACGCCTTGCGCGCGCAGCGCCTGGCAGATATCGCGCCCGTCCGCATCGGGCAGGCCGATGTCGACGATCAGCAGGTTCGGCGCCTCGGGCTCGATCCGGTCGAGCAGCTCGGCGCCGGTGCCGACCCCGACCGCTTCGAACCCCTCCTCACGGAGACCACGCAGGAGCACGCCGCGGAGAGCGACGTCGTCCTCGACGACCAGAACCTTGGCCATGCGCTGAGGGTAGTCCGAGATCGACGCACGAGGCCGTCTCCGCGACATCGGTTCAGGTCACTGTCAGACGGCCGCGGTTACACAGCTGATCGCCGAGCCCGCGTACGAAGCCGACTAAGCCCTCCTAGGGAGCGAGCAGTGCTCCGCGGGCGACGGCGTCGTGGCCGGTCGCGCCGCGGAGCGCAGCATTCAGTGCAGCGAGGCCCGGCGTCAGCGACGGTGCCGGCACGCCCTCGGTGTCGAGCTGCTCGAGGATGCTCAGCACGAGGCTGCGCCGCTCATCCGTCCAGCGCTTTCCTTTCGGCGTCGCAGCGATCAGTGTCGCGCGCCCGTCGTCAGGATCGGGCCGGCGCACGACGAGCTCGTAGCGCTGCAGCACATCGATCGCGCGGCTGGCGGTCGCGGGTGTCGTGTCCATGCGAGCGGCGAGATTGCTGAGGCGCAGTCGGGCCGACGATCGCGACCTCCATCAGGGCGAGTCGCTGAGTTGCCGTCATCGGCTCGTCGGCGTTCTCGATGCGACGGCTGATGCGCAGCATGATCGCGAGCAGTTCCCCGATCTCGTCGAGGAGTGCCTCGGCTGCGGCTAGTGCGAGCGGCACACGCCGATCATAAGTTCGAAATCGGCCGGAGGGTGGGGTAGAGCGAGCGGTAGTTCTGGTAGCCGTTCGCATATGTGCTGCAGCCAGGACGCCTCCGGCTCGACACGCGCCGTCACCCGGACGGCTGAAGCCACAGCCTCGTGGGCGTCGGCGTAGACGCCCGCGCGGACGCCACCGAGCAGCGCCGCTCCGAAGGCGGCGCCTTCGTCGACCGCCGTCCGCTCGAGCGGCAGCCCGAGCACGCTCGCAACGATCCTGCACCAGAGCTCGCTGCGCGCGCCGCCGCCGGAGATCCGGCCGACCTCGGGCTCGAACCCGAGCTCGCGCAGGAGCTCCAGCGAGTCGCGCAACCCGTAGGCGACCCCTTCCAGCACAGCGCGGACGAGGGCGCCGCGATCGTGCCGCACCGTCAGGCCGACGAATGCCGCCCGCGCGTCGGGGTCGGGGTGGGGTGTGCGCTCGCCGGTCAGGTACGGCTGGAAGAGCAGGCCCTCGCTCCCGGCGGGCCAGCGCTCGGCGTCCGCCAGCAGTTGCGGATAGTCGCCGCCGACGACGTCGCGCAACCAGCGCAGCGAGCCGGCAGCCGAGAGCATCACGCCCATGGCATGCCACGTCCCCGGCACGGCATGGCAGAACGTGTGCAGGCGCGCCTGGTCGTCGGCGCCGTACGCCGGCAGCACGCCGAAGACGACGCCCGACGTGCCAAGGACGATCGACAGCGGGCCGGGCACATCGATGCCGACACCGAGCGCGCCCGCAGCCTGGTCGCCCGCGCCGGCGTTCTCCGTCGACTCGTAGACGCGCGGCAGCCACGCGTGCGGAATGTCGAGCGTGTCGAGCACCTCGTCGCTCCAGCGCCGGTTCGCCACGTCGAAGAGGAGCGTTCCCGACGCGTCCGCGGCGTCGATCGCGAGCTCACCTTCGAGGCGCAGGCGGACGTAGTCCTTCGGCAGCAGGATGTGCGCGATCCGCTCGTACGCTCTCCGGCTCGTGCGTGCGCAGCCAGAGCAGCTTCGGGGCGGTGAAGCCGGTCAGCGCACGGTTCCCGGTCAACGCGATCAGCCGCTCGAGCCCGACGCGTTCCTCGATCTCGGCGCACTCTGCCGCGGTGCGCTGGTCGTTCCAGAGGATCGCCGGGCGCAACACCCGCTGCTCGGTGTCGAGCGTGACGAGACCGTGCATCTGACCTGAGAAGCCGATCGGGCCGGTTGGGAGCCGCTCGAGCACGGACTGCGTCGCGCGCCACCAGTCGTCGGGGTCCTGTTCCGACCACCCGGGCTGGGGCGTCGACAGCGGGTAGCCCTCCTCGGCGGTCGCCAGCACATCCCCGCTCGGCGAGATCGCGACGCCCTTGACGCCGGTCGTGCCGACGTCGATCCCGACCAGCGCGTCCACCGCTATGCGCCGAGCGCCGCGTACACCAGCTCGTAGGCGCGGACAGCGTCCTTCGTCTGCTGTGCCTCGCGCAGAGCAGCCTCGTCGATCTTGCCCGCGACACCGTCGATGAAGTTCCACTGCAGCACCGAGCGCTTGACGGCGCCGACGGCGTCTTCGGTGTACGGGTAGAGGTCGAAGCCGAGCCGCTCGCCGTTCGCGCCGTAGTTCGCGCGACGCAGCTCGACGGCGAGCTCGATCGTCTCCATGAACGCCGTCGCACCGACCATGTTGTCGTCGTCGAAGGTCCCCCAGCCGGAGTTCGCGTGCTGGTGGCCGAGCAAGCCTTCGGCCGCGAGCAGCGCTGCGTACTCGGCGAGGTTCTCGCCGTTCATGATCAGGTGCTGCCAGTCCATGTTCACCTGCACGTTGTCGATCCCCTCGGTGCGCAGCTTGTGGATCACGTGCAGCGTCATCCCGATGTTGCGCATGAAGATCTTCATCGCCGGCTCGGAGTTCTTGTGCTCGAGGAACACGGTCACGCCGCGGTCGCGCGCGTGTTGCGCGGACTCGCCGACGCCGTCGACGAACCGCCGCCACGAGTCCGCGTACGGCGTCTGGAACGGGTAGTTGTAGCCCTCGATCCCGGGCCAGATGATCATGTGCGCTCCGAGCTCGCCCGCGAGGTCGATTGCCTCCTTCGTCAGGCGCAGCGCCTCCGCGCGCGTCGCGTCGTCCGGCGACGAGAAGCCGCCCTTCGCGAAGCGCGGGTCGAGATGGAGACCGCTCGCGATGCAGTAGATGCCGTGGCCGTCGAGCGCCTGCTGCACCTCCTCGAGGTTGTCGGGCGAGAGCTCCTGCGGGTAGTGGAACTCGTAGTCGTCCATCAGGTCGCCGAGACCCTCGACTGCCGTCCGCACCTTCGCCGCAGTGCTCGCACCTGCGAGGTCGGGCTTGTACCCGCCGGGATTGAACCGCGTCGCCATCGCCCCGAATGCCCAGATGCCCAGGCTCGTCTTCATGTCTCGCTCCCTTGGTCGGTCGTTCGCTGACTGATCATCTCCTGCCGCGCGCCCCGGTGGGATGCTCACCGTCAGGCTCACGCCGCAGTTCAAGGAGGGATACCGTTCGGTCGCGGTGCAGCCCCAGCCGATCCCGTACCGCTCCTCCGGCCGACCCGCGCAAGGAAGGCCGCTGCTGACGCCGTGATCGCATTCATGACCGCCAACTACGTGGCACGCGAGACCGGCTGGGACCTGCACGGCTGGGCGCAGGGCGACCGGGCGACGAACGACCACTTCGCGCCGCTCGAGACCTACGAGGAGCGCCTCGACGAGCTGCTCCGCGGGATCCGCTCGCTCGGGTTCGACGCCGTCGATCTCTGGGGCGCCCATCTGGCGCCCGACTGGGCGAGCGATGACCACCTCGGGATCGCCGTGTCGCTGCTCGAGCGTCACGGGCTCACCGTCGCGACCTACGCGACGTGGATCCGCCCGTCGAACGTGGCGCGCTCGTGCGAGCTCGCCCGCGGGCTCGGCGTCGACGTGATCGGCGGCGGCATGTCGGGCGACGCAGCGGTGCTGGTGCCGGTGCTGCGCGAGCACGGTGTCCGGCTCGCGATCGAGAACCACCCCGAGCGCACGCCGGGCGAGGTGCTGCAGAAGATCGAGGCAGGCGACGGGACGATGGGCGCGACCGTCGACACCGGCTGGTGGGCCACACAGGGCTACGACCCGGCCCGCGCCATCGAGGAGCTCGCGCCGCACGTCCTGCACGTCCACCTGAAGGATGTGCTCGCGGTTGGCGAGCCGCACGACACGACCGCATGGGGCGGCGGCATCGTCGACATCGAGGCCTGCGTGCGCGCGCTCGACCGCGTCGGCTACGGCGGCGCGTACTCGGTGGAGCATGAGCCGGAGGACCACGACCCGAGCGACGAGTGCCGCGCGATGCGAGAGCAACTCGAAGGGTGGCTCGGATGAGGATCGGGATCGTCGGCTGCGGCAACATCGCGTCGCGCTATGCCGACCGGATCGGTGCCGTCGACGGGCTCGAGCTCGTCGCTGCGACCGACGTCGACCCGGGGGCGGCCGAGCGCCTTGTCGCCCAGTTCGGCGGCCGCGTCTACGCGAACCTCGACGAGCTGCTCGCAGATGATGCCGTCGAGCTGGTCGTCAACCTGACTGCGCCGCAGGCGCACGCGGACGTCAGTCGGCAGGCGCTCGCGGCCGGCAAGCACGTGCACAGCGAGAAGCCGCTGGCGCTGCGCCACGACGAGGCGCGGGAGCTGGTCGAGCTCGCGAGGGAGCGCGGCGTCCGTCTGAGCTCCGCGCCGGCGACGCTCCTCGGCGAAGCACAGCAGTCGCTCTGGAAGCTCGTCCGCGACGGTGCGATCGGACGGGTGCGGGTCGTCTACGCGGAGGCCAACTGGGACCGCATCGAGCGCTGGCATCCGGACCCGACTGCGCTCTACGCGGTCGGGCCGCTGGTCGACGTCGGCGTCTATCCGCTCGCGATCCTGACCGCGATGTTCGGGCCGGTCCGGCGCGTGCAGGCGTACGCCACGATCGTCGAGCCCGACCGTGTGCACGGCGACGGCCGTCCGTTCCGGCTCTCGGCGCCCGACTTCGTCGTCGCGCTGCTCGAGCTCACGGACGGCGTCATCGCACGCCTGACGGCGACGTTCTACGTCCCCCCATCCAAGCAGCGCGGCCTCGAGTTGCACGGAGACGACGGCTCGCTCTACCTGGCGGCGTGGGATGAGTTCGATTCGCCGATCGAGCTGCAGGAGCGTGGCGACCGGTATCGGACGGTCACGCCCCTGCGCGAGCCGTATCACGGCAAAGACTGGAGCCGTGCACTGAGCGATCTGGCGGCGGCGATCGCCGAGGACCGGCCGCACCGGGCGAGCGGCGAGCAGGCGGCCCACCTCGTGGAAGTGCTGGAGGCCGTCCAGACGTCGCTCCGCGACGGTGGGACCGTCGACGTCCGGTCCGTCTTCGCCCCGCCCGAGCCGCTCGACTGGGCGCGGTGAGCTCGGAGCCTCGCTGCGGCGCCCTGGGCGGCCGTGCGTAGCTTCCGCGCGCCGGGCCGCGTCAACCTGATCGGCGACCACACCGACTACAACGACGGCTTGGTCCTGCCGGTGGCGATCGACCTCGAGTGCGTCGTGCACGCGACGCCGCGGGCGGACGACGTGGTCGAAGTCGACTGGCTCGACGGGGACGCCGGCTCCGACCGCTACGTCGACGCCCTGCGCGCGGTGCTGGGCGAGCAGGGCCGGGCGGACGTCGGGATGGACGCTCGGGTCTCGTCGACGATTCCCGTCGGCTCCGGGCTCTCGTCGTCGGCCGCGCTGGAGGTGGCGCTCGCGCTCGCGTTGTGCGACGTCGCGGGCCTCGAACTGGCGCCGACGGAGCTCGCCCTCGCCTGCCGGCGCGCCGAGCAGCTTGCGACGGGCGTCCCCTGCGGGATCATGGATCAGCTCACCTCCGTCGCGGGTCGCGCGGGCTGCGCGCTCCTGATCGATTGCCGCTCGCTCGAGGTCGAGCCGATCAAGCTGCCGGACGAGGTCGCCATCGTCGTCGTCCACTCGGGCCTGCCCCGCGCGCTCGAGCACAGCGCGTACGCGGAGCGCCGCGCAGCGTGCGAAGCCGTCGCTGCGCGGCTTGGTCTCGACAGCGCTGCGAGACGCGTCCCCCGGGCAGGTGGCCGACGAGCCTCGGGCGCGGCACGTCGTCTCCGAGAACGCGCGCGTGCTCGAGTCGGCCGACGCTCTACGGCGCGGCGACCTCGATAAGCTTGGATCGCTGATGTCGGCGAGCCACGCCAGCCTGCGCGATGACTTCGAGGTCTCGACACCCGAGCTGGATGCGCTCGTCGACGCACTCGGCCGGGCCGGCGCCGCCGGCGCGCGGTTGACCGGTGCCGGCTTCGGTGGCTGTGTCGTCGCGCTCGCGCCGGTCGGCGAGGCGCACGGGCTCGCAGCGCGTGCCGCCGACGACTATCGGCTGCAGACCGGGCTGACAGCCGACGCCCTACGTCTGCCGTGCCGCAGCCGGCGCGGGGTGGCTTCAGTGATCTCGCGGGAAGAGCACGAGTCCGCCCAGGCCTACACCGCGATCGAGCTCGCCGCCGCCGGAATCGAGCTGACGGACGCAGAGCGCGCCGAGATCGAGGTCGCCGACTTCGGCCTCGGCCGGCTGCGAGAGATCGGCCTGCAACTGCTCGTCTACGTCAACACGGACCGCTACTGCGCCAAGGAGCTCGTGCTCTACCCGGGCCAGACCTGCCCGGAGCACCGGCACCCGCCGTTCGACGGTACGCCCGGCAAGGAGGAGACGTTCCGCTGCCGTCGCGGCACCGTCGAGCTGAACGTCGAGGGCGAGACGATCATGCTCGGCCCGGGTGACCAGTACACGATCCCGCCGGACACCCGGCACTGGTTCAAGGCCGGTGCGGAAGGAGCGGTCGTCTCGGAGTTCTCCTCGACGAGCCGCGACGACCTCGACGTTTTCACGGATCCGGCGATCGAGCGCGCGCCCCAGGTGGCGCCTGTTGGTGACGGAGGCGGGTCGATCCAGTAGTCGGGGCGCTTCCGCCTTGACCTCGTCCAAGAAGGGCAGTACCTTCGTCCGTCGGCGGCTCTGATCGGGCTGCCACCGGGGGAACTCAACTGAGGGGAGAAAGAACCGCATGAGACGTCATTTGGCGCTCGTCGCCTTGCTGCTCGGCCTGCTTGCCGTGGCGGCACCGTCCACGTTTGCAGCTGGTCCGAAGAAGGACAACGACACGCATGTCCAGCTGCTCGCGATCAACGACTTCCACGGCAACCTCGAGCCGCCGAGCGGCTCGTCCGGCCGCATCGCGATCGCGCCGAGCGCGCGACGTCGACGCCGGTGGCGCCGAGTACCTCGCCACCCACTCAAGACGCTCGAGAAGAGCAATCCGAACACGTTCGTCGTCGGCGTCCGGCGACCTGATCGGCGCCAGCCCGCTGCTCTCGGGCTCTCTTCCACGACGAGCCGACGATCGAGGCGCTGAACGCGATGGGCCTGGACGTCTCCGGCGTCGGCAACCACGAGTTCGACGAAGGCGTCGACGAGCTGCTGCGCATGCAGAACGGCGGCTGCCACCCGGTCGACGGCTGCCAGGACGGCACGCCGTTCTTCGGCTCGCTCTTCCAGTACCTGGCCGCGAACGTGCTCTACGCGGGCACGCAGAACACGATCCTGCCGCCGTACGAGATCAAGAAGTTCGGCAACGCCAAGATCGCGTTCATCGGCCTGACGCTCAAGGGGACGCCGCTGATCGTGACGCCGGCCGGCGTCGCGGGCCTCGAGTTCGCACCCGAAGTGCTGACGGTCAACCGGTTCGTGAAGACGCTGCGTGAGAACGAGGGCGTCCGCGCCATCGTCGTCCTGATCCACGAAGGCGGGCAGCAGAACGCGCCGTTCGCCGGTGGCTTCATGGACATCAACCGCTGTGACAACTTCACCGGTGCGATCAAGCCGATCGTCGAGGGCCTCGACCCGCAGGTCGACCTCGTCGTCTCGGCGCACACGCATCAGCCGTACGTCTGCAAGTTCAACGGCATCCCGACCACGAGCGCAGCGTCGTTCGGGCGCCTGATCACGGACATCGACCTGACGATCGACCACCAGTCGAAGGACGTCACCGCGGTCGACGCACACAACGTGATCGTCACGCGCACCGTGTCGAAGGATCCGGCGATCACCGCGATCATCGATCACTACCGTCCGATCTCGGCGCCGATCGCGAACCGCATCATCGGCTCGATCACCGCCGACATCACAAGCAGCGGTCGGGCCCGAACCAGGAGTCGGCGCTCGGCGACGTGATCGCGGACGCGCAGCTCGCCTCGACTTCGCCGACCGACTTCGGCGGTGCACGGGTGGCGTTCATGAATCCGGGCGGGATCAGGGCGCAACCTCATCTTCAACCAGCAGGCCGCCGGTGAGGCACCTGGTCAGATCACGTACTCGGAGATGTTCACCGTCCAGCCGTTCAACAACGTGATGAACGTCAAGACGATGACGGGTGACATCGATCTACCGGTTGCTCGAGCAGCAGTTCTTCCCCGACAACGACGGAAACCTGGTCATCAGGCTGCTGCAGGTGTCGCACGGATTCGCGTACACGCTACGACACGCGCCGGCCTGCAGGGAGCCGCATCATCCCGGGCAGCGTCGCGATCAACGGCGTGCCGATCACGATGACCGGCACCTACCGCGTCGCGATGAACAACTTCCTCGCCTCGGGCGGGGACGGCTTCACCGTCTTCAACGAGGGCACGGACCAGCTCGGCGGCGAGATCGACATCGACGCCGCGGTCAACTACTTCCTGAAGAACTCCCCGGTCGCACCGGGGCCCCAGAACCGCGTCACGCGGCTCGGCTAGGACAGCGCAACGAACGCAGGGGGGCCGGGCGAAAGCCCGGCCCCCGTCGCTAGGAGCGGTGGTCGGCGCTGCCCAGGTCGAGCGCGTAGCCGAGGTCGGTCGGGTGCGGTGGGAACTCGACCACGCGGCTCGTGCCGTCGGGTCGCCAGCCGTGGCGCTCGTAGAAGCTGCGCGCGCGGCCGTTCAGCTCGAGCACCCAGAGCCGCGCCCGCATCGCGCCGTGGGCGCGCAGCTGGTCGAGCGCGGCCGCGTGCAGGTCGTCGGCGAGCCCGCCGCCCCAGGCGGCGGGCAGGACGTACATCGCCTCGAGCCACTCGCCGTCGACGGCGACGAAGCCGTCATCGGCGACCGTCGCCCAGCCGCCCGCAGCGGTGTAGGCGCGCCAGCGCTCCTGCACCGCCTCGCGCGGGAACGGGTAGAGGGTCGGCGGGTAGACGTGCGGGACGCCGGCCTTCGAGGCCTCCTCCTGGATCGCCGCCAGGGCCGCTGCGTCGTCGGTCGTCGCGCGGCGGAGAGTCACAGGCGCCGCGCCTCGATCACGCGCTGCAGGAACTGCTGCGTCCGCTCTTCCTGCGGCGCCGAGAAGATCGCCTCCGGCGTTCCCTCCTCGAGGATGCGGCCGTCGTCGAGGAAGCAGACGCGGTTGGCGATGTCGCGTGCGAACGACATCTCGTGCGTCGCGAGCACCATCGTCATCCCGCCCTCCGCCAGCTCGCGGATCACCTCGAGCACCTCCGCCACGAGCTCCGGGTCGAGCGCGCTCGTCACCTCGTCGAACAGCATCAGCTCGGGCTGCATCGCGAGCGCACGGACGATCGCGACGCGCTGCTGCTGTCCGCCCGAGAGACGGTCCGGGTAGGCGTCGCGCTTGTCGGCGAGGCCGAACCGCTCCAGCAGCGACTCCGCCCGGCTCTCTGCGTCCTGCTTCGAGAGTCCCAGCGCGTCGCGTGGGGCAAGTGTCACGTTGCGCAGCACGGTCATGTGCGGGAAGAGATTGTACGACTGAAAGACGATCCCGATCCGGCGCCGCACGGCGTTCACGTCGCGCACGCGCGTGATCTCCTCGCCGGCCAGCCAGAGGCGGCCGGCGTCGATCGGCTCGAGCAGGTTGATGCAGCGGAGGAGGGTGGACTTGCCCGAGCCGGAGGCGCCGATCAGGCACACGACCTCGTGCTCGCCCACCGCGAGGTCGATGCCGCGCAGCACCTCGTGCTTGCCGAACGACTTGTGCAGGCCCTCGATCCGGAGCGCGTCGGTCATTGCACGCCGCCCGATTGGCGCCGGCGACGGTCGCGCAGGATCAGCCAGTCCGTGAACCGGGCGAGCGGGATCGTGATCGCGACGAAGAGCACGGCAGCCGCGAGGTACGCCGTGAAGTTGAACGTCGCGTTCGCGTCGATCTGGGACTGCTGAAACGCTTCGACGGCGCCGAGCGTGCCGACGAGCGCGGTGTCCTTCTGCAGTCCGATGAAGTCGTTCAGAAGCGGCGGGATCACGCGGCGCACCGCCTGGGGGAGGATGACGCGACGCAGCGTCTGCGCGCGGGTCAGGCCGAGCGAGCGGGCGGCCGCCTCCTGGCTCGGATGGATCGACTCGATGCCGGCGCGGTAGACCTCCGAGACGTAGGCGCTGTAGATCAGCACCAGCGCGACGATGCCCCAGAAGATCGTGGAGGTCGGCACGTAGCTGAGCCCGAGGGCAGGCGCACCGAAGCCGAGTATCGCGATCACGAGGATCGTCGGGATGCCGCGGAAGAGGTCGGCATAGATGATCGCCATGGCGCGCAGCGGGAAGAACACCGGTCCCGGGAGGCTGCGCAGCACCGCGAGGAAGAGTGCGAAGACGAGAATGAAGACCTCCGCGATGCAGAAGATCTTGACGTTCAACCGGAACGCGCGGAGGATCTCCGGGAACGTCGCCTTGAACTCGTTCCAGTCGAAGAACTGACGCTTCACCTCGGGCCAGCCCGGGGCGTGCGTGATCGCCACGACGACGATCGCCGTGAAGACGACGGTGCTCAGGAGCGCGACGGCGACGCTCCGGCGGCCGTCGCCGCCGGAGCGCAATCCGTCGAGCAGGCGCGAGCGCCGCGCTACTTCAAGATCGGCGCGCCGGTCGCCTTCGCTAGCCACAGCTGCTGGAGCCGCTTGAGCGTGCCGTCCGCGCGGAGCGAGCTGATCGCCTTGTTCACGCAGGTCGTCAGTGAGTTGCCCTTGGCGAGCGCGACGCCGAACCGGTCGGTCGCCTTGCCCTTGTTCTCGAACTGGCCGAGGATCTTGCTCCCGGGCACCTGAACGGCCGTGACGTAGAACGCGGTCGGCAGGTCGACGACGAGGCCGTCGATCTGCTTGTTCTTCAGCGCCAGCACCGCGCCGGCGTTCGACGGGAACACCCCGGGCTTCTGCGACGGCTTGATCGTCGACGCGATGAACGCATAGCTCGTCGTGCCGAGCTGAGCCCCCAGCTTGAACGGCTTGAGGCCCTTGATCGAGCGGATGCCCGCGATCTTCGTGCCCTTCTTGACGACGATCGCCTGGTTGACGTCGTAGTACGAGACGCTGAAGCTGACGACCTTCGCACGAGCCGGGGTGATCGAGATCTGGTTGATGTCGAAGTCGAACGGCTTCGGCCCGGGTGCGAACGCCTTGTTGAACGGGACGTACGTCCACTTGACCGCGGACTTCGCGAACCCGAGCTTCCGGGCGACCGCGTAGGCGACGGCGGACTCGTAGCCCTTGCCGGTCGCAGGGTCGTTGATCTTCCAGGAGCTCTTCGAGCCGCCCGCGAACCACGGCGGGTACGCCGGGTTGTCGGTGCCGATCGTCAACTGCCCGTCGGTGACGAGGTTGAGCGCGCCGGGAGTGCACGACGCGAGGGCGGCCGAGGTCGCCGTCGGCCGGGCGGCCGACTGGCTGACGGCCGCCGTCGCAGCGAGCACGGCGACGGAGAACAGGAGAAGGGTGATTCGCTTGCGCATGCTGGTGCAGCCCTTTCGTTCGGTCTGACGGGGTAGGCGAGAGGCCACTGGGGCAGTCGCTCGACTATAGCCTCGGGCCTAGGCCAGGCCTCCGGGCGGCGTCGGCAGGACCGATCGCTAGCGTCCGCCGTCCCGATGACCCGTACCGTCCGCCTCAGGCCCTGGCAGAAGAGCGCCCTCGACCAGTTCGTCGAGTCGTCCGCAGCCGATTTCCTCGCCGTCGCGACGCCGGGCGCCGGCAAGACGACGTTCGCCTTGACCGCCGCGCGGCACCAGTTGGCGGGCGGCGGCGGCCGGCTGATCGTGGTCGCGCCGACGGCGCATCTGAAGGTGCAGTGGGCGCGGGCCGCGGCTGCGTTCTCGCTGCATCTCGACCCGATGTGGACGCCGGGTGCGGGCGGGCTGCCGCGCGACATGCACGGGATCGTCACCTCGTACCAGCAGGTCGCCACGAGCGCCGCTGTCCTCGGCCGTCTGTCGCGCGACGCGTTCGTCATCTTCGACGAGCTCCACCACGCGGCGGACGACCGCGCGTGGGGCGCCTCCATTCGCGAGGCGTTCGGCGGTGCCCGCCGCCGCCTCGCCCTCTCCGGGACGCCATTTCGCTCGGACACGCGGGCGATTCCCTTCGTCGCCTACCTCGGTGACGAGGCGGTCCCGGACTTCGAGTACAGCTACGGCGACGCCCTCGCGGATCGCAGGGTCGTCCGCCCCGTCTACTTCCCGACGACGAACGGTCAGATGGAGTGGGCGGCACCGGACGGCTCGATCCACTCGGCGACGTTCGACGACCGGCTCGACGCCGCGCGCGCGGGCCAGCGCCTGCGCACCGCGCTGTCGCTCGAAGGCGAGTGGCTGCCGACCGTGCTGCGCACGGCTCATGCGCGCCTCGACGGAGGTTCGCCGCGAGCAGCCGAATGCGGGTGGGCTCGTGATCGCAACCGACCAGGAGCACGCGCGCGGCATCGCCTCGCTGCTGCTGACGCGCTTCGGCACGACGGCGCGCATCGTCACCTCGGACGATCCGCAGGCGTCGGCCGGGATCGCTGCGTTCGCCGCGGGGTCAGACCCGTGGCTCGTGGCGGTGCGCATGGTCTCGGAGGGCGTCGACATCCCGCGCCTGCGGGTCGGCGTCTACGCGACGACGACGGCGACCGAGCTCTTCTTCCGGCAGGCGGTGGGGCGCTTCGTACGCTGGACGCGTGGTGTGCCGCGCCAGCGCTCGTGGCTCTTCATCCCGGACGATCCACGCCTACGTCTTCATGCCGCCAGAGTCGCCGAGCAGCGCCGTCATTCGCTGCGTCGCCGCGAGACGGACGAGCCGGAGCGCGACGAGGCACGCGAGACGGATGCGCCTGACGAGCAGATGTCGCTCTTCGCCGCCATCTCGGCCGTGGCGACGGACGCGACGGGCTTCGACGATCTCGGCCACGACGAGCTCGACGACGGCGATGACGACGGCCTGGACGGCTTCGAGCTGACCCTCGCACCGCCGCCACCACTCTCAGGCGGGGGCGACACCGGCACGCCGGGTCTGACCCGCCGCGAGGAGAAGCGCCACCTTCGTGACGACAACGCCACCGTCGCGCGCGAGCTCGCGCGCCGCGCCCGGTTGACGCACGCGCAGGTGAATGCCGAGCTGAACAGGCTCTCGGGCGTCGGCAAGGTCTCGGAGGCGACGGTCGAGCAGCTCGAGCGCCGCCTCGCGGCCGCCGACAAGTGGCTCGCGAAGACCTGAGCAGAAAGCCCGCGCGAGCCGCCTCCTGAGGCGGGGCGGCTCGCGCGGGGGTCTGTGCGGGTCGCTCAGGCCGTGTGGCTCAGGCCACCGAGGCCGTCGCCGGAGCGGCAAGGAGGCCGTTGAGCTGCGCCCAGCGGCTTGCCTCGGTCCGGTTCGCGACGTTGAGCTTCCGATAGATGTTCGAGAGGTGGAACTTCACCGTCTGCTCGGTCACCCAGAGCGTGCGGGCGAGCTCACCGTTCGAGTGGCCCTCGGCCACGAGCTGCAGGATCTCCAGCTCGCGCTTCGTCAACCCGCGGTTGCTGTCCGCGTGCGGGGTCGCCGCAGCGCTCAGCTTCGCCGGGGCCGGCCGATGGGTCTGGGCCAGGAAGATCGACACGTCGAAGACCTGCCTGATCACCGACGCCAGGTCCTCGGGATGCGAGGACTTGAAGACGTACGCGCAGGCGCCCGCCGCGAAGGCGGCGTCGACCGAGTCGGTCTCGTGTGAGTCCGACAGGACGATCGTCTTCAGCTCGGGATGGATCTCCTGAGCGTGCTTCATGAGTTGCAAGCCAGGTTCCCGGCCCGCGTTGTCGAAGGGTTCCAGCAGCAAGCACGTCCGGCCGCGTGTCGCTGACCAGGTCATGCCCTTCCGCAAAGCTCGACGTCTTGCCCACGACATCGAGGTCCAGCCGTTCGAGGACTCCTTCCACCGCGTTCAACCACAACGGGTGGGCGTCCAGAATAACCGCCGTTCTCCGCATTTTTAACCGCCGCCTCTCGGTTCCGCTCTATCCCCTAGCCGCAGGTTCTACCGCAAAGGGTTTTTGGAAGTAAAGCCGCTTAAAGCTACCCTAACCCACTTTTCTAACACTCTAGACTTCCGTCTAGGAGGACGTCACCCCCGGACGGGGCAATTTCAGGGCCGGCAGGCGGCCTTTGGCTCCGGTCAGCGGGCCAGTGCGACCCGTGATCCGGCGACCCAGTGCAGACTGCCGCCGAACTCGCGCGTCGGGCAGGTCGCGCGCTGGGCGAGAACCACGGCATGGCCATTCTCGCGAACGGAACGGCTACGGTCACCGGGTGGCCACCGACGCGCGCGACACGATCGTCTTCATTCCCGCGTGGAACGAGGAGGACAACCTGCCGGACGTCCTCGACGAATTGCACGCCGAGTTGCCCGAGGCGCACGTGCTCGTCGTCGACGACGGCTCGACCGACCGGACGGCGGAGGTCGCAGCCGACCACGGGGCGGAGGTTCTCTCCTTCGGCAGCAACCGCGGCCTGCGGGCGGGCATCGCAGCGGGCTACGCGCACGCTGCGGAGCAGGGCTACGCCTATTGCGGTCGCATCGACGCCGACGGGCAGCACCCGCCGGCCGAGCTGCGCCGCCTGCTCGAGCTCGTGCGCTCCGGGGAGTGCGACGTCGCCGTCGGTTCGCGCTTCGTCAGCGGCGAAGGCTACGAGCCCTATCGCTATGCGCCCGAGGGCATTCGCAAGCTCGGCACCGGGCTTCTGCGCCGCGGGATGCAGTTGGTGCTCGGCCGGCCGTTTCACGACGCCACGAGCGGTCTCTACGCGGCGGACGCGAAGGCGCTCCCGATCCTCGCCCAGCCGTACACCAGCGGCGCGCCCGAGGTGGAGGCGATTCTCCGGCTCGATCTGAACGGCCTGCGCGTGCTCGAGGTCCCGGTCGACATGCGCGAGCGTGCGTCTGGCGAGTCGAAGCTGCGCGGGAAGAAGGCGCTGCTGCTCGTGGTCACGGTCGTCGGCACGCTGCTCGGCGCGCGCCAACTGCGCCGTGGCCGCTGACGCGACCCGCGTCGTCGCAGTGCTCGGTTACTCCCGGCGCGGCGACTCGGTCATCCACGACATCTGCCTGCAGCGGCTCAGGCGTGCGGAGGACATCTCGCAGCCGACCGATGCCGTCGTCCTGTCGGGGCGGGGCCGTGCGCGCGCGGGCAGCGAAGCCGCATTGATGGCTGCGGCCTGGCGCGACGACACCGTCTCCGTCGTGCCGGAGACCGAGTCCAGGTCGACGGTCGGCAACGCGCGGGCGATTGCCCGTTACGCCGGTGAGGTCGGGGCGGACGAGGTGGTCGTGATCACGTCCTCCTGGCACCGGCCGCGCGCGGCGCTGTTGTTTCGCGCTGCGCTGAGGGGGAGCGGCGTGCGCTTGCGCGTGCTCGCGACGGAGCGCACCTGGCCGCTCGGACCGATCCTGCGCGAGGTCGCGTGCTTCGTGGTGCTCCCCGTCCAGCTGGCACGAGCACTCCACCGATGAGTCGCGCGGTCATTCTCGGCGGCACCGGACTCGTCGGGCGTGCGATCGCGCTGCGGCTCGCACGAGCAGGGTGGCACGTCGACGTGACCGGGCGCGATGCCGCCAACATGCCGGACGACCTGCGCGCGGCCGGCGTCGAGTTCATCCGAGCCGACAGCCACGACGCCTCCCAGGTCGCCGCGGCCTACGGCTCCGGGGCGGATCTCCTGGTCGACTGCGTGATGTACACCGCCGAGGATGCGCGCCGGATGTTGCCGTTTGCGCGCAACGCGACCTCGACGGTGATGATCTCGAGCAAGGCCGTCTACGTCGACGCCGCCGGCAACCATTCGAACTCCGACGACCCGCCTCGCTACGACGGGCCGATCCGCGAGACGCAGCCGACGCTCGCCCCGCTGGACATCGACTACCGCTCGCGCGAGGGCTACGGCGCGAACAAGGTCGCGGCCGAGCGGGTCATGCTCGACAGCGGGCTGCCCGTCTCGATCCTGCGGCCGTCGAAGATCCACGGGCGCGGCGCGGCGAGGCCGCGCGAGTGGATGTTCGTCAAGCGCGTGCTCGACCGGCGGCCGTCACTGATCCTCGCGCACCGCGGCGCAGGCGTCGACCACACGACCGCGGCCGTGAACATCGCCGCGCTCGTCGAGGTGGTCGCGCACGAGCCGGGCGCGCGGATCCTGAACAGCGCAGACCCGGACGCGCCGAGCGGCGTCGAGATCGCCCGCGCGATCGCCCATGCGCTCTCATACGACTGGCAGGAGGTGCTGCTCGACGGTGACGCGGTCGGAAACGTCGGCCTCTATCCGTGGGATGCGGTCCATCCGATCGTGCTCGACACCTCCGCCGCGCTGGCGCTCGGCTATCGGCCCGTCGGCGACTACGCCGCGACCGTGGTCGACACCGTCGACTGGCTCGTCGAGTCCGCGCGAGGCGGCCCCGACGCGTCCAAGCTGCCGCGCGACGACGACGAGTTCTTCGCAGAGCTCTTCGACTACGTCGCGGAGGATCGCTTCCTGGCGTCAGGCTGAAACACGTTCGCGCGTTAGAGCCGCGCCATCGTCGATGTCGGCGCCTGGCCGCCGGCAATCGTCTGGAAGACGACGCAGTAGCGCTCGGTCAGGCGCAGCAGCGTGGCGAGCTCCTCGTCGCTCGCGTCGGTCTCGAGCTCGAATGAGAGCCGGATCGCGCGGAAGCCGACCGGGGCGTCCTTGCTGACCGCGAGGGTGCCGCGGAAGTCGAGGTCGCCCTCCGCGCGCACGGTGCCGCCGGGCACGTCGAGCTCGAGCGAGGTCGCGACGGCGCGCAGCGTCACACCGGCGCAGGCGACCAGCGCCTCGAGCAGCATGTCGCCCGAGCAGAGGCTCAGGCCGTCGCCGCCCGTCGCGGGGTGGAGCCCGGCTTCGGCGAGCGCGCGCCCGGTGTCGACGGAGCACGTGATTCCCTCGCCGAGTGACCCCGTCGCGCGCAACGTCACAAGCGCTTGCTCCGGGCGTTCGCGGTAGCTCTCCTTCAGCGGCTCCTGTGCCGCACGCAGCTGCTCTCGATTCGTCATCCAAGGATCCTAGTTCGCCACGTGCGTGCCGAATCGTGAAACGATCCCGAGGTGAACCTGCTCTTCGCGACCCTGATCGTCGTCGTCGTGGCCGCGCTGGCCGTCAGCGCGATGCTGCTCGTCCGACGCCGTGCGCCCGAAGGGAGCTACTTCCAGGACGGCGATCGCGCCGCCGGCGTCTTCGGAGTGCTCGCAACGGGCTTCGCGGTCCTCGTCGGCTTCGTCGTCTTCCTCTCGTTCGAGAGCTACGACACGTCGCGATCCGGCGCCGAGACCGAGGCCGAGCTCGTCGTTCAGCAGTTCGAGACGGCTCAGTTCTTCCCACGCACGGTGCGAAAGACGTTGTCGGGCGAGATCGTCTGCTACGGCCGCGACGTCGTGCACAGCGAATGGCCGGCGATGAGCAACGGCACGCTCGGCAACATCGCGAACCCGTGGGCGCTGGCGATGTTCAAGACGCTGCAGACCGTCGATCCCAAGTCCGCATCGGAGCAGGCCGCCTACTCGAAGTGGTTCGACCAGCGCTCGGATCGCGAGAGTGCGCGCGCCGATCGCACCCACGGGGCGGAGGGAGTGATCCCGCCGCCGCTCTGGATCGTGCTCTTCCTCAGCGCGATCGTGCTGTTCCTGTTCATGCTGCTCTTCGCCGACAGCGCCGAGCCCGCGTTCGTGCAGGCCTCGATGGTCGCCGCAGTCGCGATCGTCACCACCTCGACCCTGTTGCTGCTCTGGTTCCTCGACAACCCGTATCACTCTGGCGTCGGCGGCCTGAGACCGGTGGCAATGGAGCGGTCGCTCGCGCTGATCGACCGCGTCGCCCCGGTCGTCGGCGGCCTCGGGACGCTGCCCTGCGACGCGCTCGGCGCGCCCACACGCTGAGTCCTTTTTCTAGTAGAGGCCGGGGCGGTACGACTCGTCGACCTCGCGGCGCACGTCCTGCTCGGGCCTGCCCTCGTCGCTCGCCCGCTCGGCGATCGTCTTGCTCGGGCTGACGACCTCGGCGGGATCGGCCCAGGCGTCGGGGTTCCACAGCCGGGAACGGAGGAACGCCTTGCTGCAATGCGAGAAGACCTGTCGCACCTCGACGTCGATCACGAACCACGGCGGCTTGCCGTCGGTCGCGCAGAGCGCGCACAGCTCGGGGTCACGGGTCAGACGCCCGATCCCGTTCACGCGCAGCGTCTCGGTGATCCCCGGGACGATGAAGAGCAGTCCGACTCCGGGTCGCTCGACGAGGTTCTGCAGGCCGTCGAGCCGCCGGTTGCCGGGGAACTCCGGCACGAGCAGGCGCCTCTCGTCGAGCACACGGACGAACCCGGGCGGGCCGCCCTTGGGCGAGGCGTCGGACGAGCCGTCCGGCGATGCCGTCGCCAGCACGAGGAACGGCGCGGTGCCGATGAACGCCGTCGCGCGCTCGTCGAGCGTCGGTGTCTCCTTGGAGATCGTGCGCGGCAGCGGCTCGCCGACGACCGCACGCAGGTCGGCGACGCTCGTCACGTCGTAGCTTCCGGTCGCCGCCATGCAGACAAGGCTACTCGGCCGGTACGCGATCGCGAATCAGCCGCGCGGCCTCACCCGCCGCGCGGCACCACGGGCGCACGCATTGCGGCCGACGTGGGGGGTGAGCCGTACCACCGGACACCGGCGGCCTCCACCGTTGGGACGCGAGTCCGCCCCCTTACCGGCGGAGTGAGGCGCTGCGAGCTTGAGGCCACACCCCCGAGTAAGGAGAAGTGGCAATGGAATCCCGCACCATCCAGCACGATCGCGACCGCGTCAGCCATGGCAACGGTCGCGTCTCATTCGCTGAACCGACCGCAGCTCCGCAGCCGGTCGTCAGCGCGCAGGACCTCGTTCGCCGCTACGGCGAGGGCGACACCGCAGTCGACGCGCTCCGCGGCGTCTCGGTCGAGGTCGCGAGCGGACAGCTGACTGCCGTCATGGGCCCGTCGGGCTCCGGCAAGTCGACGCTGATGCACATCCTCGCCGGGCTCGACCGGCCCACGTCCGGCGATGTCTTCATCGACGGCACCGCGATCGGTGAGTTGAACGACGCGCAGCTGACGAAGCTGCGCCGCAAGCACATCGGCTT
Source organism: uncultured Actinomycetes bacterium (assembly GCA_963779505.1). GTDB lineage: Bacteria > Actinomycetota > Thermoleophilia > Gaiellales > Gaiellaceae > PALSA-600. The sequence goes on along the minus strand of CAVZYK010000009.1, from coordinate 182,079 downwards.
CATCTTCCAGTTCTTCAACCTGCTGCCGATGCTGACCGCGAAGGAGAACATCGTTCTCCCGCTGTCGATCGCAGGCACGAAGCCCGACGACGGCTGGGTCGAGGAGCTGGCAGCGAAGGTCGGTCTGACCGACCGTCTCTCGCACCGCCCGGCGGAGATGTCCGGTGGACAGCAGCAGCGTGTCGCGATCGCCCGTGCTCTCGTCTCGAGCCCGACCGTGATGTTCGCCGACGAGCCGACGGGCAACCTCGACTCGAAGACGAGCTCGGAGATCCTCGCGCTCCTGCGCGACTCGGTCTCCAGTCTCGGCCAGACGACCGTGATGGTCACGCACGACGCCCGCGCGGCCGCGATCGCCGACCGCATCCTGTTCCTCGCCGACGGCGAGATCGTCACCGATCTCGGCCCGTCGACCCCGTCCGAGATCCTCGCGACGCTCGAGGCGGTGAGCGCACGATGATCAAGGTCGCCCTCAAAGGACTGCTCGGGCGCAAGCTCCGCGCAATCCTGACCGCGTTCGCGATCGTCCTCGGCGTCGCGATGATCAGCGGCAGCTTCGTCCTCACCGACACCCTGGGCGCGAGCCTGGACGGCGTCTATCAGGAGTCGTACAAGGGCACCGATGCAGTGATCAGCTCGAAGCACAAGGTGCAGCAGGCCGACGGCACCACCGAGAAGGCTCCCTTCTCGGCCGGCGTGCTGACCGGCATCGGGCACGTGTCCGGCGTCCGCGCCGTGCAGGGCTCGATCGAGGATCACATCAGCCTCGTCGACAAGGCAGGCAAGCGGATCGGCAAGCCGGGCGACGGGATCGCCGTCGCCGTCAGCAATCCCGACGACACGTCGCTCAGCCCCGTCAAGGTGGTGGCCGGTACTTGGCCGCGGCACGGGAACGAGATCGCGATCGACAGGGCGACTGCGACCAAGCAGCACTTCGCGGTCGGCCAGACGGTCGGCGCGTTCGGCGACGGCCCGGTCCAGCGCTATCGGATCAGCGGGCTGATCACGTTCGGTTCCGCCGACTCGCTCGCCGGATCGACGCTGACCGTGCTCGACCTCCCCACCGCCGAGCGTCTCTTCCACAAGCAGGGGAAGTTCGACCTGATCCGCGTCGGAGCGGACAAGGGCGTCAGCGAGGCATCGCTGGTCGCGAAGCTCACCTCGAAGGTGCCGCCGGCGCTCGTCGTCAACACCGCCGAGGCGCAGGCGACCTCAGACAGCAAGCAGACGCAGGATGGGCTGAGCGTCTTCAAGTACATCCTGCTCGGCTTCGGCGGCATCGCGCTCTTCGTCGGCAGCTTCGTGATCGCGAACACCCTCGCGATCACGGTCGCCCAGCGAATGCGTGAGCTCGCCACGCTGCGCACACTCGGCGCATCGCGCCGCCAGGTGCTCGGCTCGGTCGTGCTCGAGTCGGTTGCGATCGGGCTCATCGGCTCGGTGATCGGGCTGTTCCTCGGTCTGTCGATCGCGCTCGGGTTGATGGCTCTGCTCGGAGCGACCGGCGTCCAGTTGCCGGACAGCTCGCTCGTGTTCTCGACGAGGACGGTCATCGTCAGCCTCGCTGTCGGAACGCTGATCGCCTTGCTGGCGAGCCTGCGTCCCGCAATCCGGGCGACGCGCATCGAGCCGATTGCGGCTGTCCGTGAGGGTGCGACGCTTCCCAAGTCGCGGTTCGCCCGGTACGCAGTCTTCACATCGGTCGTCGTCTCGGCACTCGCCGTCGGGCTGTTCTCCTACGGGATGCTGGCCCACGACATCGATCTCAAGGTGCGGCTCTTCTCGCTGATCGCGGGCGTGCTGCTGCTTTTCGTCGGTGTCGCGATGGTCGCGGCTCGCGTCGTTCGCCCGCTGGCGTTCGTCGTCGGGTCGCCGGGTGCTCGTTTCGGCGGCGTCGCCGGCAGACTCGCCCGCCAGAACGCCGTTCGCAACCCGTCCCGTACCGCCTCGACCGCCGCCGCGGTGATGATCGGCCTCGCGCTGATCACCTTCGTCGCGGTGATCGGGCAGGGCGTCCGCAGCTCGTTCTCGAGCTCGGTCGACCAGCTGTTCCTCGGCGACTACGCGCTCAGCGGCGACGGCGAGCAGCCGCTGACGAGCAAGGTCGCCCTTGCCGTGGCCAAGGCACCCGGCGTCACCGCCGTCTCAGAGGTCCGCCACGCGGACGGCAGGATCGGCACGAAGAAGGTCATGGTCACGGGCGTCGACCCGAACATGTCGAAGACGATCGACATCGCGTGGAAGGACGGCTCAGACGAGGTGCCTGCGCGGCTCGGTCGCAACGGCGCGTTCGTCGACGACCGGTACGCGAAGGATCACTCGCTCCACGTCGGCTCGCCGATTGCCCTGCGGACGCAGAACGGGATGCGCGCACTACGCGTGATCGGCATCTTCGACCTGCCGAAGGGCGGCTCGCCGTTCGGAGTCGTCACCGTCTCGCTCGCCACGTTCGACCGCTCGTTCGCAACCCGTGTGAACGACCTGACGATGGTGAACGTGCGGGGCGGCTCGAGTGACGAGGCCAGCGCACGCCTGAAACAGGATCTGGCCGCGTTCCCGAACGTGAAGGTCGAGACACAGGACGAGTTCAAGAAGAGCCAGCTGAGTGGCCTGACCATGATGCTGAACATGCTCTACCTGCTGCTCGGCCTGTCGGTGATCGTCAGCCTCTTCGGCGTCATCAACACGCTCGTCCTCTCCGTCTTCGAGCGCACACGTGAGCTCGGGATGCTGCGGGCGATCGGCATGACCCGCAGGCAGGTGCGGCGCATGATCCGGCACGAGAGCATCGTCACCGCGCTGATCGGTGCGGCGCTCGGCATCGGTGTCGGCATGTTCCTCGCCGCAGTCACGACGACAGCGCTGTCGAAGTACGGCGTCGTGTTCGCGGTTCCGTACGGCTCGCTGGCGGTCTTCGTCGCGATCGCCGTGCTCGCGGGCATGCTCGCCGCGATCCTGCCGGCGCGCCGGGCCTCGCGCCTGAACGTGCTCGAGGCGCTGCAATACGAGTAGCCCCACACATGACACGCGGTACGAAAGGAAGGCCCCGCTTGCGGGGCCTTCCTCGTCCAACGGCGACGGTACGCTCGCGGCATGGTCAGGCTCCTCGTCGTCCCAAGCGTGGTCGCGGCGCTGCTTGTTCCGGCGGCCGCCGCGGCACTCGTGCCGGTGCCGCTCGTCGTCCAGCAGGCGATCAAGAAGCGAACGAGCGCTCTCGGCTACGTGCCCGCGCGCGTTCCCTTCGGCTTTCGCTATGCGCGCTGGAGTTACGCGGCGAGCCCGCAACCCGTGACGCGGATCTGGTTCCGGCGGCGACTCAAGCCGCCGTCGTGGCAGATCACGTTCGTGGCCTCGAAGCAGTCCGGCCCGTGCCCACGCGGCGAGAAGAGCTACCAGGTCGACGGGAACAAGGTGTGGTGGTCGCACACGCGCAACGAGCAGCAAGCGTGGCGCTGTGTCGCCGGGCCGAAAGGGTCCGTGCGATTGACGGCGGCAACGCCGATTCCGCCGACGGCGTTCGCAGCAGTCGGCCTCGCGCAGGTGGCGGCGGCTGGGCACCGGATCCGCTGATGCGCATTTCATTCCCAAGCCTTACGCAGCGCTGATCTTCAGGGCCCTGATCGCGGCTACATTTGCCGCGTAACTATTTCCGTCTAGCGAGGAGTCACATGAAGCTCGTTGCGCTTGCCGCGATCGTCGCGGCGCTGTTGGTGCCGTCTGCGCTTGCAGCCACGCCCACGCTGACCGGGACGGTCGGCCCCGGCTTCACGATCACGCTCAAGAAGGGCACCGCCAAGGTGACGAAGCTCAAGGCGGGCGCCTATGTGATCAAGGTCTCGGACAAGTCGAACATCCACAACTTCCATCTCAAGGGCCCTGGCGTCAACAAGTCGACCGGCGTCAGTCAGCAGGGGACCGTGACGTGGAAGGTCACCCTCAAGAAGGGCAAGTACACGGTCGTGTGCGACCCACACGCGACGCTGATGAAGCAGTCGTTCGTCGTCTCGTAGCCCGCGAGGCGTCAGTGCCGTCGAGCGGGCGCCGCGACCGGGGTCCGCTCGACGACGTGCTCGACCTTCACCGCTGGGCAGCGACCGGCACCCGGCGCCGCGGCTGGGACGGCTGACGGGCTTCGAGTTCCTCGCGGCAGGCACGGATCTGCTCGAGCTTCTCCTCGAGCTCGGCTGCGAATTGCCGCAGCGCGGCACGACGGGCGCGCACGAGCTCGAGCTGCCGCTCGACGAGAGGCGTGGCGGCGCGGATGATCTGCAGGCGCTCGTCGTCGTCGGGGTTGGTCTCCCAGCGGCTACAGAGGACCCTGCGTGCGTCTTCGGCTTCGACGACCTCGACGAGCTCGTCGAGCGAGAGGCCGAGGAGGTCGCGCAGGCGGATCATCTCCTGCAGGCGCTGGACGTCCGCCTCGCCGTAGACCCTGTGGCTGCCCTTCGCGCCGTTCGGCCTGGCCGAGTAAGCCGAGCTCCTCGTAGTAGCGGATCGTCCGAGTCGTGACTCCGACGAGTCGCGCGACCTCGCCGATCCGGTGTCCTGCCTCCTGCTCGTACGTACTCATCGAGTCTCCCTTGCCGCGGTTTGCTCCGGGGGGAGGAGCGTCCCGGCCCCATCGTAGTCACAGGGGATCCCGCCGTCAGCGGATCGCATTTCGCGTCCAGAGCAGGAAGAGGAGCGGGAGCAGAGACGCCAGGGCGAGCCACGGGGCGAGCGCGATCGCGCGCAACCCGCGGCCGACCCCCTCGAGCGGGCCGGTGCCGAGGAATCGCTTGGCCGCAGCGGTCGCCGGAGCGACCTGGCCTTCCCGGAATGAGCGTCCGTCGACGACTGCCGCCAGGCCTGCGGTCGCGTGTGCTGCGTTCGAGTCCGGCCGGTAGGCGGGATCCAGCCGGCCGTTGACCCAGATGCGCTCGCCCTGCCCGCCCATCCGGACGATCACGAACTTCGCGCGAGGCGGCAGCCGCAACGACTCGCGCAGGTCGCCGCCGAAGTACGGAGCGGTTTCCCCGTCCGTCAGGAGCACGACGACGCGGTGCTTGATGCCGCTGCTGAAGAAGTTGTCGCCCGCGAACGTGTCGAGAGCTGCGAAGGTCGTGGCCCGGTCGTCGAAGCCCTTGGGCGGTGGCCGCTCGACGCCGACGGTTTCCGCCAGTGCAGCGGCGAAGAGCTGTTCGTCACCGGTCGGGAAGATGTTCGGCAGCACACGGTCGGTCATCGTCGCGACGCCCGACGGCACGTCGGTGAGGTCGAGCCGCATCCTTCGCGCGATCGCGAGCGCTCGTTCCAGCCGCGTCGGGCTGTGCGGGCCGCGCGACGCGCGCATCGAGTTCGAGATGTCGAAGACGTAGAAGATCTGGGCGTCGCTGCGCACGCGCTGTTTCTCCTCCGAGCGGAGAACGGGCTGGGCGAGCGCGAGGCCGAGCAGGACCGGCACGAGCGCGAGAGCGAGCGCGGTCGACGCGTACAGGCGTCGGCGCGGCGGCGCGAGGTGCAGGGCAGCGCGCGCGCGGCGGGCGCGCGCCTCGCCGACGAGCAGCGCGGCCAGTGGGAAGACGGCGGTGAGGGCAAGCAGCGCGCCGACGGGTGTGAGGAACGTCAGGTGCAAGCGTCAGTAGCCGTGCCCGGGGTCCTGCGCACCGGACCCCTTTCTGTCCCGCGCGGTCGCCGCCGCCTGCGTGCGGGACGCTCTTGTGCTGCGGCGGCGCAGGTTGCCGCAACATCAGCTCGAGGTTCCGCTGTGCGTTGTCGTCGTCCGGGTCGAGCCGGACCGCGAGCAGGAACTGCTCGAGCGCCTTCTGCTCCGGCGTCTGCTGTGTCGTTCGCCCGCTCTGGTCGCCTTCGTACGCGCTCTCCACCTGGTCGGGGGACGGAGGGTCGGTGTAGCGAAGGACACCGAGCAGGTCGGCCGCGAGGCTCGCGCGCTGAGGATCCGAGGTGTCCGCCCCGATCCGCTGCAGCGCCGTTTCGACCACCGCGCGCTCCTTGAAGGTCTTCGGCGTGACCTCGTTGGCTGCGAGCTCCGCGGCGCGCGTTGCTGTGCCGCGGTACTCGATGTCGTCGTTCAGTCCGAGCAGTCGCCGTGCCAGGTCGTGTGGCAGCGTCGCGTGTGCGTTCCATGTCGCCGGCGAGACGGCGCCGACGGACGCTCGTGCGTCGGCGTCGGTCATGGCGCGTTGCCAGTGCCACACGTCGCGGGCGAGCAGCATCAGGAAGACGGAGGCGGCAAGCAGGACGCATGCCGCAACGAGACGACGGATCATGCGGTGCTCCGTCCCCAGCGGAGAGGCGTCGCCCACCACTCGTTCAGCGTCAGCAGCGCGATCGTCAGGACCGCGAAGACGGCGAGCGCGACGGAGAACGTTCCGGTCAGCTGCAGCTGGCCACGCGCCTGCGCGCCGGTCGGCAGGGAAGCCTCCTGGAAGATCGCCTTGTCGCCGAGCAGGCGCCGGAAGAAGTCGGCGTTCGACGGCGTCGGGTCGAGCGCGACGATCTCGAGCGGGATCTTCCGGTTCTGGAACGCGAGCACGGCATCGGTCAGGCGCGTCAGGTCGGTCGGGTCGTCGGCAAGGTCGCTGATCAGCATGACGGAGCTCTTCTTCGCATGCTGTTCGTCGATCATGCGCAGCGCGAGCAGAAGGCCGTTCGAGACCTTCGTGCCCGCGGAGAACCACTGATCCCACGGGCGTCCGCGCGAGCTGCTGGTCCTGCTCGTCGACCTTGTTGTCTCGACGGGGCGAAGAAGCGGAGCAGCGGCTTCAGCTCGGCCGCCGCCGTTCCAGGCGGGAACGCCTCGTAGGCGACGTCCGAGAACAGGACGAGCCCGAGCCGGCTCTGGGTCGCCGCGATCGTCGCGAGCGTCTGTTCGATGCGGAAGTAGGTGGTCGGCTTGACGCTCGAGGAGACGTCGAGCACGACGATTCCCGTCGTGTCGGAGGGCAAGAACTTCCGTCCGGGCTTCCGCGGCGCTGCGAGGAACGCCGCCACGGCAGCGCCGATCAGCAGGATCGCCAGCGTCACCTGGACGATGCGGGTGCGGCGGACGGCGGGCTGCAGCGCCACGCGGTCGACCAGCGGCACGGCGCGACTCCGATCAGTGCGTTCCATTCGACCTCACCACCTCTGCGAGCTCGTGGATGCTCGTCTGGGACGGATCGCTCTCGGACCACGCAAGCCGCTCGGCCGCATCCGCCTGAGCGGCGGCTTCCCGGCGGCGGAGCTCGATCGCGAGCCGTTCGAGGGCCTTGCGGCTCTCGTCCACCTCGCCGTTGGCGGCCGCGTGCTCGGCGAGTGCGAGCGCGCGATCGACCGGGGTCAGGTGCGAGGGGATCCGCAACGCCCGGACGAGGGTCAAGTCACGCCGAACGACGGTCGCGAGCAGCCAGGCTGCGCAGAGCGCGAGGAGCAGCGCGCCACCGAACGCGAGGCCGCCGAGCAGCCTGGGTGAGATCCGCCACGTCACCGCCACGGGAACCGCGTGACGAACTGCATGCGGCGTCGACAGCCCGATCTCGTCGCTTGTCAGCCGAGACTGGACGGCCGCCGCCGGCCACGAGACCTTCCGCGTGACGCTCCCGCCGGCGCGCTGCGGCAGCGTCAGCGCCGCGGGTCGCAACCGGACGATCTCGGCGGCCGCGGCGCGCCCACCCCCGCGCGGCAGGCATGGGCGAGTCGTGCACTGGAGCACGTAGCTGAACTCGACGATGCGTTGCGCGGCCGAGACCGTCGCGCACTCGCCGCGACTCGTCGCGCACGCTGTACGGCTTGAAGTTCGTCCGAAGTGCGACGTGCTTCACGTCGACGACACGCGGGTCGACCAGAACGCGTGCGCGCGCCGTCAGGGGCTCCCCGAAGAGCGACCGCTGCGGCGTGACCTGCGTGCTGACGATCGCGCGGCGAGGTGCGTAGGAACCGCCGCTTCCACTCCACCAACCGTGCCCGACGATGAGCGCCGCCGCCAGGCCGATCAGCGCGACCAGGGCCACTCCAGCCGCAGCGAGCTCGCCGCGGGTGCGGTTGGCGATCATCGGGCGCCCCGGCCGGTGGCGAGGCGGAGGTTCGCCCACTCGAGCAGCGCGATGTGGACCCGCTCGGGCGCGGCATCGTCGACGACGATCGGGTCGAGGCCGAGCTGCACGAAGTCGCGCAGCCGGGACGCGAGCCGGCTCTCGTTGAGCTGGCGCCTCTCCTCGACCTCGCTGCGCGACAGCCGCAGGCCGGCGGACGACGCGCCCTGCGCGTCACCGATGGAGACAACGACGCCCTCGATCTCGGGGAAGCTCTGCTCCCACGTCGGGTCCTGGACGATGATCGGGACGACGTCCCAGCCGCGGGCGACGGCCTGCGCCCACAACTCGTTCGGCGTCGCAGCGACGAAGTCGGAGACGACGAAGACGAAGCTGCCGATGGGCACCGCGCTCTGGACGGTGCCAAGGAAGGAGAGCGCCTGCGCGACCGTGTCGTCGGGCGCGTCGAAGGCGTCGTCCAGGAACGTCTCGAGCCGGTCGGCGAGCCCTTCGCGCCAGACGTTCGCCTGCGCGCGCGGCGGCTGCCAGAAGGCCGTGCCGGTGTCGAAGCCGGGATGGGAGGCGAAGTCGAGGTACGCGAGCAGCGCTCGATGGTTGAGCGCGCTTGCGACCAGGATGCGTGCGACTTCGTGCAGTGCCGCCGGCTTGTGCAGCCAGGGCAGGTCGCTCGGGTAGAGGGCCATCCCGGGCCGGCGGTCCATGACGATCACGACGGCGGGTGTCTCCTCGTTGAACCGCTCGCGCACGATGAACTCGTCGCGGTTGGACGCCGACGACGCACGCGCGGACGCCTTCCAGTCGATCGTCCGGAGGTGATCGCCCGGACGGTACGGCCGCGAGCTCGCGACGTCGGCGCGCCCTCCGCGCCGGATGCTTGTCGCGCCGCCTGAGGCTGACCCGAGGAGGCGCCGCCGGGGATAGAGCGGGACCGGAGCGGCCGGCGCGGCGGTCACGTCAGCTCGAGAGACCGCTGAGAACCTTCAGCTCGCGCTCGTCCGACGGCTCGGGGCGTGGCACCCGCTCGAAGACGAGCTCGCGGAAGCGCTGCAGCGCCGCCTCGCGGCCGCCGAGGCGGTGCTCGGCGACGAACGCCGGCGTGAAGACGACTCGATGCGCGATCACCGGCGTGAAGAGCAGCTCGACGTCCTCGGGCGTCACGAACTCGCGGCCGTCGATCAGCGCCCACGCCCTGCGCCGTGCGCTCGAGCGCGAGACTCGCGCGGACGGAGGCGCCGAGCGCGACCTCGTCGAGCGCGCGCGTCGCCGCGACCAGCTCCACGATCCAGCGCAGGATCAGCTCGTCGGTGTAGACGTCCTCGACCGCCCGCTCGAGCTCGCGTACGTCCTCGAGCGTCGCGACCGGCTGCAGGTTGTCGAGCGGGTGCCCGGCGCGCTGCTCGCGAACGATTCCGATCTCCTCGTCGACGCTCGGGTAGCCGAGCTCGGTCTTGAGGAAGAACCGGTCGAGCTGCGCCTCCGGCAGCGGGAAGGTTCCTTCCTGCTCGATCGGGTTCTCGGTCGCCATGACGAGGAACGGGTCGGGCAGCGCGCGGGTGACGCCGTCGACCGTCACCTGGCTTTCCGCCATTGCCTCGAGCAGCGCCGCCTGCGTCTTCGGCATCGCCCGGTTGATCTCGTCGACGAGCAGGATGTTGGCGAAGACCGGTCCGGCGCGGAACTCGAACTCGCGCGACTGCTGGTTGTAGACCGAGAGCCCGGTGACGTCGGTCGGCTGCAGGTCGGGCGTGCACTGGACCCGCGAAGGCTGCGCGTCCCCGATCGACGCGGCGATCGCCCGCGCGAGGACCGTCTTCGCGGTGCCCGGGACGTCCTCGAAGAGGACGTGGCCGCGGCACGCGAGCGCGGCGAGCACGAGCTGGATGCGCTCGGTCTTGCCGTGCACGACCGTCTCGATGTTCGCGAGCAGCCGGTCGGCCGTTGCCTTCGCGCGCTCGAGCCGTTCGTTGCCCCCAGTGCTCATAGCGGCCGCATTGTACGTAAGCGTCAATTACAGCCCGTAGGCGATCAGCTCGGGCGTGCTCCCGGAGCGGCGCGGAGCGCCGGCGCCGACGAGCAGCAGGTCGCGTGCGACGCTCGGGCAGCCGTTGATGCCGGCCGGGGCAGTCGTCTGCCACAGCGTGCGTCCGTCCTTTGCGGCGACGGCGAGGATGCGGCCGTCGAGGCTCGGCGCGAACACGACGTCGCTCGCAACGGTCGCGCAGCCGGTCGCCGGCGCACCGAGCCGCCGGAACCAGAGCTTCCGGCCGGTGCGCGCCGAGACCGCATAGAGGACGCCGTCGCCCACCGTAGGTCGGCGGGGTAGGCGGGATCGATCGAGGACTCGTGCATGCACCGTTCGACGACCGGGACGAAGAGGCGGCCGGCGGCGTACGCCATCGGCGTCAGCACACCGCCCCAGAGCCCGGGGCAGACGAGCGTCGGCTGCCGCGGCAGCGGCCCGAGGTCGTGCAGGTGCGTTCCGACCATCTGCGTCCAGCTGTCGCTTGCCGCTGATCCGGTCCCACGCGACGACGCGCCCGGACTTGCCGGCGCCGTAGACGCTCCGGCCGACGACGATCGGCGATGCCTCGAGGTCGTAGTCGCGCACGTCGTGCTTCGTCACCTGGTCGTACCAGAGAAGCCGCCCGGTGCCTGCGGTCAGGTGTCAGCAGCGCGTCGGTGTAGGGCGTCGGCCCGGGGAACATGCCGCCGTTCGGACGCACGGGCGAGCCGCCCCACGGGCCTGGGTTCGAGATGCCGAAGTAGAGACGGCCGTCGGACGCGAGCGACGGGGAATACCACGCGCCGCCGCCTCCGGCAGACGGGTAGGGCCACGGGTCGCGGATCGTGTCGAAGCGCCACCGCAGCTTCCCCGTCCGCTGGTCGAGCGCGTACAGCGCGCCGCGGCCGCTCGGGGCGAAGCCGACGGTCGAGGTGAAGACGAGGCCGCGCGCGGCGAGCGGTGCGATGTCGACGAACTGCTCGTGCCGGTTCGTCAGCTTGTGGCCCCACAGGTGGCGGCCGGTTCGCGCGTCGAGAGCGAAGACGCGCGTGTCGGTCGCGCCGAAGAGCCGGCCGCCCGCGAACGCGAGCCCGTTCGGGCCGTCGTTCGGCGCCTGCACGATGTACTGCCACCGCAGCTTCCCGGTCGCGAGGTCGAGTGCGTACACCGAGGAGCTCAGGTCCTGGAGATAGACCGTCGAGCCGACCACGAGCGGCGTCGAGGCGAAGGCGCCGAACGTCGAGCCGCGGGTCAGCCGGAAGCGCCAGCGGACATGGAGCCCGCCGACGTTCCGCGAGGTGATTCGCGGAGGCAACGGCGCGCGTGCCGCGGAGATCACCGTTCGGCTGCGCCCAGTCCGCGCTCGCGGGAACTGCCGCGCCGAGCGCGCAGGCGGCCAGCGCCGCCAGGGCGCCCAGCCTTCTTACTGGACGGTGAAGTACCCGCGGACCTTGCCGTCGACCTTGTACTTGAACTGGCCGCGGTCGTCGAGGAACGCGCCGAGCTTGCGCTTCTGGCCGGGGGCCATCGGCTTCGTCTTCAGGCCACCGATGTCGAAGACGTGCGTCTTCTTGCCCTTGTTGGTGATCACGAAGTGCGCCAGCCAGCCGCGCTTGGCGATCGAGCGGCTCATGATCACCTCGGTGTCCTTCACCGTCACGTTGATCACGAAGTTGTAGCCCGGCGAGGTCGTCGCGGGCCGAGCGGGCGTCGCGGGTGCCGCGACGACGAGCGCTGCAGCGACGACGGTCGCGATCGCAAGAGCCTTGTTCATTCCCCGCATCCTCCTGCTCGAAAAAAGATTGTCACACAGGGTAGCGCACAAGCCGTCCGTTTACGTAAGGTTACAGGCGGTCTTCAGCGCGACACCCCAGCACGACGCTGAGCCGGCTATCTCGTCCGCAGTCACATAGTCATGGTTCACAGGAGGTGGAGATGAGGGGCATTCGCGCCCTGTTCGTTCTTCTCGTTGTTGGCTCCGTCATTACGGCAGTCGCCTACAGCGCGAACAAGAAGTCGCACGCGATCGAGCCGATCCCGGCGTTCACGCCGGCCGATCTGACGGCGGAGCAGACCGACAACTGGCTCACAGCACGCGGCGACATCTTCAACCGGCAGTACTCGGCTGCCGTGGGCATCACGAAAGCCAATGTCAAGGGCCTCAAGGTCGCCTGGCACACCCGCGTTCTGATCCCGACGAAGGGCAAGCCGAACTTCACCGGCTCCTTCGCCGAGGCCGAGCCGGTCGTCTACGGCGGCACGATGTACATGCCGGACTCGAAGGGCAACGTCTTCGCCTTCGACGCAGTCACCGGCGAGCGGCTCTGGTACTACAAGCCGAAGTACCCGAAGAACTTCGCCGCAGGTCTGCCGACCAGCCGCGGCGTCGTGATCGGCGACGGCAAGGTCTTCATGGCGCAGACCGACGCCAGCGTCGTCGGGCTCGACCAGAGCACCGGCCGCGTCGCCTGGAAGACGGTCCTCGGCGACTACAAGCAGGGCTACTTCTTCACCAGCCCGCCGACGTACATCAACGGCATGCTGATCGTCGGCACGTCCGGCGGTGACTTCGGCGCCCGGTGCAAGGTCGTCGCGCTCGACGGCAAGACCGGCAAGATCAAGTGGACGTTCTTCGTCATCCCGACGGGCAAGCAGCTCGGCGCCGAACACGTGGCCGAAGAACCGCGCCTACCTGGGCGGCGGCGCCGTCTGGGCGCCGCTCGTCGTCGACCCGGCCCTCGGCCTGGTCTACGTCGGTGTCGGTAACCCGATCCCGTACAACGGCAACGTCCGCGGTAAGGGCCAGGAGCTCTTCACCGAGTCGGTCGTGGCGCTGAACATGAACACCGGCAAGTACCGCTGGCACTACCAGACGGTCCACCACGACATCTGGGACTACGACACGGCGGCCAACCCGCTCGTCGCCTTCGATCTCACGATCAAGGGGAAGCCGCGGAACGCGATCGCCAGCATGGGCAAGACGGGCTGGATCTACATGCTCGACCGCCGCACCGGTAAGCCGATTCTCGGCATCAGGGAGAAGAAGGTCCCGCAGTCGCCCGTCCAGCACACGTACCCGACCCAGCCGATCCCGGTCGGCCAGCCGTTCGCGGCGCAGTGCGCCGCCGGGGGCCTGGAAGAACTGGAAGGCTCCGGACGGCAAGCCGGTGAAGGTCGGCTGCATCTTCACGCCGTACAACTCGGAGGCAGTACACGGCGTTCGCGCCGGCTGCACTCGGCGGCGTCGACTGGCCGCCGTCCAGCTACAGCCCGCGGACGGGGTACATGTACGTCTGCTCGAAGGACAGCTCGGCGGCCTGGAAGGCGCTGCCGGCGAAGGAAGTCGAGCCAGCTGAAGCCGCTCGGGAACTTCTTCCAGATCGAGGGTCTCTCGGCACAGAAGGGGAGCCCGGCCGTGCACGCACAGGGCAAGGTCGTCGCCATGAACATGCGCACGAACCGCCGCGCATGGACGGCGGCGTTCCCGACCGGTGACATCTGCTACAGCGGCATCCTCTCGACCGCCGGCGGCCTCGTCTTCGTCGGCCGGAACAACCAGACGCTGCAGGCGTATGACGACACGCACGGGCAAGCTCCTCTGGACCTCGCCCAAGCTCGTCGCGAGCGTCGCGGCGCCGCCGATGACCTACCAGGTCGACGGCAAGCAGTACGTCGCCGTCTACGCAGGCGGTAACGGCATCGCGTCCGGCTACGGCACGGCAAAGGTGAAGTACGGGTCCGACCTGTACACCTTCGCGCTGCCGCAGTAGGCGCAGACGCGACAGAACTGAGCGGAGAGGGCCGGCTGCCAGCCGGCCCTCTCCATCGGTTTCGTCGACGGAGTGCTACCGTCCGAATCGAACGCCCACGTCAAGTATCGAGACGTCCCAGGAGGGTCAATTTCATGAAGAAGCAGATCGGCGTCGTGCTCGCGATCGCCGTCGTGGCCTGTGGCCTCTACGCCGCGGTCGCCGCCGCGTCGTCGTCGTCCCAGAAGGTGGTGACCGAAGAACGTCACCGTCACGATGGTCGACTTCCACTTCAAGCTTTCGTTCGCCGGCCCGTACAAGCATGGGTGTCAAGTACGTCTTCAAGACGGTCAACAAGGGCAACGCCCTGCACAACTTCGACCTCCAGAAGGTGAAGGCCGGCAAGGTGATCTCGCCCGGCAAGAGCTACACCTTCTCGGTCGTCTTCAAGAAGGCCGGCAAGGTTCCGTACATCTGCGACGTTCCGCGGCACGCCGAGCTCGGCATGTCCGGCCGTCTCACCGTCAAGTAACGAACCACTGACGGTTCTGGGGGAAGGGAGGCGACGGCGGATGACGACTCATCCGCCGTCGCCGTACCCGCTCCGGCGCTGGCTAGGATCGGCCGGTGCGTGAAGCGACCGACACCGTGGCCTTCGACGAGGCGATCGAGGTCGCCGGTCGTCTGCGGCGGAATGTCGAGACCGTCGTGCTCGGCAAGAGCGAGACGATCACGCTGGTGGTCGCCGCCCTCGCGTCGCGCGGTCACGTGCTGCTCGAGGACGTCCCGGGCACCGCGAAGACCGTCCTCGCGCGCGCGATCGCGGGCAGCATCGACGGTGCGGTGGCCGCCCGGATCCAGTGCACGCCGGACCTGCAGCCGACGGACATCACCGGGCTTTCGATCTGGAACGCGCAGGATCGCGCCTTCGAGTTCCGCGCCGGTCCCGTCTTCGCGAACGTGCTGCTCGTCGACGAGGTGAACCGGGCGCTGCCGAAGGCGCAGTCGGCGCTGCTCGAGGCGATGGCCGAGCAGCAGGTCACCGTCGACGGCACGACCCGCATGCTGCCCGCGCCGTTCTTCCTGATCGCGACCGAGAACCCGATCGAGCAGGAAGGCACGTTCCCGCTGCCCGAGGCGCAGCTCGACCGGTTCCTGCTTCGTACGTCGCTCGGGTACCCGAACGCCGACGACGAGCTGCGCATCCTCGACGATCAGCTGCATGGCCATCCACTGAGCCGGCTTCGCCCTGCCATCGGGCTGGCGGAGCTCGAGACACTGTTCGCCGCGGTCGAGGAGGTGTACGTCGACCCGCTCCTGAAGCGCTGGATCGTCGACCTCGTCCGCGCGACGCGCGAGCTCGAGATCGTCCAGGTCGGCGCGTCGGTTCGCGGGTCGCTCGCGCTCGAGCGGGTCGCGCGCGCGTGGGCGCTCCTGCACGGGCGTCCGTTCGTCGCGCCGGAGGACATCGAAGCGCTCTTCCTGCCGGTGGTCGGGCACCGTCTCGTCGTCGCTCCCGAGCTCGTTCTCGACGAGGACCTGACGCGGCAGCAGGCGATCGAGCGGGTCTTCGCAGCCGCCCTGGAGCACGCTCCGCGGCCCGCGCCCGACTGGGACGTCGGGGAGCGAGCGGCGACCACATGAGCGCCGCGGCCTCGCGGCCGTTTCCGCTCGTCCCGCGGCGTCGCTTTCTCGGGGTGCAGTTCGGCCGGCGGCGCACGGCTCGCCGCGGCGACGGCGACGAGATCGCCGGGACGCGGCCCTACCAACCGGGCGATCTGACCGCGCACATCCACTGGGCCGCCTCCGCGCGCCTCTCCGAGGCTCGGGGCACCGACGAGTTCGTGGTGCGCGAGTTCTTCGCCGAACAGGCGCCTCGCGTCGCGCTCGTCACCGACCGACGCCCGGCGATGGCCATCCACCCGGCGCCGGCGCCCTGGCTCGACAAGCGGCGCGCAGCCGAGTCCGCCGCGCGCCTGATCGCCGCGAGCGCGCTCGCCGAGCAGGGCGAGGTCGCCCTGAGCGACGGGACGACCCGGAGCGCCACCTGGTTGCGCGGGCCCGGCGGGGCGCTCGCGACGATCGATCGGCGCGCGCGGGGTGCCTACGACGGGGATGCCGAAGCGCTGCGTGCCGCGCTCGACGCGCTCGATGCGCAACGCAACCACACTGCCTGCCGGCAGCTTCGTCTTCGTCGTCTCGGATTTTCTGCAGCCGGTTCCGACTCGGGTCTGGGCTCGTCTGCGCTCGCTCCGCTGGGACGTGACGCCGGTGGTCGTGCAGGATCCCGTCTGGGAGACGTCGTTCCCGGCGGTGGGCGGAGCGGCTGTGCCGCTCGCCGATCCAGAGACGGGCGACGTGGACGTCGTCTGGTTCTCCCGTCGCGCAGCGCGTGAGCGCGCTGCGGCCAACGAGGCGCGCATCGCGAACCATGCTCGACCTCTTCCACCGTCTCGGCTTCGATCCGGTGCTGATCGACACCGCAGAGCCTGCAGAGATCGCCGACAGGTTTCACCGCTGGGCCGAGCGCAGGCGCCGCGCCTGGAGGATGCACTCGTGAGACGCGCCCTGCTCGCCGGCGCCGCCGTGTGGCGTGGCGGCGTGTCTCGCGGCCGGTTCCGGCGGTCGCAGCGGACGGCGTCGTGGTTCGCGCGACGGTCGCACCGCAGGCCGTCGGTCTCGGTGAGCCGTTCGTGTACTCGGTCGAGGTGCGCGGGCCGGCCGGCATGACGGTGTTCGCGGATGCGGCTCCGTTCGTCGCCGCGGCGCCGCCCCGACGGTCGCGCTCGGACGGCGGCAGGCTCGTGCGCATCGAGCAGCGGTTGCTCTGTCTCGACCGCGCGTGTGCGCCGGGCAGCCGGTCGCGGCTCGTCCCGCTGCCGCGCGTGCGCGTCGTGAGCGGCAGCGGCCCGACACTCGGGCGCTCGGTCGCCGTCACCGTCGTGCCGCACGTGCCCGAAGCTGCCGTCAAGGCGTCGCGCGCGCAGTATCGAGCCGACAGCACCGTCAGAGCAGCCGGCGCGCCGTGGCGAACGACGTTCGCTGCTCTCGTCGTGCTCGCGACTGATCGCGCTGATCGCCGCGGCCGTGATCCTCGTCCGGCGGGCTCGTCCGGCGCGGCAACCGGTATCGGCAGCCTCGGCCGGCCGGGCGGGCTCGCGCACGCACTGCGTCTGCTGCGCGAATCCGCCCGCCGTCCCGTGCCCGATCGCCGGCGGGCAGCCGACTACGTCGCGCGCGCCGTCCCCCGCGACCGCGGCGATGCGGCCGCGGAGGCGAGTCGGATCGCGTGGTCGGCTCCCGATCCGCAGCCGCCGGAGGTCGTCGCGCTCGCCGACCGGGTCGAGGGAGCGAGCGACACGTGAACGCGATCGAGCTCAGCGACTTCGAGTCGTTCGCCGCGGCCGCCCGGCGCAGCCGTTGGACGCGACTCGCGCTCGCCGCGGCCCTCGTCGCGGTCACGTTGGCGATCCTCGCCGCGGTCCCACGCCACGCGACCCGCGCGGACGCGCTGGTCCCGCAGCGTGCGAACGGCGTCGTCGTCGTCGACGTCTCGGCCAGCATCTCGTGGGAGACCTACGCGCGGATCGCGACCACCTTGCAGCGGCTCCGCCGCGAGGGCGGCGACGCCGGGCTCGTGCTCTTCTCCGACACGGCCTACCAGGCGCTGCCGCCGGGAACGCCGGTCGCCGAGCTCGGGCCGTTCGAGCGCTTCTTCCGCGTCGCGCCCCCGACGACGCCGGGTCTGCAGCCCCAGCCGCCCCGGAGCCCGTGGACGTCCTCGTTCAGCGCCGGCACGCGGATCTCGACGGGCCTCTCACTGGCGCTCGACGTCCTCCAGCGCGATCACGTCGCGCGGCCGCTCGTGATTCTCGTCAGTGACCTCGACGACGACGCGGGCGACCTCGAGAGCCTGACCAGCGTCGCGCTTGCCTACCGCAAACTTGGCATCCCGATCAGGGTGGTGGGGCTCAACCCGTCGCCGGAGGACGCGCGTTACGTCCAACGCCTCCTCCCGAAGGGCGGCCAGATCGTCGGCGCCGGTCTCCCGGGCGAGCGCCAGGCAGGCGCCGTCGGCGGCGTGCCGCAGAAGATCGTGATCCTCGGCGTGCTCCTCGCCGGTGTGCTCGCAGCCTTCCTCGTCGCCACCGACCGCGTCCGCTGGAGCACGACGTGAGAATCGCCGGCGCCGCTGTGCTCGTCCTGCTCGCCGCCGTGCTCGCCGCCGCGGCACACGATGTGCTCGCCTGGCGCCACGCGCTGCGTGGTAGCCAGGTCCGAACGGCGCAGACGTGGCTGCCTGGCGACCCGGTGCGAGTCTGCGCTCTCGCTGGACGATGACATCGCGCTTCGGCGAGCGGTGCGCTCGTTCCGCATCGCCTACACGACCGGGCGCGGCTTCGACAACGGTGTGACGCGCACGACTCGCCGGTCGCTCGCCGAGGTACGGCTGACGGACCTGGCCACTCACGGGCCGCCCGCCGATGCGTCGCAGGCCGGGAACCTGCTCGGGGTGCTCGTCGCGGGGAGCGGTCGCGTGACGGGTGGGATCACGGCCGACGATCGCGCGCGCTCCACCTTCGAGGCTGCGATCCGCCGCGACCCCGGCAACACCGCGGCCCGGTACAACCTCGAGCTGCTGCTGCGCCGCACCCGTGCGACCGCGACACGGCAGGGGCCGGGCAACGGCTCGGGCGCCCTCGGTCACGGGCGCCGAGGGGCCGGTTCCGGCACACCGGGCAGGGGGTACTGACGTGGTCGCGTCACTGACCTTCCTGACTCCTCGGGGCGGTCTCCTCGGACTGGTCGCGCTGATCCCGCTGGCCGCGCTCGCGATCTCGACGCTCCGTGTGGAGCGGATCGCGCGTGCACTCGGGCTGCCGCCGGCGAGGCGTCGCCAGGCCGCGATCTCCGCAATCCTCGCGGTCGCCGCGTGTGCGCTCGTCGGGCTCGCGGCGGCTCAGCCGGCCTGGCGCAGCACCGAGCGGCATCGCGCCCGGACGGCGTCGCAGGTCTTCTTCGTCGTCGACGTCTCGCGCTCGATGGCGGCCGCCGGCAGTCTCTCTGCGCCTACGCGCCTGGCCCGGGCGCGCTCCGTCGTCACCCGGCTGCGCGACGCCGTGCCGACGGTGCCGGCAGGTCTCGCGGGGCTGACCGACCGGGTCCTGCCGTACCTGTTCCCGACCCTCGACGAGCACGCCTTCCAGGAGACCCTCGCCCGCTCGGTGCACATCGAGTCGCCGCCGCCCCAGCAGGTCAGCACGAACGCGACGAGCTTCGAGGCGCTCACGTCGCTTGCACGCGACGGGTTCTTCGCGCGGGGCGCTGCGCAGCGGACCTGCGTGCTCGTCACCGACGGCGAGTCGCGCTCCTACTCCGCGGCCGACGTGGTCGGTGCCCTCCAGGGGCCGCGGGGCTGCCGGCTGCTGGTCGTCCGGGTCGGAGGGGGCGACGAGCGTGTCTTCGGCGCCGACGGCTCTCCCGAGGCCGGGTACACCGCCGATCCGGCTGCCGCCGACCGGACACGCGCGCTCGCCGAGGCAGCCGGTGGGCAGGCCTTCTCGGAGGCGGATGTGCCTGCCGCGGCCGCGGCCGTGCGGCGAGCAGCGGAGGTCGGCCCGACCGGCCGGCAGCAGACGTCGGCGACCAACCGAGCGCTCGCTCCCTACGCCGCGGCGCTGGCGCTGGCGGCCGTCCTCGCCCTGATCGTCCTGCGTCTCCGAGAGCCGCGGTTGCACACGATCCTCACGAAAGCGTAAGATTCAGCCGTGCGGTTTCGCCGACACGTCGTCTTTGCCGCGCTGACTCTGGCCGTCCTGGTCTCTGTGACGGCGTCCGTCGCCTCGTCGTCGCGTTCGACTGCGATCCCGGCGGGCGACTGGCAGGCGTTCGGCCGCACGCCGGACAACAGCCGCCTCTCACCGCTCACCCAGATCACGCCGGCGAACGTGTCGCAACTCGAGCGCGTCTACAACATCGACTTCCAGAAGATCGATCCCGACGTCCGCCGAGGCCAGCAGTCGTACCCGCTCGCGATCGGTGGGCGCCTCTACGTGACGACGAACGACGACAACGTCTTCGCCCTGGAGGGCGCGACCGGCAAGGTGATCTGGCAGTACAAGCCGCCGAACAGCGGCATGTTCAAGAACTTCGGGATCGCCGCCAACCGGGGTCTCGCCTACTGCGACGGCAAGCTCTTCATCTCGCAGCTCGACATGAAGCTCGTGGCGCTGCGGCCGTCGGACGGCAAGGTTCTGGGCGTGACGGCGCTCGGCAACGACGTGCCGAACGCGAACTCGAACTACGGCTACTCCGAGACCAGCGCGCCGATCTGCGCCAACCACCGCCTGATCGTCGGCGCTGCAGGCTCCGAGTACGGGATTCGCGGTTTCGTGATGGCGTACACGACCGACCTGAAGCCGGCCTGGCCGAGCGCCTTCTGGACGGTTCCGCCCGACTTCCAGTCGTGGCGGCGCGCATCGCGCATCGTCGGCGGCGGCGCCGTGTGGACGCCGACGACCGTCGACACGACGACAAACACGCTGTATCTCGGTACCGGCTCGGCGACGCCGCTCTACTTCCCAGGGTTGCGGCCGGGCGCGAACCCGCGCACCGACTCGCTGATCGCGGTCGACCTGACGAGCGGCCGGATGAAGTGGTGGCAGCAGCTCCTCTCGGGCAACCAGTGGGCCTACGACGTCTCGCAGCCGCCGCTCGTCTACACGGGCAAGGTCGGAGGCAAGACGCATCGCGTCGTCTCCGTCGCGACGATGGAAGGTGTCTGGTTCGCGTTCGACGCGGCGACGGGACAGCCGTTCCACGAGCGCGTGAAGGTGATCGACCGCGTCGAGCATCCGCCCCTGAGGCCCGGGCAGCCCGTGACGGTCTTCCCGTCCTCGCTCGGCGGCCTCAACTACTCGCCGGCGGCCTACGACCCGACCACGAACTACGTCTTCAACGCCGCGGCCGAGACGGCCGCCGTGCTGATCCAGAAGAAGCTGACGCCGACGCAGAAGAAGCGGAAGTTCGTGCTCGGCGATGTCTACCTCGGGCTCGAGAACGGCAGCTTCGGGACCGCCCTCCAGAACTGGCACGACCACGGCTCGATCAGCGCCATCGACGTGTCGACGGGCCGCCGGGTCTGGAAGTTCTCGACGCCCGAGCCCGAGCGCGGAGGCGTGTCGCTGACGGCGTCGGGCCTCGGGTTCGCGGGCGGTGGCGATGGCCTCGTCCGGGCGTTCGCGCTCAAGACGGGCAAGGTCCTCTGGACGTTCAACACCACCCGCCCGATCGCGAGCGGGCCGACGATCTTCTCCGCGGACGGCAAGGAATACGTCGCGGTCACCGTCGGCGGCACACCGACGTCGTCGAACGGCGGCGTCGCGTCGTGGCTACAGGTGTTCGCGCTCCCCGGTCGTAACAGCACGCGGGCAGCGTCGAGCGCGCGCGTCGAGACCCACCCGGTGACCACCATCGGCGCGTCGACGGCCGCGCCACGCTCGACGTCGGCCGCGGCAGCGGCGGGTAACGGCGCGCATCGTGCTGCAGGGCGGCGCTGTGCCGCTCGCCCTCTGGCAGGCCGCGAGCTCGAACGAGGCGACAGTCAACGGCCGGGTGTTCCTCGGCGGGAAGCCGGTCGTCGGTGCGCGCATGGGCGTCGACCGCTACGCGTCGCTCCAGACCACCGACGCGCGCGGGGGTTTCAGCCTGCGTGTCGACAAGACGCTGCCGCAGCGTCATCCAGTGCGCGTCGTCGACGCATCGCACGCACGCGTCGGCGGACGTGCGTTGACGAGTGCCGAGCAGAGCGCGCTCCGGGCGGCGAACGCGGGCATCTCGGTCGCGTATCGCCTGGTCGGCCTGAAGGCCCATTTGCAGAAGAACGGCACGGTTGCGGTCAGCGGCCGCGCCGTGCGCGCCGACGGCGCGCCGGTGCCCGGTGTCGTCTTGCTGAGCTACCGGCTGGAGGGAACCGTCACCGATTCCTCGGGACACCCCGTGCAGGGCGCGACCGTTGTCAGCCGTACGACCGACCGCGACTTCTGGACGTTCTCGCTGCCGTCCAACGCGAACGGTCACTACGTGTCGTTCTTCTCCGCCTCCGACGAGCAGGGGAGCGACCCGGTGCAGTTGAACGTCCAGGTCGCGGTCGGTCAGCGTTCCTACAGCGCCGGGCTCGCAGAACGTCGACTTCAAGCGGCTGAAGAGCGCCACGATGGACCTGAAGCTGCCGGCGTCGGGCCTCGGTCTGCCGTTGCCCAAGTCGAGCCCGAACGAAGGCGCGGTCTACCGCGGGCTGATCGTCGGCGCGCTCGGGCCGCGCGGCGTGCTCAAGCCGCTGGCAGTGCGGTGGCCGGACGCCGCGGGGCGGTTCTCGCTCGTGCTGCCGCACGTCGCACGCGGGACGACGCTCAGGTTCTGGGAGACCAACCTCGAGACGTTCTCGACTCTTGCCGCACGGCCGGGCGGACCTGCGAATCCCGGCGCGATGCCGCGGCAGTTGACGCCGCGCATCCCCAGCGGGGTCGCCGTCGTGCGCGTCTCCTGACGCGCTGCGCCCGTCGCAGCTACGCCGGTGGGACGATCGTCGGCGTGGCGTTGAACGCGCGGTAGACGTCGTGCATGAAGTGCGCGTTCGTGATCATCCACACGTCGAGCGTTCGGAACGTCTTGCGGTCGATCGTCAATGTGAACCACGAGGGTGACGCAGGGTCGAAGAACGACACCCTGACGGCGCGGCGCCCTCGATAGGTCACGTCGCCGAGCACGTGCGCAGTCGGTCACGCCGACCCACGCCGGCAGGGGCTGCGTGAGGCGGGATTGCGACGACTCTTCCCAGCGGGCCGAGCCGGGCGCCCGGTCCCAGCGCTTCGTCCCCACGATCACTCCCGCCCCGCCGCCCTTCACCTCGTAGGCGACGCGATCGGGCCGCTGGACCGCCAGGTGCTCGACGACCGAGATGCCGACTCCCGAGACGAGGTCCTCGCCGAACGTCAGTGAGTCCAGTGAGCGCCAGACGCGGGCCGCGCGCGCCACGAGTGAGCCTGCGGGTCGCGGCGGCCAGGCGGCCGGCAGCGTCACGCGCCACGAGCCGTTCCGGCTCCCGCGGAGCGTGACCGCCACGGAACGGGGACGCGCGGCAGGTGCGAAGTCGGCTGTGTAACAGCCGGCGCCGCAGGTGGCCGCGAGCTTCTCGCGCCCGGACACCGCGAGCGCTACCCGCAGTCCGGAGACGCCGTTTCCCTGTCGACCGACGACCGAGGCCTGCACGCGCAGCGCGTTACCGCCCAGCGGCACGACGGCGAGGGCGAGTGCGTCGTTTCGGAATTGCCGGGCGTAGACGGTTGCGTTCGCCGGCGGTCGAGGAAACGCGGCGCTGCGCTCGGCCGCCGCACCCGCGCCGCCATTCCCCACGGCGAGCGCGACGATGGCGAGCAGAGCGGCAGCGACGGCCGGGAGGAGCCTTGACACGGCGGCAGGGTAGCCGCGCCCGTAGTGCCGCGGCTTCGCGATTCGGCGAATGAGTTTTCAGCGCGCGATCGCGACGTCACCCTCGAGGCATGCTCGGCGGGTCACACCGGCAGCGGCGCTGCGCATTCGGCGTCATCGTGCTCATGCTCGCGGTCGCCGGCGATCTGGATCGCGCCGGCGTCGACCCGGAGTAACGCGGACGGGAACCTCGAGGCGATCGTCGGCACGCGGCTTGCCGCGCCGCGGCCGCCTCTGGCGTTCCTACGCGATTCACACCGCCGCCACGTCGAGACAACGGGTTCGGCGTGCGAGTGTAGGAAGGTGGCACTCCTGCTCCGATTCGCAAACGGCGATCAAGCCGAGTTGACGAACGCCGACGGCCGCACGCTCGTGCAGCGCCTGTGGCGGATGGGCGTGGGGCGAGCGAGTCGCGACGGCCTGTCGTTGTCGGTGGCGATCTCGAACGCCTTCGTCGACGACTTCACGGTCGACGTCGAGGAGGGAGACCTCGCGGCGCTCAAGCAGGTGTTGTTCGGCCTCGGCGCGACGATGCAATTGACGCCGGGACTCGGCGCGCTGCGCGTTCTGATCGACCGCAAGCCGACCTAGCGCGAACGCTGACCTGCTGCGGACGGTCTCGCAGTCGTGCACGACGACGTCACGCCGGTCGACGACGGCGAAGAGAGCGGCCGATACGCTCGGGCCATGACGGCGCCCAACGTCGACGACGCCGACCACCGTACCGTCGCCGAGCCGAACATCGTCCTGCTCGGCCTCGTCGGGTCGACGGTGCACGGCGTCACGGTCGACAGCGCGGACGATCGCGACGAGATGGGCATCTGCATCGAGCCGCCCGAGTACGTCGCCGGACTGCGCCGCTTCGAGCAGTGGGTGTACCGCACCCAGCCGGAAGGTGCGCGTTCAGGGCCGGGTGACATCGACCGGACCGTCTATTCACTGCGGAAGTGGTGTCGTCTGGCGCTCGCCGGCAACCCGACCGTGATGCTCCTCCTGCACGTGCCCGAGGCGCAGTGCGAGATCGTCGAGGAGCCGGGGCGGCAGCTGCGGGCGAACAAGGCGTGGTTCGCGTCGAGGCGGGCGGGACGCGCGTACCTCGGCTACATGGAGCGTCAGCGTGACCGGATGACCGGCGAGCGCGGGCAGATGCGCGTCAACCGTCCCGAGCTGATCGAGCAGTACGGCTTCGATACGAAGTACGCCGGCCACGTGCTGCGGCTCGGCTACCAGGGGATCGAGTTCCTCGAGACGGGGGCGTTGACGCTGCCGATGCGCGAACAGGAGCGGAACCGGATCCTTGCGGTGCGAACCGGCAGCGTCCCGTTCGACGAGGTGCTCGCGGAAGCCGACGAGCTGCGGAGCAGGCTCGAGGCGCTCGTCCAGTCGTCGCCGCTGCCGGAGCACGCTGACGACGACGCGGTGAACGCCTTTCTCGCGGACACCTACCGCGCGTGGTGGGCGTCCCGAGCATGACTTTACTTTTTGAAGTAATACTGGTAGGTTCTGCGTCTTGATCGCCCACGCATCGATTTGCATGTGTTGCCCGCTCCGGCTGATCGCCGGCTGAAGCGGGCTGCGACCCTCTCCGAAAGCGCAGCGTCCGCATGGCAGCCAAGGCCACAGAAGCCCCTACCCTCGAACTGGTGCTCAAGCGGAATTCCGTCGAGCGGCTGAAGCGCGAGAAGAGCCCGCTCGGGATGCTCGATGAGCTGCCCGCGCTGATCGCGGCCGGGTACGAGCAGGTCGACGAAGAGGACATCGTTCGCCTCAAGTGGTGGGGCCTCTACCACGACAAGCCGAAGATCGGGACGTTCATGCTGCGGGTCAAGATCCCCGGCGGGATCACCTCACCCGCGCAGCTGCGCGCGATCGGTGAGATCTCGAACCGTCACGGGCGCGGCGAAGGCGAGCTCTCGACGCGGCAGAACGTGCAGTTGCATTTCATCGAGCTCGGCGCGTTGCCCGCCGTCTTCGAGCACCTCCACGGGGCCGGGCTTACCTCCGCCGGTGCGTGCGGCGACACGGTGCGGAACATCACCGGTTGTCCCCTCGGCGGCCTTGCGCACGACGAGCTCTTCGACCCGACCCCGGTGCTCGACGAGGCCGCGGCGTTCTTCTATGGCAACCCCGACTACTCCGATCTGCCGCGCAAGCTCAAGATCGCCGTCACGGCGTGCCCGGATGCCTGCTCGGCGCCGGAGATCAACTGCATCTCCCTGATCGGAGCGATTCGCGACGGCCGCCCAGGCTTCGGGGTGCTGGTCGGCGGCGGTCTCTCGTCGGTGCCGCGGATCGCCAAGGACCTCGGGATCTGGGTCGCGCAAGAGGATGCGGTCGCGGTGCTCGCGGCGATCCTCGACGAGTGGCGTGAGGACCTGCGTTACCGCGTCTCTCGCGTCAAGTCACGGCTCAAGTTCATGATCGACGACATCGGGCCGGAAGGACTGCGCGCGCGGATCGAGAGCCGTCTGGGTCGCGCGTTCGAGGACTTCGCGCTGCCGCAGTTGCCGCCCGCGCGCAACCACCTCGGTGTTCACGAGCAGGCCGACGGCCGGCACTACGTCGGCGTGCCGGTGCACCTCGGCCTGATCAGCGGCGACCAGATGATCGCGCTCGCGGACCTCGCCGAGAGTCTCGACGGCGATGTGCGCCTGACCCGCCAGCAGAACCTCGTGCTGACGAACGTCGCGCCGGACCGGTTGGACGACGTGATCGCGACACTCGCTGCGATCGACCTGCCTCTCGATGCCGGTGCGCTGCGCGGCGACGCGGTCGCGTGCACCGGTGAGCCCCATTGCAACTTCTCGGTCACCGAGACCAAGACCCGCATGGACGGGTTGGTGCAGCTGCTCGAGACGCGGTTCGGCAAGGACGCGGACGGGCTGCGCATGAACCTCGACGGCTGCCCCCACGCGTGCGCACATCACTGGGTCGGCGAGATCGGCTTCCAGGGAACGACCGTGCGCGATGCCGAAGGCAAGCGCCGGCAGGCCTACGACGTCTACCTGCGCGGCAGCCTCGACCGTCCCGCCGCGATCGCACGCGCCGTCTTCAAGCGCGTGCCGACGGAGGAGCTCGACGACGCCGTCGTCGGACTCGTCGGCGGCTGGGTCGGCGCGCGCGGAGACGGCGAGACGTTCCGGATGTTCTGCGACCGGCTGACCGACGACGAGCTCGGTCGCCTGGCCGGTCGCGAGCCCGCAAAGGCAAAGGAGAAGGCATGAGTGTCGAGCTGTTGGACGATCTCGAGGCGGGGGAGCTCGCCGTCGAGTTCGAGGGAGAAGAGCCGGAGGTCGTGCTCGAGTGGGCGATCGAGCGGTTCTCGCCGTCGCTCTCGATCTCGACCGCGTTCCAGACGGATGGAGCGGTGCTCCTGCACATGGCGTACGCGATCGATCCCACGATCCGCATGTTCAGCGTCGACACGGGGCGGTTGCCGGGTGAGACCTTCGAGCTGATCGAGCAGATGCGTGACCGCTACCCGGGGCTGCAGCTCGATCTCCTCTCGCCGGCCGCGCAGCCCGTGAACGCGATGGTCGGCAAGCACGGGCCGAACCTCTTCTACAAGAGCGTCGAGAATCGCCTGCTCTGCTGCCAGGTGCGAAAGGTGCTGCCGCTGCAGCGACACCTCGCGGGGCTCGACGCGTGGATCACCGGCCTGCGGCGCGACCAGTGGGCGACGCGCAGCGACATCCGCAAGGTCGAGATCGACCATGACCACGGCGCGATCGTGAAGCTGAACCCGCTCGCGGAATGGTCGGAGGAAGACGTCTGGGAGTACGTGCGCGAGCACGACCTTCCCTACAACTCGCTCTACGACAAGGGCTACACCTCGATCGGCTGCGCGCCGTGCACGCGGCCGACGCAGGCGGGTGAAGACCTGCGCGCGGGTCGGTGGTGGTGGGAGACGAACGCGCCGAAGGAGTGCGGCATCCACTGCGCGATCGAGACGGGCGGTCTCGAGCACGAGCTGCGCGCGCTGATCGGCGGCGAGGATGAGTGACGTGCTCGCGTTGAAGGGCGAAGCGCGCGAGGTCGCGCTCGCCGAGGCGCAGACCGTCCAGGCGATGGCGCGCGACGAGACGATGCGTGGGCGGCTCGCGGAGCTCGTCGCCGCCGTCGACGACGGCGAGGTGGGTGGAGAGGCCGCCGAGCTGCTCGAGTCGGTGCTCGAGCTCGGATTGCAGACAGGCCGGATCCGCGCCTACTACGGCCCCGGCGGCGAGCAGGCTGCGTTGTCGACGCTCAGGAAGCTGCCGCGCGGCCGGCTGCGCACAGACACCGCCCGCGATGTCTCGGCCGCGCTGCAGGCACTCGCCGGCGCGCGGATCGAGGCAGTGAAGATCACGGCCGTCGCTCCCGGTGCCTTCAGCCTCGCGATCGAGGCAGACGGGGTTCAGGCCGCGGTTCGCCTGGACGCGACCGGTGCTCGCCTGACGAGCCTCGCGACGTGAGCGACACGCGCTACTTCATGGCGTGCCTCGATCTGCGTGGACGCGACTGTCTCGTCGTCGGCGGCGGCCGGGTCGCGACCGAGAAGGTGCACGGGCTCCTCGACTGCGAGGCGCGCGTCACCGTCGTCGCGCCGCACGTCGACGATCAGCTTCGCCGTCTGCCGGTGCGGATCGAGCGGAGGGAATTCGAGCGCGCGGACGTCGACGGTCGCCTGCTGGTGATCGCAGCGACGGACGATCGCGAGGTGAACGCAGCGGTGTCGCGTGCTGCAGCCGAGGAATCCACGCTCTGCAACGTCGCCGACGACCCGGAGCTCTGCAGCTTCATCCTCCCGGCGATCGTGCGCCGCGACCCGATCGTCGTCGGTGTCTCGACCGGCGGCGCGTCGCCGGCGCTCGCGCAACGCATTCGCTCCGACATCGCGGGCCTCGTCGGCCCCGAGCACGCAGAGCTCGCGCGCCGGCTGCGCGCGCTGCGGCCGTGGGCGAAACGCGAGCTGCCGACCTACGACGCTCGCCGTGACTTCTTCGAATCGCTCGTCGCAGAGGTGCTGCCATGAGCGTCGCGATCGTCGGTGCCGGCCCGGGCGATCCGGGACTGATCACGGTGCGCGGTCTCGAGCTCGTCGAGGCGGCAGAGGTACTCGTGTACGACCGGCTCGTCTCGCCCGAGCTCGTCGCCAGGGCCGCGGAGGCCGAATTGATCGCCCGCGACGAGCTGACGCAACGACAGGTGAACGAGGTGCTCGTCCGGGAGGGCGCGCGTGGGCTCGCGGTCGTCCGCCTCAAAGGTGGCGATCCGTTCGTCTTCGGCCGGGGCGGGGAGGAGGCCGCCGCGCTCGCCGAGGCTGGGGTCGAGTTCGAGGTCGTGCCCGGTCTGTCGACGCTGACCGCGCTCCCGGCGCTCGCGGGGATCCCGCTCACGCACCGCGGCATCTCGGCTCAGGTGACTGTCGTCACGGGCACGGCGGGAGACGGAGGCGAGCTCGACTACGGGCGGCTTGCCGCGACGCCCGGCACGCTGATCATCTTCATGGGGCTCCGGCGTCTCGAGCGGATCGCCGGCCAGCTGATCCTGCACGGCAGGCCGTTCGACGAGCCGGCCGCCGTCATCTCGAAGCTCTCGCTGCCGGATTCGCAGGTCGTCGTCGCCACCCTGGGCTCGATCGCAAGCGGCGTCGACGCACCTCGAGTCGCCGGCGGTTGTCGTCGTCGGCGCCGTCGCGGCGCTCGAGCTCGTCGCTCGTGACCGGCCCGAACGAATGAAAGTCGTATGAGTGCCTGTGAACGGGCGCTGTGAACCACGAACGAGGGAAGGGGTCAACCGGTACGTCGCACGATGAAGTTGTGTGCTCACGATTTCACTGCGGTGCCAGGCCGACACGGATGACTTCTGTGCGTTCCTCCGTGCCGTCCACGTCGCGGTGCTGAATGCGGAAGGCACCACCGTCACCGCCTCGGTGCCGGGCGCCAACTCCGAGTTGCACGAACGGCGCGAGCTGAGCGGCTACGTCGTCACCTGGAATGCGCTGCACCCCGGACAAGTGGCGACCCTCGAGTCATGACGCGCTCGAAGTAACTCGCCGCGATCGCCGCTTCAGCGATGATGGTCTGCAGGGGAACTCTCGAGCGCGAGGTGTGTGATGACAACTGCAATCAGTTCCGACGAACAGCAGGTCGACGAGGCGAACGCGACGGGGCTGATGCCGGTCGTCTTCGTGCACGGCCTCTGGCTGCTGCCGAGCAGCTGGGACCGGTGGGCGAAGGTGTTCGAAGAGGCGGGCTACACCGCACTGACGCCGAAGTGGCCGGACGATCCCGACACGGTCGCCGATGCGAACGAGCATCCAGAGGTCTTCGCGCGCAAGACCGTCGGCCAGGTCGCCGACCACTTCGCCGACGTGATCGGCAAGCTCGACAAGAAGCCGGCCGTGATCGGTCATTCGTTCGGCGGCCTCCTGACGCAGATGATCGCCGGTCGTGGGCTGTCCGCCGTGTCGGTTGCGATCGACCCCGCGCCGTTCCGCGGCGTTCTGCCGCTGCCGATCTCGGCGCTCAAGTCGGCGGCGCCGGTGCTCAGCAACCCCGCGAACCGCCACCGCGCGGTGCCGCTCACGTTCGACCAGTTCCGCTTCGGGTTCGCGAATGCGGTCAGCGAAGACGAAGCCAAGGAGCTCTACGAGACGTACGCCGTGCCGGCTCCCGGAGCGCCGCTCTTCCAGGCCGCGTCGGCGAACCTGAATCCGTGGACCGAGGCCAAGGTCGACACGAAGAATCCGGAGCGGGGCCCGCTGCTGATCATCTCGGGGGAGAAGGACAACACCGTTCCCTGGTCGATCGCGAACGCGTCCTACAAGAAGCAGTCTCGCAATGAGGCCGTGACGGAGATCGTCGAGTTGCCGAACCGCGGCCACGCGCTGACGATCGACAGCGGCTGGCGTGAGGTCGCGGACACGGCGCTGGCGTTCGTCCGCCGCTTCACCCCGAGCTAGGCAGCGCGGCACCGAGCCGTACCCATTTCGCCGGTTGCCTCGTTGTAGGGGTGTCGGTATCGGAGCGGGCCGAAGAAATGCTTTCGCGTGCTCCGAGGAGGTACAGAGATGGGCGATCTGCGGCGCAAGGCGTGGTACGGGCTAGCGGTGGTCGGTTTCGCCGCGGGTGCACTCGCGGGCGCGGCCCTCGGCGGCGGTCTTCCTGCCGACCTGATCACCACGGCGCTGCCAACCGTGTCGACGCCGATCACGACGGTCACGACGCCGACGATCTCTACGCCAACCATCTCGACGCCGACGACGATCTCGACGCCCACGACGATCTCGACGCCGACGGTCTCGACGCCGACGGTCACGACGCCGACCGTCTCGACGCCGACCGTCTCGACGCCGACCGTCACGGTGCGCACACCGGCGACGACCGTTGCGGCGACGGTCCCGATCCCGGTGAAGACGACCGCAACTCTGCCGTCCGTGACGGTTGCCGCCACGACGGCGGCGGCGGCGAAACGCGCGGTCTCGGCGCCGGTCGCGGCTGCAACAGCCACGGCTACCGCCGCGACGCAGTCGCTGCGCTCGAGCGTGCCCGTGCGGCCATCGTCTCCCGCGGGAAGCCGCGCCACTGCCGTCGGTTGCCGGCCCGGTCCCGAGCTCCGGGCTTGCAGCCCCGCTTCTGTCGTCGACTCTCGATGCTGCGAGCATTTCGTCGTCACTCGCGCGTGCCGCTGGTGACGGTGGTCCTCTGACGACTGCGCGCGCGCCGGCGCTCCGCGCCGCGACAGCGCTCCTGTCGCCGCTCGCATTGGCGCTCGCGACGACTCGTCTGACCGCGCAGCCCGCGTCGGAGGCTCAGCCGGTGGCGCAGACTCAGCCGGTGGCGGAGGCGGCGCCCGCCTCACCGGGGTTCGTCCGCCGCAGCGCGCCGGTCGCCGGCGTGCTCGCCGCCTTGATGGCCCTGGCCGCCGTCGGACTCGCGGGAGCGGCGCGGTCGACGAACGGGCTCGCGGCCTGCCTCGATCTCGCGCGACTGCCGTTCCCGCGCTTCCGGATCCTTCCCTGTCCCGGTGACGCAACGCCGGGAGCCTCGGAGCTCGGCTCGATCGCGGGAGCTGCGCCACCGGGTGCCGGTGGCGCTCGCCGCGAGCGGGCATGGTCACCGCGGCCGCGAAGCCAGACGCCTACCGGGCTTTCACCTCCCACGTCTCAGCGGTGTGCTCGGCGGCGCCGTGGAGAGCGATCAGCCGTGGAAGTTCCTGAACGCCCTACTGCTGACGCTGCTCGTGGGCGCGAATCTGGTGCTGGTCGCTGTGCGTTCGAGGATCGCGCGCCTGCAAAGCCGGTGACAACCATCAGCAACTCACAAACCCGGAGGTCTGCCATGAACCGTCGTCGCGTCGTCGCCGCCGCTGTCGTTCTCGCGGGTGTTGCGGCGGCATGGTTCGCCTCGGCCGGTGCCGCTCGGATGAAGCCTGCAGACCGGGTCTTGCACGTCGGCGACACGGTGCGGGTCGCTGGTACCGCGACGCGCTGCGCCGTTGCGCGCCGGTCGGGCGCGGTGATGATCGAGTGCCTGCCGACCTCGCCGACGGCCGGCTCGTACGCCACGGTCGCGGGCGACGAGCGCGTGCTCGTCGTACGCTTCCGGTCGCCGCACGTCGCACAGACCGTGTTCCACGCGCGCCAGCACCGGACGGCAGTCACCTGCAGATGAACGCGGGACTGATCACCGAGACGTGCCGGATCGCCTGGTGGAAGGGCTACGTCAAGGGCCGATTCGTCGCGGTGCTCGAGTCGGAGGCGCGCCAACCGGAGGTGGTCGCCGAGTCGCCGTCCTGGCGGTGGCCCGGGAGCGCTCCGCCAGAGCCCACCGACGAGGCGCGCCGCGCCCTCGACGCGCTCACCGACGAGCTCGTCGCCTCCGGCTGGACGCTCGACGAGTCGCAGCCGGAGGTCTGGTACGAGCGCGTCCTCACGCGGCCCGCGATCGCCCTCGCGGCGGTCGCCGACGAGCCGGACGAAGCGCCGGTCCTTCGCGTCGCCCCCGCTGAGGAGCCGCGCGAGTCGCAGGCCGTGGCACGGCTCCGCTCGGAGCTGGTGCTGGCGCTCGACGAGGTCGAGCGGCAGCAGCGGCTGAGGAGCGAGGCCGAAGAACGTGCGCGTCGCATCGCGACGAGCCCGCCCGCGGTCGCCGGCCCCTCGTCGACGCCTCCACCCCGGCGACGGCGAGCCCTCTGGATCGTGCTCGAGTTGGTGAGCGTGGTCGCTGCGGCTGCGGTCTTCCTGGTCGTGCTCGACTCGACCTACGCAGCGGTCGTCGCGGGGCTGACGACGGGCGCGGTCGTCCTCGCGCTCGACAGCTTGTTCGCGGTTCGCTCCCGCGGCGACGCCTCGGCGAGCGGTCCGGCCCCCGTTACGCCTCTCCGGGCGCCTCGCGGTCGGCGGCTGTCACGCCCGTGAGGCGCGAATTCGGGTGAGCGACACGGGCGGCGTGCTCGTGGTCGAGGCAAAGATCGCCCATCGTCAGGATCGTGCAATCGGGATCAGTGCATTGCTGGATGATCGGCACGCCCTGCACCTCGTTTTCGGATCGGGACTCGTACTCGATCCTATGAGCTTCCCGTCGCCGCGCCTACTGGCCGTAGGTCCGGCTCTCCGTCAGAGCTGCGGGAGAGCGCTCTCGTCGACGCCGAGCCGCGCGAAGATCGCGGTCGCGGCCTCGTCGGTTCTCGTCCCGTCGAGCCAGGCGATGGCCCGCAGCGCGAGGGCGGATTCGTAGTCGGCCTGCGCGCTCTCGGCGATCTCGAGCGCGCGCTGCAGCGCCTTCTGCGCCTCGGGCAGGTCCTCCCGCCGTGCGAAACAGGTGCCGCGGATGCGTTCCAGCAGCGCCTGAACGGCAGGCGGCAAGCCCTGTCCCACACCGAGCGCGAGCGTCTCCTCTGCCAGCCTTCCTGCCTCGGCGGGGTCGGCGCCGCTCAGGGTCAGCAACTCCGCGCGCCGCGCCTGGAACTCGAGCAGGAACGGGCCTGAGCCGATCGCGTCGAGTGTCGCCAGGGCGCCGGTGAGCAGCTCGTCGGCGTCGGTGTAGCGGCCGGAGCGCGCGGCGAGGCGGCTGAGATTCCCGCGCGAGACGGCCGAGATCAGCCGATGGCCGGCGGAGTCGGCGATGCGAAGCGCGTCCCGGAAGCGCGCCTCGGCGTCGGCGTAGCGACCCTGGTCGAGCTCGATCTCGCCGATGTTGTTGGTCGTCGTTGCGACGTTGATCACGTCGCCGATTCGCTCGCGCAGGTTCCGGCTGCGCTCGTAGAGATCGCGTGCCTCGTCCCAGCGACCTTCGTAGTACGCCTCGATCCCGAGGTTGTTGAGCACGCTGGCCTGGCCGACGAGATCGCCGATCTCCTCGAAGATCGGCAGCGCAAGCCCACGGAACGCATGGCGCTCGGGATCCCCGCGCAGCGTGTGGATGACGTGGCTGAGGTAGTACGCGTGCGCGAGGTCGCCGAGGTCGTCCAGGTCGGCGGCCCGCTCGATCACCTGTCCCGCGAGGTCGAGCGACTCCGCGTAGCGGCCCTGACGGAACCGTGCCTGCGCCCGCGCCCGCATCAGTGCGATCTGCAGCCGTCCGCGCGCGACGTCGTCGTCCATCGCCGGCAGCGCCTTCTCGCCGCGGGTGTACCAGCGCAGCGCCTCGCTGTACGCGCCCTGCTCCTCGCGCAGCAGCCCCTCTTCGAGCATCAGGGCCGCCAGCTCGGACGACGGTGCGAGGCTGCGCGCGCTGGCGAGGGCGGCTTGCGCCTCTTCGAGCCGTCCCGAGAGGGTGCAGACATCCGCCAGTGTCTTCCAGACGGTGGCCTGTGCTGCCGGCTCGATCTCGAGCGGCCGGGCCACCTCGAGCGCACGGCGGTAGAACTCGGCGGCCTCGACGTTCGCGAACTTCTCCTTGGCGCGCTCGCCTGCGAGGAGGGAGTACCGCCACGTCCGCTCGAGGTCCTTGGCGAGCGAGAAGTGCAGTGAGAGAAGCTCGCTGACCTCGTCGGGCGAGTCGGCGTGGCGGCGTTCGTAGACCTCGCCGACGCGCTGATGCAGCTCACGGCGCCGTCGGAACGACAAACCCTCGTACGCGGCGTCCCTGATCAGCGCGTGCCGGAAGCGGAACCCACCCGCCACGTACGGGTTGCGCTCGATGAACTCGGACAGCTGCTCCCAGAGCTCCGGCTCCGGCGCGGCCGTTTCGGCGGCGAGGACGTCGTCGATCACGTCGCCGTCGAAGACGATGCCGAGCACGGAGGCCCAGCGCAGCAGAGCGCGCTCCCGAGGCGCGAGGCGGTCGATGCGTGTGCCCACGACCGCGTCGACCGTGTCGGGCAGCTCGGTCGTGCCTTCGCTGCCGGCCGCGCTGACGAGCTCCTGCAGGAAGAGCGGGTTGCCGCCTGCGCGGCGGACGAGCTCGGCGACGGCGGGCTCGTCGAGCCGGTCGCCTGCCGCCGCGCGCACGAGCTCCGCCGCCTCGTCGTCGTGCAGCGGCTCGAGCAGAATCGTCATCGCGGCGACCGGCGGCACGCCGTTGGCGGCGACAAAGCCGTCGTCGCCTGGGCGCCGGGCGCAGCAGATCGCCCACGGCCGCGTCGCGTTCGTCGAGCCGAGGTGGCGCAGCAGCTCGGACGACGCCTCGTCGATCCAGTGCACGTCTTCGATCAGCAGCAGCGTCGGATCGGGCAGCAGCGACCGCAGGAACTCCTCGACGACACCGTGCAGCCGTGCCCGCCGGAATGCGGGCTGGAGCTCGAGCACCTCCGGCGTCGGCAGCACCTCGACGTCGAGCGGTAGCGCGAGCAGCGGGATCCACGGCACGAGCCCGGGCGCCACCTCGTCCACCAGCGTGCGCAGTGCCGCCGTGTTCTCGGCCGGAGTGCCGTCGAGCTCGCCGATCAGTGGGCTGAGCAGGCTGCGGAAGGCGTAGTACGGCGTCGAGCTCTCGTACTCGTCGCAGCGGGCGCCGATCACGCGCAGGTCGTCGGCGTTCGCGCGCAGCTCCTGCAGCAGTCGCGTCTTGCCGAGGCCGGCTTCCCCGACGAGCTCCAGCATCGTCCCGAAGCCGAGCCGCACGGGAGCGAGGGCGGCTGTCAGGACTGCGATCTCGCGCTGCCTGCCGATCAGCGGCGTGCGGGATCCTTCCTGCGTCGGCTTCCGGCGGCGCGCTCTGGATCGCGCCGAGCGCGACCGCGCGGACCGGCTCGGCGATTCCCTTCACCTGCAGCGGCGCGACGTGCTCGACCTCGAACGTCGTCGCCGACAGCGCGAGCAGCTGCTCGGGGACGAAGATCTGTCCCGGCCCGGCCTTCGCCATCAGGCGCGCAGCGAGGGCGGCGGTACCGCCGAGGATCGTGTACGTCCGCCGGAACGGCGCTCCGACTTCGCCGGCGAAGACGCGGCCGCGGCTGACCCCGACCGACAGCTGCAGGGCGGCGGTCGCGTCCATGGCGCCGCGCACCGTGCGCAGGAGCCGCTCGACGTCGTGCTCGGAGACGCGCGGCGCTCCGGCGACGAGCACGATCCGCGCCCCGTCCTGCTCGATGTCGCTCTCGAGGAAGCAGACGTCGTGCTCCGCGGCAGCGGCCTGTACCGCCTCCACGACCTCGGCGACCGCGGCTGCGGCTACCTCCGGGCCGTCGCGCAGCACCAGCGCGTCGGTGCCGGAAAGGCGGAGGAACGCCACGGCGGCCATCCGGTGCTCGGGCTCCGCCTGGCCCGAGCTCACGTGGTCGCGGACGAGCTGCGGCACGCATTCCCCGAGCTCGAGCCCGTCGACGGGCGGCAGCGGCTTCAGCCCCTGCTCGGCTTCCGGGGCGGCCGCGAGGAGGAAGCCGCCCGCTCGCTCTTCTCCGAGCACCTCTGCGGGCTGGGCGGCCGCTGTGTCAGGGCCGAGCAGGATCTCGCCTGCCTCCGAGGCTGCCTCCATCTCGACCGTGGTCGTTGCGGCAGGCCCACTGACGATCAGCTCGCGATGCTCGGCCCCGGCGAGCGTGAAGAGGAAGCGGCCGGAATTGAGGCCGGCATGCATCTTCAGTGTCACGGTCCCGGCGGTCGTCTTCGGGCGTCCGATCGAGCGCAGCGTCTTCCGCATCTCGAACGCTGCGCGCGCCGCGCGCCGCTCGTGGCCCTCGTCGTCGAAGAAGACGAGCAATGCGTCTCCGCCGAACTTGAGCAGGCCGCCGCCGTAGTCGTACGCGACCCGGAGCAGGGCGTCGAAGGTCGTGTTCATCACCTCGGTCACCTGCTCGGCGCCTGCCTTGCCCTGCGTCGCGAGCTTCTCGGACATCGCCGTGAAGCCGGAGATGTCGACGAAGGCCATCGTCCCGTCGACCTCACGCCATTCGCGATCCGGATTCTCGGCGAGCCACTCGATCACGAGCCGCGGAACATACGGCGTGAAGTCCATAGCGATGTGACTTTCGTCGGGTAAGGCGGCCATGTGCCGATTGTGCCTCTATTGACAGCGTTCCGGAAGAGGGGGATAACTCAACGACAATCTGGATGTGCGGGTCCCGGGGAGGGAGCCTTGAGGGTCGATCACTGTGGCGGGGTCGTGAGACGAAGTCTGCTCTGCGTGCTTGCCGCGCTCGGCGCGCTGGCGCTCGTGCCGGCCGCGCTCGGCGGCACGCTCTCCGGCAGCGTCGCCCTCGATCCGGCGCCCGCCGTCGACCTGACGAGCGCCGGGGCGATCGACTGGGCGATCTGGGGCTACGCCGGCGGAGGCACGAGTACGACGCTGACGCCCGACGTCCGGAAGCTGGGCGGCAAGGCAATCGGCACGCTGACCAACATCGACCCGGCGCCGAGCGCGCCGCTGCGCGGGATCGGCCAGTTCGCCGGGCCGTACGCGTTCAGCTGGACGAACGGCGCGCCGACCGGCTCGGCGAGCGGGGTGCGGGCCGGGCTCCAGCACAACGGCGGGCCGCCGCCGGCACCGCTCGGCGCCGACGTCTCGACCCTCGGGAAGGGCTTCTCGTTCGACGTGCCGGCCGGCACCGCTTTCCGGACGCTGAAGGTCTACGTGGCCACGAACCGGGCCGCCGGCCAGCTGACCGCGTCGCTGAGCGACGGCTCCGCGGCCGACTACGTCAACACCCTGCCCGCTGCGGTCGACATCCGCTCGGGGATCTACACGCTCACCTACGCGGCGGGCTCGAGCGGCCAGAAGCTGCACGTCTCGTGGATCGAGACCGCCGACAACTGCCCGTCGTTCCGCTGCGACAACGCTGCGATCTACGCGGTCGCGCTCTCCGCCCCGATCGTCGTCAACACGAGCGCCGACCACGACGACGGCGCTTTGCAACGCGGCCGACTGCACGCTGCGCGAGGCGATCAACGCCGCGAACGACCTGGGTGGCGGCGGCAGGATCGTGTTCGCGATCCCGTCGGACGGCCCGGTCACGATCACGACGACCCTGGCCCAGCTGCCGGCGATCACAGCGCCGGTCGAGATCGACGGCACCACCGCAGACCGCCTGCGCCGGGGACGAGGGGCATCACGCGTCGACGGCGGCGGGATCGGCGGCAACGGCCTCGTGCTCGCCGCCGGGTCGGACGGCTCGACGATCCGCGGACTGGCGCTGACCGGCTTCCGCACAGTCACCATCGAAGGCCCGCCGGGACCGGCGTCCGCTGGGATCGTCGTCCAGTCGAGCGGCAACACGATCGCGCAGAACTTCGTCGGCACGACGTACGACGGCCTCGAGGCGAGCTTGCCTCAGAACGACCAGGGGATCGTCGTCACCGGCAGCGGCAACACGATCGGCGGCGTCGGCGCCGGCAACCTCGTCTCCGGGAACAAGACCAACGGGATCCTGATCGACGGCTCCGCGCGGCGCGCACGACAACGTCGTCTCGGCCAACCTCGTCGGCACGAACGCGACCGGGAACGTCTCTCTGCCGAACGACGTCGGCATCCAGACGATCAACGGCGCGTTGCACACGGTGATCGGCGGCAAGTCGGCAGCCGAGGGCAACGTCGTCGACGGCTCGGGGAACGGCATCGACATCCAGGGCATCGCCGGAGTGCCGGACAACTCGGAGATCCGCTTCAACAACGTCGGTGTCGGCCAGGACGGCACGACGGCGCTCCACGGCTCGGGCGCGTGGTCGGTCGGCGTCAACCACGCCGACGGCGTGATCATCGCGGACAACGTCGTCGGGAACGGCGAGAGCGGGCTCGCGCTCGCCAACTCGAGCGGCCTGATCGTCGTGCGGAACTTCATCGGCGTCGACCGGAAGGGCGGCAACCAGGGGAACCTGAACGAGGGCATCGACGTTCAGCAGACGGGCGTCGGCAAGCGGCCGCAGAACGTGCTGGTCAGCGACAACACGATCAGCTTCAACGCGCTCGAAGGGATCATCGTCTCCAACGCCGACCGCACGACAGTCACCGGGAACATCGTGAGTGACAACGGCGAGGGCATCAGCATCGACGGCGACCACAACGCGATCGGCCCCGGCAACAGCATCCACGACAACTTCGCCTCGGACACGGGCGTCGCGGTGCACAGCGGTGTCGGCAACACGATCACCCAGAACTCGATCTACGGGAACCAGGGCCTCGGGATCGACCTCGGCCCGAGTGGCGTCACCCCGGACGACGTCCTGGACGCCGACACGGGCGCGAACGACCTGCAGAACTTCCCGGTGCTCACCGGTGCGTCGGCGGACGGCGCGTCGCTCGACGTCACATACGGCCTCGGCTCGAAGCCGAACTCCGCGTACACGATCGAGTTCTTCGCGACCACGGGCAGCTGTGTCGCGGGCAGCAACGTCGAAGGCGCCACCTACCTCGGCAGCCGTGTCGTGAAGCTCGGCGCCGCCGCCGGCGCCTTCTCGGCCACGCTGACCGGCCCCGGCGTGGTGGGGCTGAACAGCGACCAGTCGATCACGGCAACGGCGACCGACGCGAACGGCAGCACCTCGGAGTTCTCCGCCTGCCTCTCGGTCACGAGCGCTGAAACGCTCGTCGGCCTGGGCCTCACCTCCGACGAGCCGTCGGTGCCGGCGGGTGCAGCGAACGTGCCGCTCAGTTCGGTGCCGCCGGCGCTGCTCGGCTCGTTCGCGTTCTCGCCGATCCCGAACAGCCCGATTCCGAACTCCGCGGTCGGCGCGGCGCCGATCCCGAACTCGCCGATCCCGAACAGCCCGATCCCGAACTCGCCGATCCCGAACAGCCCGATCCCGAACTCGCCGATCCCGAACTCGGGCCTCGACGGCATTCCGCCGGCGCTCCTCGACAGCGTGCTGCTCTCGTCGATCCCGGTCGACTGGAACTCGATCTTCGTCTCCCCGGACCCGAAGGCAGGCGTGCCGGTGACGGGCCTGACGCTGCTCGACCTCTACCGGGACACGGACGCGCTGACGCGGTTCAACAACTTGAAGCTCGGTCAGTTGCAGCTGCAGAACACCCTGCTGCGCGGCGCGCGGTTCGTCTCGTTCCTCTTCGGCGCCACCAAGCTGAAGTGGATTCCGCCGTTCACGCAGGACGCATGGTGCGCGGCCGTCGGCAAGCCCGCTGCCTGCACGGACTTCAATGTGGCGACGACGACCGTGCTCGGCCTCGACGTTGCCGGACTGCTCGACGACACGCAGATCGCGCGGCTCGGGCTGCTCACTG
Organism: uncultured Actinomycetes bacterium; assembly: GCA_963779505.1. GTDB lineage: Bacteria > Actinomycetota > Thermoleophilia > Gaiellales > Gaiellaceae > PALSA-600. The sequence goes on along the minus strand of CAVZYK010000009.1, from coordinate 142,208 downwards.
TCGGCGACATCACCGATCCCGGGGCCGCCGGTGACGCCGATCCCGAACTCGCCGATCCCGAACAGCCCGATCCCCAATAGCCCGATCCCGAACTCGCCGATCCCGAACAGCCCGATTCCGAACTCGTCGCTCTCGCTGACCGCGATCGGCTCGATCCTCGTCGGCGACCTCTACAACCCACCTGCGGTCGTCGACTGCACGAAGTTCACCTCGCAGGCGGTCTGTCTGACGCAAGACGCTCAGCGAGGCGGCGGCCGCCGGTGCGATGAAGTCGACCGCGACGTTCGCCGACCTGGCGTTCCCGAAGATCGGGTCGAACGTCTCGCCGCTCGGCACATCAACTTCAACGCGTTCTCGGTCGGCCTGATCGGGCTCGAGAACCTGCCGTGGGAGTCCTGGCCGTTCGCGGGCTTCCAGCAGTTCGCCGGTACCGGCGACGTCGTCCACTACCACCTGACCGCGCCGGTGCCGTGCAACACGGCGTACAAGCTGCGCGCGGTGCTGCCGAACGGCTTCCTCGTCAAGGCCGGCACGAGCGCACTCGCGGTCGGCGCCGCCGCCGCGAAGGCCGTCGCCGATCCCGCGCAGGACGCCGACGGGGCGACCTGGTCGGTGCTGCCGCAGGCGACCGGCTGCGTCGGCGGCGGCAACCAGACCGTCCGCCTCGACTTCCAGGGGCTGGCCGGCTTCCGGCTCGGCGAGCAGACCTCGATCGTCCGGCTGATCGTCGGTTCCACGACGAGCGCCGCGACCGGGCAGGCCCCGGTGACGGTCACGCAGACGAACGAGCCGGACGGCGATCCCGCGACCGCTCCGGCGATCCAGCCGAACACGCTCGCGATCGGTCACATCGCGACGAGCGGCGACCTCGACTGGCGCAGCCTCTCGACGACCGGGATGGTTCCCGGCACGAAGATCCAGGTCTTCATGCGGCCGCCGGCGGGCACCGACCTCGACGTCTTCCTGACCAAGCCCAGCTCGCAGTCGCTGCTCTCGAGCCCGATCCCGAACAGCCCGATTCCGAACTCGCCGATCCCGAACAGCGCGCTGCCGGACAACGGCAACTCGCTGAATACCCCGACCGACAACCCGCAGCCCGAGGGCTTGCAGGACGCCCCGATCCCGAACAGCACCATCGCTGCCTCGGGCCACACCCGCGGCGACGGGGTGGAGGTGGCGCAGGTCACGCTCTCCGGCGACGAGAACGGCCCGGTCAAGATCGTGGTCGACGGCTACAACGGCGACTTCAGCAACGACGCCTACACGCTGCGCGTGAAGGTGATCACGCCGCCGCAACTGCCTGCGTGCCCGGCGCGCGTCTTCCCCTTCCCGGCTGGAACGAACGGGACGCTGCCGGCGAGCATCCCCGCGGACACGCGTTCCCTGATGCTCTTCAACTACAGCGCGACGACGCGTCTCTACGGCCAGGCGGTCGCGACGACTCTGCTCACCCGGCTGAACGCTTTCGTGACAGCGCATCCCGACCTCAAGATCGCCGTCCTGCAAGTCGATGGTGACGCCGCCGTCCGCACCGCGAAGGCGGCCTGGGATGCAAGCCCCTGTTCGATCGGTGCGGCGAACGACGTCGTGCGGAAGATCAACGCGGTCGTCGCTCGCTTCCGGGGCGGCGCGCAGAACGTCGAGAGCGTCACCATCGTCGGCGGCGACGAGCTGATGCCGATGGCGCGCATCTCGGACCTGACGACGGACGCCAACGAGGCGAGCGCCGTCAGCGACTTGCTGTTCACGACCAACGGTCTCACCCGCGGCAACGCACTCTTCGCGTCGGAGTTCCTCGGCAACACACTCACCGACGACGCCTACACCGCCGGCACGACGATCCCGTGGTTCGGCCGCGAGCTCTACCTGCCGCAGCTGGCCGGCGGTCGCCTCGTCGAGACACCCACCGAGATCACACGTCAGCTCGACGCCTTCGACGCCAGCAACGGCATCCTCGATCCGGGAACCGGCGTCGTCGCGGGCTACGACTTCATGCGCGACGAGGCGACGCAGGTGAAGACCGATCTCGCGTCGCGCCACACAGTCGCCGGCAACGCGCTCAGCATCGACGCGTCGAACCCGCTGCTGACGAGCGGCGCGCCGTTCATCAGCCCATCCGACGCATGGCGCAAGCTCGACGTGCAGTCGTACTTCGATACGGCTTCGACGTCGCGCGGGATCCTGTCCGTGAACGGGCACTACAACCACTGGGAACTCGCGCCCGCCCGGCACGATTACCACCGATCACGCTCGTTCCGACAACCGTGCTCCCGGCACGGCCGAACTCGCCAACGCGATCCTCTTCACGATGGGCTGCCACGCGGGCCTGAACGTCAGCGACTCGTTCCCGACGAACACGGATACCGCATCGCGGCTGCGTGACTGGGCGCAGGCGCTTGCGCAGAACGGCGCAGGCGTCTACGTCGCGAACACCGGCTACGGCTACGGCGACTTCGACACGATCGCGCTCTCGGAGCGGCTGATGACGATGTTCGCGCACAACCTCGCGTCGGACGGCTCGATCGGGCGCAAGCTGGTTCTTGCGAAGCAGCAGTACTTCGCGTCGATCGCGAGCTACGACCCGTACGCCGAGAAGGCGCTCGCCGAGGCGACGTTCTACGGCCTGCCGTTCTACCGCATCGGCACCGGGCCGGACCCCGCGCCGGCGCCGCTCCTGACACCGACGCCGACCACGACCCCGAACGTCACCGCCGCGCCGCTGTCGTTCTCGTTCACCGGCGCGAACGCGCTTGTCGCCCACTCGACTCCGCGCGGCAAGTACTGGTCAGCGGCCGACGGTGGCGTCGAGTACCTGAAGGACCGGCCGATCGAGCCGCGTGTCAGCCAGGAAGTGACCGCGGTCGGGACGCAGCGTGCACACGGCATCCTGATCGACGCCCTGCAGACCCATGACGTCGCCGGCAACGTCGACCCCCTGATCGCGACCCCGATGATCGACCTCGCCGCGCACGAGCCGGAGTCGAAGGTGACCGACGTGACCTTCCCGGCGACGTTCGCGACTCTCAACCACTGGACCGCCTTCGGCCAGAACCACGACCAGATCGTGGTCGTGCCGGGCCAGACGCGCGAGGGCACGACGCAGCGCCTCGTCGACAGCATCGACACGCGGGTGCTCTATTCGACGAGCACCGACTTCACGGCGCCGCTCTTCACCCAGGTCGGCTCCGTCGTCAACGGCAGCACCGCGACGCTCTTCGCGCGGACGAGCGATCCGGCCGGGATCCCGCTCGTCCGGGCGTACTTCACGCAGGGCGGCAGCAGCTGGACGTTCGTGACGCTGACGCAGCAAGGCACGAGCGACCTCTACGTCGGCACCGCGACGGGGATCACGGTGCCGAAGCTCGAGTCCGCGTTCCTCGCGGAGGACGGCGCGGGCAACGTCGGCTACACCACCGACAAGGGCTTCCTCTTCATCTCGCAGAACGGTGACGCGCAAGGCCCGCAGGTGACAATCGCCTCGCCGATCGACCACGGCGTCTTCACGCTCGGACAGCTGGTGCCGGCCGCCTACAGCTGTTCCGACGACGGTGGCGTCGCATCGTGCGTCGGCACCAAGCCGGTCGGCCAGAACGTCGACACCTCGACGCTCGGCCAGAAGACGTTCACCGTCACCTCGACCGACCTGAGTGGGAACACGACGACCGCCACCGCCACGTACACGGTGACGTACAAGTTCGACGGCTTCTTCCAGCCGGTCGACAATCTGCCGGCGCTCAACCAGGCGAACGCCGGCCAGGCAATTCCCGTCAAGTTCAGCCTCAACGGGAACCAGGGGCTGTCCATTTTCGCTGCGGGCTCCCCGAGCTCGTCGCCGATCCCCTGCGACGCGGCCGCGCCGGTCGACCCGATCGAGCAGACGCTGACGAACAGCACCAGCGGGCTGATCTACGAGGCCGGGTCGGGACAGTACACCTACGTCTGGAAGACCGACAAGTCGTGGGCAGGCACGTGCCGGCAGCTGACGCTCGCCTTCAAGGACGGCACCGTGCAGACAGCCCACTTCAAGTTCAAGTAGGACTCGCCTAGCCGGTCAGCCGTCGACGAGCAGGCTGTTCAGCGGGCCGAGCGCGCGGCCCGAACGCTGCGAGACGTTCGGTAGCCGCACCAGTCGGTGGGTGAGAGGCAAGCTCGCGTCCCGGCGCCGGAGCTGATCCGCGCTGATCGGCTTCCAGAGCTCATCGATCGCGCGGGTGGTGTCCGCAGGGATTGCGCTCGCCGGTCGCTCGAGGTGCTCCGACCACAGACGCAGCCTGGTGGCTCGTGCGACACCTGCGTCATGGGTGACGACGTTCATCTCGGTGTCGTTGAAGAGCGAGTGCTCGTTCAGGTTGGCCGATCCGATCGTCAGCCATGCGTCGTCGACGATGCCGATCTTCGCGTGCACGTAGATCGGGTCGAAGAGGTTCCCCGAGCGCGCATAGAGCGTGCACGCGAGTAAGCGACCGTTGTCGTCATCCGCCTCGATCAGCTCTCCGAGCATGCCGCGGGTGTCGTCGCTGCCGTTGTTGGGTCGTGCCGGAAGAACGACGAGCAGGCGGAAGTCGGGGTGGGGTGGCCGGCGGAGCTTGTCGACGAGCACGGCTTCGATCTCGGACGACCAGAGAAACTGGTTCTCGAGGTAGATCAGCCGGCGCGCAGATCGGAGCGCGCGGCCGTATGACTCCAGGATCCCGAAGTCGCCTCGCGGCAGCCCGCGGTACACGTGCTCCGGAACGGTGCGCACGACCTGCAGCTGGGTGTCGCCGACGGGCTCCGGTGCCGGCGGCGGCGGCAATGTCTCGCTCGTGATCTCCTGCCAGCGGAGGCGGAAGTGACCGGCGACGTCCTGTACAGCGGGTCCCTCGATCATCGCGCACGCGTCGTGCCAGCCGATTGATGCGCGCGCGGGGTGATCGGTGCTGTCGAACCGGTCGCCGGCCTCCGAGGTCAAGTCGATCCCACCCACGAACGCGATGCGGTCGTCGATCACGATCGTCTTTTCATGGTGGCAATGGAGGGGCCGTTCCTTCGCATCCAGCGCGCACTGAATCCGCGTGTGCGCGGTCAGATCTCGCTTCAACTCGCGTACCTGCGAGCGCGAGGGGCGGAAAAGAGGAAGCGGAGCGCCTGCCCACAGCAAGACACGCACATCGACCCGCTCGGCCAGGTCCGCCAGCAGGTTGCGGAGGATCGTCGGTTCTCCCTGCCGCTCGAGCGCGAAGCTCGGCGTCAGATACCACCCGGTCAGGTGCACGTGTGACTGCGCGCCTCGAAGCGCTGCGGCGATCCGAGGCAGCGCTTGCTCACCGTCGATCAGGATCTCGATCGAGTTGCCGTCGTGGACCGCCGGGCCGGTGGCCCACCCACCGGCGGGCGGGTCGAACGCATGCTCCCAGCCGATCCGCCGGAGCCGTCGTCGATGGTGGTTGCGAATCTGGGTCGTCAGCTGATTGCCGACCCAGCGCGGAACCTTCGTGTTTCGAATAGCCGTCGTGTCTTGAAGCCGTGAGGAGAGACGCATCCTTCCCGACTACCCGCGCATCGGCGTCAGGTAACGCGGGCGCCGACAGATTTCGTGACGAAGAGAGATCAGGAGAGGCCGTCGACATGGTTACGATTTCGACGATCGCATCAACCCGCGATGCACGGAGGTGATCGGATGAACGCCAAACCGAACTGGAAGGTCGCGCGCCTGGACGAGATCGAGAAGCGCGGCAGAGACATTCCCGTGCGCGAGCACATGGGGATCCACTCCTTCGGAATCAATGCCTTCACACCCGGCGAGGACGGCAGACTGATCGGTGAGCACGACGAGGCCGGGTCGGGGCAGGAGGAGCTGTACATCGTGCTCGACGGGAGCGCGACGTTCGAGGTCGACGGTGAGACGTTCGACGCGCCCGCAGGGACGTTCGTCTACGTTCGGCCGGAAGCGCGACGGAAGGCGACCGGCGACGGGACCGTCCTCGCCCTCGGCGGGACGCCCGGCGAGGCCTACCAGGGGATCGACTGGGGCGAGGCGTGGACGTTCCACAGCGAGTCGATGACCGCCTACGGCGAGCAGCGCTATGACGACGCCCTCGCGGCGGTTCGCGGCGGGCTCGAGAAGAAGCCGGATCACGCGGGCCTCAACTACAACTACGCGTGCTTCGCGACGCTGGCCGGCGAGACCGGCGACGAGACCTTCGGGCATCTGCAGCGGTCAGTCGAGCTGCACCCGCCGTTCCGTGAGCAAGCGCGGAGGGACGACGATTTCGCCTCCGTGCGGGAGGACCCTCGGTTCGAGGAGGCTCTTCGCTGAGCTCTGACGCCGCCAGGCGTTGACAATAAGAATCGGAGATCGTCGTGCTGAACGGGCTCGTCGTGGCGCTGTTCATCGCATCGGCAGGGCCGTTCCGCCACGCAGCAAGCCGACGACGAGCACACGCACGCAGCTAGTCATGAGCACGCCGACCGCGTATGCTTGCGAGAGCAAGCCGCTGTCAGGCAGAACCCGAGGGAGATCCGATGCGCCAAGCGTTCATGTCAATCGAAAAGGGCTTTACGACCTATTCGGAGGGTATGACGCGTGTCGCAGAAAGAGCTCAACCTTGGGATCCTGGCGCATGTAGACGCCGGTAAGACAAGCCTCACCGAGCGGCTTCTTTACGAGGCCGGTGTCATTCAACGCGTCGGCAGCGTTGACGCCGGTACGACGCAGACCGACTCGCTCGCCCTTGAGCGGGCGCGCGGGATCACGATTCGCTCCGCGGTGACGTCGTTCGCGCTCGACGACGTTCACGTCAACCTGATCGACACCCCTGGGCATCCCGACTTCATCGCCGAAGTCGAGCGGGTGCTCGGTGTCCTCGACGGGGCGATCCTCGTCATCTCGGCTGTCGAGGGCGTGCAGCCGCAGACGCGCATCCTGATGCGTGCACTGCAGCGCCTGCGCATCCCGACGCTGATCTTCATCAACAAGATCGATCGTCCAGGGTCAGACGACGAGCGTGTCCTGGAGGCTGTCGCCCGGCGCCTGACGCCGTCGGGTGTGCCGATGGGGCTCGCACGTGGACTCGGGACGAGGGACGCCGACTTCACGCCCGCGGAGGCGGGCGACCGTGAGTTTCGGGCCCGGCTGACCGCCGCCGTAGCAGAGCACGACGACCGGATCCTGGCCGCTTACGTCGACGGCGAGTCGGCCCTCCCCTATGACGAGCTACGTACGGCGCTCGCGGCGCAGACGAAACGCGCGGTCCTGCACCCGATCTACTTCGGATCCGCAATGACCGGCGCGGGTGTCGAGCCGATCATGGCCGGGCTCGCTGAGCTGCTCCCCGCGTCGGAAGGTGATCCCGATGATGCGATCGCCGCGTCCGTCTTCAAGATCGAGCGAGGATCGAACGGCGAAAAGATCGCGCTCGCCCGGGTGTTCTCCGGAACGATCCGAACGCGCGACCGATTGCATTTCGGAGCAGGCCTCGCAGGCAAGGTGACCGCGATCGCGGTCTTCGAGCGAGGTCCCGCCGTTCAACGCTCGTCGGTTTCCGCCGGCGCAGTGGCCAAGCTCTGGGGGCTTGCCGACGTCCAGGTCGGCGACTCGATCGGCGAGGTTGCACTGACCGGGCTGCGCGCGCAGTTTGCGCCGCCGACGATCGAGTCCATCGTCGTCAGTCGCGATCCGCGGGAGCGGGGAAGGCTGCACGATGCCCTGGCGCAGCTGGCCGAACAGGATCCACTGATCGACGTTCGACAGGACGATGAGCGTCAGGAGCTGTCGGTCTCGCTCTACGGCGAGGTCCAGAAGGAGGTGATCGAGGCAACTCTGGTGAGCGACTACGGGATCGATGTCGCCTTTCGCGAGGCGACGACGATCTACATCGAGCGTCTCGTCGGAACGGGTGAGGCGACGGAGCTCCTGTACGCAAAGACGAAGACGAACATCACGGGAAAGAGCTCGCCGATGAGCTCGAATCCGTTCCCGGCCACCCTTGGCCTGCGCGTTGAGCCGGGCCCGCTAGGGGCGGGTGTCGAGGTCCGGTCGGAGATCGACGTGCGGCTGGCACCGCTCTACATCTTCAAGACGTTGGGCTCGTTCGTCGAGCACATGACGGACTACGTCCGCGAGGCGCTCCAGGAAGGGCTCTTCGGCTGGCAGGTGCCCGACTGCACGGTGACGATCACGGACTGCGGTTACGCCGCTCCTGGAACGGCCGCCGGTGACTTTCGGCGGCTGACGCCGCTCGTCCTCGAGCGCGCGCTCGCGCAGGCAGGGACGGTGGCCTGCGAGCCGATGCTCCGAGTGCACCTCGAGCTGCCGACGGCGACGATCGGTGCCGTGGCCGCGGATCTCGCTCGAGCCGGTCTCGCCTTCGAGACCGTGTCGACGCACGGTGAGCTCTCGATTGTCGAATCCGTGCTGCCTGCCGCGCGGGCGCAAGCTCTGCACCGCCAGTTGCCCGGACTGACCGGAGGTGAGGGCGTGCTCGACTCCACGTTCGCCGGCTACCGGCCGGTGACGGGTCGGCAGCCAACGCGGCGGCCGAGGACCGCCGGCGTGCTCGAGCTCGAGGAGGTCTAGTAGAAGGCGTCAGGCTTGATCCGGCTCACGAGCTCGTCGCCTGCCAGATAGCGCCGCAGGTTCTCGGCGAACAGCTCGACGACCCGCGCGTTCTCGTTCACCGAGAGCGCGGCCGTGTGCGGGCTCAGGATGACGTTGTCGAGCTCCCAGAGCGGGCTCTCGGGTGGCAGCGGCTCCTCGGTGAACACGTCGAGTGCGGCGCCGCGGAGCTTCCCGGACCGGAGCGCGTCGACAAGAGCCGCTTCGTCGACGACCCCGCCCCGCCCGACGTTGACGAAGATCGCACCGTCGCGCATCCGGGCGAAACGATCCCGCCCGAGCAGGCCGCGCGTCTCATCCGTCAGCGGCAGCGAGACGACGATCGCGTCCGCCTGCGGCAACAACGCGTCGAGATCGCCCTGGCTGCGAGTGACTCCGTTGACCCGCATGCCGAAGGCCTTGCCGAGTCGCGTCACCTCCGCGCCGATCGCGCCCTGGCCGACGACGAGCAGCGTCGCTCCGGGTAGCTCGTCGACCGGGTAGTGGTCCCACCGGCGCGCGTGCTTGTCGGCGAGTAGCCGCGGGAGGCCCTTCGTGAAGGCGAGGATCCCGAACAGCGCCCATTCCGCGAGCGGTGTCGCGTGCACGCCGCTCGAGCTTGCGAACGCGACCCGATCGAGCTCCGCTCGCGTCAGTCCGGCGGCGGCCAGCTGCTGGCCCGCACCTGCGTATGTCGCCTGGACGAACCGCAGGTTCGGTGCGCGTCGCACGGCCAGCGCGAGTTGCGCCGGATCCTCACGCGGGAAGCCGAACAGGATCTCCGCGGCGGCCGTCAATGCGTTGAACTGAGCTTCTTGCTCGGGCGAGCGCGTGAACGAAGGATCCCCGACGTGGTCCGATGGGTATCGCGGCGGCGGCAGTAGCTCTCGCTCGAACCGCACGTCGAGCCGATCGTCCACGGCTCGCAGACGTTGCACGAGCTCGTCCTCGACGGGCGTAGCGATCACGACGGTCACCATCGACCAGATCTTGCCGGACGCCGGGCCGATTAGGATCGACACGATGGAGATCAGAGCAGCTGTCCTCGAGGAGTTCGGCGCGCCGCTCGCGATCCGCACCGTCGAGCTGAGCGAGCCGCGCGCCGGCGAGGTGCTCGTTCGCCTCGTTGCGTGCGGCGTCTGTCACACCGATCTCTACACCGCCTCGGGAGCCGATCCGTCCGGTTACGCGCCGACCGTGCTCGGCCATGAAGGGGCGGGCGTCGTCGAGAAGGTCGGCGACGGCGTCACCTCACTCGCGGTCGGGGACCACGTCGTCACGCTCTTCTCGCCGCAATGCCGCGAGTGCGTCCACTGCCTGAGCGACCGCACGAACCTCTGCCTGGCGATCCGCGAGCAGCAGAACAAGGGCTTTCTCCCCGACGGCACGACGCGCATCTCGCTGGAGGGCGAGCCGGTGCGCCACTTCATGGGCACCTCGACGTTCGCCGAGTACACCGTCATGCCCGAGATCGCGCTCGCGAAGGTCAACCCCGAAGCGCCACTCGATGGGGCTGCGCTGTTCGCGTGCGGTCTCTCGACCGGGCTCGGCGCGGCGATGAACACCGCGAAGGTCGAAGCCGGGTCGACGTGCGTGGTCTTCGGCGCGGGCATGGTCGGGCTCGGCGCGGTGATCGGCTGCCGACTGCAGGGCGCGGACCGGATCATCTGCGTCGACCTGTCGGATGAGCGCCTGCAACTGGCGTCGAAGCACGGTGCGACGGAGACGATGGTCGGTGGCCCCGACACGGTCGAGCAGATCCTCGAGGAGACCGGCGGTTTCGGCGCCGACTACACATTCGAGGCGACGGGTAACGTCGAGGTCATGCAGCAGGCCGTCGAGTCGGCGCGCATGGGGTGGGGGCTCTGCACCGTCGCGGGCGTCGCCGGCAAGGGCGAGACGCTCGACATCACACCGCGCTACCTGATCACCGGCCGCCGTGTCGCGGGCTCGTCCTTCGGCGGCGTCAAGGGACGCGACGGCGTCCCGGCGCTCATCGAGCGGTGGCTCGCCGGTGACATCGACGCCGATTCGTTCATCTCGCACCGTCTCACCCTCGACGAGGTCAACCGCGGCTTCGAGTTGATGGAAGCGCAGGACGGGATCCGGAGCGTGATCGAGTTCTCGTGATCCTCGAGCGCGCAGAGCATCCCGAGTGGACGTCGAACGCGTATCTGGTCGCAGACGGCGACGGCGGACACGGCGTGCTGGTCGACTCGAACGGTGTCGAAGAGCCGCTGCTTGCGCTGATCGACGACCGCGACATCACGATCACCCACGTCCTCGTCACGCATCAGCACATGGACCACGTCGTCGACGTGACCGGGCTCGCGAAGCGCTTCGGTGTCGCTGTCGTCGGCAGCGAGCTGACGAAGCAGGCAGGCGTGCCGATCGACGAGACCTTCAGCGACGGCGACGTCGTGCGCTCGGGCGGGCTCGAGATCCAAGCGATCGCAACGCCCGGTCACTGTCCGGACCACACGGCACTGCTCGTGAACGGAACAGACTGCCTGACCGCGGACTGCCTCTTCAAGGGAACGGTCGGCGGCACGATGGGCGGCGGCTCGACCGGCTACGCCGATCAGTACGACTCGATCATGAACAGGCTGATGGGCCTACCGCACGAGACGCGCATCCATCCAGGACACACCCTGCCCTCGACGATCGGCGACGAGTGGGAGCACAACCCGTTCATCCGCATCTGGCGCGCGGAGGATCCGGAGGGAAGCGAGCCGTGCTCGGTGCGGGGTGAGCAGGCGACGCTGATCCTCTTCGGCCCCGACTACGACGGCACGCACAAGGCGTGGGTGCGCTATCCGGACGGCCGCGACGCGATCGTCGGCGGGAGCCAGATCGAGCGAGCGTGAAGTCCCGGCGATGTGCTCTTCGTGCCGTGATCGCTTCCGATACTCAGCTCGCCGCTGATGGCGTCGTTCTTCGCGTGCGCGACGATGGCGATGAGTCGTGGATCAGGGAGGCGTGCAACGAGCCGGACATCGCCCAGTTCATCGTTGGAACGCCGCCGCCACGCCGCTGGTCGCCGGGCGCGGACGCCGAGTTCGTGATCGCTGCTGCAGCTCACGCAGAGCCGCTCGGCTTGATCTCGCTGCGGATCGCGGAGCGAGATCCGGGTCTTGCCGCCGTCGGTTACTGGCTGCGCCCGGATGCGCGCGGCCGGGGTGCGGCGACTATCGCACTGCAGTTGATCGCACGCTGGGCATTCAACGAGGTGGGCGTGCAGCGGCTCGAGCTGACAACCGCACCGGAGAACGTCGCGTCGCAGCGTGTCGCTGAACGCGCAGGCTTCACCCGCGAGGGCGTCCTCCGCGGTTTGGTGGCGACGAAGGACAACGGGCGCCAGGACGCCGTGCTGTTCTCGCTCCTGCCGGCCGATCTCGGCTAGAGATCGGCCATCATCCAACGATGGACCAGCGACCTCTCGAAGGACGAAGTGCGTTCGGCGGGGTGTTGCTTCATCAGTCCCGAGAGTCATGCCCACGACGCTGGCTCTGTCTCTGAGCAGGACAGGGCTCAAAGTCGGGTGAGGTCGATGCGCGCGGTTCGAGCAGAACCAGTTCTTGCGCCGACGGCGGTCTGGCGCGGTGCTCTCCACTACCGAAGAAAAGCCCCGCTATGCGGGGCTTTTCAAGTGGAGCTAGGCGGGCTCGAACCGCCGACCTCCTGGGTGCGATCCAGGCGCTCTCCCAGCTGAGCTATAGCCCCGAGGTGCCCCGAAGTGTAGCGCCGACGGGCACCGGCCACCGACCTCCTGTAGGCGGTGCGGCGCTACCGTGCCACGATGCGCTCGCTCCCGGCTTTCGCGATTGCCGCCCTTGCGCTTGCGGCCGGAGGCTGCGGCGGAGCAGCGCCGAAGACGGAGACGCTCCACGGAACGACCGGCCCGGGGTTCGTCATCCGTCTCACGGAAGGCCGCACCCGCGTCACGACGCTCCGCCCCGGCTCGTACACGATTCAGGTCGTCGATCGCGCGGCCGACCACAACTTCAGTCTGGTCGGGCCCGGCGTGCGGGAACAGACGACGACGGCACAGGTGGGGACCTTCACGTGGCACGTGCGGCTGCGCAAAGGCACTTACACATACCTCTGTACCCCTCACGCTTCGATCATGCGCGGCTCGTTCGTCGTCGCCTAGCCGACTCGCGGAGGGCGGATCGTTACGGGGGCGTCGAACCGCCGGTAGCGCTCGTGCATGAAATGCGCATTGGCTGTCATGTCCATCGACAACGTGCGGCTGCTCGACTTGTCGACCATGATTGTGTACCACGACGGCGTCGCAGGGTCGAAGAACGAAACAACCCATACCGGACGCCCGGCGTAGGTCGATTGGTCGAGAACGTGCGCGGAGCGGAACGACGCGGGCCAGGGGGGTGCGGGTTGGCGGATCGGCTGTTGCGGCGTCCTGCTCCACGCACTCTGCGGGTCGTCGCGGTCCCAGCGTGTGCCTCCGATGATCACGCCCTCCGGCCCGTTCCCAAGCTCACGGTACGACAGGCGGTTCGGGGCCTGCAGGGTCCACAACGTGGTGCTCTTCGTCGTCCGGGACGATGCGAGCTGCGAGACGATCTGGAGCGTGCGGAGTCGTCCCCACGCCGCCGCAGCGCGGCGAACGATTGATCCTGCCGAAGGCGCGGGCCAGTTCGCGGGCGCGCGAAATCGCGCGACGGCCGGCCGCTTGTGTGGCCGCGTGATGCGCACGGCGAGTTGCGCTGGAGGCCCGGAGAACGATCCGCTGAAGCAGCCCGCGCCGCACGACGTCAGCGCGCTCGCCGTACCGCGCGCCATCAATGTCGCGCGCGCGCCTGTCAGCGTGCCGGCCGGGCTGAGAACGGTGACGCGTGCCGCTACCCGCGACCGCAGGGCGGGCGTGAGCGCGAGCCCGACGGCGAGGTCGTCGGCCTCGGCGCCGAGAGCAACAGCCCCCGCACGCGTTGTTGGCGGTGACGCGGCCTGGCTCGTGCGGCCGTCGCCGCGTCCGCAGCCGACGGTGGCGAGCGCCATGGTCGCGATCAGAGCGAACGCTCTCGCGGCCGACACGGCGCTTTCGCTATTTGCCGACCGACGGCGCGGTCGCCTGAGAGAGCGACGTGGCGTCGTAGACAACAGATGGATCGGGCGGTGCCACAGGCACCGCCGAGCCGTAGCCCGTGTAGTCGATGGTGAAGATGGTCCTCGTTCCCCGCCCGGTCGAGAAATCGAGGCGGGCGCGTCGGATCGTCCCGTGCTCGTCGATCCACGCATCGACCGGCTTCAGCGTTACGTGCGCCCCTCCCACCGCGTGCACGTCGGACTGATCGACGCGCGCGCGGTAGTGCTTCGTCTTGGTGCCGTCGATCATCAGCGAGCCGAGCTGCTTCGCCCCGACCGCATGACCGAGGAGCCGGAGCGTCTGGTTCGGCGTCGCGGCCGAGAACGAAAGGAAGTCGAACGCGAGGTTGCGCCCGGTCTTCTCGAGGTCGATCTTCACCCAACCCTTGCCGCTCGGAATCGAGGGGCGCAAAAGCGGCGAGATCATGTAGACCGTCGGCCCCTGCAGTAGCTCGCGAATCGTCCCGTTCGACTGTGGCGAACGGAACTCGAGATTGACCGCTGCGCGTTGCGGATCGACGCGCGCTCTCCCTGTGCCGCGGACCGTGACAGTTCCGCTCGCCGCCCGCGAGGTCGCGGTGAATCGGATCTTGGCACCGCCCGCCCCGAGCGACGTTGTCGCCGCTCGAGCGACCGACGTCTTCGCGTCCTCATGACCGCCGCAGGCGACGACCGTCGCGGCGCATGCGACGAGAAGACACGCGAGAACAGAGACGGCCGACGGCTTGCGCTGCATGGGCGGATGGTAGCCGGGAGCTGTCCGTCGACCTTCAGGAGCCTGGGCGAGCGGCGCGGTCGAACTCGGCGCTACGGCGCGCGCACGACGAACGACCCCTTCATGATGCTCGCGTGCGGGTCACAGACGAACCGGTACGTGCCCTTCCGAAGCGTGATCGTCCAGCGGGTCGTGCCAGTCGCGCCCACGCTCGTCTTCTTGTTAAGGCCTGGCCCCGTCAGGTGGAAGTTGTGGATGCTCGACCTGTCGTTGATGACGAACGTGTACTTCGTCGGTGCCAGGAACTTGACCGTCTTGGCGCGGTTCTTGAGCGTAATCGTGAAGCCCGGCCCTACGGTGCCCGTCAGTTGCACGGTCTCGGTCCGCGCGCCGCCCGCAGCGGCAAAGGCGAGCGAGCCGAGGGCGAGAACGCAAACGGTTGTGGCGATGCGCACGAGATGAATCTCCTCTCCGAGTGGCGAACGTGCGCTGTCTCTGCCCGTAACGGCACGCCGCCGAAACGCAAACAGTGAGGGCGGGGCCGAAGCCGGGTCAGCGAGCGCGCACGACGGCGAGGCCCTGAGGCTGGTCGCCTGGCGGGATCGTCGGCCAGGCCGACAGGTCGATCGGGCCGCCGGGCACTGCGTTGTGCGTCTGGAAGAAGGTCGAGTAGTTCTCCCACACGCGAAGCGGCTTCCCTCGGGCAGAGCCAGGCAGCACGAGCGTGAAGCGGCCGTGGGCATCGGGCCAGGTCGCCCTCACCGGCTTGATCACGCCGCCTGGGCCAGAGACGCCGACGAGGGTCCCTTCGTACACCGCACCGGGGAACGACGTCGCCGCGGGGAGCGCGAGAACGCCGGTTGGCGAGGCCGGGAGCTGGACGTTCATGGTCGCACTCCGGAGGGCCGTGAAGTTGACGTTCCTGTTCACGGGCGACGCGTACGAGACGCTCCCGGAGGCGACCTGCACCGTCAGCGGGACCGGGTTGACGCCACGCTCGTCGGACGCCGTGAAGAACGACGTGTAGTGACCGGCTGCGTCGCTGGGCTGCGAGAACGTCCAGAAGTCGCGGTCCTGGGTACGCGTGACGACGGTCGCTCCGGCGACCGGGCGGCCGCTTGCATCCGTGATCGTCCCGGAGAGCCGGTAGGTGAAGAGCACGACCCGCGGCGCGGGCGTCCCGCTCGCGTATGACAGGCGACCCGACACGACCACGTGACCTCCTGTCGCGGACGCGTGCAGGTCGTTGACGCGGTAGCCCACGCTGAACCCACCTGCGACACGCAACACGGCTGAACGCTCCGCCGCTGTCAGTGCCCGCCCGCCGACCGTCGCCTTCGAAAGCGCGACGGCGCGAACGATGTGCCTGCGCGGCAGCGTGAGGTCCAGCCCGTAGAAGAACTGTCCGCGTGCATTCGTGCGGTTGGTGAGCGTGTACTTGTCTACCTCCATCGCCGCGCCGCGTACGGGTTTGCCACCAAGAAGGAGCGTTCCGCTGACGACCTGTGTGTTCGGACGCTGGACGCTCCAGATCCGCACGGCGAACGGGCCCTGCGTCGCGATCCGCGCAGCGCCCGACTTGGCCGTCGTCCGGCTGACGAGTTGCGGCCGCGTCATCTGCACGAGGCGCGGTGAGGTGGCTGCTGCAGCCTCCGACTGCGGGGCTTTGAACGACAACTGCGGCGGGGGCGATTGCGTCTTGGAGCCGCCGAGCGTGAAGACCTGGAGCTGCGAGAAGACGCCGCCTCCCGACGAGGTAGGCGTGCCGCCGACGGTCACCGCGACGTACTCCTTGCCGTTGTCGGTGAAGACAGTCGGCCCTGCTGCGATCTGGTGCCCGGTCTGGAACGTCCAGAGGATCTTCCCCGTCTTCGTGTTGAACGCGCGCAGGACACCGTCGCCGCCGCCGGCGAAGCCGAGACCGCTCGCGGTCGTCGTCACGCCGCCGCGCTCGGGCTCGGGCGTCTGGAACTTCCAGACGCGCTTGCCGGTATTGACGTCGATCGCGCTGATCGAACCGTGGTCGTGCCAGCCTGCGAGCTCGGTCCCGAAGTTGCCGTTGTCGAGGCCGAGAAAGACGTCACCGAGGACGAACTTGTGCTTCTTCTGCGTCGGGGTCAGCTTCGACTGGATGTCGACGCCGGCGGTCTCGGCGGCGGCATTGAAGACGTAGTTGGTCGTCGGGTCATAGGAGGCGGGGGAGTAGTTGAGACCGCCGAGGCTCGAGGGGAAGACGGTCACCGGCTTGCCCGGGCGCAGTGCCGGGTGCTCGATGCGGTCGATCACCTTGACGCGCGAGTAGAACGGCGCGCCGGTGTTCGCGTCGAACGCGAACCAGACGCCCTCCATGGTCGCCACCGAGACGACGTGGTGGCGATGTCCGCCGACCGTCCCGTCATAGACGAGCGGCGGCTGCGCGACGTCGTATGACCACTGGTTCCCCGCGATCAGCTGACGCCACCACTTGAGCTTGCCCGTGTTCAGATCGACGGCGACGAGCGAGTCGGTACGCGGATTCGTCCCCGGCCGGATCGACGGGAAATAGAGTGGCGTGGCCGAGCCGGTCCCGAAGAACACGGTGTTCGTCGACGTGTCGGCGGTAACCGGCGTCCAGACGGCGCCGCCGCCGACGATACGGCTGGCAGCGCGCCAGCTCTGCTGCTCCGGTGGGATCGTCCACACAGGGTTCGGCCACGCCGGGCGCAGCTTGGTGTTCCACGCCATCACGTAGCCGCGGATCCCGTATTCCGACCCGGCGGCGCCTGCAATCACCTTGTGGTTCGCGCAGATCGGAGCGCTCGTCTCGGAGTAGCCGTAGTTCGAGCCTGCGCCGGGCACCGACGCGCCGATAGCGACCCGGCCGAGCAGTGCGCCGTTCGACGGGTTCAGCTTGTTCAGGTGCATGTCGAGCGTCAGCAGGAAGAGCGCTCCATCGCAGTACGCGAGGCCGCGGTTCGCAACGATCCCGAAGTTCTTGAAGAGGCCCGAATTCGAGGGCTTGTAATGCCAGATCATCTTCCCGGTCGACCCGTTGAGCGCGAAGACCTGGGCGTCGTTCGTCGTGACGAAGAGGGTGCCGTTGATCGCGAGCGGGTACGACTGCTCACCGCGGCGGGTGTCGGCGTCGAGGTTCTTGAGGTCGACCGTGTACGCGCGGCCGAGCTGATCGGCGTTCGCCCGGGTGATCTCCGTCAGCGGCGAGTGGCGCATGTTGTCCGTCGTGCGCCCGAAGCCGAGCCAATCTCCCGCCGGCACAGAAGCACCCGAAGCGCCGGACACGAGCAAGAGGAGCAGCGTCGCCGCCCCGGCACTCAACAGGATCTTCACGTCCGCCATGGTATGCGATTCCAGGTGCCCCCCGGCAGATCGCGCCCGAGGAGAACGACGACGGCAAGGAGCGCGAGGAGGGCCGGAATGGGGGCCAGCGATCTCGTGCGCGGCTCGACGCCGATCACGTGGCTCGGGCCGGACCCGAGCGCCTGGCGGAGGCGCGCCGGCGTAAGACCTCCGAGGCGCGCCAGGCTCTGTGCAGCGGCCTTCGGGTCCGGTCGATACGCAGCCTCAGGCTTACCGTCCGGACGGAAGACTCGATCTCCACCCGTGCCGACGGGGACGACGGCGAGGCGGATCCCGTGACCCGAGAGGGTGGACGCGAGCGTTCCGGGATCGAAGGGACGGCTTTCCCCGTCAGTCACGACGATCGCGGCCCGCTTGTGCACGCGCGAGGGGAAGAACCCCTGGGTTCCGAGAGCAGCGAGCGCGCCGAACGACGTGGCGACCGTGTTGACGTCGCGGGGCGGCGGGTCTTCGATCGTCAGCGCCTCGACGGCGGAGTCGAACGCGGCGCGGTTCGCCGTCGGGAACAGGATCGGCAGCACCCGGTCGGTGAACGTCGCGACTCCGACGGGAACGTCGCCGAGCGAAGCGGCAGCGTCGAGCGCGGCGCGCTTCGCTCGCGCCAGTCGCTTGGGCGCGCTCGGAGACGCGGCCGCCGCCATCGACCGCGACGTGTCGATGACGACGAAAGCCTGTGCGTCGGTGCGTGCATGCGCGGCCTGCTCAGTCTTGACGACCGGTTGCATCGCAGCAAGGACCATCGCAAGCACCGCGGCGGCCACGAGCGCCGTGCGTCGTCGGTGCTGCGCCGGCGCGTCGAGGCCGAGAGCCGATCGCACACGCGCGACCCGCCGCTCGGCGACGACGATCGCGCCCAGGGGAATGAGCGCGAGCACGATCAGCACCGCCGCTCGCGGTGTCAGGAACGCAAACGAGACTGCGACGATCAATAGCCCTTCCCTGGTGTGCCGGCGCCGGCGCCCTTTTGCCCTGCGCCGCGGGGCCCGCTGTTCGGGCTCGGGCCGCGACGGACCCCGGTCGCTTGCAGCGCCCTCAGCGCAACCTCCAGGTTGAAGCGCGCCGCCGCGTTCTCGGGATCGAGCCGCGCGGCATCGGTGAATGCCGTCACGGCGCGATCCGCGGGATCGACGAGACCCGTCGGAGCCTTGGCGCCTCCCCACGCGAGAACGCCGAGCAGGTCGTCCGCCTGCGACGCTTGCGTCGGCGCGCCCGACGACGCGATGTCCGCGAGTCGCGACTGCGCCAGCGCCTGTGCCCTGCCCTGCGCCTGCCCGTTGTCGAACCCGTACGGCACCGACTCCGCCTGCGTGAACGCGCGGATCGCCCGACGAAGCGCGATGTCGTCGTGTGTCGCGAGCAGGCCGCCGGCGACGCCGCCGACGAGCGTCGGCGGCGGGGTCACGCCGTTGCCACGCAATGCATGCTGCCACCGGCCCGCATCGACTGCAATCGCGATCAGGAGGCCGGCCGCAACGAGCGCGGCGAACGCGGTGACGACGCGGATCAAGATGCTCT
Organism: uncultured Actinomycetes bacterium; assembly: GCA_963779505.1. Taxonomy (GTDB): domain Bacteria; phylum Actinomycetota; class Thermoleophilia; order Gaiellales; family Gaiellaceae; genus PALSA-600. Next base: position 122,940 of record CAVZYK010000009.1, on the reverse strand, counting down.
CCAAGTGAGCTGCGCAGCCCACAGCTCGTTCGCGGCGATCGCAAAGACGATCAGCGCCAGGAGCACAGTGAGAGCGGGGGGAACCGGCGCGCCGGTCGTCTGGGCGCGCTCACCGGGGAGCCGCGCGTGCTCGACGCTCGCCGCCTGCTCGAGCAGGCGGCCGAAGAGCTGCTGGTCTTTTGGCTGCGGATCGAGCGCGACGATCCGCACGGGGATTCGCTGCTCGCGGTACGCGAGCGCGACCCCGGCGAGGCTCTTCAGGTCGCCTGGGTCGTCGTCGAGGTCGCTGACGAGGACCACCGCCGGGTTCTTGACGTGGTCTGAGCGGATCACCTGCAGCGCCTTGCCGAGCCCCGCCGCGATGCGCGTCCCGCCGCTGAATGCGTTCGTCCATGGGTTCGTCGGAAACGCCGGCAGGAAGCCGTTCTGAGCAGGCGGCAGGGTGAAGTAGCGCGCGTACGGGCGCAGTTCCGCCGAAGGCGTGCCCGGTGGGAGCGCCTCATACGCGACGTCGGAGAAGACGACCAGGCCGTAGCGGCCGTTCGTCGCGGCGAGCTCCCGCAGCGTCTGTCCGATCCGCTGGTACGTGTCGGTGGAGATGCTCGCCGAGAGGTCGAGCACGACGATGCCGTTGGATCCGTGCGGAAGGAAGCGAACCTCGCGGCCTTCGGGGCGCGCAGAGACGACCACGAACACGAGCAGACCGAGCAGCAGCATCGCGGCGAGCGCCACGCGAGCCGCCGTCGTTCGGCGGTGGGCGTGGCGCAGGCGATCGACGTCTGCGAGCGGGATCACGGCTTCGGTCACCGAACAGCCACCCGTTCGACGAGGGCGCGAACGCGTTCCGGCTCGGGGTCCGCTTCGGACCACGCGAGCGCGAGCGCGTCGTCTCGAAGTTTCCCGCGGCCGAGGAGCCGCGCGAGCACGTCCAGCGCGCGTCTGCGCTCGTCTGCGCCAGAGCGCAGCGATGCGCGCACGAGGTCGAGCGCCTGTTCGAGCGCCGTCCGGTCGTCGATGGGCTCCGGCACCAGGCGCCTCGCAAGCGGCCAGGCGACGACGGCGGCAAAGACGACTGCGAGCGCCGCGAGTGCAAGCGCGAGGGCTCGCAGCGTCGACGGAGCGATCCGGTACGTCGGTGTCGGCGTCGCAGTCTGCCGGCGAAACGATCGCAAGGGCCGCTGGACCTGCGCCTCCGTCGCGCGGGGCAGAACGACGGCGTGCAGTCGCTTCGGCGCGACGACGATCGCACGAGGGCCGGGTACGCACACCGGGTCGAGGCATTGGAGCACGTAGTCGGAGCCGTGATGCGACCGCACCGTGAACGGCGCGAAGCTGACGTGATCGGCCGGGCCGGTGACATGGGCAGTGACGAGCTCCCCGAAGTGCGACGGGTTCGGCGACAGCGCAATCGCCACCGCCGCGACTGCCGCGGCCGTCATCCTCGGGGCGCTCTCATTGCCGTCGCCGCCGGAGGCGCCGCCGCTCCGCCCAGCGGAGGAAGGCGGTGTCGACGGCAGCGGGGGCCGCACTCTCGAGCACGACGGGATCGAAGCCCGCGGCACGGAATCGTCCCATCAGCCATTCGAAGCGGGCTTCATTCTCACGCTTGCGGAGGCGCGTCTCGGCTGCAGTCAACCGAACGAGCTGCGGCTCGCCGCCGGACGGCGACACGAACGAAATCGTCACGCCGTCCACCGGTGGGAAGCTGCGCTCCCAGACCGGGTCCTGGATGACGACTGGGACGACGTCCCAGTGGGAGCTGCCGAGCGCGGACCAGAGGCTCCCCGGGATCTCGGCCAGGAAGTCCGAAAGGATGAAGACGAACGAGCCCTGTGGCAACTCGGCACGGCGGGTGAGGAGCTGCGACAACATCCGCGCGAGGCTTTGCGGCGCGGCGTCGTAGGGGGCGCGCCGGACCCGGTCGAGGACGTGCCTCGGCGCGAGCGATCCAGGCGGGACGGTGCGTACGCGACCGAGCGACGAGTCGGCGTGGCCGAGCTCGGCGCGCGCGCGGACGGCCGACGCGGCGATCGCCTCAGCCGCTGCAACGGCAGCGGCCGGCTTCGCGAGCCACGGAAGATCGCCTGGGTACAGCGCCATGGACGGTCTGCGGTCGGAGACGATCAGGACGCGCGGTGCCTCCTCTGCATAGGTCTCCCGCACGACGAACTCGTCGGAGCCACGCGCGGACGACAGCCGCGCCGATGCGAACCAGTCGATCGTCGAGACAGGGTCGCCGGGGACGTACGGGCGCGTGCCGGCTATGTCGGAGCCGCGGCCGCGGCGCGCGCTGCGACGCTCCCCGAACGGCGTACCTCTGAGTCGCCTCTTCGGGACGAGAGGGAATGTGCGGCGCGTCGGCGTCAACGGGGCGCCGGGGAGGCCGCCGGCGCGGCGGCGCCCGGGCGTGCGTCCCACTCGGCCGGCGCGGGTCGTGGAGCTGCGGCCAGGCATCCGTCCCACACGCGACGCGCAATCGCAGCCGACGTCGGCTCCGCCTCGGCGAGGTACTCGGGGGTGATCAAGAGGCGGTGCTGGATGACCGCCGTGAAAAGCGTCTCGACGTCCTCGGGCTCGACGTGGTCGCGACCGTCGATGAGCGCCCACGCGCGGGCCGCGCGCTCCAGAGCGAGGGAACCACGGACCGACGCGCCGAGCGTCACGAACTCGAGCGACCGCGTCGCGCGCACGAGCTCGACGATCCAGCGGCGGAGCAAATCGTCGATGTAGACGCCCTCGACGGCTTCCTGGACGTCGATCACCTCGCTGGTCTGCACGACCGCTCGCAGCTCGTCCAGCGGATGACCTCCGAGCTGTCCGGCGACGATCGCGAGCTCGTCGTCGAGATCCGGGTAGCCGAGCGCCGTCCGCAGGAAGAACCGGTCGAGCTGGGCCTCCGGAAGCGGGAACGTCCCTTCCTGCTCGATCGGGTTCTCGGTCGCGAGCAGGAAGAACGGCGCCTTCAGGTCGTGCGTGACCCCGTCCACCGTCACCTGCCCCTCCGCCATCGCCTCGAGCAGCGCCGACTGCGTCTTCGGCATCGCGCGGTTGATCTCGTCGACGAGCAGGACGTTGCCGAACACCGGGCCCGCCCGGAAGACGAACTCCCGCTCCTTCTGGTCGTAGACGGTGAGCCCGGTCACGTCGGTGGGCTGCAGATCAGGGGTGCACTGGATGCGGGACGCGACCGCTCCGGCGATGCTGCCGGCGACCGAGCGCGCGAGCACCGTCTTGGCCGTGCCCGGCACGTCCTCGAGCAGGACGTGGCCCCGGCAGGCGAGCGCCGCGAGGACGAGACGGATCTGCTCGGGCTTCCCGATGACGACGTCTTCGACGTTCGCGCGCAGCCGCGACATGACCTCGGTGGCTCCTCTCAGACGGTCATTCACGGGGCAGCATCGTACTCGTGAGGGAGAAACTTGCGCGGACAGCGGTTACAGCGCGTAATATTTGCCAGCCGCGCCACCCCAGTCGTGCGTCGGCCTTTTTCAATCGTTCGAAGAAGGGGGAACCTTGCGCTTGTTCCGCATGCTCGTCCCGGTCTCACTGGTGGCGCTCGCGCTCGCCTCTGTGGCCCTCGCGCAACCGCAGGCGGTCAGCACCGCCGCGGCGATCAACCCTGCACCGGCCTTCACGCCGGCGCAGCAGCAGGCCGGCACGGGTAACGACTGGATCACCGTCGGCGGTGGGCTGAACGCCCAGCGCCACTCGACGCTGACCCAGATCAACGCCGGAAACGTCAAGAACCTGCATCTCGCGTGGACCGGTACCTTCAGCCTCCCGGCCGCCGCTGCAGCGGTGCCCCAGGAGGGCGCCGGCATCACCTACCAGGGTATCGTCTACATGCCGAGCGGCCTGAACGGCGTCCAGGCGCTCGACGGCATGACCGGCAAGACGCTCTGGTACTACGCACCGAAGGCCGACAACCCCGCCCTGCTCCCGGCCGTCCGCGGCCTGGCGATTGGCGACGGCCTGATCTTCGAGGGTCAGACCGACGGCAACATCGTCGCTCTCGACCAACAGACGGGCAACGTCGTCTGGAAGCGCAAGATCGGTGACCCGACCGACGGCATCCAGTTCAGCTCGGCTCCCGTCTACTACAACGGGATGGTCCTCGAAGGCGCCTCGGGCGGCGACTGGGGCGGACGCTCCTTCGCGCTCGCGCTCAACGCCAGGACCGGCGCAGAGATCTGGCGCTGGTACGTCGCTCCGAGCCCCGGTTCGCTCGGGTCCGGTTCGTGGGGCATCAACGAGTGGCAGCGCGGCGGCGGCGCGATCTGGATCTACCCGTCGATCGACGTTTCGCAGGGCCTCTTCTACGTCGTCACCGGGAACCCGGTGCCGTGGAACGGCCGTGGCCCGGGTAACAACTACTGGACCGACTCGATCGTTGCCTTGCACGTCGACACGGGCAACTTCGCCTGGGGGTTCCAGACCGTTCACCACGACATCTGGGACTACGACGTGACGAACCCGCCGATCCTCTTCGACCTCAACTACGGCAGCGGCGTCCAGCCGGCCGTCGGCGTGGCGTCGAAGACCGGCTGGGTCTACATCCTCAACCGCGTCAGTGGCAAGCCGATCCTCGGCATCCCCGAGAAGAAGGTGCCGCAGCTGAAGGGCGCGCTCGCGAAGTACGCGAACCTGTCCAAGACGCAGCCGCACCCGGTCGGGGACGCGTTCACGAGCCAATGCTCCACGAAGAAGCAGTGGCCCGGCAACGCCCCTGACGGCAAGCCGTACATCACGGGTTGCATCTTCACCCCGTATGGCTACGCGAAGGGTCAGCCGTCGTTCCTCGCCTCGGCACCGGCCGCGGAAGGTGGCGTCGACTGGCAGCCGTCCGCATTCGACCCGGCGACGCACTACGAGTACCTGTGCTCGATCAACGGCGCAGGCACCTCGCTGGGTGCGATCCCGAACGCGCAGAAGACGATCGTCCCGGGCCAGCTTTCCCTGGGCGTCAACTTCGGCGCGCCGAGCAAGGTCATCGACCTGCCACAGCTCGTCGCCATGGACATGGCGACGAACAAGATGGCATGGCGTATCACGCAGCCGCTGCCTGCGAACAAGAAGGTCCCGAGCGCACGTTGCTCGGGCGTCCTCTCGACGCCCGGCCTGATCTTCGCCGGGCAGGAGAACACGAAGCAGCTGGGCGCCTACGACCCGACCACCGGGGCGAACCTGTGGCTCTCGGAGGCGCTGAAGACGGCGACCGGCGGCCCGCCGATCACCTACATCGGCGCCGACGGCAAGCAGTACATCGCCGTCCTCGCCAACACCGGCCTGATCTACGGCTTCACGCTGTAGAGCACTCCCGTCGGATGGGCGGCGGCCTGTGGGCCGCCGCCCATCCTCCTCTCTGTAAGGGCTATGCAAAAACCAAGCCCAGCCCCTGATTCAGCGGCTACGGTGTTTGCGTCATTCAACTGAAGGGGTTACCCACTTGCGTCTTCGTCTCATTTCTCTTCTCGCAGTTTTCGCGGCACTCCTGGTGACGAGCGTCTCGTTCGCGTCGACCCAGTCCTCGTCCGTGGTCGTCCCGATCAAGATCACGGTCACGCTGAAGGACTACTCCTTCAAGTTCAGCCGCGTCAGCGTGCCGAAGGGCTCGACTGTGCTCTTCACGGTCAAGAACGCCGGCACCCAGCCCCACAACGTCGACTTCGTCGGTACGGGCAAGCGCTCCGCCATCATCGCCAGCGGCGCCAAGACGGCGGTGAAGGTCGTCTTCAAGAAGAAGGGGACGATCCAGGTCGTCTGCGACGTCCCGCGGCACATCCAGCTCGGGATGGTTTCGACCTTCAAGGTCAAGTAGCACCTCCGAACTGCATGTACCGGTGACGGGCGGGTGCCTTGGCGCCCGCCCGTCGCATTTCTCCTAGAAGATGATGACCTTGCCGACGGGTCGAATCTGGTGACCTTTGTAGAGCCGGGCGTAGGTGTAGGTGCCGCGGTACTGCCAGTTGACGAGCAACTGCGTCTTACCGCCGACCTTCATCACGGTCGTGTCGGCACCCCACATCCGCACGGCGTAAGGGCGCTTTCCCTTGTTCACGAACTCGTAGCGGATCAAAGCCCCGCGCGGGTAGCGCGTGACGCCGTTACGAGTGAACTGATCCTTGGGGATGTGGATCCCCTTTTCGTCAACCGTCGTCTTGACGACGTAGATGACCCCTGGGGTGGTCGTCTCCGGGCGAGCAGTCGCAGCTGCGGGAAGCAGGCTGCCCGCTGCAGCGGCAGCGGCGGCAAACGCGAGAGACCTTTTCATACCGCGCATCGTAGCCGCGCGCTCCTGGCCGGCCTCGCGTTGCTCTTGTCAGTGACGGGTTGCGGGTCGCACGCTCACGAGTGGCGCGTTGCGAACGGCGATGTAGAGGGAACACGCGCAGCCCGGTGGTCGTCGATCGACGCACGCTCGGTGCGGCGTCTTCGGCCGGCGTGGCGGTTCGCGTTCACGATCGCGCCGCGAGATTCGGGTGTCGTCACTGCGACGCCGGTGGTCAGCGACGGTGTCGTCTACATCCAGGACATGGAGAGCAACGTCTTCGCCCTCGACTCCGCGGATGGGAACGTGATCTGGCGGCATCTGTTCCACGCCGGCACGCCGGGGCCGAACGGCGTCGCGATCGATAGAGGAACCGTCTTCGGTAGCACCGACACGACGGTGTTCGCCCTTGTGGCCAAGACCGGCGAGGTCCGATGGACGCGGCGTATCCTCGGCGACCACGAGAGCTTCGTCGACGTGGCGCCGCTGGCGCACGGCGGGCTCGTCTATACGGCGACCACCGGGTACGGCCCCGGGACGCGGCCGGCGATCTATGCGCTCGACGCGAGCACGGGCGAAGTCCGCTGGCGGTTCCAGACGATCCGCGACCCCTGGCGTCATCCGGACGAAGCGGGGGGCGGCGGCGTCTGGCAGACGCCGACGCTGTCTGAGGGAACGCTCTATGCCGGAACTGCGAACCCGTTGCCTTGGGGTGGCTCACCTGCGCGGCCGAACGGCGGCGCGTACCCCGGACGGACGTTGTACACGGACTCGCTCGTCGCGCTCGACGCCGGTGACGGCAGGCTGAAATGGTTCGACCAAGTGACGCCGCACGACATCCGCGACCACGACTTCGAAAGCCCGCCGATCGTCGCCGGCCGCCTCGTCGTCGGCTCCGGCAAGGGCGGGCAGGTGGTCGCATGGGATCGTGATCGGCGTACTCGCGTGTGGCGGGCAGAGGTCGGCGTACATCGGAACGACCGCGGTCCGCTGCCTGCCCACTCGGTCGCGGTCTGCCCAGGGCTCCTCGGCGGGGTGGAGACGCCCGGCTCGACGTCGCGAGGCCGCTCCTTCTTCGCAGTCGTCGAGCTCTGTCACACGGAGAGTGCGACGGGTGCCGCCGCTCACAGCTTCGCGTCCGCCGACCCCCGTCGCGGCCGCGGGGAGGTGGTGGCGCTCGACACGAAGACCGGTTCGCGCCTGTGGACGGCACCGCTCAGCTCGCCGCCCTTCGGCTGTACGACGGTCGCGAACGACGTTGTCTTTGCCACGACCTACGATGGCCAGATCATCGGCTTCGACGTAGCGAACGGCTCCGTCGTGTGGCGCGCGCATGCACGGGCGGGGATCAACGCCTGCCCCTCGATCGTCGGCAACAGCCTGTACGTGGCGGCGGGCACCCAGACGACGAGGATGCTGCACCCGCGGTACGAGCTCGTCGCCTACCGGCTCACCGGTTGACTCAAGGGCAAATCGTGCGCCCGACGGCCCGCGAAGGTTCCTGAACAAGCACCTCGCGCAGCGGCGATCCAGGCGCCCTCCGAGCTGCGTTATCGCCCTGAGCCGCCGAAAGCGAAGCGCCGGGCCGCGCCACGCGCCAAATGGACGGTTTTACCGCACCCTGACAATGGCCTCATGGGTTGCACCACGGAGAGGGGAAGAGGGATGTGTAACTCGGAAAGGGGAACCATGAAAAGGACTACTTCTCTGCTCGCACTACTCGGGGCCGGCTTGGTGACAGTGCTCGCCGTGGCCGGCTTCTCGATCGCAGCGGGTGACGCGGCGCCGACGAACCAGTCGCCGCCGACGATCAGCGGTGCGACCACAGTCGGCTCGGTGCTGACCGCGAGCTCCGGCTCGTGGAACGGCACCACCCCGATCACCTACGCGTACCAGTGGCGGCGCTGCGGCCAGAACGGCGGCAGCTGCTCCAATATCGGCGGTGGGAACAAGTCGACGTACACGCTGAAGTCGGCCGATCGCGGCAGCACCCTGCGGGTTCGCGTCACCGCGAAGAACGGCGACGGCTCGGCGCAGGCCGAGTCGGCTCCGACCAGCGTGGTGACTGCTCCGGCGGCACCCGCTCCGACCGGCTGCCCGGCGGGTACAGGCCCGACGAACATCTCGGGTGTGGCGCTCCCGGCACGGCTTCTCATCGACGGCCAGGCGGCGTCGCCGACCACGGTCACCCGCTCGACGTCCGACCTGACGCTCCGCTTCCACGTCTCGGCGTGTGGCGGCCGCTCGATCGCGGGCGCGCTCGTCTACGCGACGGCCGTTCCGTTCGAGCAGTTCAACGTCCCGCCGGAGGCCACCACGGGTGACGACGGCTGGGCGACCCTGACGCTGCACCGGGCATCGCGCTTCCCGGCGTCGTCGGTCCAGCAGCTGCTGGCCGTCTTCGTCCGTGCCCGCAAGGCCGGTGACCCGCTGCTGGCGGGCATCTCCACGCGCATCCTGGTCTCGTTCCCGGTCAACCTGCACGGCTAGCCCGAACTTCCTGACCGATCGCGCGCGCCGCCTGAAATCGGGCGGTGCGCGCGGTCGAGGGCCGCGCGTCCCGCGGAAGGACTCATCTAGCCGAAAGAGTAGTTATATTTCGTGGCGATCTGCCGATAACACCCTCATGCGCCGACTGATTCTCATGCAGCGGGTAGGTCTTCTGGGTCCGATGCTACGACTGCATCGCCGGATCGAGGGACGCCCGCCGGCTGCGCCGGCTCGGAGCCGCAGGCCTGCGGCGACGCTTCGCGTCGCCGGTCGCGCCGACTGAGTCGGTTCACGCTCGCTGCCGGCCGCGGTCGTCCACCGCCGTGGGCGCTACGTCGCGGGAAACGACGGCAGCTCGCAGAGCACGCCGCCGAACTCGCGCGCGAGACACCCCGAGCAGTACGTGACGACGAAGCGCTCCGACGTCTCGTCGGGATCGACGACCGAGAACGTCAGCCAACCGACGTCGTTGCGTGTGGCCTGGTGCTGCTCGACTTCGGGACGTGACGACGAGGCGGCGTTGCATTCGACGCACCGGAGCACGCGGCGATGATCCCCGCAGTGTCGGCTTCGATCAAGGCGCGTCCGATGGAAGAGCCCGCATCGTGCGCCAATTTTCGCTCCGATCGTTCTCGTCGTTACCTTCGTCGAGCAGCCCCTGTTGCTGCGCCCATCTGCTCGCACCCGTGCGGTTCCCGACGCCGATCTTCCGGTAGATGTTCGAGAGGTGGAACTTGATCGTCTGCTCGGTCACCCAGAGCTTCTTGGCCATCTCGCCGTTCGAGAGGCCCTGCGACACGAGCCGCAAGATCTCGAGTTCGCGGCGGGTGAGGATGTTCGAGGCCTCGGCTGTCGGCGGCGCGGTCGTGGTCGTGCTCCCTGCGCGGGGTACGCCGAGGTGGATCGAGTCGCTGAGCAGGATCCGGATCGCGCCGGCGAGGTCGTCCGGGTTCGTCGATTTGCCCACGAAGCACAACGCTCCAGCGGTCATCGCCTTGCGGATGGTCGCCTCGTCATCGGTGCCGGAGACGACGACCAACGTCAGGCTCGGATGGCTCGCGCGCAGGCGGTCGATGCACTCGAGGCCGTCATACCCGGGCATCGCCAGGTCGAGCAGGACCAGGTCGGCCTCAACCCGACCCATGAGGTCGATCAGATCGTCGCCGCGCATCGCCGTTCCAACCACCTCGATGCCCGCCCGCTCCACAGCGATCTTCATCGCCTGGAGGAACAGCGGGTGGTCGTCCGCAAGAACTACCCGAGCCACCGCGTGTCTCCCTCTATGCCGCCCTGGAAACGCACCCCGTGCACAAAGTCTATCTACGCCCTCGGGTGCCTGGAATCAAGATGTCTGCCCGCAGGCATCCGATTCGCAAACCAGATCTCACTGGACGTGCAGGTGTATGACCGGAGCCTCCGCCGGGTCAGCGTCGTTCCTCGAAACCGCAGCGAGCCCGGTGTCAGCAGCCCGCTCCATCACTTCCAGCACGCCGACGACCGCGGCAGCTGCGCGATCTGCGCCGGGATTCGTCTGCGACCTCGTCGCGGCAACGAAGCTCTCGCACGCGACCCGGAGCGGCTCGGACGTCGGCAAAGCCGGATACGAGATGGAGGCGTCGCGTCTCCCCTGACCTGACCAGGCTTCGTTCGTGTCTCGGTGGAGGGCGAGCTCTCGCGTCGCGTCGCTGTCCAGCAAGCCGGTTGCCTCCGACCCAACGAGCGAGATCCGTGTCGATTCGCGGCGGTCGACTCCGGAGATGTGGAGCTGGGCGGAGATTCCGGTGGCGAAGCGGAGATCGGCGACAATCGTCTCGAATTGGTCGGCCCGAGCGTAGGACTCACCGCGCGCCGCGACCTCGATCGGCTGATCCCCAAGTAGATCGAGCACGAGCGCCGTTAGATCCGCTGCCCAATCCCAGAGCAAGTGCTTGTCTGCCGGGAGCATGCCACTGTGCGTCGCGCGCACGTAGAAAAGCTCTCCGAGGCCGCCGTGCTGAACGAGGTCGCGCAGCCGGCGGGCGCCTGACGTGCAGGCCGCCGAGTGGTAAACGCGTAGACAGCGGCGGTTGGCCTCAGCAAGCGCCACCATCAAGTCAGCCTCGGCAACAGTTCTGGCGAGCGGCCCTCGCATGAAAACGTGCTTCCCGGCCGCGAGGGCCTCGGCCGGCAGCGAGCCGCGTGCGATCGCATCGGTGTCGAACGCGATCGCGTCGAGATCATCGTCCTCGAGCAGCCGTCGGAAGTCGCTTGTCGTCTGGAGCGAAGGAGCCTGCCACGCGGTTCCGAACACGTCCCGCGGGGCACTTCCCCCTTCGAAGCAGAACCAACTGATCAATGCGTGCGGAAGATCGGCAAACGCATGGGTGAGCCGCGAGGGTCCGGGTGTGCCTACGACCGCGACGGTCAGCGGTGCGCGCACGTCAGGCCACCTTCCGCCGCATGAGGACGATGGTGGAAACGAGTGCGGCGAACACGGTCGCCGCCGCCATGGACAGTGCGACCCGGAACATCTGGGTTCCGGCGACGACGGCGTAGCCCACGACAAAGATGGCGGCCGACGTGCACCAGATTGCCGCCGCGGTCCTGCCCGATGCGAGTGCCAGCAGCGCCTGCGCAAGTGTCGCGGCGGCGAGATAACCGCCTGCGGCGACTCCGAGGAGCGCAAGGTCGAGGTGCGTCGTCTTGAACGATGGCCCATAGATTGCGAGCAGGGTTTGCGGGCCGATGGTCGCACCGAAGACGACGATCATGGCTGCGACTGCTGCGAAGAGACCTGTCGCTCGCACGAGCATCCGATGAAACTCCGCCGTCTTGCCGGACGAGTTGAGTCGCGTCAGGTTCGGCAGGAGCGATGCGGCGAGTCCGGTGAAGACGAACACGGGAATCCGTACGATCATCGTCGCGGCGAAGACGATGCCGGCGGTCTTGCCGGCGTCCTTGCCGCCCGACAGCATCACGAAGAGCGGTCCTCCGTTGACGAGGAGCTGGTCGGCGGCGGCCACTGCAGCGGCGGGCGCAGCGAACGCGGCGGCCGAGCGCAGATGGAACGGCGCGCCCAACCCACGTTGCGCCAAGGGAGGCAGCCGCTTGCGTCCGAGGGCCAGCGGGACGAGGACTCCACCGAACGCGGCGCCGGCAACCGCCGCCGCCGCGACGTTGCCTGTGCCGACGAAGACGACCGGAATCAGGATGGCGATCCGAACGACGCCATCGGCAACGAGCCCGGCGCTATAGCCCTGAAACCAGCGCAGGCCGCCACAGGCACCGCGCAGCACGTATGCGGCCCCATAGGCGATCGTCCCGACCGCGAGGGCGACGACGAAAGCGCTGTGGCCGAGGAACAGGCGGTCGTTCAGGGGGGCCCAGAAGACCACGGTGGACAGCGCGAGCGTGACCGCGAGACAGCCGTAGATGAGCAGCGACGCCCGCATGACGCTCCGGAGCTCCTCTGCTCGAACGAGACGGTCGGCGATCGCTCGCGAGGTCGTCTGCTCGAGTGGACGAAAGAGAACGACGACGGCGATGAACATCGCCGCCCAGAGAACGGCGACCAGGCCGTACGTCGACGCGCCGAGCGAACGAGCCGCGATGACGTGGAACGCGTAGGCGAGAACTCCGGACAGCAGCGTCGCCGACGAGAGGAGGATCGTGCCCTCGGGCGCGGCAATGCGTCGGCTCGGTGCCTGGAGCGTGTCGAGAGTGGCGGTAGCGGCCATTAGGACGCGCGCCCCGGGTGCTGCGCTGAGGAGTCTCGACCCACGCGTCAATGATGCGGCCCGCGCAACCGAAAGTGAATTCCCCGACGGGTCAGTTTGGCCCCGCTCCAGGCTCCTCGACGCTCCCCGAAGGGGTAGGTGCCAGGGCAAGAGGGGGATTTTCGGTCTGGTCTGTTCTGCGGCGCTTTTGGCTTCTAGGGTCGGTGCCCAGGGAGTCATTCACAGTAGGGGAGACATGTTGTGGTGGGGATCGAGGGAGTAGGGACTGGTACGGCGATGCGGCGCCGAACGTCGGCTCCGCTCCTCGTCGTCATCCCGGCGTTCAACGAGCAGGAGAATCTGGCTCAGCTCTTCGCGGACCTCGAGGGACGCTCCGAGCTGCGCGCGGAGGCGTTGCGCATCGTGATCGTCGACGACGGGTCGTCGGACCTGACGCCGACGCTGATCGAGGCCTACACCGGCGATCTGCCGGTGGAGCTCCTTCGATTCGACGAGAACCAGGGGCCAGGCGCCGCGTTCCGCGCCGGCTTCGAGCGGGTGCTCGAGCTCGCGCCCGAGGACGCCTTTGTGGTCACCCTCGAGGCCGACGGCACCGGCGACCTCGCGGCGCTGCCGCGGATGCTCGCGGCTGCGGCGGATGGGGCGGATGTCGTGCTCGCCGATTGGAAGATGGAGAACGTGGCGGCGCACCGGCGTTTCTGCAGTGCTGCCGCCGGCTACGTCGTGCGGAAGGCACTCGGCATTGACGCCAAGACGGTTTCGTCGTTCTTCCGTGTCTACCGGGTGTCGGTGCTTCGCGCCGCCTTCGAGCGCTACGGCGACAACTTGATCCGCGAACCGGGCTTCGCCTGCAAGGCGGAGATCCTCGCCAAGATGGCGGGCATGGGTGCCCGGATCGTGGAGGAGCCCGTGGCCCTCGACTGGAGTCGGCGTGCCGGCGAAAGCAAGATGCCCGTCATGAAGACCATGGTTGCTTACTGGCGCATGCTGTTCCGCGAGCACGGCAACTCCAAGGCCCCGGAGCCGGCCCGCCTGTGAGCCGGCCATCGGTTGCGATCGTCGGGGGCGGGATCCTCGGCATGACTTCCGCCTACCGCCTGAGCCAGGCGGGGGTAGAGGTGACGCTCTACGAGCGGGCGCCTGACCTGGGCGGGCTCGTCGGGTCCTTCGACTTCGACGGGACACAGGCCGACCGCTTCTACCATGTCGTGCTGCCGACGGACGATCGGGTCCTCGGTCTTGCCGGGGAACTCGGGCTGCGCGACACATTTCGCTTCCGGCCGACGAAGGTCGGCTTCTACGGCGGCGGCCGCGTCTTCTCGGCTACCTCGCCGAAGGACTTCCTCACGTTCCCGCTGCTGAAGCCATTCGAGCGGGCGCGGCTTGCCGCGTTCGTCGTGCGCTGCCAGATGATCAAGACGCCGGAGGAGCTCGACGAGACCCCGCTCGTGCCGTGGCTGGAGCGTCTTTGCGGCAAGGGCGTCGTCGAGAAGATGTGGAAGCCGCTACTCGACTCCAAGTTCGACGGCGTCTACGACGACCTGCCGGCGACGTACATCTGGTCGCGGACGAGGCGGATGGGCGGCACGCGCGACCGGTCCGGCCAGGAGGTTCTCGGCTGGATGGAAGGCGGCTACCAGAAGTTGATCGACTCGCTCGGCGACCGGATCCGCCAACTCGGGGGCGACCTTCGCGTTCGCGCGCAGGTCGATCAGATCGTTGGGTCAAACGGGCGCGTCACCGGCCTTGTCGTCGACGGGGCATTCCGCCCCTTCGACCACGTTCTCTGCACGCTGGCGCCGCCGCAGGCGCGTCGACTTCTCTCGCCCGAGCTCGCCGACCTGGCGCCGGCAGACCACTGTCGCTACCTCGGCGTCGTCTGTCTGCTCCTGCGGACATCCCGGAGCGTCAGCCCCTACTACCACCTGAACATCACCGATCGGCGGGTCGACTTGACGACGATCGTCGAGACCACCCACGTGGTCGATCCCGAGGCCGTCGGCGGGCACCTGCTCTACGTCTCGAAGTACGTCGAGACGGACCATGCCGACCAGGAGCGTCCCCTGGACGAGCTCGAGCGCGATTATCTGACGCGCGCGAGGGTCATTTTCCCCGACCTGCGCGACGAGGAGATTGTCTCGAAGGTCGTGCAGCGGGCCCGGCTCACGGAGCCCGTGCATCTTGTCGGCGGCGCCAAGCGCCTCCCCGACATGTTCCCGATCGACGGCCTCTCGATGGCGTCGACCGCCCATGTGTACCCGGAGATCGTCAGCGGCCAGGCGGTCAGCGGGGTGTCGGAGCACGTCATCCCCGGAATCCTCGAGCGCCTGCCCGAAGCCCGGAGGGCGGCAGCGTGAACGGCCGTGCATGTCCATCAGACGACGCGACACGCGGTGTACGCGCTGCGCGCACACGACATTGGATGAGGAGGCTGCGGTGAAACGGATTGGGGTGACGGGAGCGGCGGGGTTCATCGGCTCGCATCTGTGCGAGCGCCTGTTGGCTGACGGCTACGAAGTGGTCGGCGTCGATGATTTGTCGTTCGGCTCGATGGCGAACCTGGAGCCGTGCCTGCAGAGCTCGGCGTTCACGTTCGAGGTTCTCGATTGCACGCAGCGCAGGCCGCTGCGGGCGGCGTTCGACGGCTGCGAGGCGATCATGCACCTTGCCGCCATGAAGATCCCCCGCTACGGGGGCACCCTCCAGACGCTCGAGGTCAACGTCAATGGGGTCAGCGCGGCGTGCTCGGTGGCGCTGACGCTCGACGCCGACCTGATCGTCACATCGACGTCCGACGTCTACGGCGACGGTACGCCGCCCTACCGCGAGGACGGGAAGCTCGTGATCGGGCCCCCGACCTCGAAGCGATGGGCATACGCGGTCTCGAAGATGTACGACGAGCACCACGCCTTGGCGCTCGCCGACGAGAAGGGGCTCAAGGTCACCGTCCTGCGGCTCTTCAACGCCTATGGACCGCGCAACCACCTCTCGTGGTGGGGAGGACCGACTGTCACGTTCATCGAGGCGCTGCTCGACGGTGGGAAGCTCGAGATCCATGGAGACGGCGGGCAGACGCGGTGTTACACCTACGTGCAGGACACGGTCGAAGGCTTCGTGCGGGCGCTCGAGACGCCGGAAGCGCGTGGTGAGGTCGTGAACATCGGCAGCACCGAGTTGCTGTCCGTCACAGAGTTGGCGGGTGCCGTGCAGGAGCAACTCGGGATCCCGCAGCCATTGCGCGCGACGTTCGTCCCGTACGAGAGCCTGCCGGGCAACTATCAGGACGTCAGGGACCGGATTCCGGACACGACCAAGGCGCGCGAGCTGCTGGGCTTCGAGGCCAAGGTCTCGATCACAGAGGGCCTCGAGCGGACGATCGCGTGGCACCACGACGTGCGGCTTGTCGCGGCGGCAGCCGGCCGCTGATCCGGACATGTCGAGTACTCCGATTCCCGCGCCGCTGATGCGGGAGGAGTACGCCTGGCTGCCCCGCCTGGGCGCGCTCGTGCAGACGATCGCTCTTGCGGTGACGAGCGCGATCATTTGCGTATCTGCGTTCCTGCTCGCGGCGATGCACGTCCACGACCGCTACTACGTCAACCACGTCTCCGGCCACTGGATGACGCTGGCCCGCTATGTCCACGATGGCACGGTCTACCCGCCGCTCTTCGACGGCGGGCGCACGTTCGGGACGTTCTACTTCCCGCTGCCGTTCCTCGCGCACGGCGCGGTCTCGCTCGTCACGGGCGAGTACCTCGTCTCGGGAAAGCTGACCGCCTATGCGACCGCGCTCGCGCTCTTCGGGCTCATGTTCCTGCTCCTCCGTCGGCTCGGCTGCACGCGGCTCGTCTCGATCGCACTCGTCTCCGCAGTGCTGGTGACACCCGCCGGCTATCTCGCGGCGGTGAGCGTCCGCGGCGACGCGCTCGCGGTCGTGTTCCAACTTGCAGCGCTGCTCGTCGTGTCGCGTGGAATCTCGCGCCGCACGATGCTCGTCGCCGCTGCGCTCTGCGCACTCGGGCTCGCGAGCAAGTCGACTGCTGTCTGGGCGCCGGCAGCGATTGTGGTGTGGTCCGGCGTTCGCGACCGCCGGGCTGCACTCGAGTTCACGGCGACTTGTGTCGGACTCACCGCCATTCTGCTCGGGCTCGTCGACCTCGTGAGCAGCGGCCGGTTCTGGGAGAACATCTCGACGTTCGCCCTCTCCCAGCCCACCGATCCAGGCGCCACGCCGCTGTCGGGTGCTTCGACACTCGTGCATCTGAACTTCCTCGACCGAGACGGCATCTGGCTTCTCTTTCCCTTCGCGCTCCTCGCCGGGGCGCTCTCGCTGCGTCGTAGGCGGCTCTCGCTGTTCCAGATCGCGCTCGTCGTCGAGATGCTTGTGTTGGTCGTCGTCCTTCGCGATGTCGGGGCGGACTACAACCATCTCCTCGACATGAGCGTGCTGACCGCTCTGGTCGTCGGCGAGCTCTGGGGGAGCCCGCCCGGCTCTGTTCGTGCAAGGCGATGGCTCACGGGAGCGATGACCGTGGCGCTCGTCGTCGGCGCGGCGTTGGCCTACAACGAAACGATTCGACCCGACATCGGCCTCGGCGCCCGGCTGGCCGTCGGTTCGGGCTCGGACGCCCGCTTTTCGACCCACCCGCTGCGGGGGATCGTCGCCCCGGCGGCCAACGTCCTCTCGGAGGATCCATCGATCCCGATCCTCGAGGGCCGACTGCCCGTGACGGATCCGCTGATGCTCTCTCGCCTCGAAAAGCGGCACAAGGCCTGGATCCTCGACCTGCGCAGGCGGATCGACGCCAAACAGTTCGACGACGTCGTGCTGATCAGGCCGCTGCAACTCGGCTCGTTCCATGCGAGCGTCAGCTTCGGTGACACCATCAACGAGGCGATCGCGCGCAACTACCGGCCGGCCGACGTCGTGCCAACCGGGAGCCTGACGTATTACGTGTACGTGCCGCGGTGACGCCGCGGCGTCACCCGGCGACCGGCTGTTGCCGTCCGACGGCGAGCGAACGCTGCGCGTCGAGATCGGCGGCATAGCCGGCCCCGCGCTTCAGTGTCCGTTCGATCGCATCGGCTGCACGGTGACCCGCCAACCCGTCCCAGAGGGGCGGGACGACGGTCGCGCGGTGCCGCTCGAGGCGCTTCGGTATCTCGGCGAGCCGGTCCGGGTCGAGGCCGAGCAAGGTGTTCGTGCCGTGCGAAATCGTCACGGGCCGCTCGGTGTTGTTGCGCAGCGTGAAGCAGGGGATCCCGAGCGCCGTCGTCTCCTCCTGGACACCACCAGAGTCGGTTACGACCGCCGCAGCGCCGCACTGCAATGAGAGGAAGGCGCTGTAGGGAAGGGGTGGTACGACGTGCAGACCCTCGGTGATCACGCCGAGCTCGCGCATCCGCGCCTCAGTGCGTGGATGAACGGGGAAGACGACCGGCAGCTTGGACGCGATCGCCTCGAGGCCACGCAGGGTCGCCCGAAGACGCTCGTCGGAGTCCACCAACGCCGGACGGTGCAGGGTCACGAGCACATAGCCGCGCTGTTCGAGGCCGAGGCCACGCCAGGCGGCGCTTGCGCGAGCGTTGTCGACGTTCGCGAGCAGAGTGTCGATCATCGTGTTCCCCACGAACTCGACGATCTCCGACGGGATGCCTTCTCCCCGGAGGTTCTCGTTCGCCTCCTCCGAGTGCGTGAGGAGGAGGGTCGACAGGTGGTCGGTCAGCCGGCGGTTGTGCTCCTCCGGCATCCCCCAATCGAAGCTGCGTAGGCCGGCCTCGAGGTGACAGACCGGGATTCCGAGCTTGGTCGCGGCGAGGGCGCCCGCAAGGGTTGAGTTGATGTCGCCCGGGACCAGTACGAGGTCCGGCCGCATCTCCATAAACACCTCTTCGAGCCGCTCGAGGGCGCGAGCCGTCTGGGCGCCGTGCGAGCCGGAGCCGATCCCGAGCTTCACGTGCGGCTCGGGTAGGGGTAGTTCCGAGAAAAAGACGTCGTTGACGAGGGTGTCGTAGTGCTGGCCCGTGTGGATCAGCCGCTGCTCGATCGTGCCGCGCCGCTCCAACTCCGCGTAAACCGGTGCCACCTTCATGTAGTTCGGGCGCGCACCGACGACGTGGGCGACGAGCGGTACCTCACGGTTGGGTTGGGTCAGCGTTCGCACGAGACGCATTGACCGTAGTCCCGCCTCGCTCGTTCGGCTACGGGCCGAGACGCCAGCTTTCGACCTGTTACTCACTAGCCATAGGGGTAGGTGAGGTCCGTCGAACGCTGGTCCGTCGTCGCGTGGTCGCGGGGGCTCCTGGCCCCTAGGATCGATCCATGTCCGACTTCACCACAGAGCATCCGACCGTGGTCGACCTCGCCGTCCCGGCGACGCCCGCGCCGGCCGATCGTCTTTCGGGGCGCGAGCTGCAGGTGCTCGAGCTTGCCTCGCTCGGCATGACCAACATGCAGATCGCGCTACGGCTGCAGCTCTCGGTGCACGCCGTGAAGTTCCATCTCGCCGCGATTTATCGCAAGCTGGGGGTCGCGAACCGAACTGAGGCCGCCTTCGTCTTCCTCAACCGGGACAGCACTGCCGCGACTGTCTCGCCTGAGCGGGTCGGGAGCTAAAATGGACCTGAGGCTCGCCTGGCAGGTCATCTGGCGTTTCAAGTTCCTTGTGGCGGTCGGACTAATTCTGGCGACGTTCCTCGCCTTCGTGTCGATGGTCACGGTGAACCTGAGTGGATCGCCGCACCTCGCCTACAAGACGAAGCCCACCTACGAGAGCCTGACGACGGTCTTCGTGACCACCCACGGCTTCCCTTGGGGTTCGCTCAAGTTGCAGGCAGGAAGCAAGGATCCGAATGCGCCGCGCGGCGCCGTCGATACCAGTCAGTTGCGTGATTTCACAT
The DNA here is from genome assembly GCA_963779505.1 of uncultured Actinomycetes bacterium. GTDB lineage: Bacteria > Actinomycetota > Thermoleophilia > Gaiellales > Gaiellaceae > PALSA-600. Next base: position 103,566 of record CAVZYK010000009.1, on the reverse strand, counting down.
CGATCTATCTCCAGCTCGCCGCGAGCGACCAGGTTCGACATCTCATGGCGCGGCAAGGGCCGGTCAACGGGGTCATTCAGGCATTTCCGGTCTTCTCGCCGGACAGCAGCACTTTGCCCCTGTTGACCCTTTCAGCGATCTCATCGACGCCCGACGCTGCTCGAGACCTAGCCAGACGCCACCTGCGGGCCTTTCGGAGCTACCTCGAGCAGCGTCAGACCGCAGTCGGAACACCTCCCGACGACCGCGTGGTCCTTCAAGCGGTGAACGGCCCGCAGCCTGCGCACCTGCTTCAGGCGAGGAAGAAGACGAAGGCAATCATGATCTTCCTGGCCGTGATGGTCGCGGTGCTGGCTCTCTCGTTCATGCTCGAGAACCTGCGTCCGCGGGTTCGGCTCGTTTCAACCGAGGATCTCGACGAACGCCGGTCGGGACAGCAACTCACGCGGCCCGCGGCCTAAGTGATGCAGCCCGCTATCGAGACGGGCGCGGAGCGGAGACTACTTTTTTCAGTCGCCGTCCTGGTCTCCTCCCTCTTGGTTCTCGTCGTTTCGGTCACCACGCAACCATCCGTTGCAGTCGTCGCGGCATCGGTGGTCTTGATGGTTCCGTTCGTCTACGCGCATCACTGGTTCTTGGAGTGGCGGAGACTTGTAGCGCTGATCGTGTTGGTTGTCCTCTTCATCCCGATCAAGCGCTACGGCTTGCCGGGGAACATGCCGTTCGATCTCGAGCCCTATCGACTCGTTCTCGCGCTTGTCATTGTCGGGTGGTTGATTTCCCTGCTCATCGACCCACGCGTTCAAGCCCGCGCGACAGGCCTCGAAGGCCCAATCCTGGTCGTCGCACTGGCAAGCGTGCTCTCGGACGTTGCGAACTCCCAGCGAATTAATCAGCTCCAGGTCAACTCCGAGGTCGTCAAGGGACTCATGTTCCTCGCCAGCTTCTTTGCGTTGTTCTACTTCATCGTCAGCGTCGTCAGGACGCGCGCGCAGGTAGAGCGGCTGGTCGAGGTTCTGTGTCTTGGTGCCGGTGTCGTGGGCGTCCTGGCGACCATCGAGTACCGAACGCATTTCAATGCGTTCGACCATCTTCGCGTCGTCATGCCGTTCCTCGCCGCGACGGCCCCGGACGGGCCGGGGATCTCACGTAACGGCGAAGTGCGCGTCTTCGCCTCTGCACAGCACCCGATCGCGCTAGCCGGCCTGTTCGTCGATGCTCGCGCCCCTCGCCGTCTACCTGGCGCTGAGACCGGGGCGACGACGCTGGATGCTAGTCGCGGCCGCCGTAGCCCTCGGTGCGCTGTCGAGCGTCTCTCGTACGAGCGTCATCATGCTGGGAGCCGCTGGACTCATGTTTCTGTGTCTTCGACCTCGGCAAACGTTGCGCGCATGGCCGGTCGTGATCCCCGCCGTAGTCATCATCCAGTTCGCCCTGCCTGGCGTCATCGGATCTCTCCGAAGCTCGTTCTTCCCGAAGGGCGGCTTGATCGCGCAGCAGAACGTCCACCCCGGCTGGTCAGGGAGCGGTCGACTAGCTGATCTCAGTCCGACGCTCAGCGAGCTCTCAAAGAATCCATTGGTGGGCCAGGGATTCAGCACTCGTCAGCCGGTCAAGCACCCCGAAACGGCGATCCTCGACGACCAATGGCTCAAGACTCTCGCCGAGACGGGAATCATCGGCGCCCTTGGCTGGCTCTGGTTGTTCTGCCGCTCGATCCGGCGCCTTGCTCGGCAATCCCGTGACGCGCTTGATGGAGGCTGGCTCGAGGTCTCGATCGCCGCCTCGGTGACAGCGTTTGCGGCGGGGATGGCCTTCTACGACGCGTTCTCTTTCATCCAGGTGACAGTCATGCTTTTCATCGTGCTCGGACTCGGCGCGGCGCTGGGCGGCTCGACGCTCCGCGAGGTCCCGCCCGAGCGCCGCCGCACAGGCTGACGTCGCGGATCAGGACTTGCCGAGTGCTTCGCGGATGCGCAGCGGCACCATGCGCAGCCGCTGCGTGTTCCGGAGGTGCTCACGTGCCTGGCGATCCGCGAGCACCGGCGCGCGCATGAGCGCCGCGCGTAGATAGCCCTCGACCATCGCGAGCGCAGCAGGCTCGCGGCGTGCCTTGAACAGTGAGCGCAAGAGGAGATACGAGAAGCGGTATCCCATGTAGTGAGCCGTGTCGCCCTGGTCGAGCCAACGGCGGCGGCCGCCGTCCCGGCCGCCTTCCGCGCGGTGGTGGCGGAACGGCACGTCGAACAAGGTCCCGACCTGCCAACCATTGAGCTGCGCCTTGATCGCGTCGATTTCGTCCCATCCCTGGCGCTCCTCGAGCGGCAGCACTTCCACCAGGCAGGCGCGCCGGTAGGCGCGCGAGGCGCCCCAGACGTGTGACCGCGTCCCGTATACAGGACGCCACGCGCCGTCGCTCTCCTCGTAGCAGAGGCCGCTCGCAATGCCGAGACGCGGCTCGTTCTCGAAGCCGTCGAGCAACTGCCGGAAGTAGGTGGTGTCGAAGGTCACGTCGGCGTCGAGCTTGACGACGACGTCGGGGAGGTCGCTGCCGAGCTCGCGGATACCGGCGGCGAAGGCGCGAACGACGGGGCCGCCTCGTGCAGCCCGGACCTCGCCGAGTCGGACCGTCCGGATCCACGAGTGTCGGCTCGACAGCTCGTCGAGCACCCGCGACGTCGAGTCGTCGGAGCCCGTGTCGACGACGATCCAGGCCGTGGGGAGGAGGCTCTGCGCTTCGATGCATGCGGCGAGAACCGGCAGCCGTTCCTCCTCGTTCCAGACCGGCGTGACGACGGCGTACGAGAGCCCGTCGCGGGTCATCGTGCGAGTCGGATCGTCTCCGTCGTCGAGACGGGGCGGCCGATCGCGCGCGGCAGATAGGAGTCCAGCCATACCTCGAGCATCAGGATCGACACCAGCAGGTTGCTGTCGCCCTGGCCCGTGCGCTGCCGCGCCACGAGGCGCTCGACCGCGGACTGGTCGATGAACTCGGCGTAGCGCGGGCTCGGACCGAGCAGGTAGTCGGAGATCGCGCCCTGCATCTGTGCCTCCAGCCAGCCGCCGGTGGCGCCACGGAGGAACCCGAGCTTGCGCTTGTCGATGATCCGCTGCGGCACGATCCCCCGCGCGGCTTCCTTCAGCAGGTGCTTCGTGCGCAGGCCGCGTCCGTTGACCTTGAGCGAGGTCGGGATCCGGGCGCAGTACTCGACGACGTGGTGGTCGAGGAACGGAACACGGACCTCGAGCGACTGGAGCATGGACGTCCGGTCGAAGTAGTGGAGCATGTCATCGACGAGCGCGAGTTGGCCGTCAATGTGCAGCGTTGCCGCGAGCGGCTCGTCGGCGATCCCGGCGGCGAGCGGGGCGATCGCCCGCATGGCTGCGCGTCCGTCGGTCTCGGCGAGCTCGCCCCGGTAAAGCTCCCGGCGCAGGCTGTCATCGACGCGGCCGCTCATCGCGAGGAGCCGATCGACCGGGTCGCCGGCCGCGAGCGTCCGCGCCGAGCGCTGGATGCGGGCCGGGCCGTGCAGCAGTGTCCGTTCGCCGACCGCGCGGAGCGGGCCGGGCAGGCGGCGCCAGCGCTCCACGAGCGCTGCGGCGCGGTGCTTCTTGTAGCCGCCGAGCAGCTCGTCGGCGCCCTGGCCGGAGAGGGCCACCGTGACGTGTTTGGCGGCGAGCTGGGAGATGGCCATGAAGCCGAGCGACGAGAGGTCGGCGACCGGTTCGTCGAGTGACCACACGAGGTCGTCGAGCGAGATCTCCTGCTGGGTGTAGGAGATCTCGAGCTCGTGGTGTTCCGTGCCGTAGACCGATGAGACGTAGCGGGCGTCGGCAAGCTCGCTGGTCTCGCCGTCCTCGGCGAAGCCGATCGAGAAGGTCTTGACGGGCTCGGTCATGTGCCGCGCCATCAGCGCCACGATCAGGCTCGAGTCGAGGCCGCCGCTGAGCATGGCCCCGAGGGGAACATCACTCATGAGCCGAGTTCGCACTGCGTCTTCGAGCTGCTCCATCAGGCCCTCGGCCAGCTCCTGCGGCGTCGAGGTCAGGTCGGGGTCGGGCTTCGGATAGCTCCAGTAGCGCTCCAGGCGGACGCCGTCGGTGTCGACGATCAGTCGCTCGCCGGGCATCACCTTGCGCACGGCGGCGAGGGGTGTCAGAGGCCCGGGGACGAAGCCGAGCGTCATGTACGCCTCGATGGCCTCGAAATCGAGTTCGCCGCCGACCAGACCGCTGGCGAGCACGCTTTTCAGCTCGGAGGCGAAGATGACGAGATCGCCGACGTGCGCGTAGTACATGGGCTTCACGCCGAGCCGATCGCGTGCGATCACAGCCCGGCGCCGGCGGTCGTCCCAGACCGCGATCCCGAACTTGCCGCGCAGGCGCTCTACGAACCGGACGCCGGCGTCCTCGTAGAGATGCGGCAGGATCTCGGTGTCGCAGCGGCTCGCGAAGCGATGGCCCTGACCTCTCAGCTCGTTGCGAATCTCGTCGTGGTTGTAGAGCTCACCGTTCTGGACGGCCCAGACGGACTTGTCCTCGTTGGCGAATGGCTGGTGGCCGCCGGCGACGTCCACGATGCTCAGCCTGCGGACACCAAGCGCAATGCCTGGCGCCAGGAACGTGCCGCGGTCGTTCGGCCCGCGATGGGTCATCGCGTCTGTCATCCGGTCGAGGACGTCGGGAGCGACGACCCCTCTCGGTTCGCCCCCGACCTGCACCACTCCACAGATCCCGCACATGCGTGGACCGTATCGGGGCAGCCGTCGCGGCGCGACGAGACATTCGGCCAGACACATCGTACGGGACTAATCGTTTGGCTAGCGCTGAGCTACGAGTCTGATCTTATGGACGGCGAGTCCCCTAGCGAAGCTGGTTACGGTGAGCTTATGAGCACGAGCGTCACCCGGCTCCCTTCGCCTACTGCGCGCATCGCCCGCACGCCGGCCGAGATGCAATCACTACGTCAGGCTTGGACGGAATTCGCATGGCCGCGCGTGGACGCAGACCTGGAGTTTCTCGCAACGCTCATCGAAACGCTGCCGGTCGGGACGCGACCACATGTCGCCGTGATCGATCGCGACGGTGAACCAACTGCAATGCTCGTGGGGCGGATCGAAGACACGAGACTGGCAGTGGCGTTCGGTTACCGGATCGTCTTCAGGCCACGGGTCCGCATTCTGACAGTCGCGCATGGCGGCTTTGGGGGTGGCGAGTCCGAGCCCGCGGCGATCATGGACGAGGTTCTGCGGTTGCTGCGGGATGGTGAGGCCGACGTCGCGCTTCTACCGGGCTTGCGCGAAGGCTCGTCACTCCTGGTCGAGGCTCGTTCCCGCCCTCAGTTCTTTGCACGCGATCGAGGCCTGTCTTTGCGCATGCACCGCAGGCTTGATCTGCCAGGTACCTATGAAGAGTTTCTTCGCAGCCGTTCCAAGTCGACGCGTGAGAGCATCAAACGCTACTCGAGGAAGTTAGAGCGCGACCTCGGCCAGAAGCTCAGGATGCGCGTATTTTCGGAGACCCGCGATATCGACGAGATGTTCGCGGCGACAGAAACCGTGGCCGCGAAGACCTACCAGCGAGGCCTTGGCGTGGCACTTGCCGACAACGACCAGGCACGCCGGCTTGTCAGGCTTGGCCTCGAGCGGGGCTGGTTCCGGACCTGGGTCTTGTACGTCGACGAGGAGCCAGTTGCCTTCTGGCCCGGGTGGACGTACGGCGGCACCTTTTACGTCGGGACGCCAGGCTACGACCCCGCACTCGCCGAGTATCGGCTCGGTACCTACATCCTGATGCGCATTATCGGGGAGCTCTGCGCCGATCCTGCCGTCGGTACGATCGATTACGGGCCTGGTGATTCGGAGTACAAGCGGCGTTTCTCGAACGCGGAGTGGGACGAGACCGATGTGCTCGTGTTCGCGCCGACGTTCCGCAGCGCCAGGATCAATCTCGCGCGGACGGCGATTGTCCGCGGCGAGTCCCTAGCACGACGCCTGGTTAGCCGCGCCGGCGTGGAGCAGCGGCTCAAACAATCCTGGCGCCGCCGGCTTTCAGCGTCGAACTAGATGTAGGGCCGAGCAGGTTGGCTGCGGCAGCGTCGATCGCTAGAGCCGCTCTCTCACGGCCGCAACGATCTGGCCCGGCAGGTTCTGATTGCCGTCGATTATCGGTAACCGCCTGATCTCGCGAAAGTCGAGACGTTCGATGTCCTGTGACGAGGCGAGGAGCGTGAGCCGCCCTTGCTCGGCGAGCAGCCGGTCGACTCCTCCGATCCTGCCCTGAAAGACGCTGAAGGCGGGCAGACCGAGGTACGCGGCCTCACGTGCCATCGTTCCGCCGGAGGCGACGACCGCGTCGACCGCATTTAGCAGCGGCACGAACGGCACCGACTCGCCGATCACGAGCGGATCACGGCGCCATCGCACCGCGTCCAGGTATCCCGTCTGCCGCGCGTAGCGCGGCGAGAACACGACCTGCGCCAGTTCCTCACTCGCAAGACGGGCGATCACAGCCTGGAACACGCGACCTGAGTCTGAGCTGTAGTAGTGACTTTCTTCCGCGGGAGGTCGAACGAGCACGCGCGTCACGCCGTCATCGGCTGCCCCCAAGTCGTAAGCCTCGACACCAGCCGGGTCGATGCCGGCGAATGAGAGATCCTCTTTCAGGCCCACAAACGGGAGGAGGCGGTCAGCTCTGATGCCCTGCGACGTGAAGCTCGAGGGGTCGATTGCGTCCGGGAACAAAACGAATGAGCGGCTCAGCCGGTCAATGGCGAGGTTCACGTACTCGTAATCGCGGAAGCTGAACGAGGGGATCCGGAGGCACACGGCGGCAAGCGCCGACGCCCGGCCTGCGTGCACGGCGGCGTCCAGCTGCAGGCGCGCGAGCAACCGGCCCAGCGTGGCTGTGCGGCCGAGCAGGCCGGTTGCCTTCCGCCACTTCTCCTTCCCGTAGCTCGCGCCGACGCGGTGGAAGGAAACGCTGCGCGCTTCGAGGAGGGCGAACGTCGAGCCGTAATCGCGAGCGGTGACGATGACGTCTGCCCCTTCCGCTGCGAACGCTGCGGCGAGGGGCGTGAGGTACTGGACCTGCGGCGGGTTCTCGATGTCGATCCAGATGCGCATGTTCGGTCGCCTAGGCGATGTGCGCCGAACGGAACGCTGCGCGCAGAGCGCGCAGATGGCCAGCTCGTCCCGCTCGGCCGCCCCTCCCGGCGATCGCATGTGTCAGCGCCGTCAACGCGATGCCCACGCGCTCCAGCTCCGCGTGCAGCCAACGATGGTGCTTCCGTGCGTAGCGAGCCCGGCTCGCAGCGAGGGTTGGGCTGAGGCTCGCGCGCGATGCTGAGGCGCCACCCTCGTGCAGAATGACCGCTCCCGGCTCGAAGCGCACGTCGTGGCCCAAGTCACGGGCTCTGCGGCAGAGATCCTTGTCCTCGCAGTACATGAAGAACCCGTCGTCCCAGCCCGACAGCTGTTCAAGGAGAGAACGGCGCACGAGCAGGCACGCACCGGACGCCCATTCGGGACTGCCTGGCCGCTCGTAGGCGCGCGCGTCCTGGACGAGCTCGCTCGTCCACGCAGCTCCGCGAAAGATGCGGTGGAGGAAGAAGGCGTGCGCATACGTGGATCCGAGCCGCGGGAAGCGGCGCTGTGAGAAGTCGAGCGAGCCGTCGGGCTGGAGAATCTGTGGCGCAACGATCCCGACTGCCGGGTCTGAGTCGAGGACGTCGGCCAGCCGCTCGAGGGGGGCCGGGTCTATCCGGGCATCAGGGTTGAGGAACAGCACGTATTCGCCCGTCCCTGCGCGCCACCCGGCGTTGCAACCCGCTGCAAAGCCTGCGTTCCGGTCGAGCTGGATCGTCGACACGTCGAGGGGCTCGAGCACGCTGAGACTCTCCTCGGGAGAGGCGTTGTCCACCACGATCGTCCGCACGCCCGGGACGCCGGCAAGCGGCTCGACGCAGCCGCGGAGCTGGTTGCGGCTGTTGTACGAGACGACGACGACATCGACGGAACGGATGGCCATGCGGCGACGTTAGCGCTCGAGGGGGCCGACCGCGACCGCATTTCGGCCAGGACTTGTGCGCCGTCCCTCGACTAAGTGATTGCAGAACCACGGTTTTGTGCCGATCTCTCGACCTGCAATGACGGGAGCCGCACCCCGCAATTGCAAGCACGGCGCTTTCGGGGTCGCCGTCGTTCTTGCCGCCGTCGCATTCACCGGTCACGTCCGACCGGGCTGCCGCCGCCGCGCACTCGCCCGCTCGGGCGCAGGGCTCGCTCCCTGCCTCGATCCAGGGGCTCGAGCTCAGCCCTGTCGTTGCCCGTTCGGCGTCGAAGACCTGGCTCCAGGCGCGGCGCTCCCATCACGTTACGGCGCTGATCGCAGATCCAACCCGCCTGGGGTCGCCGCTCTTCCGCCGTCTCCGCACTGCCGCCTGGGCGTCCGGCTTGCGGGTTCTCATCCCAGTCTCAGCGCGGACTCGGGAACGAGGCGCCGCCGCGTGCGTCCGGCTCGGTCAAGACGGCTCGCCGTGCTTCCTGCTGGCGCCGACGAGCGCGGTGGCTGTGCGCCTCTCAGCGATTCCCGGTTCGATCGTCGCGGTCCGGCTGCCGAATCTTGCGGCGTTCCAACGGCTCGGACGCTCAAGCCACGGCCGCATCGTCGGAATCGTCCCGCTTCGCCTTTCGGCCGGGACCGGTGCGTGGCTGAAGGCGATCGCCCTCGCTCGGCGCAACCCGAACCTCGATCTCGCGGTCGCAGCGGTTGGCGCGCAGGGGGCGAAGGTCGTCGTTACGTTCGAGAAGCTCCTGAACGTCAAGACCGTTGCGGGCGTCGATCCGTCTGCGGACCCCCGCTCCGGAACCAGCCCCGGTTCAGGTGGCGGTGACATACCTGGCGGTGGCGGTAGCTCCGATGGCGGTGGGGGCGGTGGAGCGCCTGCCGACACCCTCGCGCCTACGACGCCGCTCGGCCTCTCGGAGACCTCGGCGACGACCACGTCAATCACGATCTCGTGGTCGCCCTCGACCGACAACGTCGCTGTCACCGGCTACGGCGTCACTCTCGGCGGGACTGCAACTAGCACTCCTCAAACGAATACGACTTTCGTCGGGCTGGCCTGCGGAACGACCTACGCCGTGACGGTCGACGCGTTCGACGCAGCGGGCAACCACTCGGCGAAGAGCGGTGTCGCTATTGCCACCAGCGCCTGCAGCGGCGGCGGTGGCATTGCGGACACGCAGGCGCCGTCCAGCCCGAGCGGGATCCACTCGAGCGGGGCGACAAACACATCCATTTCCATCGCCTGGACGGCGAGCACCGACAACGTCGGCGTCGCCGGCTATTCCCTGTCGCGCGACGGGACCAGGGTCGCGACGACTGCGAGTGTTGCGTACACGTTTACGGGACTCAGTTGCGGGACGTCGTACTCGCTCGCCGTGAGCGCCTTCGATCTTGCCGGCAACACCTCCAACCCGGCCTTCGCGACAACGGTGCTCTCGACAAGCGCCTGCGTCACTCCGCCTCCCCCTCCGGGAGGCGGCGGAACATCTGCGTCGGTCTTTCTTGCGACGGCCGGCTCCGACTCGAGCGCATGCACTGCTGCAGCCCCGTGCAAAAGCTTCGATCGCGGGTACCGCGTTGCGCAGCCCGGCCAAATCGTCGAGGTCGCGGCAGGGTCATACGCTTCGCAGACGATCGGCGTCGACTCCTCGAAGACATCGGCCAATGACGTCGTCATCAGGCCGGCAGCCGGCGCGACGGTGACGATCGGGTGCGCGTCGACAGGAATCGGCTGCCTCGACATCCTTGGCAAGCACGTCACCATCCGCGACATGCACGTCGCGAGCATGCCGGCTGTCAACGGGTATCCGTGGCAAGGAAGTGTTGACACAGAGCGAGGATCGGATGACGTGACGTTGATCAACATGGATGCCGGTTCTGTCAATGCCGCCGCATCGAATATGAACGTGATTGGTGGCGATTGGGGTCCCACGATCGATCCGCGCAATTCACGCATAGTGGCCGAGTGCGTCAACTGTCTGTTCGACGGCTTGCTGATGCACGATTACGCGATCGCGCAGGGTGGTCATATGGAATGCATCACGTTCGAAGGCGGCACGAACGTGACAATCCGAAACTCGGAGTTTCGTTCTTGCTCGGTGTTCTCGATCTTCGCGAAGCCAACCGATCCCATCAACGGTGCGCTGATCGAGAACAATGTGTTCTGGAACCCACGCAATTTCTCGCAGTCCAACGAAATCAAGTTCACAACGGGTAGCGGTGGTTCATGCTCGAACATCGTCATCCGCTACAACGTGATCTCCGACAACGTCGACGACGGTTGCGGAAACCCGACCGTTGTCGGGAACATCCAGTTGGCGGATCAGGCGACATGCGACGGCAATTGGGATTACAACGTCTTCGTCGGGGCCATTGCCTGTGGCGCCCATGTTCGTTCTGTTGGAGACGCCCGGTTTGCAAATGCTGGCGCAGGCGATTTCCGACTCTCGGCTGGATCGCCGGCGATCGACGCGGGGAAACCCGGCTATGGGCCCTCGGGTGACCGTGATGGGCGCGCGAGACCACTCGGGAGTGCTCCTGACGCGGGCGCCTACGAGAACGGTTGACGGCATCGCCGACCGGCGTCTCGGCTACCCTCTACCGCCAGACTTGTCGATTGCGTCTAGGCGTCGGCAGCTGAATGCCGTATGGGTGCTCGTCCACACCGGTCTTTCCTGTTTTCAATCCTGGCCTCTCTCGGGGCTTCGATAGGGCTTGCGCTCATACCGACCTCGGGAGCGAGTCGACCACCCCAACCGACGCGGTTCGTCTCGCCCAGCGGCTCGGACGCCACCTCGTGCACTCGCGCGGCGCCCTGTCGTAGCTTCGCGCGCGCGTACCGAGCGGCGAGGCCGGGTGAGATTGTTGAAGTCACAGGCGGCTCCTACGGGCCGCAGGAGATTCCCTCTGACCCCTCCAAGCGGTCGCCAGCCGATGTCGTCTTTCAGCCAGCGACGCACGCGAACGTGTCTATCGGTTGCCGGTCGGACGGAATGGGTTGCCTCGACGTCAGTGGTTCGCACGTGACGCTTCGCGGCATGCACGTCGCAAATCTCCCATCAGTCAATGGATATGCGTGGCAGGGAAGCATCGACACCGAACGAGGCTGCACCGACGTCTCGCTGCTTGGGATGGATGCCGGTTCTTTCAACGCCGCATGCTCGAATCTGCGCATCGTTGGAGGTGACTGGGGACCGACGATCGACCCGCACAACTCGCGCATCGTCGAGGAGTGCGTGAACTGCGTATTCGATGGTCTTCTCATCCACGATTACGCGATCGCGCAGGGTGGACACATGGAGTGCATCACCTTCGAGGGTGGTACCAATGTGATCATCCGTCGATCAGAGTTCCGCTCTTGCTCGATCTTCTCGATCTTCGCGAAGCCAACCGACCCGATCAACGGCGCGCTGATCGAGAACAACGTCTTCTGGAACCCACGCGGATTTGACCTTGGCAACGACATCAAGTTCTCATCGGGCTCCGGCGGTTCCTGCCGCAACATCGTCATCCGGTACAACACGATCTCCGACAACATCGACGACGGTTGCGACTCGTCGATGGTCGTCGAGGGGAACATCCAACTCGCAAGCCAGTCTTCCTGTGGCGCAGGCTGGAAGTTCAACGTGTTCGTGAACGCTCGGCCGTGCGGGGCTCATGCGGTCCAGACCAGTCGACAGACCTTCGTGAACGTCAAGACTGGTGACTTCCGGTTGACGGCCGGCTCCGTGGCGATCGGTCGAGGGGCGCCTGGATCTTTCCCCGCCACTGACCGTGCGGGGACCCGGAGGCCGGCCGGTGGCTCGCCGGATGCAGGCGCCTACGAGCTGCCACTCCGGGTCGCGCCGCCGAAAAAGAAGCACTAGGCGAGGATGGTCTCTCGACCGCACCAGGCCTCGAGCAGCCAGCCAAGCTCGTAGGGCCGGCACGTGTCGTTGAGCTCGACCGGACCTACCTTCGGCACCCACGCGTGGCGGGTCGCAGCCGCTGTCGCGACGTTCGCAGTGCTGACGAGCCGCGCAGTAGCGCCCTTCCGGCGGATCGACCTGTAGATGATCAGGCTCCGCTCGTCGATCATCGAGCGGCCGAGCTCGTTGCGACCGTAGATCCACTGCAGGCCCTCGGCGGTCGCGTCGACATAGCGGTCGTCGTCGGTCGCTTCAGCGAGTGCCAGCATTCCCATCGGCGCCATCGCGTGCTGGTGGACCGAATAGATCTCGTAGGGCTCGACGACACGGCCCGTCGTGACGTCATACAGCCAGGGCCAGCCCCCGTCGGGTAGCTGGCGGAGGAGCAGCCGGTCCGCGGTCCGTCTCGCCGCCGCCGCGGCCCGATCGTCGAGACCGAGCTTGGCAACCGTGGCGAGTGCGAGCACCGAGTAGATCTCGGTCGCGAAGTTCGGGAAGCGGCTCCGGCGGCGGCCGTCGCCGTAGTGGGTGAAAAGCCCACTCGGGCGCTGATTGTCGAGGAGGACGTCGAGCGCCTGACGGAACAGTGGATCGTCGCCGCCGGCCGAAAGTCCGAGCCCGTGCACGATCCAGGCGAGCTCGAGCCCCTCACGCGCGGCCAGGCCGCCCGATGCCTCGAGACGGTGCACGAGGTTGTCGCGCAGGCGGCCGCAGTTCTCGCCGCCGTCGAGCGCGTCGGCCCAGAGGTACAGCCCGAGGTCGCCGGCCTTCAGCTCGGGAGAGCTTTCCGCTGCTCGAAGTGCATCGCGCAACTCGGCCCCGGCAAGGTCGTGGTCATGGCCCGCGCGTGCTGCCGTCACGAGCCCGATCAGGCACATGAGCGAGTAGCGAAGCGATCGACCGAGCAGGGGTCCGTCGCCGGCTGTCCGCTCGAGGCAGAACGTCCCGTCGGCGAGACGCATGCCGCCCAGTCCCGCGAGGGCGAGCTCGATCAGGCGCCGGACGTCCAGCTCCGTCGGGCGGAAGGCATCGCTCTGGCTGGGATCCTCGGCTCCTCTGAGTCCGGTCATCAGGCGTGTGATCCTAGGGAGTCAGGCGGTTTGGGCAGGTTGCCAGGGCTCGAATCCCTCGACCTGGCGAAAACGCTCAAGGTCGGGCTGCCCGCGGCCGATAGGGAACCTGTGGTTCGGCCCCCCTCAGACCCTTCGACCGAGTATCGGCTCCTATCTTTTGGCATCGATTCGAGTCTACGAGCGGGCTCGCCGCCCGAGAACCCCCCAAGGGGACGGTTCTCCGTCCGTCGAGTCACGTTCAATGCGTACCCTCCCCGACTGGTAAGCCGCTAACTGACATTGACAAATCGCTTTAGAACCGGCTGACGAGTTCGTCGTCGCCGGAGGGCTTCTGAGGCTGGTACCGAACAACTGGAGGATCCTCGCCATGAAGCTGGCCGCAAACAGCTTTCTGCGTAGCTTTGCGCTCATATCCGGGCTCATAGCCGTCGCCGTACTCTGCGTTCCGATCACCGCCGATGCCGCGCGGTCGAGAGGCGCGGCCCCCGCCACGCCCAAGGCTTTTGCCGCGACGAAATCGACCCAGACGTCGATCTCGGTCTCGTGGTCGCCGAGTTCGAGCCTGCTCGTCAGCGGCTACGGCCTCTACCGCAACAGCCGTAGCGTCGGGAGCACGACCAACACGTCCTATACCTACACCGGCCTCGCCTGCGGGACGAAATACACGCTCGCCGTCGACGCCTACGACACGTTCGGCAAGCGCTCGTCGAAGGCAAGCATCACTGCCTCGACCGCTGCGTGTGCCGTCGCCGATACACAGCCGCCATCGGTTCCCGTCGGGATGACGACGAGCGCGATCGACCAGTCGAGCGTGACCGTCTCTTGGGGCGCGTCGACCGACAATGTCGGTGTCACGGGGTACAACCTGTACCGCGACGGCGCCAAAGCCGGTTCAACGACTGCAACGAGCTACACCTTCTCGGGTCTTGCCTGCGGCACGACCTACACGCTCGCGCTGACAGCGTATGACGCTGCGGGCAACGAGTCCGCCGCGCAATATTCGACCACGACCGAGACGACCAGCGCCTGCAGCCCCGCCCCGGGCGACACGCAGGCGCCGACCGTTCCGAGTGGGCTCGCGAAGACGGGCAGCACGGCAACCTCGATCTCCGTCGGTTGGACTGCCTCGAGCGACAATGTCGGGGTGAGTAGCTATGGCGCCTATCGCAACGGCACGAGTGTGGGCAGTGCGAACGGCACCTCCTACACCTACGGCGGCCTTCTCTGCGGCACGAGCTACACGCTGGCCGTCGACGCCGTTGACGCTGCGGGTAACCGCTCGGCGAAGTCGAGCATCAATGCGTCAACGGCTGCCTGCGCTGTCACTGATACGCAGGCGCCGACCGTTCCGAGCGGGCTCGCGACGAAGGGCAGCACGGCAACCTCGATCTCCGTCGGTTGGACTGCCTCGAGCGACAACGTCGGGGTGAGTAGCTACGGCGCCTATCGCAACGGCACGAGTGTGGGCAGTGCGAACAGCACGTCCTACACCTACAGCGGCCTTGTCTGCGGCACGAGCTACACGCTGGCCGTCGACGCGGTCGACGCCGCGGGCAACCGCTCGGCGAAGTCGACCATCACTGCTTCGACAGCCGCGTGTGCTGTCGCCGATACGCAGGCGCCGTCCGTTCCCTCCGGGATGACGACGAGTGCGATCGCGCAGACGAGCGTGACGCTTTCGTGGAGCCCGTCGACCGATAACGTCGGTGTCGCCGGGTACAACCTCTACCGCGGCGGCGCGAAGTCGAGCTCGACGACTTCCACGAGCTATACGTTCACGGGCCTTGCCTGTGGCACCACGTATACGCTCGCGCTGACCGCATATGACGCCGCCGGCAACGAGTCGGACGGCCGCTATGCGACGACGACCGAGACGACGAGCTCCTGTAGTCCGGCTCCGGCCGACACACAGGCACCGACCGTCCCGGGCGGGCTCGCCACGACCGGCAACACGGCCACTTCGATCTCAGCCGGGTGGACGAGCTCGACCGACAACGTCGGCGTCACAGGCTACGGCGTCTATCGCAACGGTTCGAGTGTCAGCTCTACGGGTGGTACCTCCTACACCTTCAGCGGCCTTGTCTGCGGGACGAGCTACACGCTGGCCGTCGACGCGGCCGATGGGGCAGGGAACCGCTCGGCGAAGTCGAGCATCACCGCCTCAACGGCCGCCTGTGCAACGGGAGACACGCAGGCTCCGACAACACCGGGGAGCCTGACCGTCACCGGCGCGTCGACGAGCACGGTCAGCGTCAGCTGGACGGCGTCGCTCGACAACGTCGGCGTCACCGGCTACGGCGCGTATGTGAACGGAGGGACCGTCGGCTCGAGCACCGGCAGTAGCTACACGTTCAACGGGCTTGCGTGTGGCACGGCCTACTCGCTCGCGATCAACGCCTACGACGCGGCGGGCAACCAGTCCGCGAAGGCGACGGTATCGGGGGCCACAAGCGCGTGCCCTGTTTCCACCGGGGCGAACCTGTTCGTCTCGACAAGCGGCTCCGACTCCGGCTCATGTACTCAGTCCGCGCCGTGTAAGACGTTCGGTCGCGCCTACCAGGTCGCACAGCCTGGCCAGGTCGTCGAGGTCGCCGGCGGCACATACCCGCAGCAGACGATCAACAGCGACTCGTCGAAGACATCGGAGAACGATGTGGTCTTCAAGCCTGCGGCTGGTGCCGTCGTTACTGTCGGGTGCACCATCGCGAGCACTGTTGGTGGCGGGGACATCAACGGCTTCTCGTGCATCGACGTCTACGCCTCTCATGTCACCTTCGACGGGGGACAGAGCATGGCATTCAAGACCCAAAGCTACACGGCCAACGGCTTCACCTATCAGGGTCGAGTGGATACCGAACGCGGCGCGAAGGATCTGACGTTCCGCGCTCTCGACGTTGGAGCGGTGGCGGTTGGCTCGTCACAGACGATGATCACCCACAGCGATCTGGGGCCGTCCGTAGATCCGCTGAACAACCGGCAGGCCGACGGTACCGATGATGTCTGGCAGGACAACCTCTTTCACGACTATCTGATTGTGAACGGGGGCCACATGGAGTGCGTCACCTGGGATGTCGGGACTAGCGTGACATTCGAATACAACGAGTTCCGGTCATGCGCCGTCTTCGCGATCTTCGCGAAGCCGATTGAGAACATCAGCGGAAAGGTTGATCACAACGCGTTCTGGAACCCTCGCCAGTTGACCACGAACAACGACGTCAAGGTTTCGCTCGGCTCGGGCGCGACCCGTTGTGACGTAGCAACGACCAACAACTGGATCACGAACAGCATCTACATGGACTGTCCCGGGGCGACCGAGAGCAACAACACATCTCACGACGAAGGCGTCCAGCCACCCTCGCCGATCCGGCCGTAGTGCGATCGCGAGCATGTGAGCCGAAAGGCGAGAGCCCGCGCACGCAGGTTCTCGCCTTTCGGCGCTCGAAACTAGCCATTTGGGCAGTGACGTAACCGAACAGCCCGCTCCTACGATGATCCAGTGACGAGCGAGCCAGCTACGGCAGAATGGACGAGACGGGCGCTCTTCCTCGCCTATTACTTTCCGCCGCTCGGAGGAGGGGGCGTTCAGCGTTCGGTCGCGTTCGCGCGGCATTTGCCCGCATTCGGCTACCTGCCTGTCGTAGTCACGGGACCAGCTACCGACCGCGTGCAGTGGGGGCCTGTGGACGAGACGCTCGCGCGCGGCTTGCCGGACGGGCTGGAGGTCGTGCGCGTCCAGGGGCCGGAGCCGGGACGCACGGCTGGGTGGCGCTGCCGCGCTGAGCGCTGGTGTCGCCTCGAAGAGGATTTCTCACGTTGGTGGTGTGACGGCGTCGTTGTTGCGGCCGCCGATGCAGCCGACTCAGCCGACCTCATTTACGCGTCGATGTCGCCCTTCGAGACGGGCGTGGCGGCGGCTCGGATCGCTCGGGCGACCGGCAAGCCCTGGATCGCGGACCTCCGCGACCCCTGGGCGCTCGACGACTGGCTCGTTCACCCGACACACCTCCACCGGCACCTCGAGCTGCGGACGATGCGTCGTACGCTCGCTTCGGCGGCTGCGATCGTGATGAACACGCGCGAGGCCGCCCTCGAGCTCCGGCGCCAGGCTCCCGAGCTAACCCACACCCCGATTGTGACGATCACCAACGGATTCGACCGGGCCGAGTTCGAGTCCACGAAGCCGTTGCGCGACTCCTCGGTCTTCCGGATCGTTCATGCCGGTCACGTTCATACTCACAGGGAGAGTCGTTCCACGCTCGTCGGACGCCGGCTGCTCGGCGGCGCGGCGAAGGGACTGAATTCCCGGGCGCGTTCTCACATTTACCTTATGGAGGCGATCGACCGTCTCCTGGAACGCCGTCCCGATCTTCGCCACGTCGTTCGCCTCGACCTTGCCGGCTCGCTGTCGAGCCGGGACGCGGGACGACTCCCGGAGTACGCCTCTTCACTCGGGTACCTGCCGCACGCAGACACGATCCGGTTGCTGCGCGCAGCGGACCTCCTCTTCCTTCCGATGCACGACCTTGCGCCCGGACTCCGTGCCCGCATCGTCCCCGGGAAGACCTACGAGTACCTCGCCGCAGGGCCTCCGATTCTCGCCGCTGTTCCTGACGGTGACGCACGCGAGCTCCTGGAGTCCGCGGGCAACGCCGACGTCTGTCGGCCAACCGATGTGGCGGGCATGATCGATGTGATCGAGCGGCGAGTCGACGAGGCTCGTGCCGGGGTCACTTCGTCGCCGGTGCGACCCGAGGTGCTGGCGCGTCTCGAGCGACGCGCCCTCACGCGCGAGCTCGCCGAGTTGTTCGACCAGGTCCTGAGTCAAGCTTCGCGGGCGCGGCTCGCGAGCAACGCTCGCTAAAAACCCGCATGTCGTTGTCCAAAGACTCACCGGAGGTAACACCGTGATCGCCATGGTCGTACTGACCTACAACCGCCTGCACCTGCTCCGGAAGTGCGTGGAGAACGTCCTCTTGCGGACGTCGGACGACACTACGACCATCATCATCTGGAACAACGCGTCCACAGACGGCACGACGGAGTACCTCGACGCTCTCGACCATCCGAGGATCCGCGTCGTCAATCACGACGAGAACATCGGCCAGAGCGGCTATGCCCGTGCGTTCCGGGAGACGACCGAGCCGTTCATGCTGGAGCTCGACGACGACATGATCGACGCGCCGCAGGACTGGGATCGCGCGATGCTCGAGGCCTACCAGGCACTGCCGAAGGTCGGCTTCCTGCAGGCTCGCCTCGCCGACGACGGCTTCAGCCCGGGCTCCGACCTCTTCTACCGCGAGAACCGGCACCTCTACGAGCTGAAGGAAGTGCCCGGAACGCGTTTCAAGATCTGGCAGGGCGGTCCGGTCGGCGGCGGCTGCACGATCACTGATCGGGAGCTGCACGACCGGGTGGGAGGGTTCATCGAGCACAAGAAGCTGACCTTCTTCTACGAGGATCAGGAGTACGTCCAGGAGATCCGCCGGCTCGGATACGAGACTGCGGTGCTCGACGACATCGAGGTGTTCCACGCGGGCGGTCCTCATTACGCGGAGCTCGTGCCGGAGAAGCTCGAGTTCTGGGCTCATCGCGACCGGATCGCCTCACGCAAGGACGCCGTGAAGCGGATCCTGCTCGCGATTCCGTTCGTCCGACCTCTGAACGCGAAGCGCGGCTGGTTCCAGCCGCCGGCGCCGAGGAAGGCGGACCGGCGCACGTCGTGAACGGGCCGCCGGAGCAGCCCCAGCCGGCAGCGGAAAGCGCGCTGCGGCAGTCAGTCGTTCGCGGCGTGAAATGGGGCACCCTCTCGGCAGGCATCCTCTTCGTCCTCGGCATCACCCAGACGGCCGTCCTGGCGCGGCTGTTGTCGCCGGCGGACTTCGGCCTGATGGCGGCGTCGGTGGTCGTGATCGGCCTCGCCAGGTCCTTCGCGGACCTCGGACTGAGCAGCGCGATCATCGCCAAGCAGATCCGCGACCGGAACGCGCTCTCGAGCCTCTACTGGGCGAGCATCATCGCCGGCTTCGTGATGTTCGGCCTCGTGATCGGGCTGACGCCGCTGATGGTCGCCTTCTACGACGAACCGCAGCTCTGGGGGATCCTGCCCTGGGTCGCACTGTCGTTCGTGATCATCCCGATCGGCCAGCAGTTCCAGATGCTCCTCCAGATGGAGTTGCACGTCGACCGACTCGTGAAGGTCGATATCGCCGCCGGTGTCGTCGCCCTGGTGGTCGCCGTCGGGGCGGCTGCTGCGGGAGCAGGAGCAGTCTCACTGGCCTTCGGATACCTCGCCCGGGTGACGACCGCCTCGATCCTCTATGCCGCGTGGGGCTGGCGCACGTGGCGGCCGCACCTGCGCCTGCGCCGCAGAGACCTGGACGGGTACCTCGGCTTTGGGCTCTACCAGATGGGGGAGCGCGCGGTGAACTTCCTCTCGGCGAACATCGACTACCTGCTGATCGGCCGCTTCCTCGGTGTTGCGGCACTCGGTGCCTACTCGATCGCCTACCAGCTCGTCGTCAAGCCAGTCTTCGAGCTGAATCCGATCCTGACCCGGGTCGCATTCCCTGCGTTCGCGAAGAAGCAAGCCGATCACGAGGCCCTCGCGCGCGGCTACGTCGAGGTGATCAGGCTGATCGCCTTCATCGTCGTGCCGACGATGGCCGCGGTTGCGGTGCTTGCGCCGGTCTTCGTGCCCGTCGTCTTCGGCGCGCAGTGGTCGCTCGCGATCCCGCTCCTACAGATCCTCGCGATCGTTGGAGTCACGCGGGCGCTGACGAGCCCCGTCGGCGACCTGATCCTCGCGAAGGGCCGCCCCGACCTCTCGTTCAAGATCAACGGCTTCCTGCTCGTGACCATGGGCATCGCGCTCGGCATCGCCGTGCAGTTCAGCGTCGTCACCGTCGCCTGGACGTCGGCGACGGTGAACACGCTCGACTACATCCTGTTCTACTTCGTGGTCACCAAGCTCGTCGGCATGAGGCACCTCCACTACTGGCACGCGCTGAAGTGGACGTTCGTGAACGCAGCCGCTGCCGCGGTCGTCATGCTCGCCGTGCGCGCGGTCCTCGAGCCAAGGCTGGGCGAGAGCCTGGAGGTGCTGGTGTTCGCCGCCGCTGCGGGTGTCGTGACCTACCTGGCGCTGGCGGGTGTGCTCGAGCGCGTCTTCATCAGGCAGCTCCTCCGGATGCTGCGTCCGACGCGCCTCGCCGGGACGACCTCAGCGTGACTGGCGCGCCAGCTCCTCGTAGGCCGCGATCTGGCGCTCGATCAGGGTCGACGCGTTGTAGTGCGCCTCCACGTGCCTGTGCCCCGCCTCGCTCATAGCCGGCAGGACCTCGGGATGCGCCGCGAGGTAGGCGATGCGCTCGCCGAGCCCGCGCCAGTCGCCCTCCTCGACGAGGTACCCGTTGACGCCGTCGATCACCTGCTCCGGCAGGCCGCTGTGGCGCGTCGTGATGACGGCGAGGCCGCACGCGAGCGCCTGGGAGACGACCGTGTTCATGGGCTATTCCATATCCCCGTTGGCGGCCGTCTTCGACGGTTGGACGAGCGCGTGCTGCTGGTCGAAGAGCTCGATCATCTGCTCGACCGCGAGGAAGCCCTCGAAGGTCGCGGTCGGGCCGAGACCGAGCGACGAATGGAGGTCGCGCAGCTCCTGTGTCGAGCTCGCCGCCGCCGACGATCGAGCAGTGGAGCGGCCGCGGCGACGCCTTGCTCGCGACCTCCAGCGCGCGCAGTAGGTCGTCCGCGCCCTTCTTCTCGACGAACCGCCCCACGAAGGCGAGCCGCAGCGGCTCGCCGTCGTGCAGCTCCCGCACGCGGTAGGGATAGCTCGCGACGTCGATGCTGACCGGATGGACACGAACCTGCTCGGCGGGGAAGCCGTGGGCGACGACACGGCGCTTCATGTCCTCCGACATGACGAAGTAGAGAGAGCACGCCTCCCGGAGTCGATCGTAGTAGTCGTCGGGGTACTCCTCGAAGACCTTGCTGACGTCGATGCCGTAGAACGTGGTGACGAGGCTGCCGCTGATTCCGACCACCTCGCGGACGCGGACGAAGTCACGGCCGACCGTGCCGAAGTGGCAATGGACGACGTCGTAGTCCCGTGCATCGAACGGCTCGGCCCAGTGGAGCAGTTTCAGCGACAGGGCGTCGGAGCCGTAGCGGCGCACGTCGAGAGCCCTGAGGGCGGTCGCGGGGCTGCGGCGCAGCAAGCGGGCGAGCTTCGGGATGGCCGCCACGAGGCGGCGCGGCTTCGAGAGCGGATAGTCGAGGTAGCGAACGCGCGCGGCCATGTCGTGCTCGAAGTACCGCTGCGAGACGAAGGACTCGTCCCCGCGCGTGAACGAGTAGATGTCGACGTGGATCCCGCGCTCGTCGAGATCGGCGATCTGGTCGATGATGAACGTCTCGGAGACGAGCGGGAACACCGCGACGACGAAGGCGATCCGGAGCGGACGACGTTCGACCATCAGTCGCTCCTGCTCGCCCGCCACGGCGTCACTCTAGACGTCTCCACCGGTCCGTCGACCAGAACCTGCCCCGACCGTCGGTAGGCTCTCGCCGGTGCGAGCGCCCGGACCCGAGGAGACGACGAGATGATCGCACCGGAGCTCGCCCAGACGTTCCGCGGCAAGCGAGTCCTGATCACGGGCGGCCTCGGATTCATCGGCTCGACGCTCGCGCGGGAGCTGGTCGCGGCAGGCAGCGACGTCGATCCTGATCGACTCGCTGATCCCGGAGTACGGGGGCAACCTCTTCAACATCGCCGGCATCGAAGACGACCTGCGCGTGAACATCTCCGACGTCCGCGATCGAGTACAGCCTGCGCTACCTGGTGCAGGGCCGCGACGTCCTGTTCAACCTGGCGGGGCAGACCAGCCACCTCGACTCGATGCACAACCCGAACACCGATCTCGAGATCAACTGTCGCAGCCAGCTCTCGATCCTCGAGACGTGCCGGCACGTGAACCCGGAGATCCGGGTCGTCTTCGCGAGCACGCGCCAGATCTACGGCCGTCCGCAGTACCTTCCGGTCGACGAACGCCACCCGTTGAACCCGGTCGACGTGAACGGGATCAACAAGACCGCCGGCGAGTGGTACCACCTGCTCTACGGCGAGGTCTACGGCATCCCGGTGACCGTGCTGCGGCTGACGAACACGTATGGCCCCCGCATGCGCGTCAAGGATGCGCGGCAGACGTTTCTCGGCTATTGGATGCGGCTGGCCGTCGACGAGGAGGAGCTTCAGATCTGGGGCGACGGGCTGCAGAAGCGGGACTTCAACTACGTCGACGACGTCGTGCGCGCGCTTCTCCTCTCGGCGAGCAGCGACCAGGCGGTGGGGAAGGTCTACAACCTCGGCGACGACGAGGTGGTCAGCCTCAAGGAGCTGGCGGAGCTGCTCGTCGAGGCCAACGGCGGCGCGGGCGGCTACCGCATCGTGCCGTTCCCCGAGGATCGAAAGGCGATCGACATCGGCGACTACTACGGCGACCACTCGCTGCGCGCGCAAGACCTCGGCTGGGATCCGCAGGTGTCGCTCGCCCGAGGGCTCGAGCGGTCGCTCGCGTTCTATCGCGAGCACCGCGATCGGTACTGGAGCGCATCGTGAGCGTCCCGTTCCTCGACATGGCGCGCCACGTCGCGAGCATTCGCGGCGAGCTCGACGAGGCCTACGCCGTGTGCTCGACGAGGGCCAGTTCGTCCTCGGCGAGACGCGTTGACGCGTTCGAGCGCAGGTTCGCGGCCTACTGCGGCGTCGGCGACGCGATCGGTGTCGCGTCCGGCACCGAGGCGATCACGATCGCTCTGCAGGCCGTGGGCGTGGGGGAGGGCGATGAGGTGATCACGGCCGCGAACACCTGTGTCCCACCGTCGCGGGCATCGAGGCCACCGGCGCGACGGCCGTCCTGGCCGACGTCGACGAGGCGACGTTCACCATCGACCCGGCGCAGCTCGAGCCGCTGATCACCGAGCGAACGCGTGCGCTCGTCCCGGTGCACCTCTACGGTCAGTGCGCCGACCTCGACCCGCTGCTCGAGCTCGCGCGTAGCGCACGACCTGAAGGTCGTCGAGGATGCCGCGCAGGCGGTGGGAGCCGAGTACGTCGGCCGACGCGCCGGCTCGATCGGCGACGCTGCCGCCTTCAGCTTCTATCCGACGAAGAACCTCGGTGCGTTGGGAGACGCGGGCGCCGTCGTGACACGTCGACGCCGAGTGTCGCGGATCAGGCGCGCCTGCTGCGGAACTACGGCGAACGCTCGAAGTACGACTCCGTGCGCCGCGGCTGGAACAGCCGCCTCGACACGCTGCAGGCGGCGATCCTCGACGCGAAGCTCGACCATCTGGAGCCCTGGACGGAGCGGCGCCGCGAGCTCGCGGCACGGTACGACGCCGGCCTCGCCGGTGCGTCCGTGGCGACGCCGGTCGTCGCGCCCGAGCGCCGTCACGTCTACCACCTCTACGTCGTCCGCGTCCAGGGGCGGAATGCTCTGCAGGAGCGCCTGCGCGGCCGACGGGATCGGCACGCTCGTCCACTACCCGCGCCCCGTGCACCTCCAGCCCGCGTATCGCGGCCTCGACCGCCTGACGGATCCCTCGTCGGTCAGCGAGCGGCTGGCGGGGGAGATCCTCAGCCTCCCGCTCTACCCCGAGTTGCGCGACGACGAGGTAGATGTCGTTGTCGAGGCGCTCCGCCGGCACGCGTCCTGAGACCGGGCCACCTAGCCGGTCGAAGCCTGAACTAGCCAAATGACCCGTTGTGCCTGAGGTCGACCCTCAGCCATCGTTCGTGAGGGGTCGACTCGAGTTCAACGAGAAGGGACGAAGTTGCGGACGCTCATGCCGGTTCGGCGTTATTCACTGCTAGCCGCTGGTGTCTTGGTGTGCGCGATTCTCCTCGCCGCCGGGGGCCCGCCGGCCAGTGCGCTCAGCGACCCGTGTGCCAACCCGATCGTCTGCGAGAACGCGAAGCCGGGCGCGCCGCAGTCCGAGTGGGACGTCTCCGGCTCGGGTGATCCGTCGATTCAGGGCTTCGCAGGTGACATCAGCGTCGACCAGGGCCAGACGGTCGACTTCAAGATCAAGACCGATGCGTCCGCCTACACGATCGGGATCTACCGCCTGGGCTGGTACGGGGGCCTCGGCGCACGCAAGGTCGGCTCGGTGACGCCGTCGGCCACGCTGCCCCAGAATCAGCCGGATTGCATCAGCGACACTTCGACGGGCCTCCTCGATTGCGGCAACTGGGGCGTCTCCGCCTCCTGGCAGGTGCCCGCCGACGCGGTCTCCGGTATCTACATCGCGCTCTTGACCCGCACGGACACCGGCGGCACCGCGCAGATCGTGTTCGTCGTCCGCAACGACTCGTCGCACAGTGACGTTCTGGTGCAGACCTCCGACACGACCTGGCAGGCCTACAACCGCTACGGCGGCCACAGCCTCTACTGGGGCTCGCCGGTGCGCGCGACGAAGGTCAGCTACAACCGCCCGTTCACGACGCGCGGTTACGAGTCCGACTCGTGGCTGATGTCGACCGAGTACCCGATGCTGCGCTGGCTCGAGCGCAACGGCTACGACGTGACCTACTCGACCGGTGTCGATACTGCGCGCAACGGGGCTGCGCTGCTGAACCACAAGGTCTTCATGCCATCCGGTCACGATGAGTACTGGTCGGGAGAGCAGCGCGCCAATGTCGAGGCTGCGCGCGCCGCAGGGGTCGACCTCGCCTTTTTCACCGGCAACGAGATGTTCTGGAAGACCCGCTGGGAACCGAGCCTCGACGCCGCCTCGACACCGTTCCGGACACTCGTCACCTACAAGGAGACGGCTGCGAACGCCAAGACCGACCCGTCGCCCTTGTGGACGGGTGCCTGGCGTGATCCGCGCTTCAGCCCGCCTGCCGACGGCGGCCGTCCGGAGAACGCTCTGACCGGCCAGCTGTTCACTGTCAATGCCTCGCGGGACGACGCGATCGCGGTCCCCTCGGCGTACGGGAACCTGCGCCTGTGGCGCAACACCGACATCCCCAGCCTGCCTGCGGGCAGCGTGGCCACGCTGCAGCGCGGCTCGCTCGGGTACGAATGGGACGAGCCCGTCGACAACGGCTTCGAGCCCGCCGGCATCGTCCGCTTCTCGTCGACGACGATGGCGGTGGACAACAAGATCAAGGATTACGGCTCGACGTACGGGCCCGGGACTGCAACGCACTCGCTGACGCTGTACAAGGCGGCGAGCGGAGCCCTCGTCTTCGGCGCAGGCACGGTGCAGTGGGCCTGGGGCCTCGACTCCGCGCACGACGGGCCGCTGCGTGCACCCGACCCGAGGATGCAGCAGGCGACCGTGAACCTCCTTGCCGACATGAGCGTGCAGCCGAGCTCGCTTCAGGCGACGCTCGTGCCGGCGGCCGCGTCGACGGACACGACCGCGCCGACCTCCGTCATCAGCTCGCCCGTCTGGGGCTCGTCGGTGCCACGCAACTCGGCGGTGACGGTGCAGGGGACTGCGGCAGACGTCGGCGGCCACGTCGGGGGCGTCGAGGTCTCGACCGACGGCGGCTCCACCTGGCATCCCGCGACGGGCACGACGAGCTGGAGCTACACGTTCACGACTCCGGCGACGAGCATGACGATGCTCATCAAGAGCCGCGCGGTCGATGACAGCGGCAATCTGCAGGACAACTTCGGTAGCGGCGGGTCGGGTACCTCGATCGCCGTCGGCTGCCCCTGCGACCTCTGGCCTGCGACGCTCTCACCGAAGCAGGCGACGAGCTCGGATGGGGCCTCCATCGAGGTTGGTGTCAAGTTCCGCTCCGACGTGAACGGCGCCATCCTCGGCCTTCGGTTCTACAAGGGTGCGGGCAACGGGGGGACCCACATCGGCGATCTCTGGACGTCCGACGGGCGGCTGCTCGCGCGAGCGAAGTTCACCTCGGAGACGGCGACCGGCTGGCAGGAGCTCCGCTTCGCGGCGCCCGTCGCCATCAGTGCGAACACGACCTACGTCGCCTCGTACCTCGCGCCTCAGGGAAGTTACGCGTCCGACCGCGGCGACCTCGCCGCCGGATTCGACAACCCGCCGCTGCATGCCATGCCCGACGGCGTCGCCGGCGGCAACGGTGTCTTCAAGTACAGCGACGTCAGCACGTTCCCGACCGACACATACGGTGCGGGCAACTACTGGGTCTCGCCGATCTTCGACACCGGCTCGGTCTCGGGTGACTCAACGCCGCCGCAGGCACTGACGATGCTGCCCGCAAGCGGCGCCACCAACGTCAACACGGCGACCGGCGTCACCGTCTCGTTCAGCGAAAGCCTCGATCCCGCGACGATCAACGCATTGACCTTCACGCTGAAGACGGCAGGAGGGGCCGCCGTGCCCGCCACCGTCACCTACAGCGCAGCGACCGGTTCTGCGCGTCTGCAGCCGTCGGCTCCCCTGGTCGTCAGCACGACCTACATCGCCACGATCGTCGGCGGAGTCTCCGGTGTGAAGGACCTCGCCGGCAACGCGTTCGCGGGCAACACGAGTTGGTCGTTTGCGACTATGGCGGCTGCCCCCTGTCCGTGCTCGCTCTTCGGTCCGACCTCCCGGCCGGTGAACTCGGCCAGTTCCGACGGCAACGGCGTCGAGGTGGGAGTCCGGTTCCGCTCCGACGTGGCCGGCCAGGTTGACGGGATCCGCTTCTACAAGGGCGGCGGGAACGCCGGCACGCATGTCGGCAATCTGTGGACGGCTGACGGGACGCTGATCGCTCGGGCAATCTTCACCGGCGAGTCGGCAACTGGCTGGCAGGAGGTGCGCTTCCCGTCCTCCGTCGGAATTGCCGCGAACACGACCTACGTCGCGTCGTACTACGCCCCCCAGGGCAGCTACGCGAGCGACCGTGGGGCCTTCGACGGGGTCGGGATCGATTCGCCGCCCCTGCACGCGCTCCCGGACGGTGCAGGCGGCTCGAACGGCGTTTACCGCTACGGCGCCCGGAGCGTGTTCCCGAGCAACAGCTACGGCTCGAGCAACTACTGGGTCGACGTGATTTTCCGCAACGGGGCCGCACCGGCCGACACGTCTCCGCCGGTCGTGCTCACGAAGACCCCCGATCCGGGTGCCACCGGCGTCCCGATCGCGCAAGCGGTGACGGTCACCTTCAACGAGGCGGTCAACCCGAGCTCGATCTCCGGGTCGACGTTTACGCTCAGCCACAACGGCACCGCCGTTCCCGCCACCGTCGACTACAGCGCGGTGACCGGCTCTGCGACGCTGACGCCGTCGGCCTCGCTGGATCCGGCGACGACGTACAACGTGTCCCTCTCGGGGCTCAAAGATATCGCGGGCAACACCGCTGCCACACCTACGACCTGGTCCTTCACGACGCAGGGCATCACCTGTCCATGCACCCTCTGGAACAGCCTGACGGTGCCGTCGAACCCGGGAACCGGCGACAGCTCCTCGCTCGAGCTCGGCGTCAAGTTCCAGCCGGACGTTGCGGGGCAAATCCTCGGGATCCGCTTCTACAAGGGCCAGGGCAACGGCGGCACGCACGTCGGCAACCTGTGGGCCGCGAACGGAGGGCTCCTCCTCGCATCGACGACCTTCGCAGGCGAGACGGCCTCGGGCTGGCAGGAGGCGCGCTTCGCCTCGCCCGTCAGCGTGACCGCCGGGTCGACCTACGTCGCCTCGTATTTCGCGCCTCAGGGCCACTATGCGCTCGACCGCGATTGGTTCGCCGGACGATCCACCGACGTCGGCCATCTGCACGCGCTGCGCGACGGCCAGGAGGGCGGCAACGGCCTCTACCGCTACAGCTCCGTCAGCGCGTTTCCGAGCGACTCGTACGGCTCGTCGAACTACTGGGTCGACGTGCTGTTCGTCCCCTCCTCGTAGCACCGGCGCGACAGTTTGGGCGCGACGTCACGGCCGCGCTGCGGGGTCGGTCTCGAGCTAGCGGTCGAAGTAGGCGCGGACGCCCGTCGCCACTGCGTCGAGCTGCTGCTGCGTCAGGCCCGGGAAGACTGGCAGGGAGAGGACCTCGCGGGCGAGTGACTCGGTGACCGGGAAGCTGCCGGCCGTGAGGCCGAGCCCGCGGTAGGCCTCCGAGAGATGCGGCGGCTCGGGGTAGTGGCGCCCGGTGCCGATGCCGCTCTCGCGGAGGAAGTCCGCCAGGGCGACCGGGTCGGCCGTTCGGATCGGGTAGAGGTGCCAGACGGGCTGGCTGTCGGCCGCGACGGGCGGCAGCACGAGATCGCCGACGCCCGCGAGAGCCTGGTTGTAGAACGCGGCCTGCTGCCGGCGCTCGTCGTTCCACCGCGCGAGCTGAGGCAGCTTGTGCACGAGGGCGATCGCCTGAATCGTGTCGAGACGGGCCGTGAAGCCGACTTGGCGGTGCTTGTACTTCTCTCGCTGGCCATGCTCGCGCAGAGCGCGGACGGTTCCGGCGAGCTGCTCGTCATTGGTGACGAGCGCGCCGGCATCCCCGAAGGCGCCGAGATTCTTGCCGGGATAGAAACTGAACGAGGACGCGCGGCCGGCCTCGCCGGCGCTGAGTCCCGCGCGGGTCGCACCGTGCGCCTGGCAGGCGTCTTCGTGCACTGAGAGCCCATGGCGCCCCGCCAGCGCGAGGAGCGCGCGCATGTCCGCCAGCTGCCCATAGAGGTGCACTGGCAGCAAGAACCGCGTACGCGGGCCGATCGCCGCCTCCACCGCCTCGGGATCGAGATTGTAATCCGACTCGGTGACGTCGACCGGGACCGGGACGCCTCCGACCTGTGAGATCGCCTCGAAGGTTGCGATGAAGGTGTCTGCCGGGACGATCACCTCATCGCCAGGCTCGATGCCGTCGGCCAGCAGTCCGAGCCGCAGCGCATCGAGCCCGCTCGCAACCCCGACGCAATGCGTGGTGCCCGTGAACGCGGCAAAGGCGACTTCGAACTCGGCGACGGGCGGCCCGTTCGTGAAGGCGCCCGAGTCGATCAGCTCGCCGATGTCGGCCAGGACGGCGTCCTTGAGCGGCCGGTGCGACGGAGCGAGGTCGAGAAACGGCACGCCAACGTCGACGCTCGCAGTTCCCGAGGTCATGCCCCGACGGTAGCGGCAGGCGTCGCCCTCCGCCAGACCGTAAAGCGTGAATCCAGCCGGAGGGATAGGGCGTCCTCTACTTCCGGCCGTTGTTCCACCGCGAGGCTGCGACGAGACTGGAGATCGGCCGCGGGGAGCGGCTTACCCTTCGTGTCAAAGCCACTTATTGCCACAGCGAGTGCCGGCCGCCGGCTCGGGATCCTCCGGGGAGTAGGGCTTGTGGTCCTGCTGTGCCTGGCGTTCGGAGGCGTCTCGAGTTCGGCGGCCACCAGCGCGACGCCCGATCAGGTCGGGCAATGGTCGAGCCCGATCACGTGGCCGAACGTCGCAGTGCACGTCTCACTCGAGCCGAACGGGCAGGTCCTGTCGTTCGACGCCTGGAACTTCGCCATCAACTCGGAGTACCTCTGGAACCCGCCGGCGAACACCTTCAACCAGGTGCTGTACGGCCGCAACCTCTTCTGCAGCGGCCATACGGTGCTCGGCACGGGCAAGACCCTGATCGTCGGCGGCAACACCGCCCCCAACGACGGTACGGCCGACACGACCCTTTTCGACCCGGCGACGAACACCTTCGCGCGCGGGCCGGACATGTCCGTCACGCGGTGGTATCCCACCGCGACGGAAATGGCGGACGGACGCGTCTTCGTCTACTCCGGCGATGCGATCAACGCGAGCGGCCCGCTGGTGCCCCACGCCTTCAAGAGCACTGCGGTCAACTCATTGCCGTCCGTCTACGACCCGACCTCGAACAGCTGGACCGACCTGCCGGGCGCCCGGCTGACCACGCCGCTCTACCCGTTCATCTTCACGCTCACCGACGGTCGGCTGATCGACGTCGGCCCGGACACCGTCACGCGGACGATCACACCGGGGCAGTGGACGTGGCAGACGGTTGCAGCGAGCTCGTTCGACGGCGGCAGCGCTGTCGAGTATCGGCCGGACAAGATCATGAAGGCCGGCAGCTATTCAGATCCTGACTTCGCTAACTCGAGCACGTTCAACACCGCCGCGAACACGGCTGTTCTGGACATGACAAAAGCGGCGCCGACCTGGCGCGACACCGCGCCGATGGCCTCCGGCCGCGCGTATCACGTCCTGACGATGCTTCCCGACGGCAAGGTCCTCGCCACGGGCGGCGGCACGACCTCCGACGGCCGCGACTTGACGAAGGCTGTGCTCGCTGCCGAGCAGTGGGACCCCGACACGGAGACGTGGGCGACCATGGCCTCCGAGCAGACGGGCCGCCTCTACCACTCCACGGCGCTGCTGCTGCCGGACGCGCGTGTGCTCGTCGCCGGCGGCGGTCGTACGGCGAGCGGCGACGCGACGAATGAGCTCAACGCCGAGATCTACTCACCCCCGTATCTCTTCAAGGGCGCGCGGCCGACGATCTCGAGCGCGCCCGCAAGCTTCGACTACAGCGGGAATTTCACCGTCGCGACGCCCGACGCAGCTCAGATCTCCAAGGTGTCGCTGATCAAGCTCGGTTCGATGACGCACGCGATCAACATGAGCCAGCGCTTCACGTTCCTCAACTTCACCGCGGGCAGCGGCCAGTTGACGGTTCAGGCACCGTCCGGGAACGGCGTCGCGCCTCCGGGCACGTACATGCTCTTCATCATGAACGCGAACGGCGTCCCGTCCGTCGCGTCGATGATCAAGACCTCGGGCGTCACCGTGCCCGACACGACGCCACCGACTGCGCCCGCCGGGCTCACCGCGACCGGCGGGCCAGGTTTCGTCAACCTGAGCTGGACCGCGTCGACCGACAACGTCGGCGTCTCCCGGTACGACGTCTTCCGCAGCACGACCTCGGGCTTCACTCCGAGCGCGGCGAATCGCGTCGCGCAGGTCGACAATCCGGCTTATTCGGACACCGGCGTCTCGGCAGGCACCTACTACTACGTGGTCGAGGCGGAGGACGCGGCAGGCAACCTGAGCCCTCCCTCCAGTCAGGTCTCGGCCACGATCGCGTCCGACACGACGGCACCGACGGTCTCGATCACGGCGCCTGCTGCGGGCGCCACCGTCCAGCAGATCATCACCGTCTCGGCAAACGCGTCCGACAACAGTGTCCTGGCCGGGGTGCAGTTCAAGCTCGACGGCACCGCCCTCGGGGCGGAAGACACTTCGGCCCCCTACTCGATCCAGTGGGACACGACAACGGTGTCGAACGGGCCGCACACGTTGACGGCGGTTGCCCGTGACGGCGCCGGGAACTCGACGACGTCGAGTGCGGTCAACGTCACGCTCTTCAACGCCGGCGGCACGAGCGGGCTCGTCGCCGCCTACGGCTTCGACCAGGGCGCGGGCACCACACTCACGGACCTCTCGGGGAATGGCAACAACGGGACGATCTCGGGGGCGACGTGGGCGGGGGCCGGCAACGGCAAGTACGGCAACGCCCTCAGCTTCAACGGCACGAGCAACGTCGTTTCGGTTCCGGACTCGGCGTCGCTGGACCTGACGACCGGTATGACGCTCGAAGCCTGGGTGAAGCCGACTGCAGCCCTGAACACATGGCGGACGATCGTCATGAAGGAGCAGCCGAGCTATTACGCCTACGGGATGTACGCCGGCACGGGCACCGGCTTCCCCTCGGCGAACGCCATGATCGGCGCCACCGATGCCGACACGCGCGGCACCGCCGCGATCCCACAGAACGCGTGGACGCACGTGGCCGCGACCTACGACGGCAACATGCTCTCGCTCTTCGTCAACGGCGCGAAGGTGAGTCAGCTGCTGGCGCCGGGCTCGATCACCACCTCGAACAGCGTCTTGAAGATCGGCGGCAACGCGATCTGGGGCGAGTACTTCAGCGGGCTGATCGACGAGGTTCGCATCTACAACAAGGCGCTCACCTTGAGCCAGATCAACGGCGACATGATCCGGGCCGTCACGAATCCGGACACCGCGCCGCCGAGCGCGCCCGGGTCACTGACCGCGACGGGTGGTCTCGGCCAGGTCTCCCTCAACTGGGCCGCAGCGACGGACGACACAGGGGTCGTGAAGTACGACGTCTATCGCTCGACGACCTCCGGCTTCACGCCGTCGACCGCAAACCGCGTCGGCCAGCCCACCGGTCTCAGCTTTACGGACACCGGCCTCGCTGCCGGTACCTACTACTACCGGGTGCAGGCAGAGGATGCCGTCGGTAACGTCGGTCCCTCGTCGGCCGAGGCGCCCGCCTCGGTGACCGGCGACACAACGCCGCCGACCGTCTCGGTGACGGCTCCGGCGTCGGGCGCGACCGTCTCGGCCAGCGTCTCGGTCAGCGCGAGCGCCGCCGACAACGGTGTGGTCGCGACCGTGCAGTTCAAGCTCGACGGTGCGAACCTGGGTGCGCCGGACACCTCGAGCCCCTACAGCATTACATGGGATACGACGACGGCCACGAACGGTCAGCACACGCTGACGGCGGTCGCGACCGACGGCGCCGGGAATCCGGCGACCTCCGCACAGGTCAGTGTCAACGTCTCGAACGTCGCTCTGCCGCCTCCGACCGGGCTGGTGGGCGCCTTCGGATTCGACGAGGGCACCGGGACGACGACCGCCGACCAGTCGGGCACCGGTGGCCCGGGCACGCTGACGAACGCCACGTGGGCGGGCGCGGGTGCGGGCAAGTTCGGCAACGCGCTGAGCTTCAACGGCACGAATGCGAGCGTCAGCATCCCGGACTCGACTTCCTTGCATTTCACCACCGGCATGACACTCGAGGCCTGGGTGAAACCGACGTCGTTCGGCAACTGGAACACCGTCCTCTTCAAGGAGCGGACCGGCTACTACGCCGCCGCGCTCTACGCCAACACCGGCACCAACCGCCCCTCAGGGAACCTGTACACGTCCGGTGACAACGATGTTCGCGGCTCTTCGCAGGTGCCGCTGAACTCGTGGACTCACCTTGCGGTCACCTATGACGGCTCGGTGCTGGCGCTGTACGTCAACGGCGTTCAGGCGGGAACGTTGATCGCGAGCGGCTCGATGATCGCCTCGACCGGCCCGCTGAAGGTGGGCGGCAACGCGATCTGGGGTGAATACTTCAACGGTCTGATCGACGAGGTCCGCGCTTACAGCAAGGCCCTGACGGCCGCGCAGATCCAGGCCGACATGGCGAAGCCCGTCAGCAACCCCGACGCCACGCCGCCGAGCGCTCCAGGCGCCCTCAACGCGACCGGTGGGCTGACCTCGGCGCAACTCACCTGGGGCGCCGCCACCGACAACGTCGGCGTGACTCGGTACGACGTCTACCGCTCGACGACGTCTGGCTTCGTCCCGAGCGCCGCAAACCGCGTCGCCCAGCCGGCCGGGGTCTCGTACACGGACGCCGGCCTCGCTCCGGGTACCTACTACTACCGCGTGCAGGCCGAGGACGCAGCCGGGAACCTCGGCGCCTCCTCGAACGAAGCGAGCGCCGTCATCACCGGCGACACGCAGGCGCCGACAGCGCCGGGGTCGCTGGTGGCGACTGCCGGTTCCGCACAGGCCTCGCTCAGCTGGGTCGCGTCCACGGACAACGTCGCGGTGACGAGGTACGACGTCTATCGCTCGACGACGGCCGGTTTCACGCCGGCCGCCGCCAACCGGATCGCACAGCCGACGGGAACCACCTACACCGACAGCGGCCTCACGCCCGGCACCTACTACTACCGCGTGCAGGCCGAGGACGCAGCCGGCAACCTCAGCGCCGCCTCGAACGAGGGGTCAGCGACGGTTCTGGGCGACACGACACCGCCGACGGTCTCCATTACCGCGCCCGCCTCGGGGGCCACGGTCTCGGCGACGGTGGCCGTGAACGCGAATGCCACGGACAACGGCACGGTTGCGAGTGTCCAGTTCAAGCTCGACGGGAACAACCTCGGCGCGCCCGACACCTCGAGCCCGTACAGCGTCAACTGGGACACGACGACTGCGACGAACACGCAGCACTCGCTGACCGCCGTCGCCACCGACGCCGCCGGCAACGCCGCGACTTCGGCCACCGTGACTGTGACGGTCAGCAACGCCCCGCCGTCGTCCGGTCTCGTCGCGGCGTACGGCTTCGACGAAGGCGCGGGCACAACGACAGCAGATCAGTCCGGCACCGGAAACAACGGCACCCTTGCGAACACGACGTGGGCCGGAGCCGGAAACGGCAAGTTCGGCAACGCACTCGGCTTCAACGGGTCGAATGCGCTCGTCACGGTGCCCGACTCCACATCGCTCCATCTCTCGAGCGGCGAGACGATGGAGGCATGGGTCAAGCCGACGTCGTTCGGCAACTGGAACACCGTCCTCATGAAGGAGCGCACCGGCTACTACGCGGCGGCGCTCTACGCGAACACCGGCTCGAACCGCCCGTCGGCCAACGTCTACACGAGCGTGGACAACGATTTGCGCGGGACGGCACAGGTCGCGACGGGTGCCTGGACGCACCTGGCCACGACGTATGACGGGACGACCTTGAAGCTCTATGTCAATGGTGCGCTAGCGTCGTCGCAGGCCGTCAGCGGCGCGATCGTCGCCTCGACCGGAGCGCTGAGGATCGGCGGCAATTCGATCTGGGGCGAGTACTTCAACGGGCTCATCGACGAGGTGCGCGTCTACAACAAGGCACTCACCGCAGCCGAGATCACGACGGACATGAATCGGCCCGTCACGAATCCCGACTCGACGCCTCCAAGTGCGCCCGGAACGCTGAGCGCGACAGGCGGCATCAGCTCGACCCTGCTTTCGTGGGGGCCGGCAACCGACAACGTGGGCGTCGTGCGCTATGACGTCTATCGCTCGACGACCGCCGGGTTCACGCCGAGTGCAGGGAACCGGATCGCGCAGCCCACGGGCACCAGCTACAGCGACTCCTCTCTCGCCGCCGGCACCTACTACTACCGCATACAGGCCGAGGACGCGGCGGGCAACCTGGGTGCTGCGTCGAACGAGGCGAATGCCGTGGTCACGGGCGACACGCAGGCGCCCTCACCGCCCGGCAGCCTCGCGGCAACGGCAGGTTCTGCGCAGGCGGCACTGACCTGGACGGCCTCGACCGACAACGTGGCAGTCGCGAAGTACGACGTCTATCGCTCGACGACCTCCGGCTTCACGCCTGCGGTCGCGAACCGGATCGCTCAGCCGACCGGGACGAGCTATACGGACGCCGGCCTGACGCCCGGCATCTACTATTACCGCGTCGCCGCCGAGGATGCGGCCGGCAACATCAGTGCCGCCTCGAACGAGACCTCCGCGACGGTGGTCGGTGACACCACGCCGCCGACCGTCTCGGTGACCGCTCCGACCGGAGGATCGACGATTTCGGCGACCGTCGCCGTGACGGCGAATGCTTCCGACAACGGCTCCGTCGCAAGCGTCCAATTCAAGCTGGACGGGAACAGCCTCGGTGCGCCCGACACCTCGAGCCCGTACAGCGTCAACTGGGACACGACGACCGCCACGAACGCGCAGCACACCCTGACGGCTGTCGCGACGGACGCTGCCGGGAACTCCACGACCTCCGCTGGCGTCACCGTCACCGTCAGCAACACGGCTCCCACAGGACTCGTCGCCTCCTACGGCTTCGACGAAGGCGCGGGAACGACGACGCGTGATCTGTCGGGCAACAACAACAACGGCACGATCACGGGCGCCACCTGGGCCGGCGCTGCAAACGCCAAGTTCGGCAACGCCCTCACCTTCAACGGCCTGAACAACTTCGTGACGGTCCCTGACGCGAGCTCGCTCGACCTGACGACGGGCATGACGCTCGAGGCGTGGGTGCGGCCCACGGCTGCGGTCAACACATGGCGCACCGTCGTCATGAAGGAGAACTCGAGCAATTACGCCTACGGCATGTACGCGGGCACCGGCAGCGGCGTGCCGAGCGGCAACGGCGTCATCGGCGGCACGGACCGCGACGTCCGCGGGGCGGCAGGAATCCCTCTGAACGCCTGGACGCACCTCGCCGCGACGTACGACGGGACAGCGATCCGCGTCTTCATCAACGGCGTTCAGTCGGCGCAGCTCGCTGCAACGGGCGCGATCACGACGTCGACGGCGGCCCTGAAGATCGGCGGCAACGCGATCTGGGGCGAGTACTTCGCCGGTCAGATCGATGAAGTGCGTGTCTACAACAAGGCGCTGACCGCCGCTCAACTCGTCACCGACATGAACACGCCCGTTGCGGGGGCGGACACCACACCTCCGTCGGCGCCGGCTGGACTGACGGCGGCGGGCTCGACCGGGCAGGTCGCGCTCGCTTGGTCGGCGTCGACGGACAACGTCGCCGTGCAGCGGTATGACGTGTACCGCTCCACGACTCCGGGCTTCACGCCGAGTGCAGCCAACCGGATCGCACAGCCGGCAGGGACCAGCTACACGGACTCCGCGCTCGCAACGGGCACCTACTACTACCGGGTGCAAGCGGAGGATCTCGCCGGCAACCTGAGCACGTCGTCGAACGAGGCGAATGCCTCCGTGACCGCGGACACCTCGCCGCCGACGACACCTACGGGCTTCACGGCAACCGGCGCGGCCGGACAGGCGACGCTCGCCTGGACAGCGTCGACCGACAACGTCAGCGTCGCGCGCTACGACGTCTACCGTTCGACGAGCCCAGGCTTCGTTCCGAGCACGGCCAATCGGATCGCGCAGCCGACGACGCCGGGCTATACGGATTCGAGCCTCGCGGCCGCGACGTACTACTACCGCGTCGCCGCGGAAGACCCGTCGGGGAACACGAGCGCGCCGAGTAGCGAGGCCTCGGCCGTCGTCACCAACGCGCCCATCCCAGGACTCGTCGCCGCCTATGCGTTCGACGAGGGCAGCGGCACGACGTTGAACGACGGTTCCGGCAAGCTGAACACCGGCGCGATCGGCGGGACGAGCGCACCGACGTGGACGATCGGGAAGCGCGGCACCGCGCTGCAGTTCGACGGCCTGAACGACTGGGTCACCGTGCCGGATGCGAGCTCGCTCGACCTGACCACCGGGATGACGCTCGAGGCGTGGGTGTATCCCACGCTCGTCCAGGATTGGCACACCGTGGTCTTCAAGGAGCAGTCCGGCGACCTCGTTTACGGCCTGTACGCGAATGATCGTGACCGGTCAGGCCCGCAGGGCCAGGTGTTCACGGGTGGCGCGGCGAAGCTCGTCGACGGCCCATCGCGGCTGCCCGTCAACCAATGGAGCCACCTTGCGACGACCTACAACGGCTCGACGCTCACGCTCTACGTCAACGGCACCGCTGTGGCGTCGCAGGCGGTGACAGGAAACATCCTCGCCTCGACCGGCGTGCTGCGGATCGGCGGTAACAACATCGCGGCCGAGTGGTTCAAGGGCCGGATCGACGATGTCCGCATCTACAACCGGGCGCTCACCCCCGCTGAGTTGACGGCCGACATGAACAAGCCTGCCGCGCCGGACACGACGGCCCCGACCGTAACGTCCTCTGCGCCGGCTGCCTCCGCGACCGACGTCGGCATCGACACTGTCGCAACGGTCAAGTTCAGCGAGGCGATTGACCCGACGACGATCGATACGTCGACACTCGAGATTCGCGACGCGACCAACACGATCGTGCCGTCGACCGTCACCTACGATCCGCTCACGGCGACCGCCACGGTCAAGCCGACGAGCGCGCTCTCGGTCGGCGCCACCTACACGGCGCGCGTGCGCGGCGGCTCGGGCACCGCGGTGCGGGACACGGCGGGCAATCCGCTTGCAGCAGACCGCACGTGGACCTTCTCGACCGAGACGAGCGCACCGCCGGTCCTGCTGGTCGGATCGACCACGAACCCGTTCACTGCCTTCACCTCGCAGATCCTGCGAGCCGAGGGCCTGAACGAGTTCGACACACTCGACATCTCCTTCTTGACACCGTTCGTGCTCGGCACGTACAGCGTCGTCGTGCTCGGCGACATGCCATTGACGGCGAGCCAGGTGACGATGCTGACGACTTGGGTGAACGGTGGCGGCAAGCTGATCGCGCTGCACCCGGACAAGCAGCTCGCCGGCCTGCTCGGTCTGACTGACGCAGGCGCGACCCTGTCCGATGCGTACCTGAAGGTCGACACGACGACGCCTGCGGGCACCGGCATCGTCGGCCAGACGATCCAGTATCACGGCTCTGCCGATCGCTACACGCTGAGCGCCGCGACGTCGGTCGCGACGCTGTACTCGAATGCCGGCACGGCGACGGCGAACCCGGCGGTCTCGCTCCGGTCGGTGGGGGCGAGTGGCGGTCAGGCCGCGGCCTTCACCTATGACCTCGACCGCTCGACGTGGCTCCTACGCCAGGGGAACCCGGCGTGGGCGGGCCAGAACCGCGACGGCGTCCTGAACATCCGGCCGAACGACCTCTTCTTCGGCGCGAAGACCGGTGACGTCAAGCCCGACTGGGTCGACACGTCGAAGATCGCGATCCCGCAGGCCGACGAGCAGCAGCGTCTGCTCGCGAACCTCATCACGACCATGAGCACGAACACGAAGCCGATCCCGCGCTTCTGGTACTTCCCGCAGAACTTCAAGTCTGCCGTCGTGCTGACTGGCGACGACCACGCGAACGGCGGCACCGCCGGTCGGTTCGACCACGAGGTCTCGATCTCCCCCGCAGGTTGCGTGGTCGTCAAGTGGCAGTGCGTCCGGAGCACCTCGTACATCTACACGGCAACGCCGCTCACGAACGCCCAGGCCGCTTCCTACACGGCGCAGGGGTTCGAGGTCGGCCTGCACCCGGAAAACGGCACCTGCCACGACTGGACGCCGAGCGATCTCGACGCGTTCTACTCGAGCCAGCTGGACGCGTTCCTGGCGAAGTACACGAGCATCCCCGTACCCGTCACCAACCGCATGCATTGCGTCGCCTGGAGCGACTGGCTCTCGCTGGGCAAGGAGGAGCTTGCAAAGGGCGTCCGCCTCGACACCGACTACTACCACTACCCAGACACGTGGATCGGCGCGAAGCCCGGCTTCATGACCGGTTCCGGCTTCCCGATGCGCTTCCTCGACACGGACGGCACCATGATCGACGTCTTCCAGGCGAACACCTTCATGACCGACGAGTCGGGGCAGGCGTACCCGGCGACCGCAAATTCGCTGTTCGACAACGCGGTCGGGACTAACGGCTACTACGGGTTCTTCACGGCCAACATGCACACCGACTACGTGACCGAGGCGCAGTACGATGGCTTGATCTCGTCGGCGCAGGCTCACAACCTGCCGATGATCACCGCCAAGCAGCTCCTCGACTGGACGGACGGACGCAATGCGTCGTCCTTCCAGGGTGTCACCTGGAGCGGCAATACCCTCTCGTTCAGGGTCTCGGCCGCCCCGGCCGCGACCACCGTCGGCCTGACTGGGATGGTGCCCATCCAGGGGCCGGCGGGCAAGACCCTTCAGGGGCTGACCCGTGGCGGTTCGGCCGTCACGACCACCACCCAGACGATCAAGGGCATTCGCCTACGCCACGTTCGACGCCCAGAGCGGCGCGTACGTCGCCACCTACGGCCCCTGACCGTCCGGCTAGGTGCCCCGCTCCGGGACGGTCTTTCACGTCTGGTCTACAACCTTGGCCGTCCGCTCCCTAGGCTGATTTCAAGCATGCGGCGAGCAAACAGGGATCGGTGAGCGGGCGATGAGCGAGGGGATGAAGGGGATCCGAATCGCGCCGGTGAGCGTGGGGGACGTGGCCGAGGCGCCGGAGCAGCCGCGCGCAGGTGCGCGTCGCGGAGAGCTGATGCGGCGCCGGCTGATCATCGCGGATGCCGTCGGCCTCGCTCTCGCGTTCCTCGTCGCCGAGTTGCTCTTCGGGCGCACGGTCCCGGCGGATCGGCTGAGCCTGACGAGCGAGTACCTGCTGTTCGTCCTCACCCTGCCAGGCTGGGTCGCAGTGGCCAAGCTGTATCGGCTCTACGACAACGACGACGAGCGCACGGATCACTCCACGATCGACGACTTCGTCGGCGTCTTCCACCTCGCGACGGTGGGTGCGTGGCTCGTGTTCGTCGCGGCGTGGGCGTCCGGTGCTGCCAGCCCCGGCATGACCAAGCTCGTCACGTTCTGGGCGCTTGCGGTCGTTCTCGTCACCGGCGGACGTGCGATCGCGCGGGCCACGGTCAGGCGCCAGAGCGCCTACGTGCAAAAGGCGATCATCGTCGGTGCCGGCGACGTCGGCCAGCTGATCGCCCGCAAGCTCATGCAGCACAAGGAATACGGCATCGAGGTCGTCGGCCTCGTCGACGGAAACCCCAAGGATCTACGCGCGGACCTTGCCGACCTGCCGGTGCTCGGGGCGACGGACGAGATCGAATCGTTGATTCGCGAGCACGACGTAGAGCGGATCGTGATCGCGTTCTCGAACGACCCGCACGGTCACGAGTTGGAGCTCGTCCGTCAACTGGAGAAGCTCGACGTTCAAATCGACATCGTCCCACGGCTCTTCGAGG
Organism: uncultured Actinomycetes bacterium; assembly: GCA_963779505.1. GTDB lineage: Bacteria > Actinomycetota > Thermoleophilia > Gaiellales > Gaiellaceae > PALSA-600. The sequence continues at coordinate 63,024 of CAVZYK010000009.1, read as the reverse complement.
TCGTGGGACCGCACGTCAAGGTGCACAAGGTCGAGGGGATCGCGCTCGTTGCGCTCCCGGCCGCGAAGCGGTTCCCCGCTTCGCGCCAGCTCAAGCGCGGGATGGACGTCGTACTCGCATCCGTGGCGCTCGTTCTCGCCTCGCCGGTCTTCGCGTACATCGCGTGGCGAATCCGCCGCGACTCTCCCGGCCCCGTGTTCTTCCGGCAGGGCCGGCTCGGGCAGCACCAGCGCGAGTTCACGGTGCTCAAGTTTCGCACCATGCGTGTCGACACCGACGACGCGGCGCACCGCGAGTTCATCAAGCAGACGATGAGCTCGTCGGCGATCCCGACGGCGAATGGGCTCTACAAGCTCGAGCGCGAGGACGCAGTGACGCCCTTCGGACGGTTCCTCCGGCGGACGAGCCTCGACGAGTTGCCGCAGCTGATCAACGTGCTGCGCGGCGAGATGGCGATGGTCGGGCCGCGTCCGTGCCTCGCTTACGAGACCGAGCACTTCAGTCCGCACCACTTCGAGCGCTTCGACGTGCCGCAGGGCATCACGGGACTCTGGCAAGTGACGGCGCGGGCGCACGCCACGTTCGGCGAGGCGCTCGACATGGACGTTCTCTACGCGCGCAGCTGGTCGCTCGGACTCGACCTAGGGCTTCTGTTGCGCACTCCGATTCACATTCTTCGACGAAAGGGCACCGCATGAGCGTGCAGTGGCAGGGGGAGAAGCCGGTTCGCGTGGCGGTGGTCGGGCTCGGGTACTGGGGACCGAACCTCGTGAGGAACCTGCAGGACATCGAGGCCGCCGAGCCGGCCGTCGTCTGCGACCTGCGCGAGGAGCAACTGGGCGCGATCGGACGGCGCTATCCGAGCGTTCGTACCACGACGCAGTTCGCTGATGTCCTCGCCGACCCGGATGTGGAGGCGGTAGCGATCGCGACGCCGGTCTCGAGCCACTTTCCGCTCGCGCTCGCTGCGCTCGAGGCTGGAAAGCACGTGTTCGTCGAGAAGCCGCTCGCTGCGTCGTCGCGGGAGTCTGTTGAACTGATGCGCGTCGCGGCCGAGCGTGACCTTGTGCTGATGCCGGGCCATACGTTTCTCTACAGCCCACCGGTCAACGCCATCCGTACCTTGATCCAGGACGGCGCGATCGGCGACATCTATTTCATCTCGACGAGCCGCGTCAACCTCGGGTTGCACCAGCCGGACGTGAGCGTCGTCTGGGATCTCGGCCCGCACGACTTCTCGATCCTCCAGTACTGGCTCGGCGAGACGCCGACCCATGCGAGCGCGCTCAGCCGCGGATGTGTGATCCCGGGCATCCCGGACGTCGCGTTCATCAACCTGGAGTACGGCTCGGGCACGGTTGCGCACGTGGAGCTCTCGTGGCTCGCGCCCAGCAAGCTTCGGCGGACGACGATCGTTGGCTCCCAGAAGATGATCGTCTACGACGACACGGGAACCGAACCCGTGCGCATCTTCGACTCGGGCGTATCGCTACCCGATCCCGAGACGTTCGGCGAATACCGCATGACGTATCGCAGTGGTGACATCCTCTCGCCGCGGGTCGACGCGGCGGAGCCGCTCGCCCTCGAGCTGACCGACTTCGCCACGTCGATCAGGCACGGTGAGGCACCACGCTCTTCGGGGCAGCTTGGGCTCGAGGTCGTGCGCATGATCGAAGCTGTTGACGCGTCGCTCGCGGCGAGCGGAGCTCGCGTCGAGTTGGCGCCCATTGATCTCGGCGCCCCTGCGTAACATGAGCCGTGCCGACGCCCGACCTCGCGCCTGCTGTTCGCGTCGGTCTCAGCCGTACCTAACCGTTCGGGGAGGATGACTTCCGCAGCGCGCGGCTACGGTTCCTCTATGGCCGAGGCTCCAGCGAATGAGGCGCCCTTCCGCATCTCCCACAACGTCTCGTACGGCGAGGGCGTCGTGGTTCAGGCATTCACGAATCTCTACGGCTGCCAGATCGGTCCGGAGACGCGGATCGGCACGTTCGTCGAGGTGCAGGCCGGAGCGACGATCGGCGCCCGCTGCAAGATCCAGAGCCACACGTTCATCTGCGATGGCGTCGACATCGGTGACCGCGTCTTCGTCGGGCACGGGGTGCTCTTCGTCAACGACAAGGTGCCGCGGGCAACCACCCCCGAGGGGGAGCTGCAGGGCACGGACGACTGGAACCTGCTCAGGACGACGATTGAAGACGACGTATCGCTCGGCACCGGTTGCATCATTCTCGGGGGCGTCACCGTCGGGCGCGGCGCGCTCGTCGGGGCGGGCGCCGTGGTGACGACTGACGTCGCCGCCGGAGAGACGGTGGTCGGCGTGCCTGCCCGGGCGCGAGCTGCCGCCACACGCTCGGGCTGACGAGGCCCGCCGCCGCTTACGATACGGCGGTGCGCGCGGTCGTTCTCGACTCGGATGGTCTGCCGGAGCTGGCGGACATCCCGGAGCCGGCCGGGCCGGGGCTGCTCGTGCGCGTGCAGGCTTGTGGCCTCTGCGGCTCGGACGTCGAAAAGCTGGGCCGCGCCGCGGCGGGCACGGTGCTCGGTCACGAAGTCGCGGGCGAGCTCGAGAACGGTGCGCGCGTGACGGTGATGCACCGCGTACCGTGCGGCACGTGCGAGCCTTGCCTCGCCGGCCACCAGTCCACCTGCAGCGAGTTTCGCGAGCTGCGGATCGCCCCTGGTGGCTTCGCCGAGCAGCTGCGCGCGAGCCATTGCGTGCCGCTGCCCGACTCGGTGGGCGACCACGACGGCATCTGGGTCGAGCCGCTCGCATGTGTGCTGCGTGCGGCAGAGCTCGTGCCTCCCGGCCGGGTGCTCGTCGTCGGTGCCGGAGCGATCGGGCGTCTCTGGATCCAGGTGCTGATCCTGCGCGGCCACGAGGTGCTGGCCGCCGACCCGCGTGCGGATCGCCTGGCAGGCGCACGGGGGGTCGGTGCCGAGGTCGACGAAGGCCCCGTCGCCGCGGCCGTCCTGACAGCACCGGCGGGGATCGGCGCGGCGGTCCAGCGGCTCGAGCCCGGCGGCGACCCTCGTCGTCTTCGCGGCGCCCGAGGAGGAGGTTCCCGTCTCGCTCGACGCGGTCTATCGCAAGGAGCTCGTCGTGCGCGGCTCCCGCTCGGCGACACCGGCGTACTTCCGGGACGCCGTCGAGTTGCTGCCGCAGCTCGTGTTGCCGCCGGTGACAACCCTGCCGCTCGAACGCTTCCTGGAGGGCGTCGAGCTCTATCGCCGCGGCGACGCGTTGAAGGTGGTCTTCACTCCGTGAAGGCGGCGCGTCTCTACGGGCCTGATGATCTCCGGATCGAGGACGTGCCGAGGCCGGAGCCTGGCCCGGGCGACGTCCTCGTGCAGATCGAGGTGGCGCTCACCGACGGCACCGACCTGAAGACGTACCGTCGCGGGCACCCATTGCTGGCGCAGGAGTCGCCGGCACCGTTCGGGCACGAGTTCTGCGGTCTCGTCGACGGTCGCCGCGTCGTCGCGGCGAACTCCGCCCCGTGCGGCGTGTGCGAGGGCTGTGCGCGCGGTGAGCAGTGCCGAGCGCTCGAGTTTCTCGTCGGCGCCTACGCGGACTGGCTCGTCGTCCCCGAGCGGATCGCCGCGGTCAACCTGCACCCGGTTCCGCCGACGCTCGCGCCCGAGGTCGCTGCGATGGTCGAGCCGCTCGCGTGCTGCCTGCGCGGCGTGGAGCGCGCGGGCGTGCACGCCGGCGACCACGTCGCCATCCTCGGCTCGGGCTCGATCGGGCTGATGCTCGCGGCCTGCGTGGCGGACGCGGGCGGCTGGCCGGTGATCGTCGGCGGTCGCGAGGAGCGCAAGGCGCTGATCCCCGCGTTCGGTGCCGAGCCGGGGGACGGGCACGACGCGGACATCGTGATCGAGGCGGCGGGTACGCAGACAGCCTGGCAGGACGCGATCGAGCTCGCGCGCCCCGGCGGGACGGTGGTCATGTTCGGCGGCCTCCCGCGGGACGCGCGCCCACCCGTCGACGCCTACCGCGTCCACTACGACGAGCTGACGGTGCGCGGCGCGTTCCACCACACGCCGTCGACCGTGCGCGCGGCGCTCGCGTTCCTCGCGAGTGGCGCGTATCCGTGGGAGCGGCTGATCACGCACCGTGTGCTGTTGCGCGACCTGCCGGCGCTCTTCGCGGATCCGCCGCGCGACTTGCTCAAGGCCGCCGTCACTCCGTGACGCTGCGGGAGCTGAATCGCACGCTGCTGCTGCGGCAGATGCTCTTGCAGCGGAAGCGGATCTCGGTGCACGACGCCGTCGCGAGGCTCGTCGCGCTGCAGGCGCAGTACGCACCGTCCCCGTATGTCGCGCTCTGGTCGCGCGTCCAGGGCTTCCGCAAGGAGCAGCTGACGGAGGCGTTTCGCGACGGCTCGATCGTCAAGGCAGGCACGCTGCGCACGACGTTGCACGTTTCGACGCGCAAGGACTACCCGGCGGTCGCCGCGGCGTACATCGAGACGCAACGGGCTCGCGCCGAGCGGCTCGGCGTCGACGCACTCCGTTCAGCCGCGCCGGCAGGGCCGACCGAGGGAGCCGAGCTGATCGAGCTCGGCCACCGCGTGCTCGGCACCGACGATCGCTGGGACGTCTCCTTCGCGCTCCGCGCGCTCCCGTTCGTGCGTGCAGCGCCTGTCGGGCCGTGGCCGCACACCAAGCCGCCGCCCTTCCTCTACTGGCGCGAGCCACTGCCGGATGCAGGGGAGGCCGCGACACGGGTCGTCCGCGGGTACCTCGCCGGGTACGGGCCTGCGACGCGCGAGGACGTCCAGCAGTTCACGGGCCTCAGGCTCGGGCAGATCGACGTGGCGCTGGAGGGCATCGCTGAGCGCGACGGGCTCTACGACCTGCCGCGCGCGCCGCGCGCTGCTGCAGATGCTCCCGCTCCCGTTCGCTTCCTGCCCGCGTTCGACTCGATCATCCTCGCTCACCGCGACCGGAGCAGAATCGTGCCGCCCGAGTACGTCGACGTCGTCTTCAACAAGAAGAACGCGACGACGAGGAACACGTTCACGATCGACGGCTTCGTCGCGGGCGCGTGGCGAATCGAGAAGAAGCGCATCTCGGTCGAGCCGTTCGCACCGCTGCCCGCGCGCGTCCGTCGCGAGGTCGATGCGGAGGCCGAGCGACTGCTCGCCTGGTACCTGGCGTAAGTCCGGCGCCACGAACCTGGTTGATCCTGGATGAATCAGGTTCGAGAGTTAGAGCGCGAAGAGCGTCAGCTCGGGCTCGCGCTCGCCGCGCAAGACCGCGAGGTCGACCTCGACACAGTCGATGCCGCGACTCTCCGCGAGCGCAGTCGCCTGCGGCTTGATCTGCTGCGCCACGAGGTAGCCGCGGCAGGCGGCGCGTGACGGGTCGGCGCGGATGCAGTCGAGGTAGCGGGAGAGCTGCTCGACCGCGTCGATCGTCCCGACGCGCTTGATCTCGACCGCAACCCACTCGTCGTCCTCGTCGCGGCACATCAGATCGACGGGGCCGACGTCGGTGGGCCACTCGCGCTTGACGAGGCGGAGCCCTTCGGCGATGTGCGTCGGGTCGTCGGCGAGCAGCAGCTGCAGGTCACGCTCGACGCCGTCCTTCTCGAGCGCCGCCGCCTCGCCCATGTCGTGCCGGACGTCGGAGAGCACCTCGACGAGCTTGATCTCGAGCCGGTCCTCGCTGCGGCCCGCGCGCTTGCGGATCACGAGCAGCTCGCCGCTGTCCTCGATCACCGTCGGCGGGGTCATCCAGTTCAAAGGCTTGTACCCGCCGGCGTCCGCGTGCACGAGCACGGAGCCGTCGTCCTTCAGCATCAGGAGCCGGGTGGACTCCGGCAGGAAGGCGTTCAGGCGGCCGGAGTAGGAGACCTCGCAGCGGGCGACGATCAGGCGCACCGCGCCAACCTACCGTCCCCTCCGGACATGTCCCGGGGACAGACCCCGGGACAGGGCTGTTCAAGGCAGTGCGTGACTCAGAGGCAGTTGCGGGCGAGCGGGGTCGAGGTGTAGAGCACGCTCCCGGCCACTGGGACACCGGTCCCGGCCAGGCGCGGCGATCTCAGCTCCCGGGCGAGACGCCGAGCGTCGGGGTCGCTGCGGGCGACCACCAGGAAGCCGGCCTCGTGCCCGCGGAGAGGATTCAGACCCGGGTCGAATGTCGAGTAGCTGACGAAGACGACGCCGGTCCAGTCGTCGCGAAGCCCGGCTGGTGAGTAGTGCTGGAACGTCACCATTCCAACCCTCGCGCCCTGATCGCGCAGGCACGCGGCGATCGAGAGCGCAGACGGCCGCTCCTTGGCGCAACCGGCGAGAACGAATGCGAGCAGTGCGAGCGCCGCGGCGCTACGCACGCCGGATCAGCGTCATACCGTCGCGCACACTGAGGAGCACCTGCACGCTGCGCGGATCGGCGGCGACGTGCTCGTTGAATGCCGAGATCGGCGGCTGCTCGTCGACGACGCGGCCGCCGCCGAGCGTGTTGTCGGCGACGATCAAGCCGCGTTCGCTCAGTCGCGGCAGGACTTCCTCGTAGTAGCCGACGTAGCCCTCCTTCTCCGCGTCGATGAAGACGAAGTCGAACGCGCCTTCGAGCCCGCGAACCGTCTCGAGAGCCGGGCCGACGTGCAGCGTGATCTTCGAGCCGTGCGGCGAGCGGTCGAAGAAGCGCTGCGCGACCGCGGCGCGCTCAGGATCGAGCTCGCACGCGTCGATGCGGCCGCCATCGGGCAGCGCCGCCGCCATCGAGAGCGCGGAGTGCCCGCTGAAGGTGCCGATCTCGAGCACGCGCTTCGGCTGCGCGCTCCAGACGAGCAGCTCGAGGAACCGTCCCGCAACCGGGCCGGTCAGCATCTGCGTCATGCCGAGCTCGGCGTCAGTTGCCTCCGAGAGCTCCGCGAGCAGCGCTTCGTGCGGCGTCGTGAAGCGCTCTGCGTACTCCTCGACGCGCGGATCGATGATGTCCACTAGCGCGCCACCCGCGAGCCGCCGACCAGTGCGTCCGTACCGTCGTCGTAGCGCACCCACGCTTTGCCCTTCCCGTCGTAGTCGGGTGACCAGACGACCAGCGTCGCCTCGCGCCCGCCGACGCGCACGCGCTCGGTTCCCTCGGGCTCGACACCGCGCCAGACTCGGACGAATGGGTTGTGCTCCCACTCGCGCCCGATCGTCGTCTCGTCGGTGTGCCCCGGGAGGACGCGGCGGTCGTGCGGCATGGCCATGTAGACGTCCATCACTGATGCTTTTACCTGTTCGAAGTCCCCGCCGCCCACGGCATCCTTGAAGAGCGTGTCGCCGGAGAAGATCGCGCGGTCGTTGATCACGAAGCAAATCATGTCGTCCGAGTGGCCCGGCGTGGGGATCGCCTCGACCCAAAGGTCGCCCGTCTGGAGCGATTCGCGGGCTACCGCCAGCCCGAGCTCGCGCTCGTGGGCGACGTGATCGGGATGCGAATGGGTGCGCAGGACGTGGGTGGGGGTGACGCTCCACTCCTCGGCGCTGCGCAGGAGCGGCTCCAGTGGAGCGCCTGAATCGACGAAGACCGCCGTGCCCCCGTGCTCGTCGGCGACCAGGTAGGCGTTCGAGAGCCAGTGGGAGTCCATGCTCCGGGCGACCAGCACCTCGTTAGGCTAACTGTGCACCCGCTCCGTGCAACCGACCCAGAGGAGACTGACCCGATGCCCGGCCTGATGGCACGTCTGAGCTTGATCTTCAAATCGAAGTTCTCGAAGGTGCTCGACCGCGCCGAGAACCCGAACGAGACGCTGGACTACTCCTACGAGGAGCAGCTGCGCCAGCTCCAGAACGTCAAGCGCGGCATCGCCGACGTGACGACGGCCAAGAAGCGGCTCGAGATGCAGTACACGACCATGCAGCAGCAGGTCGACAAGCTCGACGGCCAGGCGCGCAAGGCGCTGGAGGCGGGGCGTGAGGATCTCGCGCGCGAGGCGCTGACCCGCAAGACCGCGGCCGAGGCGCAACTGCAAGGGATCATGGAGCAGGGGCAGCAGCTCGAGGCGCAGCAGCAGAAGCTGATCGAGGGCGAGCGCGCGCTGCAGACCAAGGTCGAGGCATTCCGGACGCAGAAGGAAGTGATCAAGGCGCAGTACTCCGCCGCCGAGGCCCAGGTGCGGATCGGCGAGGCGGCGACCGGCATCGGCGACCAGATGGCCGACGTCGGCCAGGCTGTCCAGCGCGCAAAGGACAAGACGGAGCAGCTGCAGGCCCGGGCGAACGCGATCGACGAGCTGACCGCGGCGGGCGCCCTCGAGGACTTCACCTCGCCCGGCGACGACATCGACCGCCAGCTGCAGCAGATCTCCCAGTCGAGCGAGGTCGACGATCAGCTCGCGAAGATGAAGGCCGAGATCGGCCAGGGCTCGGAGCCGCCGAAGGAGCTCGCAGGCGGGGAGGGCGACAAGCCCGCATGACGCGGGAGGTCATCCTCGCCGCGCGTCCGCAAGGAGAGCCGAAGGAATCGGATTTCGAGCTGCGTGACGCCGTGGCGCGCGAGCCGGCCGACGGCGAGGTTGCCGTCCGCAACGTCTTCGTCTCGGTCGACCCCTACATGCGCAGCCGCATGACGGGTATCCGGACGTACGTGGGGCCGTTCGAGGTCGGCGAGGTGGTCGACGGCGGAGCGGTCGGCCGCGTCGTCGAGTCGCGGCACTCAGGCTTCGAGGCGGGCGACTGGGTCACCTCGCAGCTCGGCTGGTGCGAGTCGGGGGTTGTCGACGGAGACCGCGTGCGCAAGCTCGACCCGTCCCTCGCGCCTCCGTCGACAGCGCTCGGCGCGCTCGGCATGCCGGGGTTCACGGCCTGGATCGGGCTCGTCGACATCGGGCAGGTCGCGGAGGGTGAGACGATCTACATCTCGGGCGCCGCCGGCGCCGTCGGCAGCACCGCTGCGCAGATCGCTCTCCTCAAGGGCTTGCGGGTGATCGGTAGCGCAGGCTCGCCGGAGAAGGTCGACTGGTTGCGCTCACTCGGCGTCGAGGCCTTCGACTACCGGGAGACGCCTGCGAAGGACGCGCTTGCCGAAGGCATCGACGTCTACTTCGACAACGTCGGTGGGACGCAGCTCGAGGCCGCGCTCTCCGCGCTTCGACCCTTCGGCCGCGTGATCGCCTGTGGCTCGATCTCGCGCTACAACGACGAGCGCCCCGAGCCCGGCCCGCGGAACCTCTCCTACATCGTCACCAAGCGGCTGCGCATGCAGGGGTTCATCGTCTCCGACCACAGCAAGCGATACGGCGACTTCCTGCGCGAGGTCGGCCCCTGGGTCGGAGCGGGCAAGCTCGAGTGCCGCGAGACGATAGTCGAGGGGATCGAGAACGTGCCGACGGCGTTCGCTGGGCTCTTCCGCGGCGACAACACCGGCAAGATGCTCGTCCGCGTCGGGCCTGACGACTAGACCGGCGCGTCGAAGAGCGCGAGCCAGCGCGTCAGGTCCTGCTCGATCGGGAGCTCGTGCTCCAGCTTCGCCTTCAGCTCCAACTCCGTCGCGTTGTCGCGTTTCTGCTCGCCGTTCGGGATGAACGGCCAGAACGCGCCGCGCTTGAAGCCGTAGATCCAGTAGACGGGGTTCGCGCCGCCCTCGAACTTGAACGTCGCGGCGAGGAGCTGCGACCCGAATCCTTGCGCCGTCAGTTCGGTCGCGAGCGTGTGCACGGTCGTCACGAGGTCTTCGAGGTCGGGGTCGCGGATCACGATCCACTGATAGCCGTAGTCGTCTGTCGAGCGTTCGACTGTCGAACCGCACGATTCTGCGACCGCGTCGATCAGCTTGTCGACGTCTTCGAGCGCGCTTCTGAACTCGCCCGACGACTGCGGCTTGAACGCGAGCGCCGCGACGCCGGCAGTCTTCAGTCCCAGCTCGACGTCGAGCGTGACCGCGGCGGTCGTGAGGGCGAAGAGCCGGTCGTCTTTCGGCTCGGCCAGCTTCTTCTTGCCGAAGAGAGCGTCTCTAAGGCCCAACGGGGCGTCCCTGTTCGCGTGCCATCTCGGCGAGCCTAGCGAGCCGCTTCGCAAGCGGGGGTAGGTGCGGAGCGGGCAGGTCGGCGAGCCCCCGCGGCTCCTCGTACCCGTTATGCGACGGGGCGACCCATGTCCCGCGCGATCTCGGCGAGCGCGGCGAGGCGCTTCTCGAGCGGCGGGTGGGATGCGAAGAGCTCGGCGACCGACGAGCGGGCCTTGGCCGGGATGATGAAGAACGCGCTCATGCCCTCGACCTGGCGCAAGTCCTGGTTCGGGATCATCGTCATCTGCGACGAGATCTTCTGCAGCGCACTCATCAGGTACTCGGGAGCGCCCGTGATCAGCGCGGAGCCGCGGTCGGCGGCGTATTCGCGGTAGCGCGAGATCGTGCGGATCAGGACGTAGCTGAGTGCGTAGGTGATCGCCGAGATGGCGAACACGATCAGCCAGATCGGCGGCCCGTTGTTGTCGCGGCGGTCGCCACCGAACATGCCGGCATAGAGCATGAAGCGGCTGAGGAGCGCGGCGAGCATCGCGAAGAAGCTCGCCACGGTCATGATCAGCACGTCGCGGTTGCCGATGTGCGACAGCTCGTGGGCGAGCACGCCCTCGATCTCCTTCGGCTCCAGGCGGTTCCACAGCCCCGTCGTCACGCAGACCGCGGCGTGCTTCGGCGAGCGGCCCGTGGCGAAGGCGTTCGGCACCGGGGTGTCCATGATCGCGACCTGCGGCTTCGGCAGATCGGCCATCGCGCAGAGGCGCTCGATCATGTCGTGCAGTTCGGGAGCCTCCTCGCGGCTGACGATCTTCGCGCCCGCGGCGCGGAGGGCCAGCTTGTCGGAGGTGAAGTATTGAAAGAGCGAGATCCCGATGATGATCACGAGCATCGGCACGATCCCGACGCCTGCGAACAGGACGAGCCCCGCCCCGAAGGCGACGTAGAGGAGCCCGAGGAGACCCGTCGTGGCGAGCATGCGGATCGTCAGGCCGAAATCGCGTCCGTAGGAGCGGCGTTTCATGGCGCGTAGTGTACGGAGGCAGGCGGAGGTGTCGTCGGCGGGTTAACCGCGCCTCAACGTCGAACCACTGGGATAGGATGCCGCCCGTGCGCCGACTCGCCCCGCTCGCGATCTTGCTGCCGCTGCTCGTGGTTTTCGCCGGCTGCTCGACCTCGAAGCCGGGCGGCAGGGTGACGACGCCGACTCCCTCCGAGGTGATCGGGACCGTGCCCAAGGCGCAGACCGTGACGGTGGCCGCCGTCTATCGGCACGGCGACCCGACCGCCGGCAAGGTCGTCTTCACCAAGGTCGGCGGCTGCGGCAGCTGCCACACGCTCGCGGACGCCGGCACGAACGGCAAGGTCGGCCCGGTGCTCGACCAGGCCAAGCCGGCGCTCTCGCTCGCCGTCCTGCGGTTGACGCACGGCCAGGGCGCCATGCCGAACTTCACGGGCACGCTGACCAAGAAGCAGATCGCGGACGTTGCCGCCTACGTCGTCAAGGCGTCCGGCGGCAACCCGAACGGCTGATACTCCCCGAGGCATTTCCGAGCGACGTCAAGGTCGTCGCGACCGACTTCGACCGCACGCTCGTGTGGGACGACGGCGTGCTCCGGCCGCGGACGTTGCACACGCTCCGGCGTGCGCACGACGCGGGGTTGCACGTGGTGGTCGTGACCGGCCGGATGTTCCAGTCGGTGCGCCGCGCGCTCGAGCCGGCGGCGCTCGGCGACCCGGTCATCTGCTACCAGGGCGCCGTCGTCGCCGACGGCCAGGGCACCTGGCTGCGCCACGTACCGATCGAGCTCGACCTCGCGCGCGAGGCGCTCGAGTTCGTCCAGGGCGAGGGATACAGCCCCAACGTCTACGTCGCCGACGAGCTCTACGTCGCCGACGTGAGCGAGGCCGCGCGCGAGTACGCGGAGTTCCAGCACCTCGAGATACATCCGGTCGGCGATCTGCTCGACTGGCTGTCACAGTCGCCGACGAAGCTCGTCTGCGTTGGCGATCCGGGTGCGCTCGACGGCGTCGAGCAGCGCGCGAAGGCCCACTTCGGCGCGCGCATGTACATCTCGAAGTCGCTGCCGTACTTCCTCGAGTTCGCGGCACCCGGGGTGACGAAAGGGGCGGGGCTCGACTTCCTCGCCGAGCACATGGGGTTCACGCGCGCGGAGACGGTCGCGTTCGGCGACGGCGAGAACGACGTCGAGCTCGTGGCATGGGCGGGGTACGGCATCGCCGTCGCCAACGCCCACGACCGCGTCAAGGCGGTTGCCGACTGGATCGCGCCGAGCGCGCAGGACGAAGGGGTCGCACAGGTGATCGACGCGCTGTTAGGGGCTTGATCTTCCACATCAAGCCCCTAGCTCTAGACTCGAACCGATGATCGACCTGAAGGCCGCCCGCAACGACCCTGACGCAGCACGCGCCGCATTGGCGCGCCGCGGCGCGGCCGACGCGTTCGACGAGCTCCTGCGCGCAGACGAGGAGTGGCGCGCACTCGTGCCGCGGGTCGACGAACTGCGGGCGCAGCAGAAGCTCGACGGCAAGCCGACGCCGGAGCAGCTGGAGCGGCTGAAGCAGGTCAAGGAAGAGCTGCGGACGGCCGAGGAGGGGCTCGCCGCCGCTGAGGCGGCGCGCGACGCCGCGCTCGGCAAGGTCCCGAACCTGCCGCACGAGTCGGCCGCCGACGGTGAGCGCGACGAGGACGCGATCGTCGTCAAGGAGTGGGGCGAGCCGAAGACGCCGGAGGATGCACCGGAGCACCTCGAGCTGGCGGGCTACGACATGGAGCGCGGCGCCAAGGTCTCGGGCGCGCGCTTCGGGTTCATCGTCGGCGACGCGGCTCGGCTCTCGTTGGCGCTCTACCGCCTCGCGCTCGATCGCCTGACGGAGAGCGGGTTCACGCCCGTCCTGCCGCCGGTGCTCGTGCGCGAGGAGGCGATGTACGGCACCGGGTTCTTCCCATCGGAGAAGAACGACTACTACTCGATCCCTGAAGACGGGCTCTACCTCGTCGGGACGTCCGAGGTGCCGCTGATCGCGATGCACATGAGCGAGATCCTCGAGCAGCTGCCGATCCGCTACTGCGCGTTCTCGTCGTGCTTCCGCCGCGAGTCGGGGTCGGCCGGCCGCGATACGCGGGGCATGTTCCGCGTGCACCAGTTCCAGAAGGTGGAGATGGTCGTCTACATCCGTCCCGAGGAGTCGTGGGACGAGCACGAGCGGCTGCTCGCGCTCGAGGAGGCGCTCGTCCAGGAGGTCGGGCTGCCCTACCGCGTCGTCAACAGCGCGGCGGGCGACCTCTCGTCGGCAGCGGCCAAGCGCTACGACATCGAGGCGTGGTTCCCGTCGCAGGAGCGGTATCGCGAGATCACGTCGTGCTCCAATACGACTGATTACCAGGCGCGCCGCTCGGGCATTCGCTTCCGCGCGGGCGAGAAGCAGCTCGAGACTCCGCACACGCTGAACGGCACGGCGGTCACCGACCGCTGGGCGCTCGCGATCCTCGAGAACTTCGGCGGGGACGTGCCCGAGGTGCTGCAGGGTTACGGCGCGCCGGCGCGCGTCACGAAGTAACGCGCGCCGGCGCTGCTCGTCACCGCCCGGTTGCCGCGAACCAGGCGCCGCCCGGTGACGTCACGAAGACGATCGGTGCGATGCACGGGCTCGGGAGGGCGATGGTCGTGTCGATCTCCGCGTCGCCGGTCGGGGAGGCGGCGACGAGCGGGCTCGACACGTTCGCGACAGCTGCGGTGCCGTTGGTGGTGGTCTGGCAGCTGACGATCGCCTTGAACTGTCCGACCGGGTTCGTGCCGGTCGAGGCGAGTACTAGGCCCTCCACCTCGACCTGCAGGCGGCCGTCGGCACGAAGATCGGCGCTGGCGTCGCCGATCTTCCACGGCACACCGCCGCCGTTCAGTCCGCGGATCGGGTTTGCCGAGCCGGTGTACGGGGCCGTCACGGGCGCGAGCACCTTGGCGTCGGTGACCTTGCGGCCGTCGCCACCGCCGATGCCGAGTGCGGGGAGGACGAGCGCCGCGGCGAGCGCGGTCACGACGAGCGCGAGCAGTGATGTCTTCACGTTCCCTCCTGCGGTTGGGGGTTCGCAGGGACTACGCGCGGCGCACGCAGGTGGATTCAGGAGGTACAACAGGGGCCGCGGCGGGGTGCCGGAGCGGTCGAACGGGGCGGTCTTGAAAACCGCTGACGGGGCAACTCGTCCGTGGGTTCGAATCCCACCCCCGCCGCTTTCGCACTGGGCGACGCCGTACCCGTGGCGGCGCAGGCCCGTCACCACGCCGATAGTAGCCGTGGGCGTCGCCTGCTCGCGATCGATGACTAAGCTCTCTGCAGGTCATGTTCGGAAGAGCTGTACGCCGAGGTGCCGCTGGGCTGGTGGTCCTCGGGATCGTCGGAATCAGCGCGGCCCCTGCCTGGACATCCGAGCGGGCAACGCCGGCGTCGCCGTGGCCTGCGCTCCACCGCCCATTGCATCTGCGGATGCCTGAGGGCGAGTGCACGTCTGCCCACTTGGTGCGGCTCGTCGGCTCGATTCGCGGGGCTGGGCTGGGACCGGTGTATCCCATGATGTCGCCTTGGTTGCTTGCGCGGAAGCCCAATCGCCCTGGAATCGGTGGAAAACTCGCCTGGGCTTGGTCGGAGCGGACGACGAAGCGTCATCTGAAGGTGCTTGTGCGCGGTCGACGCCTCGATGGCCCGGGGGTCGTTCGATTTGTGGTCGGCCCGCACTTCGCTACTGCACCTCTTGCTTACGAGCTCCGCCTTGACACCGCTGGAGCCGCCGGTCGGCTCGCCGGTGGCCAGTGGCGAACCATCACCTCAGATATCTACGTGCGTGAGCCGGGTTGCTACGGCCTTCAGCTCGACTGGGCCGGTGGGAGCCGCACCCTCACCTTCAAGGCGACGCGACGCACCGCGTAGCGATCTCAGCGCACTTCGTCGAAGCCTTCAAGCCACGCAAGCTCCACCGAGCTACCGGGAATTCCTAGCCCGAAGTCTCCCGAACGGGACACGAGCGAACCGCTCGTGATCGCGTTCAACTGTCGCGTGTGCAGAAAACGCGTTCGGCGACAGCCGACTGGTCCAGCGGTGCATGCGACCGGCAATGAGCTCGCGAGGAGGGGCCAAGGGGATTGAATGCCCCCTCCCCGCGAGTACGCGTTCGCTCACGAGAGCCGCAGAAACGCTCGGCGCGAGCATGCGCGCTCGCAACGTAGCCCGTGGAGTCGGGCTGCCGTCTACCTAGGTGAGACCGTGTGCCTGCCCGAAGTCGAGCGGCAACGCATCGACGGCGTCACCGGCCTCGCGCGTGATGCGCTTGCGGAGTGCGGCGGTCTCTTCACGCAGGCGGTGTGCCGCGAGACGGTCTCGTTCGCGGAGCTCCGCCGCTACCTCTTCGTACACGGCGCCGCCGACGAAGAGGTGCGAGAGCTTCATCGCGAGCGCCACCAGATCCAGGCAGACGAAGAGCCCGAGCACGAACAGGACATAGCGCGAGACCTCGGGATGTTGGCGCTCGATCTCGGTCAGCGCCTGCGCGCGGGCGAGCATGTCCTGGTCGTTGCGGATGGCGTGGACGCGTCCGGAGGTCTCGGCCGCCTCGCTCGTCTGCCAATCGCCGATCTTCGCCTTGAGCACGGCGATCTTCGCTCGATTGAGCGGGCGGTCGCGCAGGAGTGCCGCGCGAGCCGTGTTCGCCTGGGCGGCGTAGTAACGACACCAGTGCCCGCAGCCCGAGCGGTGCGTGTGCGAGCACGACGGCTCGTTGTTCTCGCACCCGGACAGGCGGGTGAACTTCTGGACCCGGTTCTCGAGCGTCGTCTCGGCGCTCTGGATCGATGCGATCTCTGCCGCGGCCTGCTTGATCTTGGGCTCGTAGAAGACGGTCGCGGCCTGGCGCGCGGTCTTCTGCTCGAGGGCGCTCGTCTGCGTCAGTTGCTTCGAGATCGACGGCTGGAAGATGAACTGCACCATCGGCAACCCGAGCACGAGCGCGAGCATCACGGAGAGTGCGGCGCGCGGGACGGCCAGCACGACGTTCGTGACCCGACTCGTCCCGAAGCTCTTGTAGATCAGCCGGTCGACGATGCAGATGACGCCCGTCCAGACGACTCCGAGCCACAGGACGTGCTGAAGTGGGACATTCCACCAGCCGCTGCCTGCGACCGCGACGGCGAAGCCGGTGACCACGGCCATCGTCGCGACGACGAGTCCCTGGGCGTCGAGGAAGCTCCGTTCGCTCGGCACGAGCGCCAAAACGCGCGCGTCGGCGCCCGCGAACCACGCCCACCCCAACCTCGGCCGGCGCGTCCTGCCCGGGCGGGCCGTGCGGTTCGTGCGTCTCCATCAGACGTTTGTAGCCCGGGCGCCCCCAGGGACGATTGACCTGAATGCGTCAAATCGAACCCCTCGACGCGTCGTTTCGGCTGCTCGCCGACGGGGCACCTACCTCGTTGGCCGGGCGGAGACGGAACCGCTCTGCGGTGGTCTGCCGTCAGTGCCGACGCCGCCCGCCTGGCCCTCAATTCCGCCGGTGTGCGCGGTTTATGGGTCGCCGTTCGCCGGTAACGCGTTTCGCCAGTGCAACCAGCGTCGCGTGTGCCTCCGCGTGCCCCGATCCACCGAGCGCCGTCAGAGCACCGGCTGCGAGCGCCGCCTCTTCGATCGTTGCCGCCGAGTGCTCTTCCAGGAAGCGGAGGAGCCACCGCGCCGCAACGCGGGACCGTCGGTGCGGCGCCTTCACGGCGATCAGCGCCGTCAGCTCGAGCGCTTCGAGCAGGCTGACGCGGCCGATCTCGCGTGCCGTCGCTTCGGCGACCAGCAGGTTTCCGCGCTCGACTGCTCGCTTGAAGATGGCCCTCGGGTGACCGTGTGCTGTCGAACGTGCCTCTCCGGGGCCGGCGGCCGACGGAGGCTATCGGTCGCGGCGACGTCGTGCCGACGGTCAGCCGGCGGTTCTCTGCCGGCGCCGTTCGAGTTGCGGCGCGTCTGGCGTGCGCACGTCCCAGACGAGCCCGAGCCGCTCGAGCCCACGAATCACCCACCACGACACGTCGAACTGACCGCGCAGCAAGCCGTGCCGCGCGGAGGCAGGGAAAGCGTGGTGGTTGTTGTGCCAGCCCTCGCCGAAGACGAGCAGCGCCACGATCCAGTTGTTGCGCGCCTCGTCGCGCGAGCGGAAGTCCTGGCGACCGAACATGTGGCAGATCGAGTTCACGGCAAAGGTCGCGTGCTGGTAGAGGAAGATGCGAAGCAGGCCGCCCCAGACCATCGCCTCGACGCCGCGCTCCCAGGTGCCGCCGATCAGGTAGCCGACCGCGAACGGGATCCCGAGCGTGAGGACGACCCACACGAGGTACAGGCGGTCGATCCACCGGACGAGCCCGTCCTCGTACAGATCCTTGCCGTACGCGCGCCCCTGCTCCATGCCGAGGTTCGTGAACAGCCAGCCCACATGGGCGTGCACGAAGCCGCGCAGTGCGCCGCCGAATCCGTCGCCGTGCCCGTGCGGCGAGTGTGGGTCGCCCGGCTGGTCGGAGAGCGCATGGTGCTTGCGATGGTCCGTGACCCACTGCGTGACCGGGCCTTGCATCGTCATGCAACCGAGGATCGCGAGCGTCGCCTTGACGGCTGGGTGCGCGCTGAAGCCGCGGTGGGTGAAATAGCGGTGGAAGCCGATCGTCGTCCCGAACGCGCACGTCACGTAGAGCGCGACGAGCAGAACGAGGTCGACGGGGTGGAAGGCGACGCCCCAGAGGAGGCCCATCGCCGAGAGCAGCCCCACGGGCGGCACGACCACCGCAGCCAGCGTCACGACCTTGCTGATCGTGCTCGACTCCGGCCGGACGGTGCCGATCGGTACGCTGCCGGGCAATGGGTTGTCCAATATTTGTCCTACTTCCATCGATGGAGGATAGCGTCGATCACAACCGGTATTCGCCGCCGCGCGAATACGGTTCGTGAAGATCGCGGTCATCGGCGGCGGCGTCTCCGGCCTGGGGGCTGCCTACGTGCTCGGGCGCTCGCACGACGTCGAGGTCTTCGAGCGCGACGAGCGCGCCGGCGGTCACACGCGCACGATCCGGCGCGACGGGCTCGCGCTCGACACGGGCTTCCTCGTCCACAACACGCGGAACTACCCGCTGCTGACGCGGCTATTCGCGGAGCTCGGCGTCGCGACCCAGTCGTCGGAGATGTCGTTCTCGGTCTCGTGCCCCTGCGGGCTCGAGTACTCGGGCCGCCGACCCTTCGCGCAGAGCCGCCGCGCGGCCGACCCGCGTTTCCTCGCGTTGCTCGGCGAGATCGGACGCTGGCTCCTGACCGCCAAGCGCTCGCTCGCGGAGCTCGACGACACCACTGTCGCTGCGGCGCTATCTCGACGAGCGAAGCTTCTCGAGGCGCTTTCGGCGGCACTTTCTCGTTCCGCTGACGGCGGCGCTCTGGTCGACGGCGCCGGGCCGCGCGCTCGACTACCCAGCCGCGGCGGCGATCAGGTTCTTCGACAATCACGGCATGCTCGGCTTCGGGCGCCACGAGTGGCGCTACGTCACCGGCGGCAGCGACACGTACGTGGCGGCGCTCGCCGAGCGGCTCGGGCCGCGCCTGCACCTCGGCAACGGCGCGCGAGCGCTGCGGCGTGGGCCGGACGGCATCGAGTTGCGTACCGACGACGGCGAGCGGCGAGCGTTCGACGCCGCGGTCGTCGCGACGCACGCGGACCAGGCGCTCGGGTTGCTCGAGGATCCGTCGCCCGACGAGTCTCGCGTGCTCGGCGCCTTCGAGTACACGCGGAACGAGGCGACGCTGCACACGGATGCGCGGTTCCTGCCGAGCGCCGAGGCTGCGCGCGCTTCGTGGAACTACCGGCTCGGGGACGAGGGAAAGCCGACCATGACCTACTACCTGAACCGCCTGCAGTCGCTCGAGTCCGACGTCGACTGGTGCCTGACGCTGAACGGCGATGTTCCGGACGAGCATGTCGTCGACCGTGGGGTCTTCGAGCATCCACTCTTCACCCCTGACAGCCTCGCCGCTCAGCGCGAGCTGCCGTCGCTCGGGGGCATCCGTCGGACGTGGTTCGCCGGCGCCCACCACGGCAACGGATTCCACGAGGACGGCCTCGCGTCGGGTGTGCGCGCGGCGCGGTCGATCGGAGTCGACTGGTGAGGTCTGCGATCTACGAGGGCACGCTGATGCACGCCCGGCGCACGCCGGTGAAGAACGTCTTCACCTACCCGGTCTCCTACTGGTTGCTCGACCTCGACGAGTTGCCTGAGCTCGAGCGCCGGCTGGCGCTCTTCTCGCACGGTGGGCGAAACGTCGTCTCCTTCCGCGACAGCGACCACTTCGCCGGCGGACTTTCTGCGAAGGATGCGGTGCTCGAGCTCGTCGACGACGACACAGTCGAGCGTGTGGTGGTGCTCACCCAGCCGCGTGTCGCCGGCTACGTGTTCAACCCCGTCTCGTTCTACTGGTGCTATCGGAGCGACGGCTCGCTCGCGTGCATGGTGGCCGAGTTGAGCAACACCTTCGGTGAACGTCTGCCCGAGGTGCTCCGTGGGCCGGGGCCGCAGTACGAGCACGACAAGCGGCTGCACGTCTCGCCGTTCTTCGGGCTCGACCAGTCGTACGAATGGGCGTTCACGCAGCCCGGTGAAAGCGTCTGGGCTCGCATCCACGTCCGTGAGAACGGAGCGCGGCCGCTGACGGCCGTGCTGCACGGGCGCCGGCGCGAGCTGACGAACGCCTCGGTCGCACGATCGCTCGTTCGGTACCCGCTGATGCCGTTGCAGGTGACGGCGCTCATCCACCGTCAGGCTCTGAGTCTCTGGCTGAAGAGGGTGCCGTTCCACCACAAGCCGCCGTTCGTGCCGGGGCGGGGGTCGGTGCGCGCATGAGTGTGGTCGAGCGCAGCCTCCGTTCCGCTCCCAAGCCCCGCGGCGCACTCGTCGACCGCTTTGCCGTAGCGGTCCTCGAACGCGAGCTTGCGCACCTCGAGGGCGGATCCCTCGAGGTGACGCTGCCAGACCGGACCACGCGGACGTTCGGCGCAGGTCCCGCGGTTTCGCTCCGCATCCACGACCGCGCGCTCTTCCGTCGCCTTGCAACGCGCGGCAAGGTCGGCTTCGGCGAGTCGTACACGGCCGGCGATTGGGACACCGACGACCTGGTGGGGCTCTTCGCGCTGCTTCTCCGCAACTCCGAGGCTGCAGTCGCACGAAACGGGCTCGTGCGTCGGGTGGTCGAGGCGCGGCCGCGTCCGAACCGCCGCAACGGGTTGCTGCGCGCGCGGAGGAACATCGCCTACCACTACGACCTCGGAAACGAGCTCTTCGCATTGATGCTCGACGAGACGATGACGTACTCATGCGGGATCTTCGCCGAGCAGGGCACGTCGCTCGCAGATGCGCAGCGGGCGAAGCTGCAACGTGTCTGCGATCAGCTGCAGCTCACCGCCTCGGACCACGTGCTCGAGATCGGCTGCGGGTGGGGCGGCTTCGCGTTGCATGCTGCGCGCACCACCGGCTGCCGGGTCACCGGGTTGACGATCTCCGCCGAGCAGGCGGCGCTCGCCCGCGAGCGGATCGAGCGTGAAGGGCTCGCCGACCGGGTCGAGATCCTCGAGCAGGACTACCGGCTGCACGACGCGCGCTACTCGAAGGTGGCGTCGATCGAGATGCTCGAGGCGATCGGCGAGCAGCAGTTCGGCACCTACTTCGCCACGATCGATCGTGTGCTCGAGCCGCGCGGCATTGCCTGCGTCCAGACGATCCTGATCCCCGACGACCGCTGGGACCGCTACCGCAAGGCGCCCGACTGGATCGAGCAGTACGTGTTCCCGGGCTGCCTGATCCCGTCACTGACGGCGTTGACGCACGCGGCAACCTCGTCGTCGCGCCTGACGATGCTCGACGTGCACGAGATCGGCCCGCACTACGCCGAGACGCTTCGACGCTGGCGCCGGAACATCAACGAGAACATCGACGAGGTTCGCGCGCTCGGCTACGACCGCGTCTTCGAGCGCACGTGGGACTTCTATCTGGCGTTCTGCGAGGCCGGTTTCCGGTCGCGCGCTCTGCGCGACGTTCAGATCACGCTGTCGCGACCGTTGAACGACGCGGTCGCGTTCTGACAGAGCCCCCAGAGCCGCGCCCGCTCCTGCGCCTCGTCGAGTCGCCGCGTGCTCCGGCGGCGATAGGTCGGACGCGCGCGGCGGTCGAGGAAGAAGAGGCCGCTGCGGCCGGTGACCTCGGGCGCCGCAGCGAGCCACGCGATCGTGTCGGCCCCCTGGCGCGCGGTGCGCAGCAACGGGGCGAGCGCGCGGCTGAAGCCGGGGAGGCCGCTTCGGAGGCCGGGTGTGTCCGCCCAGCCGGGGTGCATCGCGTTCACGGTCACCCGCGTGCCGGCGAGATGGCGCGTCCACTCCTCGGCGAGCGCCACCTGCGCGCGCTTGGCACGCGAGTAGGCCCTGACGCCGTCGTAGTTCTCCGGGCTCGGCTGCAGAGCGTCCACGTCGAGGCGCTCGAGGTACATCCCGCCGGAGGCGACGATGACGACGCGGCCTGACGGGGCCGCCTCGAGCAGCGGCAGCAGATCGCGGATCAGCAGGAACTGCGAGAGCACCTGGGTGGCGAGGGTCAGCTCGTAGCCTTCGTCCGTGACGCTGAACTCATGCGTCATGGCGCCCGCGTTCAGCACGAGGACGTCGAGCCGGTCGTGGGAGTCGGCGAATGACTGGGCGAACGCGTGCGTCTCGGCGAGCGACGAGAGGTCGACGATCGCTGATTCGGCGTCCGGTAGCGATCGTTGCGCGCTCTCGGTGCGGGCGGGATCGCGCCCGACGACGCAGACGTGCGCCCCGAGTGCTCCGAGAAGGCTCGCGGTCTCCTGTCCGAGTCCGGAGGTCGCGCCGGTCACGATCGCCGTCTTCCCGTCGAGCTGAAGCTGTTCGAGCGGCGTCCAGCTGTAAAGGCGACGGCGGGCGTCGTAGCCGAGCCGGGTGAAGCTTCCGACGACGGACGCCTCGAGCGCACCGTCGACGAGACCTCGGATGCTCACGGGTTGAGCGCCGTGCGCATGCCCGCTGCCGCCTTGTCGCCCGTGCGGTTGAAGAGCAACTGCAGCACCGGGTCGAGCAGCCTGCCTCGACGGAGGTCGAGCGCGGCGTCGTAATGAACGCTGGAGCCGGCGGCTGCCGGTGTGACCGTGATCGTGTCGCGAGACGTGAAACGCGGGTTGTCAGCCTGGAGCACGACGCGGCGCTGCTCTGCGTCGAACGCTGCCGTCTCGTAGCGCATCGGCAGCTTTCGCCCGCCGAAGCGCACGACGAGGTCGAAGGCGGCATCGGCTCCGACGTCCCCGAGGCGCTTCGCCTCTGCGACGCTCGGGTCCCATTCCTGCGCGTTCGAGAAGTCGGCCATGTACGCGAAGGCTTCGTCCGGAGTGAGGCTCGACTCGATCGTCGTGGTGTACCGCGCCATGCCGCCGATGATAGGGAGGCCGACCCGCGTGCCGTCGCACGCAGGTCGGCCGATCCACCTATTCGTCCGTGCCGAGATCGACGAGCGTCGCGATCACGTCCGTGACGTCCGGCGCCACGGTGACGTCGTCGTCGCCGGCGAGCGTCTCGACGCGCAGCGTGTCGAGCGTCGGCTCGCTGCCGATGATGTGCGTCTCGGCCGCGAAGCCCGCGACCGTCACCTGTGCGCCGGTCTGCGTGACTGCGACGACATCGCGCCGCGCCGAGCCCTGCGTCACCACGGTGTCCGCCGCTCCGTCGGCGGTGCCGCCGGCGGCCCTCAGGTCGACGTCGACCGAGTCGACGTCGGTGTCGGCGAGGTTGCCGATGGTGGTGGTGTCGGCGCTGCCGAGGGTGCGGATGTTGACGTGTTCGGTGCTGTCGGTGTCCATGGTGATGTTGGCGACGTTGCGGGTGAGGCGGAGGCGGTTGCCGTTGGCGGTGAGCTCGATCTGTTCGGCGGCGTTGGAGCCGTTGAAGTCGAGTGTGTCGTTGCCTGCCTGGCCTTCGACGGTGTCGCTGCCGTCGCCGGGGTCCCACTGGAAGTGGTCGTCGCCGGTGCCGAGGAATGCGGTGTCGGCGCCGATGTTGCCGTCGACGTGGTCGTCGCCTTTGCCGCCGTTGAGTGTGTCTGCTCCGTCGCCGCCGCGGAGGTCGTCGTCGCCGTCGTCGCCTTGCAGGGTGAGTGCGGTGATGGTGGCGAGGCCGTTTTGGCCGGCGATCGTGTCGTTGCCGTCGAGGCCGGAGACGATCAGGCTTTCGACGGTCGGGTCGACGAGCGTTGTTGCGGCGCCGGTTGCGAAGACTGCTGCTTCGGTGGCGTCGCGTGCGATGCCGATCTCGTCGGCCTGGTCGCTGCCGTTGTAGGCGGCGGTGTCCTGGCCGTCGCCGCCGGTGAAGTGGACCGGGATCTGGCCGTGGACTGCGACCGAGCTGGTGAAGGTGTCGGCGCCGTCGAGCCCTTCGACGCGGATCGCATCCGCCGCCTCATCGCCGAAGACACTCACGTCGACGGACGCGCCTTCGATCGTCTGGTCGTTGCCGTCATTGCCGGCACTCAGTCGGTCGTCGCCGTCCGTTCCGCGGACCACAACGGAGTCGGCTGCGCCGTCCCCGGTTCCGTCGAACGACTGCAGGTCGACATGGACGCTCTTGACGTCGGTGTCGGCGAGGTTGCCGATGGTGGTGGTGTCGGCGCTGCCGAGGGTGCGGATGTTGACGTGTTCGGTGCTGTCGGTGTCCATGGTGATGTTGGCGACGTTGCGGGTGAGGCGGAGGCGGTTGCCGTTGGCGGTGAGCTCGATCTGTTCGGCGGCGTTGGAGCCGTTGAAGTCGAGTGTGTCGTTGCCTGCCTGGCCTTCGACGGTGTCGCTGCCGTCGCCGGGGTCCCACTGGAAGTGGTCGTCGCCGGTGCCGAGGAATGCGGTGTCGGCGCCGATGTTGCCGTCGACGTGGTCGTCGCCTTTGCCGCCGTTGAGTGTGTCTGCTCCGTCGCCGCCGCGGAGGTCGTCGTCGCCGTCGTCGCCTTGCAGGGTGAGTGCGGTGATGGTGGCGAGGCCGTTTTGGCCGGCGATCGTGTCGTTGCCGTCGAGGCCGGAGACGATCAGGCTTTCGACGGTCGGGTCGACGAGCGTTGTTGCGGCGCCTGTTGCGAAGACTGCTGCTTCGGTGGCGTCGCGTGCGATGCCGATCTCGTCGGCCTGGTCGCTGCCGTTGTAGGCGGCGGTGTCCTGGCCGTCGCCGCCGGTGAAGTGGACCGGGATCTGGCCGTGGACTGCGACCGAGCTGGTGAAGGTGTCGGAGCCGTCGAGCCCTTCGACGCGGATCGCATCCGCCGCCTCATCGCCGGACACACGCGTCTGGGTTGCGAGACCGTCCACGGCCTCGCGGTCGCCGACATTCACGAGCTTCAAGGAGTCGGCCGAGTTGGTGCCGCGAACGACGACCGAGTCGGCCGAGCCATCGCCGGTTCCCGTGATCGCCTGCAGGTCGACATCGAAGGTCTTGACGTCCGTGCCTGCGAGATCATCGGCCGTGACGATGTCTGCGCCCCCGAGCGTGCGCAACGACACATGCTCGAGCGTGTCGAGGTCCATCGTGATCGCCGCGACGTTTCGTGTCAGTCGTGCACGAGCGCCATTCGGTGCGAGCTCGATCTGCTCGGCCGCATTCGATCCGTTGAAGTCGAGTTCGTCCTGACCGGCGTCGCCCTCGACTGTGTCGCTGCCGTCGCCCGGGTCCCACTGGAAGCGGTCGTCGCCGCTGCCGAGAAACGCCGTGTCGGCGCCGATGTTGCCGTCGACGAAGTCGTCGCCCTTGCCGCCGAAGAATGTCTCGGCGCCGCTGCCGCCGATCAGCGTGTCATTGCCGTCACCGCCGTTGAGCGTGATTGCCTCGTCGGTGAAGGGGCCACCGCTCTGATCGATGCGGATCTCGTCGTCGCCGCGTCCTGCGTCGACTGCGATCGCCGTGAACGTGCTGCGATCGAAGCTGAAGTCGGCGGTGCCGTCTTCGCCGACGTCCAGCTGAAGAATGTTCGGTGCGCCCGGCGCAAGACGCAGCGACAGCTTGTCGCTCGCGGCGTTGCCGTCGATCTCGAGCGTCCCGGCGCGAACATGTGCCGAGTACGCGGCATGTGCGACTCCCGTGCCGAAGCTCAGGGTTGCCGCGAGGAGTGCGCCGCCGAGCGCGACGAGCGTGAGTGCCCGGGGACGCTTCAGAGGACCTGCCTTCGTGAAGCGGCCCGTTCGTGCCGAGGGCCGCGGTGCGTCGTCGATGTGCTGCATGTCTTCCTTCCGGAGTGGGGTGACCCCTCACTCCTCACGACGCTACGGGCGCACCCGCTCCATCCCGAGGACGATTTTGCTCGTCCGGTAGGAGGACGCGCGAGAGTCGGAAAGCACCGTTCAGCGCGCGTCGACAGCGCGAACGATGCGCGTCCGACCGAGGCCCGCACGGAGGCTGACCTCTTCGACGGCACGGGCCGAGGGCGCCTCGACGAGGTGAAAGCACGTCTCGTCGTCCGGGAGGAACGTCGTCCGAACGTGCCGGACATCGCCGCCGCCCCGCGAGAGCTCGTCAGCGGCGGCGGTCACGCGACGTGCGGCGGCACGCGCCTCCTTTGCGTGCGAGCACGGCATGTACGCCTCGACCAGGTAGCTCGGCACGGCGACCTCCGCGCGGAGGGTGAGCGGCGCTCACCCTCCGGCTCCACTGCTCCTCAGAGAGACAGTTCCTAGAAGGGACAGTTCCCCGGCGCGGGCTCGTCGATCCGCCGCATTGCGCCGTGCGGGACGATCGACGTCACGTACACGACCGTGTCCACATTGCCTTCGTTCCGGACGAGATGGACGTCACCACCGTCGTCGATGAACCCTGATCCCGCTGCGACAGTCGTCGGCGTGCAGGTCGGATCATCTCCGCGGTAGAGCGTCAGCGTGCCGCTCTTGACGACGACGATGCTCGGGCCGGGATGCGAATGCCAGCCGAACGACGCGCCGGGAGGAAGGACGTTCTCGATCACGTGCACGTCGGTGGCGCCCTTGGTGTCGATGCGAGCCTGCCAGTGCGGTGTCAGTGTCTTGGCGTGGAGCTCGTCGAAGGCTCCGATTGCGAACACCGTGCTCTTGACGCCGATGACAGGCGTCGCGAGCGCGGTCGCGGCGATGGCGAGGACGACAAGACCAACGAGCAGCCCTGTTCCGCCGATCAGCCTCTTCATGGTGCTCCTTCCGTTGCTTGGCCGCCAGCTTCGCCGAGTGCGAGCGGCGGCGAAAGCTGGGAACCTCAGGTCTTTGGCGCGAGCAGCCGCGCGAGCTCGGCACGCGAGCGCACCCCGAGCTTGCGGTAGACGCGCGTCAGCGCCGTCTCGACTGAATGCTCGGTCAGGAAGAGCGCCGCCGCGACCTCGCGATTCGTGTGGCCCTCGGCGACCAGGTCGGCGATCCGCCGCTCACCTTCGGTCAGCTCGCCGCTCGACGGCGCGCGTCCGCTGATGCGCGCGAGCTCGGCGCGGGCCTGCTCCGCCCAGAGCGGTGCGCCGACGCGCTCGAACTCGACGAGCGCCTCCTCGAGCGTCGTGCGCGCAGCGCCGCGTTTCTTCGCACGACGCTGCGTTCGGCCGAGAGCAAGCAATGTCCGCGCGCGCTGGAAGGGATCGATGTCTCGCGCATGGTCGGCGAGCGCGCAGTCGAAGCTCGCGAGCGCGCCATCAGTGTCTCCACGCGCCGCGAGCAGCAGGCCACTGCACCGCGCCAGGATCGCCAGCGCCCACGCACGGTCGACTCCCTCGGCGCGCGGTTGCCAGAAGCCGAGAATCTCCTGCGCCTCGTCGAGCCGGCTGAGCGAGATCAGCGCCTCGAGCAGGTCGCCGAGCTCCAGGCGCTGTGCCGGCTCGAGCATGAAGGTATGGCGAAGGTCGTACGATCGTCTGAGGTAGGGGAGCGCGGCGTCGGCGTTTCCGAGCGACAGCTCGATGAAGCCGAGCACCCACGAGTGGCCGGACTGGCCGATGCGGAGCGCCTCGGTCTCGGAGCGGGCCAGGGCTGCGGTGGATCGTGTGCGCGCTTCGTCGATCCGGCCCCGGTGTGCGGCGATGAACGCGGCGGGAAACTCGTCCGGCGGCATCAGGCGACCGAGCTGGGTCATCAGATCGACCGACTCGAACGCGTACCGTTCGGCTTCCTCCCAGTTTCCTGCGCGCCACTCGAGGTGGGACATGTTCCAGAGCGCTTGCTGTTCGAGCATGGGATCGTTCCGCACGCGAGCGACGGCCAGCACCTCGTGGTAGAGCGGCCGCGCTCGGTCGACCTCTGCCGCCCAGACGAGCTCGTGCCCGAGGTTGAGGGTCGGGCCGTCGTCGAGAGGCCAGCCTGGCAACGACCGCTCGAGGACGACAGCGTCCTCCATCGCCGGGCTCGCAATGCCACGGCCGGTGTAGAAGTGCATGTGCCCGTCGGCACCGGCTGCGATGCAGCGGAGTGCGACGTCGTCGACGCGAGAGGCGGCCTGGACGGCGAGGCGGCCGTACTCCACGCCCTGATCGATTCCCTCGGTCCAGCCCATGGCGCTCGTGAGCCCGAGGTAGATGGTGGCGTCGAGTGCATCGTCACCGTCGGTTTCCGTCAGCGCCTGGCGGTAGAGCGCGACCGAGTCTGTCGCGTGCTCCTGGATGCGGGCGAGACGCGCGAGGATCGTGGCGCGATCGTTTCCCGGGTCAGCCGCGGCATATGCCTGTTCGAGGAGCGCGCGTGCTCGCTCGGCGTCGCCGGCGTGGTGGAGCAGCTCCGCTGCGCTGAGCACGCGTCGACGTGCGTCGACCGGAGACGACGCGGGAGTAAGGCGCACCGCTTGCTCCGCGAGGTCGGCGGCCGAGGCGAGCGCCCCGCGTGCGGTCGCGGTTCGGGCCGCGTCCTCGAGCGCCGCCGCCACGTCGTCGTCCGGTTCGGACGTCGCGAGCGCGAGGTGGCGTGCTCGTTGCTCGCCGACGACCACAGCCGCGAGCTGGGCGTGAAGCGACCGCCGGCGCGCCGGCGTCTCGCGCGCAGCGACGGCGAAGCTGAGCAACGGATGGGTGAAGCGCAGTCGCTCCCCGTCGAGCTCGAGAATCCTCGCGCGCAGCGTCTCGTCGAGCGCGGCGTCGAAGTGGGGCCCGACGACCGTTCCGACCGCGGTGGCGGTCGGGTCTGAGAGCGCTGCGACGACGCGCGCGACCTCCAGGGCTCGAGCACCGAGCGCATCGATCCGAGCCTGGAGCAGCTCGTCGAGGTCGGATGGGATCGGTAGATCGTCGCTCGCGCCGAGCGCGCCGCCTCTGCGCTGAAGCGCGGCTGCCAGCTCGAGTGCGAAGAACGGGTTGCCGCGTGAGGTCTCCCAGAGCCTGACGAGCGTCGGTCGCGGGAACGCGGCTTCGAGTCGCGTCTGCAGTAGCTCGCGAATCGCTCCGATGCTGAGGCTGCCGACGTCGACCGTTCGTAGCCGCTCTTCGGGCGTCGAACGACGAACCCATTCAGGTAGGTCGTTCCGTACCGCCAGCACCGCTGCGACCGGCAGGTCGTCGAGACGCGCGAGTGTGAATCGCAGCGCAGCCCGCGTCGCCGCGTCCAGCCACTGGATGTCGTCGGCGGCGAGGCAAACCGGGCCGTCGCGTGTGAGCGCGCGCAGCACGCTCAGAAATGCGGCCGCGACCGCGCGGTCGTCGGCGCTCGCCTGCGTCTCCCCGAGCAGCAAGGCCGCTTCGAGGGCACGCCGCTGGATCGGCGGCAACTCGGGCAGTACGTCATCTGCGACGTCGGAGAGGAGGTCGGCAAGGCTGACGAAGGACGACTCGGTCTCGGCTGCCGACGGTCGGCACGACAGCACGCGGTAGCCGCGCGCCCTGGCTGCGTCGACGGCCGCCAGCCAAAGCGTCGTCTTTCCGATCCCAGGCTCGCCGACGAGTACAGCGGCGCCCGCCAACAACTCCGGCGCGTCGAGAAACGCGACGATGGCGCTGAGCTCCTCTTCCCTGCCGACGAGGTGCCGGCGTGCGACGGTCACATGCCGAGTATCTGCCAGTCCGTGGCCGCCGACCAGGGTCGGGTCAGCGTTCGCGGTCGATCGTCCAGGCGTCCACGTCGGGGCCGTGCTTGAGCAGCCACCAGACGAACGCGGTCACCGCAGGTGCGACCACGAGCCATCGCTTGCCGCTGCTCATGCGTGTCTGCATTGCCGTTTCGCCTTGTTCGTAAGCGCGGGGCTTGACCGATATATCGCAGAGATATATCGTGAAGATAGATGAACCCGACGGCAGTCACCTGGGCGATCCTCGGTCTGCTCGCCATGGAGCCGCGGAGCGGTTACGACCTGAAGCGCTCGATCGACCGCACGATCAGGCACTTCTGGGCCGCCAGCTACGGGCAGATCTACCCCGAGCTGAAGCGCCTCGAGGAAGCCGGCTGGATCGTCGGTGCGGACGGCGGCAGCCGGGCGCGCCGCGTCTACCGCGCGACGCCCGCCGGCCGTGCAGCGCTCGTCGATTGGCTGCACGGCGAGGAGACGCGAATCGAGCTGCGGGACGAATCGCTCCTGCGCCTCTTCTTCGCCGACACGTTGCCGGTCGACGAGGCGCTCGGCCTGCTGCGGGCGCGGCGCGACGGCTATGCCCAGATGCACGCATTGCTCCGCTCGCTCGACGACGGCAGTGGCGAGCCCGACCCGCGCTTCGTCGACCTCGTCTATCGCTGGGGCCTCGACTACTGCACATGGGGGATCGAATGGTGCGAACGGCAGGAACGCCGCTTGCGCAGACGCAGCTAGACGACCTGCCGCCGCCGACGTGGCGGTCGCTCGTCGCGCGTGGCGTGCCGCAGTTCGCGGCCGAAGCATTGCTGCCCGTCGCGGCGTTCTACGCCGGTTGGCGACTGTCCGGGCTCGCTGCC
The DNA here is from genome assembly GCA_963779505.1 of uncultured Actinomycetes bacterium. Taxonomy (GTDB): domain Bacteria; phylum Actinomycetota; class Thermoleophilia; order Gaiellales; family Gaiellaceae; genus PALSA-600. The sequence goes on along the minus strand of CAVZYK010000009.1, from coordinate 33,099 downwards.
GGGATCGGTGTGTCGGCGATCGTCTCGATCGCGCTCGCGGCCGTGTTGATCCGTCGCGGGCGGGAGGTCGGTCTCGTCGCCGTCGGAGCGGCGTTCGTCGTCATCCAGGCGGTCGTCGGGCTCGTGTCGGGCAGCGCGACGGTGTACCTCGCACAGCCCGTCGTCCTGAGTGGGTTGTGGGGCATCGCCTACGTCGCTTCCGTGCTTGTCGGTCGTCCGTTGATCGGCGTGTTCGCGTGCGCCTGGTACCCGTTTCCGGCGTGGTTCCGCGCGAGCGCTCCGTTCAAGCGCGAGTTCGGGATGCAGTCGCTCGTGTGGGCCGCGTACTGCTTCGCGCGTGCTGCCTTTCGGCTCGTGCTGCTGCTCCACGCCGGGGTCGGAGCCTTCGTGCTCGCCTCCTTCGTCACCGGCACGCCGGTGATCGTGGCGTTGCTCTGCTGGGGCCTGTGGCACGCGCGGCGCAGCTTCGCGCGCCTCGAGGTCGACGCTTCCGCAGGCTCGGTCGTTCGCAAGCCGTAGACGCGGCCGCGGCCGCGTCGTATCTTCCGTCGTCTGACGATGGACGCCAACTTCGATTCTCGCCCGACGCTCCGGCGGACGCTCCGCCGGCATGTGCGCGTCGACCTGCCGCTCCATTGTCAGGAGTGCAGTCGTCGCTGGGACGACCCCGCCGAGCGCTGGCTCGTCTACTTCACCCGCGAGGAGCCGCCGGAGCCCGCGGTCTACTGCTTGACCTGTGCGCGGCGCGAGTTCGGCGAATGACCAATTTTGGCTAGCTGAGACGCGAGGGACGGCCGTAGCTTGGCTCGTGCGCCGGCCGGGGCGGAGGCGCTCGGTTCAAGACGGCTCGGGCGTCGACGCCTCGCCGGCGCCTCATCCCCGAGGGGTCCGGCGTGGTGCGCGCCGGGCCTCTTTCGAGTGCCACCCATCGCTTCATACTGAGTGCGTGAAGATCGGCGTCGAAGCGGCCCTCGTCGACGGCGTCCTCCTGCGCGGTGACGTCGCGGTCGAGGACGGCCGGATCTCGGCCGTCGGGCTCGCAGGCACCGGGCACGGCGTCGCGGTTCCCGGGTTCGTCGACCTGCACGTCCACGGCTTCGGCGGCGTCGACTTCGCGACGACGGACGCGGCCGGCTACCGACGCGCTGGTGAGGCACTGCTCGCGACGGGCGTCACCGCGTTCAAGCCGACCTTCGTGACGGCGCCGGTCGATGAGCTCGTCGCATCGCTGCGCGAGCTGCCCGCCGATATCCGTCGGCCCGCGCGTGCTCGGCTGCCACCTCGAGGGGCCGTTCATCTCGCCCGCGCGGCTCGGTATGCATCGCGCGGAGGCGCAGCTGGATCCTGACCCGGCGCAGCTCGCGCGACTGCTCGACGCCGGCACCGTGAGTCAGATGACGTTCGCGCCGGAGCTCGCAGGAGCGGGGGAGCTGCTCGCGACCTTGACCGCTCGCGGCATCGTCGCCGCCTGCGGGCACAGCGACGCCGATGCGGGTGAGGCGCACGCGGCGTTCGATCGAGGAGCGACGCACGTCACGCACCTCTTCAACGCAATGCGCCCGTTACGGCATCGCGCACCAGGGCTCGCCGGCGCGGCGCTCGTCCGCGACGACGTGACCGTCGAGCTGATCCTCGACGGCAACCACCTCGCCGACGAGACCGTTCGTCTTGCCTGGCGTGCGGCCGTCGGACGTGTCGTGCTGGTCACGGACGCGATCGCGGCTGCGGGCGTCAGCGACGGCGACGGTCGGTGGCACCTGGGCGCCGTCGACGTCGAGGTTCATGAGGGTGTCGTGCGTGGCTCGGACGGGGTGCTCGCCGGCAGCGTGCTGACGATCCCCGAGGCGATTCGGAACCTGATGGAGGCCGGTGCGAGGCTCGAGGACGCGGTCGCGGCTGCCACATCGGTCCCGGCCCGGGCCGCTCGACGCGACGACCTGGGCAGCCTGCGTCCCGGCTCGGTCGCTGACGTCGTCGTGCTCGAAGGAGATGTCGAAGTGTCGCGGGTGATCGTCGGCGGGATCGAGCGATGAGCGGGCTCGTGCTGCGACCGATCGAGCCCGACGACGTGGCCGAGCTGCGGCGGATCCACGCGCTGCCCGAGGTGGCGCGCTGGTGGGACGACCCTGCGGACGACTTTCCGCACAGCGACGATTCCGACTCGACGCGGTTCGTGATCGAGGTCGACGGCACGGTCGCCGGCCTGATCCAGTTCGGCGAGGAGGAGGAGCCGAAGTACCGCCATGCGGCGATCGACATCTTCCTCGACCCGAGCTGGCACGGCCGCGGCATCGGCACCGAGGCAGTGCGGCGGGTCGCGCGCCTCCTGATCGACGAGCGTGGGCACCACCGGATCACGATCGACCCCGCGGCCGACAACGTTGCAGCGATCCGCGCCTACGAGAAGGTCGGCTTCAAGCCGGTCGGAGTCATGCGGGAGTACGAACGCGACCACGACGGCACCGGCTGGCACGACGGGCTGCTGATGGAGCTGCTCGCACGCGACGTCGAGGGTGGTTAGTGTCGACGGCCGTGACTTCCACGGCCGATCTGCTCGACGAGCACGGCGACGCAGCGCTCGTCTGTCTGATCCAGTTCCGCAGCTTCGGCTCGCCGTCCTTCGAGGGGCCGATCGCGACCGTGCGGTGCGATGAGGACAACGTGCACGTTCGCGCGCAGGCGTCTCAGCCCGGGGAAGGCCGCGTACTCGTGATCGACGGTGGCGGCTCGATGCGCTGCGCGCTGCTCGGCGACTCGATTGCGGCGCTCGCGCGGGACAGCGGCTGGGCGGGAATCGTCATCAACGGCTGCGTTCGCGACACCGTCGCGCTCGACGAGCTCGGCCTCGGCGTCAAGGCGCTCGGGTCGAACCCGCGCCCGAGCCGCAAGGCTGGAGAGGGTGACGTCGGCGTCCCGGTCACGTTCGGCGGGATCACGTTCGCCCCCGGCGCGCGCCTGGTCGCAGACGAGGACGGCGTCGTCGTCCTGCCTGCCTGAACCGGTTCGCCGTTTCCTGCGAATCGTGTGCGTTTGAGGCACAAATCGTACGACATAACTGGACAAAGGGAGCCCAGGATCCGCCCTGCAGCCCACCTTCCGGAGGTCACATGAGAGATCGCACACCAGTCCAGTCGCTCGCCGCTCTCGTGGGCCTGGTCTTCCTGCTGGTCGGGATCCTGGGCTTCATCCCGGGGATCACGACGCACTACAGCGACCTGGCCTTTGCAGGGCACGACTCGAGCGCGAAGCTGCTCGGCATCTTCCAGACGAGTGTGCTGCACAACATCGTCCACATCGCATTCGGTGTCGGCATCCTGATGGCCAAGACGCCCGAGGGCGCGCGCACCTACCTGATCGGTGGCGGCGTCGCGTACCTCGCCGTGTGGCTGATCGGCGTCATCGGCGGCCTCGACTGGCTGCCCGTGAACGCGGCCGACAACTGGCTGCACATCGTGCTGGGCGTCGGGATGATCGCGCTCGGCTTCGTCACCGGTCGCTCGGTCGAGCGAACCGCGCCGGCCGTCTAGAGGCTCCTACCGCTCGGCGAGCAACGAGGTCTCGGGTGGGGCGCCTGCAGGCGCCCTCACCCGTCTTCCTCGTCTGCAGGATCTCGGCGAGGATCTCGAGTGCGATCTCTGCCGGCCCTTCGCCGCCGAGATCGAGCCCGACAGGCCCGCGCACCGAGTCGGCGAGCTCGCCGAGGTGCTCGCGACGTTTCTCCTGTGCGCGTCGTGACCCGAGGGCGCCGACGTAGAACGCGCCGCCCTCGACGCCCGCACGCAACGCGGGGATGTCGAGACGCTCCTCGTGCACGAGCGAGATGACGGCGGTGTCGGCATCGACCTCGATCTCGTCGGGCCAGGCAACGACGATCTCGTCGGCGCTCGGCACGCGCTCGCGCGTCGCAAGACCGGCGCGCGGGTCGACGACGATCGTGCGCCAGCCGAGTGGGCGCGCCAGGGCGCAGAGTGCCTCGGCGATGTCGCCGGCGCCGACCGCGACGAGCCGCGGCGGAGGCGCGATCGCTTCCGCGAAGACGGTGCGGGCATCCTCTTCGCGTAGCTCGGTCCGCTCGAATGTGTCGTCGTGCCATCGCTCGCCGAGCCCCTTGCCCGCGACGACCACGTAACTCGTGCCACGCTCGATCGGTGGCGCGGCGGTGAACGGCTCGACGAAGACGTCGATCTCGCCGCCGCAGGGCAGGCCGACGCTCCAGGCCTCGTCGTCGGCGATGCCGTAGGTGACGACCGCCGACGGGTCACCGGCGAGGATCGTCTTCGCGCGCTCGGCGACGTCGGCTTCGACGCAGCCGCCGGAGACCGAGCCGAACATGCGGCCGGTGCTCGTGACCGCGAGCTTCGAGCCGATCGGGCGTGGGGCGCTCCGCCGCGTCGCGACGACTGTCGCGAGCGCGACAGTCTCGCCGGCTGCGCGCCATTCCTCTGCCTTCGCCAGCACGTCGTCCATATGGCAATGATGCTAGCTATGAGCCGGCTCGACGACGTGCTCGCGCAGGTGGACGCCGGGTCGCTCGGTGACCCGCTGCCCGTGCTCGCGTACCTGGCGGGGCAGGCCGTCGTCATCGACGAGGCCGAGCTGAACGGGGCGCGGCGGCGCGCGCTGCTGCTCGTCGCCGCCGGCGGAGACGTGCGTCGCGAGCTCGAGGTGGACGACAGGGCCGTCAAGTCGCTCGCGACGGATCTCTACAACGAGGAGCGGCGTGAGCAGCTCGCACGCAGCGTCGATGCGCTCGTCGCGCGGGTGCGTGACCTGCCGGTCGCGCGCGAAGGCGCCCTCTTCCTCGCTGCCGACATCGCGCTCGCGTGGCGGCTGTTTGCACTCGCGCTGCTCGCGGAGGAGCTTGCCGAGTGACACCGGCGGTCGAGGCCGCGAAGCGGGCGGGCATCGAGTTCCGCCTGCACGAGTACGAAGGCGTCGACGTCGACGACGGCGACTACGCGGTCGCCGTGGCGCGCGCCCTCGGGCGTGACCCCTCGCAGCTCTTCAAGACGCTTGTCGCGTCGGTGTCCGACACGCTGCGCGTGTTCGTCGTGCCGGCCGACCGCCAGCTCGATCTGCGCGCCGCCGGCAAGCGCGCGCAGCTCGCCGACCGTGCGCTCGCCGAGCGCACGACCGGGTACGTCGTCGGCGGGATCAGCCCGCTCGGCCAGCGGAAGCGGCTGCCGACCACGGTCGACGAGAGCGCGCTCGAGTCGGGAGACGATCCTCGTCAGCGCCGGCAGGCGCGGACTGCAGATCGAGCTGCGGCCGCAGGACCTCGTCGAGCTGACGGGCGCCGCCGTGGCCGCGATCGCGGCGAGTTGAGACAGGTCCCAGGGACAGTCCCCGGGACACGGCCGTTCGCGGCGGGTTACGTCCCCCACCAGAAGCTGGCGGCGATCACGACGTAGAAGCCGACGAGCACGGCTCCCTCCTGCCAGGTCGACTCGCCGTCGTTGACGATCAGCGCTCCGAGGATCCCTGCCAGCAGCAACACGAGCGCGAGCAGCGTCGGGAAGACGAGCGTCAGGTGTGTCGTGAAGAGCAGCGACACGAACACCAGGACCGGCGTCAGCACGAGCGCAATCTGCAGCGACGAGTTGACGATCACCGAGACCGCGAAGTCCATCTTGTTGCGGGCCGCCAGTTGGATCCCGACGACGTTCTCGACGGCGTTGCCCGCGATCGCCACGATCACGAGACCGGCGAACTCCTCGCTCATGTGCAGCGTGTGGATCGCAGGCGTCAGCGCGGTCACGAACCAGTCGGACGTGAACGCGGCCGCGGTGCCGGCGAAGGCGAGGATGACCGCCGTCACCGGAGTCGTCCAGCGTGCAGGGACGTGTTCCTCGCCGGGCGTGCTGCGCAGGAACGACGGCAGGGTGACCACGTAGAGCACCAACAAGACGCCCGCGCAGATCAGCGACAGCGTCTCCGAGTGGGCGGCGGCCGGTGCATGGAACTCGTGCGCGAGGGACGGGATCGCCATGGTCGAGGCGGCGAGCACGGCGAGCATCGACACGCTGCGCGCGCGCTCCGAGCTGAACTGCTGCGTTCCGTGCTTGAGCCCGCCGACGACGAATGCAACCCCGAGCACGAGCACGCTGTTGGCGAGGATCGAGCCGACGAGCGCCGCCTGGACGACGTTCACGAGCCCGTCGCGCAGGGCGAAGAGCGCGATGAAGAGCTCCGGGAGGTTGCCGAGGCCCGACTGGACGACGCTGGCGCCGCCCGAGCCGAGCCGTGAACCGAGCTGTTCCGTCGCCGTGCCGACGAGGCGGGCGAGGGCTGCCAGCGCCGCGGCGGCGACGAGAAAGGTCGCGACGTCGTTCAGGCCGGCGAAATGGCACAGCCCCGCGAGCGCGACCGCGGCGGCCGTGATCGCGATCTCGATGCGGTCGCGTTTGGTCACGGCGGCCGAACCTACCAGCCCGGGCCAGGTCGGACTAGCCCGTTTGGGGGACGAGGTCGTCCGGTCTCATGCCGATCCCTGGACTGTCCATCGCCTTCACAGGGGGTTTCCTTGCGGCACGTCCTGCTCGTCCTCACACTCGTTCTCGGCGCGTCTGTCCTTGCCTCGACCGCGACTGCGTCGGAACTGATCGACCGCAACGCGCAGGGGATCTCCTTCGGCGTCAACGCGAAGGGTGAGGCGCTCGTCTCGTACCACGCCGCCGGCAAGTCGAAGCACGTCCTCGTCTGGGGCGCGCTGAACGCGATTGCGCCGACCCGCTCGCGGCCGCAGGTGTCGTTCAAGCTCGACTACTCCGGCGGCTACGGCAAGTACAAGCAGGACACCTGGAAGACGTTCGAGAGCACCTGCAAGGCCTACGACGGCCCTGCGCTCGCGTGGAAGGTGACCGCCTGCAAGGCCTCGGACGGCTCGTACTGGGCGCTCCAGAAGTGGCAGCGCATGCTCCCGAACTACGGCCTCACGCCGTCGCCCGCCCAGGCTGTCTGGGAGCTCCGCCTCTCGCACTGGACCGGTGACCTGCCCGTGCTGACGATCGACACGGACTGGGCCTGGCACCAGTGGGACCACCTCTTCGGCTCCTTCACCTACGGCGACCAGCCGGTGTTCGGCTACAGGTCGACGCCCGCAGGTGTCCCGCTCGACACGTTCGGACGCAACATCTACGTCGACACGTTCAACTCGAAGTACGGCCAGGGTTGGAAGCGCGAGAACAGCTTCCTGACGCACACGAACACGGGCGTCTTCTGTTACTCGTTCAACCCACACGGCGCGCGCACCGACGGGAAGGGCACGCAGTACCGTGCCACGGTCGAAGGCCCCGGCGTCACGCCTGACGTGATGTGGCAGGGGACGTCGCCCGGCACGTACGACAAGGCAGCCGACCTGCTCAAGAACGATGCGATCGCGCAGCTCGGCGATCGGCAGTGCAAGGCGAACTGAGGAGCGTCGCTGGCACGTGTACGCGTGCGTTTCCGCATCAAGCCTCTAGCTAGGCTCGGCCTCGTGGAGGAACGCGGGGCCGAGCAACGCTCTCTCTTTCGGCGGTGGCCTGAAGGGGTCTCCGTCGTCGTCGCCGAGGTGGACGGCCGCCGTGCCGGGCTGACCGTCTCGTCCTTGACCTCGCTCTCGCTCGAGCCACGGCTCGTCGGCATCTCGATCTCGCTGCAGGCGTCGCTGCACTCGCTGCTGCGCGAGTCCGGCGAATGGGGAGCGTCGATCCTCTCCGGGGAGCAGGAGCACCTCGCCCAGCACTTCGCGCGCGGCGTGCCTCCGATCGCGCTCTGGAACGGGATCGCCGTGCGCGAGGACGATCCGCGCCTGCTGCAGGAGGCCGTCGGCTGGGTGACCGTGCGGACGGTCGACGAGGTTCGGACCGGCGACCACACGTTCTTCGTCGGTGAGCTGCTGACGATCGAAGAAGGCGCGGCAGAGACGACTCTGGCGTATGTGCACCGGGGGTACGTCTCGCTGTGACGGACGCAGTGATCTTCGACCTGGACGGCGTGATCGTCGACTCCGAGCAGGTGTGGGACGAGGTGCGCGAGCAGTACACCGTCGAGGCCGGCGGCCGCTACAGCGAGACGGCGACGCGGGCGATGATGGGGATGAGCTCGACCGAGTGGTCGACCTACATGGCGGAGGAGCTGGCGCTGCCCGGCTCGCCCGAGGAGATCAACGCGGCGATCGTTCAGCGGATGCTTGTCCGCTACGGCGAGGCGCCGCCGCTGATCGACGGCGCCGCCGATGTCGTGCGCTCGATCGCCGAGGCGGTACCTGTCGCAATCGCCTCGTCGTCGAACCCCGAGCTGATCGATGTCGTGTTGCGCGTGGCGGGGCTCGCCGACGTCGTGCGCGACGCGGTCTCGTCGCAGGAGGTCGCGCGCGGGAAGCCGTCGCCCGACGTCTACCTCGAGGCAGCGCGCAGGCTCGGCGTCGACCCGACACGTTCGACGGCGGTCGAGGACTCGCACAACGGCATCCGCTCGGCGAAGGAAGCAGGGATGCGCGTGTTCGCGGTGCCGAACCCGCACTACCCGCCCGGCGACGATGCGCTCGCGCTCGCCGACGTGGTGCTCGGCTCGCTCGGCGAGCTGACCGTCGACCGTCTCTAGTCGATCGTCTCGCCGTCGTCCGGCACGAGCACGCCGTCGAGCGCGCGGTAGTCCTCGCGCCGCTCGAGGCAGTGGTTCATCGCTTCGAGGTGCACGACGACGACGCGCCCGTCGGCCGCCGCCCGCACGGTGCGTACGTCGTCGACCGTCATCACGATCGGATCGCCCTCGTTGAAGCGCGCGCCGCCTGCGTTGACGACGACCGTGTGCGGACGGTGCTGCTCGATCGCCTCGCGCACCTCGTCGCACCAGATCGTGTCGCCCGCCACGTAGAGCCCGTCGACGACGAAGCCGGAGACCGGCCCGAGCGCTGTGCCGATCTCGCCGGTGCCGTGCCTGCCCCGCGTCAGCGCGAGGTCGAGGCCGAGCCAGCCGTCGTAGGTGTCCTCGACCTGCGTGAAGCCGCGCTCGCTGAGGGAGGTGGCGCTCTCGGGTTGCGTCAGCAGCGGCAGGTCGGGCGGGAGGAGCTCCGCGGCGGCGTCGTCGAAGTGGTCGCCGTGCAGATGCGTGACGATGCAGCCGTCGATCCCGCGCACGACCTCCTCGGGGGGAAACGGGAGCTCGACGAGCGGGTTCGGAACCGGGTTCGGGGTGTTGTCGATCGGCGGCGTCGTGCCCGCGGGACGCAGCATCGGGTCGACCAGCAGGCGTCGTCCGCCGACCTCCAGCAGCAGACACGCGTTCCGGACGAGCGTCAGCGTCATCCAGCGCGGCCGAGCAGCACGCAGCCGTTGTGGCCGCCGAGCCCCATCGCGTTCGAGAGCGCCACGTCGACCACGGCGCGACGCGCCTCGTTCGGCACGTAGTCGAGATCGCACGTGGGGTCGGGCTCCGAGTAGTTGATCGTCGGCGGCAGCACGCCGTCGCGCAGCGCGAGCGCGCACATGATCGCCTCGACGGCCCCGGCGGCGCCGAAGGTGTGCCCCATCATCGACTTGGTCGACGAGACGGCGAGCTCATCGGCGTGCGCGCCGAACACGGCGCGGATCGCCTTGGTCTCGGCCGCGTCCCCGAGCGGCGTCGACGTGCCGTGGGCGTTGATGTACCCGACCCGCTCGGGGTCGACTCCGGCGCGCTCGAGCGCCCCCGACATCATCGCCGCGACACCCGTCGCCTCGGGCTCGGGCTGCGCCATGTGATGCGCGTCGTTCGAGGCGCCGTAGCCGAGCACCTCGGCGTAGATCTCGGCGCCACGCCGCTCGGCCGTCTCCCAATCCTCCAGCAGGAGCGCGCCGGCACCCTCCGCCATGACGAAGCCGGCCCGCGTCGCGTCGAACGGCCGGGACGCGCGCTTCGGGTCGTCGTCCTCGACGGCGAGCCCGCGCATCGCCGTGAAGCCGGCGAGGATCAGCGGCACGAGGCAGGACTCGGTGCCGCCGGCGAGCACCGCGTCGGCTGCGCCACGCTTGATCATCTCGGCGGCCTCGCCGACGGCGTGCGAGCCCGTTGCGCATGCGGAGACGACCGCGTAGTTCGGGCCTTTGATGCCGAGCGAGATCGCGAGCTGTCCGGAGACGGAGTCGACGAGCACGTTCTGCAGGAAGTTGGGGGAGACGCGGGCCGGCCCTCGCTCGCGCAGCGTGTCGGCCTGCTCGAGGATGCCGGGGACGCCGCCGATCGCCGATCCGAAAACGATCCCGACGCGTGTCGGGTCGAAGCCGTTCAGCCCTGCGTCCGCCAGCGCCTCGCGACCGGCCGCCACGCCGAAGAGCACGTTGCGCTCGAGCCGTCTGGCCTCCTTCGCCGGGACGACCTGCGTCGGGTCGAAGTCCTTCACCTGGCCGGCGATCCGGACCGGCAGTCCGTCCGTGTCGAAGGTGGAGATCCAGTCGATGCCGCTCTCGCCCGCGAGTGCGGCGCGCCAGGTACCCGGGGCGTCGAGCCCGAGCGGTGTCACCGCGCCGATGCCCGTGACGGCAACACGTCTCATCGAGCAAGCGTAGACGAGAGTTTCGAGTCCACGAAAAGTGGGCAACTTGTTGGACAGGCGGCGCCCAGCCCCTGCGCCCGGAATCGTTCAACACTCGTCAGGAGGGGCAATGAGCAACGTCGCCGCAACGACGTCCAGGGTCAAGCCGGGACTCGTCTTCTTTCACTCGAGCACGTCCGGCAAGTGCCGGCGCACCGAGGGGTACATCTCGCAGGTGTTGCAGCGTCGCCGCAACCACGAGACGTTCAAGTACTACGCGGTCGCACAGGAGAAGCGCCCGGATCTGCTCGAGAAGTTCGGGATCACGCAGACGCCGACGCTCGTCGTCGTCGAGGACAAGCTCGTCAGCGCGCGGCTCGAGGCACCGAGCGGCTGCAAGGACATCGAGCAGTTCCTCGCGCCCTGGCTGCAGTGATCGTTCGAGTGACGGCCGCCCTCAGGCGGCCGTCACTCCTTCTTCGCGCAGGCTGAGCTCCGCGAATGTGTCCCAGTTGGCGGCGATCAGATCTGCCATCGCCTGCTCCTGTCCGATGATCTCGTCGCAGGCGGTGACGGTCTCGTCGTCGCCTGCGCGCTGAGCGATCCGCTTCAGGAGCTCGTAGCTCGCGATCTCCATGTGCTCGGTCGCGTATCCGTCGCGCGCGTTGCGTCCGGCTTTCTCGCCGCGCACCAGGTCGAGCGGCATCTTGGCGAGCGCACCGAGGATCCCGCCGAGCTGCCTGACCGTGGACGGCGCCGCGCCGTGAGCCAGGAGGCGGCCCTTCATCCGGAGCGCGTGTCCTTCGGTCTCGATCTTGTGGTGCTCGAGCTCCTGCTGGATCTTCGGGTCGTCGGTCGTCGAGATCATCCCGTCGAGCATGCGCAGGACGCTCTGCTCCATCGCGTGTGCCTCGTCGAGATGCTTGATCAGCTGTTCCTGAATGGTGCTCATGACGCCTCCTCGTATCGGTGTCAGCTCGAAGCGCCCGAACTCGCGCCCCATGAAGGTGGCGCGGCCGCGAAATCCACTCGCGTCGGGCGTCAGGACGTCGACGAAACCGGTGAACGGCGCGCGGTAGTGCAGCTCGTAGCCGACCACGTCGAACGGGACGCCGACCGCGCGGCCGATGTTGGTCGTGCCGTGCGTGCCGACGATGTGCTTCGACACGCGCGTCAGCGGCGGCAGCAGTCCGCCGCTCCGCTTGACCTCCCAAACCCCTTCGAGCTCGCTCATGCCTTTAGGCTTCCGCGCGGTGCCTGTCGCAAACATTCCCTTCCCGCCGATGGAGGCGCAGCTCGTCCGGGAGCTGCCCGAGGGCGACGGTTGGCAGTACGAGCCGAAATGGGACGGCTTTCGGGGAGTGCTCGAGAACGCCGGCGGCGAGCTGGCGCTCTGGTCGCGGAAGGAACGGCCGCTCCTGCGCTATTTCCCGGAGCTGAGGCCGCTCGGCGACCTGCTGCCGCCGGACTCGGCGCTGGACGGCGAGATCGTGATCGCGCGAGACGGTGCGCTCGACTTCGACGCGATGCAGACGCGGCTCCATCCGGCCGAGTCGCGGATCCGGAAGCTTTCGGCGGAGATCCCGGCCGACTACGTCGTCTTCGACGTCCTGGTCTGGGAAGGCGAGCCGGTGTGGGAGCTGCCGCTGGAGGAGCGGCGTCAGCGGGTCGAGGCGCTGTCGGGGTTCAGGATCTCGCCGGCGACGCGCGACATCGGCGACGCCCGGGCGTGGATGGCGCAGTTCGAAGCGCTCGGCCTCGACGGCGTGATCGGGAAGCGTCTCTCGTCGCCGTACCTGCCGGGCGCGCGCGACGCCGTCGTCAAGATCAAGGAGCATCGAACGGCGGACTGCGCAGTGATCGGCGTCCGCTGGAAGGGCGACCGCTCGGCGATCGCGACGTTGCTGCTCGGTCTGTACCGCGAGGACGGCGGCTTCGACTACGTCGGCTCGTGCGCGGTCGGCGCGAAGATGCGCGACGACGTCGCGGCGCGCGTGCTGCCGCTCGTCGACGAGTCGCTCGACCGGCGCTTCTCGGAGCCGAATCGGTGGGGGACGGGGGAGCTCGAGCAGACGAGCCTGCGTGAGGGCCTCGTGGCGGAGGTGCGGTACGACAAGGTGCAGGGCAACCGCTTCCGCCACGGCACGAAGTTCATCCGCTGGCGCGAGGACAAGGATCCGCGCGACTGCACGTGGCGCGAGGTGACGCCTCCGCGCGACCCGAACGCGCTCGGCATCGAGCAGCTGCTCGGCGATTAGCGCTCGACGTCGAACAGCGACTCGACCGGCTGCTCGAGGCGATGCGCGATCAAAATCGCAAGTCCGACCGACGGGATCGACATTTCGCGTTCGATCGACGAGATCGTCTCGCGCGTCGTCCCGACGGCGTCCGCCAACTCCTCTTGCGTCAGACCGGCCCACGCGCGAGCCCAGCGAAACCGCGTAGGAGGTCGCCTGCGTCTCATCGTCGAAGCTTCCGACGAATCCGCGCGCCGCACAAGGCGCCCCAACGGACGCGTCCGGGATGTGAAGCGCACTTCATAGTGGCTGCCACCAGTCGGGTCTCGCCAAGCCGTGTCGGAGATGTGAAGCGCACTTCACGGTGGCTGCCGCCAGACGTGTCTCGGGAGGCGGGTGCGCCTACGAAGCGGCGGGTGGCTCGAGGCCGAGTTTGGCGAAGCGGGGGCGCAGGGACGGTGGGTTGCGCCACATGCCGCGCATCGGGTCTCCGACGGCGGCGATTCGCGCCGGCATCGTCTGCAGCGTGAACGCCTCCGGCTCGACGGTTGCGACCTCGTCCCACTGGAGCGGCGCCGAGACGCGCGCGTCGGGCGTCGGGCCGCACCGAGTACGCCGAGGCGATCGTGCGGTCGCGCGCGTTCTGGCCGTAGTCGACGAAGACGCCCACCCGGTCGGCCACCTTCCACGTCGTCGTCGCGACCGCCTGGTCGCCGACTCGCTGCTCGACCTCGACGGCGATCGCCTTCGCGAGCCGGCGCACGTCTGGGAACAGCACCTCGGGGCGGATCGGCGCGAGGATGTGCAGGCCGGTCGCGCCGGACGTCTTCGGGTACGAGCGCAGCCCGAGCTCGTCCAGCACCTCCTTGACGACGAGCGCGATCTCGCGGACGAACGGCCACTGGCCGTCGGTCGTCGGGTCGAGGTCGATCAGGAGGTAGTCGGGCCGCTCGATCTCGGGCACGCGCGAATGCCACGTGTGCAGCTCGATGCAGCCGAGGTTCGCGACCCAGGCGAGGGCGGCGGCGTTGTCGACGATCGCGAACACCGTCGAGTGCCCGCTCGGGAACTGCACGAAGATCTCGTCGACGTACTCGGGATGGTTCGCGGGGACGCGCTTCTGGTGGAAGAAATCCGAGTCCACGCCATTCGGGAAGCGCTTCATGTGAAACGGCCGGCGCCGAAGGTGGGGGAGTGCACAGTCCGCCACCGCGACGTAGTACGCGACGAGGTCGCCCTTCGTCAGTCCGGGCTCCGCGAAGAACAGCTTGTCCGGGTTCGTCACCGGGACGTCGTACCTACCGAGACGCATGCAGCGAGTATCGTGGAGCCCATGCTGGAAGGGCATCCCATGACCGACGTGACGCTCGAGCCGCTCGACGACCACATCGTCCTCGAGCCGGTCGACGAGTCGGAGCTGCCGAGCGGCCTGATCGTGCCGGCCAACGAGGCCGCGCAATGCCGCAGCGGCATCGTCGCGGCAGTCGGCCCGGACGTCAGCGCGCTCGAGCCCGGCGACAAGGTGCTCTTCCCGCGCGACGCCGGCTTCGAGGTGCGCCTCGCCCGCTCGTCCCATCGCGTCCGCGTGCTGCGGCGCGAGGACGTGATCGCCCGCATCCACGACTAGGACCTCCGCCGCGAAATGGGTACCCTGTCGCGCGATCGGAGGGGTGGCAGAGCGGTCGAATGCGGCGGTCTCGAAAACCGTTATCCGTCGTTAGGCGGATCGAGGGTTCAAATCCCTCCCCCTCCGTTTCGGAGACGCGAGACCCGCCTCAAAGCGGGTCTCGTCGTTTCGGGGCTCAGGCGAGGATCACCGTGCAGCCGGCCTCCCGCTTGACCGCCTCGTCGACGTCACCGCCGAAGAAGCTCGAAAGAACGCCGTGGTGGTGCTCGCCGAGCACGATCGTCCGCGCCCGGATTCGCTTCGCGGTGTCCACGATCTCGCGACCCGGCTCTCCGGCCGACCACGCGAGGTCGGGATCGAAGCCGGCCGACGCCAGGACGTCGCGCGCCTCGGTCAGCTGAGCGACGACGTCCGGCGGTGGAGCAAGCTCACCGCCCTCGCCCGGCGCGATGTCGTCGAGCGTCCCGAAGAAGCGAGGCGCGTCCGGGTTGAGCGGCATCTCCGCAACGCTCAGGACGGTGATGCGTGCGTGCGAGTCGCGAGCTTCGGCAATCGCCCGATCGAGCGCGCGCCGACTGCTCGTCGAGCCGTCATACGCGACCAGGATCATCGGGCCGCCCGACGCTCGCGCCTCTGCCACTCGTCTCCCGGCGAGCGGAGGAGAGCGACAACCGCGATGACGAGGTAGCCGAAGATCGCTGCCCGCGCTGCGAAGAGCGTCAGTACGAGCATTCCGACGTAGAGACCGATGTTCGGCGCCGTCGCGAGCGCGAGCGCCTTGATCTCGTCGTCGCCCACCTCCGGCTTCAGCACGTGACGGTCGAGGGCGGCCGAGCCCCAGAGCGCGTTCAGCAGGAGCGAGATCACGAGCAACGACGCCCCGTAGAAGATGACCGCTGCCCGGGCGGCGTCCTCGTTGTGGAGTGCCTCCGCCATCAACTTGGTCGGGAAGGGCAGGAACGCGGTGGCCATCAGGAGCAGCAAGTTGAGCACCATCAGGCGCTGATTGGCGGACGCAAGGCGCCGGAAGATCCCGTGGTGGGCCATCCAGATCCCGCCGATCGTCAGGAAGCTGGTTGCGTACGCGAGATACGCCGGCCACTGATCGGCAATCCCGCGCCAGAGATTGTCGAAGTCCGACGGAGGCACGTGCACCTCGAGGATCAACAGCGTGATCGCGATCGCGAACACACCGTCGCTGAACGCCTCCATCCGGTTGGTCGTCCAGTAGTGGCTCGTCACCCTGACTCCCTGAGAACGCGGGTGGAGGCTAGTACGGCCGCGTCGAGATGTGTCCCGCCGCGTCGACGCCGACGATCATCCGCTCGCCCGATCGCTGCAGGACCGCAGTGTCCGTGCTCTGACTCTCGAGCGCCCACCCCTGTGCCGCCCAGCTGGCGACCGCACCGTCGAGGCGCCGCCGTCGCTCGTTCGGCGAGACCCCGGCTTCGCCGCCGCTGTGTCGGGAGGCCAGGAGCGCGATCGCGGCGACGAGGCCGACCGCCAGAATCGCAAGGAGCACCCAGACCCAGGTCGGCGTCTCTTGGTCCGACTCGGAGCTCGAGGACGTCGTCGTCGCCGGCAGGATGATCTGCCGGGTGGTGGTCGTGTGCTCGACGGTTGCCGTCGTGATGACCGTGGTCGGCTCCGCCGCCGTCTCGGTCGTCGTCGCGGTCGTCGTCGTGTCGGCAGCCTGAACATTGCCGGCGACCGTGGTCGCGAGCAGGAGCCCGGCGCAGAGGCACGCCGCGAGGCCGACGTAGCGCAGCGGTTTCCTCATACCGCGACGCTACGCGTCGCGCGCCGGGCCGAGCATCATCCGAACGGGATGACGACGCCGGGAAGCCGTGCACTCGCCTGCGGGGCCCGGGCGCAGCAGGCACAATCCCGCCGTGTCACCCGGGTCTGCACGCTGCGATCGCGCGAACGTTCGAGCCGGCCGACCTCCGTCCGCTGCTCGATGCCTGCGGGATCGACAGCACGATCCTCGTCCAGGCCGCGTGCACCGACGCCGACACCGACGCGATGTTCCAGCAGGCGGACACCAACGCGTGGATCGGCGCTGTCACCGCCTGGGTCGACCTCGCGAACCCGAGGCGCGCTCGCGTACGCCTCGATCGGCTCGCACGACGCCCCAAGCTTCGCGGAATCCGTCATCTGATCCACGAAGAGGACGATCCGCACTGGATCCTGCGGGAGAATGTGCTCGAGAGCATCGCGTTGCTCGATGACCGCCACTTGGTACTGGAGCTCGTGTGCGTTTACCCGCGCCATCTGGGCGATGTGCCCGGAGACCGCGGAACGCTCCGGGACCTGACGATCGTGATCGATCATCTCGGCAAGCCGCCGCTCCTCACTACGCGGATGGCCGACTGGACGACGCTGGTGCAGCGCGCTGCGGCGCACGGCAACGTGGCCGCGAAGATCTCCGGTCTCAACACCGTCCTCACCTCGGCCGGATGGACGGGGAGCGACATGCGAGACGCCGTCGAGGTCGCGGTCGAGTGCTTTGGCCCCGACCGTCTGATGTGGGGGAGCGACTGGCCGTACTCCCTGCTGAACGGCGAGTACGGCAGAGTCTGGCGCGAAACAGTGGAGATCGTCACCTCGGTTGCCGGCGACGACGGCGCGCGCCGCATACTGGAAGACACCCCCGCCCGCCTCTACCGGCTCGGCGACACCGTCACCGACAACCACTCGAGCCCCGGAGAACACGCCGATGGTCGCGCTCACTGATCAGGCGATCGCGAAGATCAAGGACCTGATCATGTCCGGCGAGTTCACCGCGGACTCGAAGCTCCCGAAGGAGCAGGTACTCGCAGACCGGCTCGGACTGTCGCGCAACTCGCTGCGCGAAGCCGTTCCGCGCGCTGACATTGATCGGCGTCCTCGAGCCGCGGGTCGGCGACGGCACCTACGTGACGAGCCTCGAGCCAGGACCTCCTCCTCACCGGCATGGCGTTCGTCAGCGACCTCGTGTGGGGACGCGCTTCCTCGAGCTGCACCAGGTGCGCCGGATCCTCGAGCCGGTCGCCACCGGGATCGCGGCGACGCGGCTGACCGAGGAGAGCTACGCCGCCCTCGAGGAGTGCCTCGCGAGGATGGACGCCGCCGAGACGACCCAGGCGTTTCATAGCCGCCGACGAGGAGTTCCACCGGATCATCGTCACCGCCTCCGGCAACTCGACCCTGGCGTCGCTCATCCAGCACCTCTCGGGTGGGACGCTCCGGGCGAGGCTCTGGCGATCCGCGACCGAGCAGGGCGCGATCGAGACGACGAAGAAGCGACACTGGGACATCTACGACGCGCTCCGCGACCACGACGCTGAGCGGGCGAGCGCCGCCGACCTCATCCACCTGTCGGAGGGCGAGCAGTGGCTCAAGCACATGCTCGAAGCAGACGAGGCCAAGACGACGTGACGGCGGTCTACTACGAGGGCCCGGGGAGGTTCACGGTCGGCGAAAGCAAGGTGCTGTCACCCGGAGCGGGCGAGGTCCAGCTCGACGTCGCCTTCTGCGGCGTCTGCGGCACCGACCTCCACATCGCGCGCGGTGCACATGGACGCACCGGGTCACATCCCGCAGGTGATCGGTCACGAAATGTCCCGGGACCGTCGCGGAGCTCGGCGACGGGCGTCGACGGGTTACGCGGTCGGTGACCCGGTCGTCGTTCGTCGGCTCGACACCCGTGGCGAGACGCCCGCGGACAACGGCTCAGCCACATCTGCCGGACCTCAAGTTCCTCGGGATTGACACGCCGGGCGCTCCAGAGCTCCTGGACGGTGCCGGCGTTCACGCTGCACCGCGCTGCCGAGGACGTCGACCTGCGGCTCGGCGCGTTCGCCGAGCCGCTCGCCGTCGCCTGCCACGACGTGCGGCGCGGTTGCAGTCACGCCCGGGAGACCGCAGTCGTCATAGGCGGTGGCCCGATCGGCCTCCTCGTCGCGCTGGTCGCGGGCGCGCGCGGCGCGGCGTCGACCCTCGACGCGAGACCGAGCGGGTCCGCCGCGCGCTCGCCGAGGAGTTCGGCCTCGACGTCATCGACCCGACGGCCGATGACGTCCCGGCACGGATCGCCGCCGAGCGACGGGTGGCACGGCGCGGACGTCGTCTTCGAGGTCTCCGGCTCCGCCAGCGGGCGTCCGACTGTGACCAGACGCCGCGGTCCACGGCCGCGTCGTCGTGGTCGCGATCTTTCCCGGACCGAAGCCCGTGCACCTCTTCGATCTGTTCTGGAAGGAGCTCGCACGTCGTCGGTGCGCGCGTCTACGAGCCCGAGGACTACGACGCGCGATCGAGCTGCTCGCCGCGGGGACGCTGCCGACTCGATCGCCTCGTCACCCGGTCGAGCCGCTCGAACGGTTGCCGGAGATCTTCGACAGCGGCGCGGGAACCCGCCTCGATGAAGATCCTGGTCGACTGCCGGGCGTGAGCGTGTCCCCGTTCGACCGCTCCGGATCAGACGGCGGTCGTCACGGGCTGCCGCCGGGGCATCGGCAGGCGCGGGCGCGTCGCGTTGGCGGAGGCCGGGGCGGACGTCGTCGGCGTCAGCGCGACGCTGGAGGCGGCCGGGAGCGACGTCGAGCGGCCGAGATCGAGCGCCCTCGGCCGACGCTTCCGCGGCTCACGCCTGCGACTTCGCCGATCGTGCGGCGCTCTACCGTCTGATTGGACGACTCTCGGCGCGACGCCGCGGATCGACATCCTCGTCAACCAACGCCGGCACGATCCGCGCTGAGCCCGCCGCCGAACACCCTGACGAAGACTGGGACAACGTGATCGAGGTGAACCTCACCGCCCAGTTCATCCTCACGCGCGAGATCGGCAGACATGCTCGCCCGCGGCGGGGGGCAAGATCGTCTTCGTCGCGTCGCTGCTCTGCTTTCAGGGCGGGGTCACCGTGCCCGGCTACGCCGCCGGCAAGGGCGGCGTCGCGCAGCTGACCAAGGCGCTGGCGAACGAGTGGGCGGCCCGCGGAGTCAACGTCAACGCCATCGCCCCCGGCTACATCGCGACCGACAACACCCAGGCACTCCAGGAGCAACGCCGCAACCGCCAGATCCTCGACCGCATCCCCGCCGCGCGCTGGGGCACGCCGGAGGACCTCGCCGGCCCGCTGGTGTTCCTCTCCTGCGACGCCGCCCACTACGTCCACGGCATCATCCTCCCCGTCGACGGCGGGTGGCTGGCGCGGTGAGCGATCTGACTGCGCTGCTCCGGCACCGGATCGTCCCGGTCGTGGTGCTGAGCGAGTTCGAGACCGCCGTCCCGACGGCCGCGGCGCTGAAGGGCGGTGGGCTGCCCGTCGCCGAGGTCACGTTCCGCACCAACACCGCCGTCGAGGCGATCCGCGCGATCGCCGCCGGGAACGGCCTGCCTGCGTCGGGGCCGGCACGGTCGTGCGGCCGGAGCAGGTCGACGCGGCGGTCGAGGCGGGCGCCCGGTTCGTCGTAACGCCCGGCTTCAGCGCCCGGGTCGTGGGACGGTGCCGCGAGCTGGGCGTGCCGGTGATCCCCGGCGTGGCCACCGCGACCGACGTGATCGCGGCCCTCGACCACGGCCTCAAGCTGCTCAAGTTCTTCCCGGCGGAAGCGGCGGGCGGGATCGCCGCGCTGAAGGCGCTCGCCGCCCCTTCCCCGGCGTGCGCTGGATCCCAACCGGTGGCATCAGCGCGACGAACGCCGCCTCGTATCTCGCGCTCCCCTCCGTGGCGGCCGTCGGCGGCAGCTGGATGGTCGCGCCGGACCTGATCGCCCAACGCGACTTCGGGGCGGTCACCGGGCTTGCCCGGGAGGCGGTGAGCCTCGGCGCGGAGGCGGCGCGATGAGCGGACTTGCCATCCGGCCGGCCGAGGAGTGCGCTTCGACCTGGTCTCGCTCGGGGAGATCATGCTCCGGTTCGACCCGGCCGGGCCGGATCCGGAGACGCGCGGCAGTTCACGGTCTGGGAAGGCGGCGGCGAGTACAACGTCGCACGCGGGCTGCGGCGCTGCTGGGCTGCGAACGGCTGTCGTAACCGCATTCGCCGACAACGAGGTCGGCCAGCTGCTCGAGGACTTCGTCCTGCAGGGAGGCGTCGACGCCTCCCTCATACGCTGGGTTCCCGCCGACGGCGCCAGCCACACGGTTCGCAACGGGCTCAACTTCACGGAGCGCGGGTTCGGCGTGCGCGGTGCGCTCGGCGTGTCCGATCGCGGCAACACCGCGGCATCCCAGCTGCGGCCCGGCGACGTCGACTGGGATGACCTCTTCGGCCTCCTCGGGGTGCGCTGGTTCCACACGGGCGGGATCTTCGCCGCGCTCTCCGAGACGACGCCCGGGGTGGTCGCAGAGGCGGTCGCCGCCGCCGCGCGTCACGGGACGGTGGTGTCGTACGACCTCAACTACCGCCCCAGTCTCTGGGACGCGGTGCGCGGCGTCGAGCGTGCGCACGAGGTGAACCGCCGGCTGGCGCCGCACGTCGACGTGATGATCGGCAACGAGGAAGACTTCACCGCATGCCTCGGGCTCGCGGTCGAGGGCGCCGACGAGAACCTGCGTGATCTCGACACCGCTGCCTTCGGAAGATGATCGAACAGGCGGCGCAGGAGTTCCCGAACTTCGCCGTCGTGGCGACGACGCTGCGCGCCGTCCGCAGCGCCACCGTCAACGACTGGTCGGCGATCGCCTGGTCGCCTGCCACCGGCTTCGTCGAGGCCACCCCACGTCCGGGGCTGGAAGTTCTCGACCGCGTCGGTGGCGGCGATAGCTTCGCCTCCGGACTCATCTTCGGACTTCTGCAGAGCGACGACCTGCAGCGGCCGTCGAGGTAGGCGCCGCTCACGGCGCGCTGGTGATGACGACGCCCGGCGACACGTCCGCGGCGACCCTCGCCGAGGTGGAGGCGCTTGTGCGAGGAGCCGGTGCCCGGGTGAAGCGCTAGGCTCCGGCTCAGTCCGGACAGCCCACTCGGTACGTGCCACGGCCGTGTAGTTGACGTTTGCGTCCGGTCGGCCAGCGGGCGGAGCGTCTTGGCTGCGGCACTCCCTCTCGAACGCCTGCCGCTTTGTCTCGCGCGTGGTCGCAGCCTCCAAACCCAAAATCTGTGACGACCTAGGAGGGCCCTGGCCGCCCGAGGCTTGTGTCAGATTCGTGTCAGATCACACCGACGAACGCTGACCAACGCCGCAATGACGCAGAGGCGGCGTTGGCCTTTCTTCTGGCGGTTGATCATCCGCGACCAGCACAGACCACCCCTAGGCCGAATTTGCAAGCTGGGGGTCGCCGGTTCGAGCCCGGCACGCTCCATCTCCGAGAACGGCTTGAAAAAGTCGAGGTCGAGGGCGTATCTCCGCATCCAGTGCTGGGCGCTTTCAACGCGAAGGAAGGCGCTCAGGAGACATTCCGCACACTCAAACGCGGGCTGCTCTCTGCGGCCTCCTGTGCAGCTACGGCGTAGGCTCCCATGTCGGACGGTTTCGTCTCGTCCGCCAGCCTAGGAAAGGATGCGCAGATGCTCTTTCACGTCACCTGGGAATTCACCGACACGAGCGAGGACGGCATTCGTCGGTCGCTCGGCGTCTTCTCGAAGTGGCAGCCGCCGGCTGGCGCGGAGTTCAAGGGCTTCTACGGCTTCGCGGATGGTGGCGGGGGTGTGGCGCTGATCGAGGCCGATAGACCTGCCGCGACTATCTCCCGCACCACTGCACCCTGGGCGCCGTGGCTGCGTTCGCGTCGACCCGGATCGTGCCGATCGAGGAGTCGTCCGCGATCGCTGGAGAGGCAGTCGCGTTCCGCGATTCGGTCAGCTAGGCACCAGGCGCGGAGGCCGCCGCTCCTCTCGGGGGACATTCCCGAACTCACTGCCATTCTCGGCGTGGTGCGATGCCAGTCGCGTGTGGCGCGAAGGCACCTCGGCACTGCGCTGCGCCGTCGAACTGCGACAACACGAGAACGGCTCGCTCTTCGTTGCCCGTACTGACTAGGAACTGCTGAAGAGGTGCCGAAGGAGAGGTCTCGCTTCCGCCGGTGAGTTCTCGCTGCGCCGGCGGCGCGGGGGCGTCCGGCGTACCGGACGACTGTTCCCAACGACTTAGGGTCTTGTAAGACGGGCGCCGGCGCGACGGACGCCGCCAGGTGACCTACACCCCCTGGCCGCTCTACTACTACGCCCACGAGAAGGCGGGCGAGATCAAATGCCAGAACGTCGAGACGCACGGCGGCACCTGGCTGGTCGTGCGGCCGCCCGGGACGCTCGTCCGGTAGCGGCCGGCGGACCGCCTCCGGCAGGGACGCGAACGGCGAGGCTGCCGAACTTGAAAGCTTCATCTAGGCTCGTACCTACCGCGACGTCTAGAACGGCCTCGCCTTGCCTTTCATCCGGCCAGGAATCGGCCGAGCTCCTCGGCCACCCGCGTCGGGTCGTCGAACCAGGGCATGTGGCCTGCGCCGTTGACGGCACAGCTCTCCGCAGGGCAGCGCGTCCGCGACGCGCTGCCAGCTCTCGGCCGGACCGACGGTTACGTCCGACGTGCCGTGCACGTGGAGTGTGGGCTGTCGGATGGCAGCGAGCTCCGCATCGTCGAAGGTCAGACCGGGCCGATACGACTTGCCTCGGACGATCGCGCAGACCATGTCGCGCTCAAGGCGGCTGCGACGGTCTCGACCTCGGCGATCAAAGTGTCGAGATCCTCTTCGGTCGTTCGGTGGTTCGTGATGCAGGCGCGGAGCGCAAACCTGCCTCTGAGTGTGGCGTTCGAGATGTAGACGCGTCCGCGCTCGTTGACCGCCGACAATATCGAGCGGTTGAATTCATCGAGATCGTCGCTCGCAGTTCCAGTGGCGCGAAAGCAAACAGCTGAGAGCTCGACGAAGAGCAGGAGCTCGAGCATGTCGGCTTCCTCGATCTTCTTCAGGGCGAGGGCGCTGCGCCAGCTCGAGGTCTTCGCGAATCGACGCCCGGAACGCCCCAGCCCGTGATACCGGACCGAAAGCCACACCTTCAACGCACGGAAGCGCCGAGAAGCTCGATCGACTCCTCGAAGAACATGAATCCCTCCACCGGGTCCTGCCGCAAACGATGACGACGTAGTCGCCGGTGAACATGAACGTCCGACCGACGAGTGCCCGGTCGCGGAAGAGCAAGGAGCCCACACTCCACCGGCTGGTACAGCCACTTGTGAAGATCGAAAGAGAGCGAATCGGCGAGACCGATCCCCGAACTGCTCCGGCGCCGCGAGCGCCGCGAGGCCGCCATACGCGGCGTCGACGTGGAACTCAGAGGCCGCGCTCACGCGCGATCGTCCCAGCTCCTCCAGCGGATCGACCGCGCCGGTCCTGACGGTGCGCGCGGTCGCCACGACCGCCAATCGGGTGTCGACCCGGCCGCCATGTCCTCGGCGAGCGCCGCACGGAGAGCGTCCGGGCGGATCCGGAGCGGATCGTCGACCGCGTCCAGCAAGGTTCGCGCGCCCCATCCCCAGAAGCGCCATCGCCTTCGGGATCGACATGTGGACTCTCGCGGGAGGCGTACACGATTCCCGCGCGCGGCGCCGTGCTCGTTCGCCGGGACCTCGTGACTCGCGGGCCATCGCCAGGCCCATCAGGTTCGCCGACGACCCGCCGCCGCAGAGGCTGCCGAGAATCCCTCGCTGCCGAGCGCAACCGCGAGCGGATCGACAGGGCGCGCTCCATCGTCGCTGCGGCAGGGGAGGAACGCCACGAGGTCACGTTTTGATTGAGCACGGCTCGCGAGGAGACCGCCATAACACCCACCGGCTCTCCGGAGCCCAGCACGTACCCGAAGAAGCGGCCGTTCTGAGCGCGCGAGTTCTGAAGCAAGTCCTCGAAGACGAATGCATCCTCACCGAGACCCGTCTCCGGGAGCGTGTCGCCAAACAGCTCGACGAGGCCCGGTCCCGTTGTGTTCGGCCTGATCGAGCGCTCGTCGAGTCCCGTGGTCCACTTCGGCGGCGGCTCCGAGGACTTCACTCGCGAGGTGGTCGAATAGTGCGGAGTCGAGTTCCAGCGCGCGCAAGGCCGTCGATCCTGTCACACGACGTCCATGCGGACGCGGGAGCTGCCGACGGAGCTCCAGCAATGTGTCCGCGACATGTGCCAGCGTTCGGGATGTCGCCTGAGCGGCGACGTCGCGCTAGAGATTCACTCTCCCAGCACGCCGCAAGCCAGCTCCTCAGAGCGCAGACAGCGGCTTGCGCGCAACGGACTGATGCATGCGGGCGTGAGCGACCAGAGTCAAAGGATCGTCGTCGGCCGCGCGCATGGCCTTCGGAGATCTCGTCGTACACGATCCCGATCATGGCGCCGCCTCGACGAGGTTGCTCCCGGCCTCGCGGTAGGTCCAGGTCCAGAACCCCTTGTGCTCTCCCGTGAGGTAGTGCGGCTGATACGCGTCGACGTGGAGGACATCGAGAATCCCGCCTCGCTCGCCCACCGGTGCAGGCGGCGACCACCCGCATAGTCCACCCCCAACGTGGCGCCGACGGCGAAGGCAAGCTCAACGTACTCGTGGTAGCCGGAAGGCGGCTCCGCGTAGATCGCGCTCATGTCGGCTTCCTCGCAGACCATCCGGCCGCCAGGCTTGAGCGCGGCGTAGATGCTGCGCATGCGTCGACTGGCCGGCTCAGGTGCATGAGCAGCCAGCGCGAGTACGACACGTCGAAGCTTCCCGGAGGCAGGCCGTGGTCGTACACACTTCCGACGCGGAACTCGGTCTTGCCCTCCGCCAGTGCGGTCGCCTCCGCGATCTGATCCGCGCTGAGGTCGATCCCCAACGCCTCTGCGCCTACCGACGTCGCCCACCGGGTGACGTCGCCGTGGCCACAGCCGAACTCCACGTACCGATCGCCGGCCCCGAGCCCGGCTCCGAGAAGAAGCGCGCGTGTGCGATCGTCGTGGATCTCGCTGATCGCCCGGAGCCGCGCATGACCGGACTTGCCGGCATCGAGGACGTTGCTTGTTCACCGTGGGCCGACGTGGGCGGAAGGCTAACCCAGCTCGGCGACGTGTACATGGCCGGCGTTCCAGAGGCTCTTCGGCTGGAGATGACGCTCACGTGGGCAAGTATGCGGGAAATATCCTGAGGACGTACCGAGGGACGGGCTGATCTACGTTGGCGCTGCGAGTGGGCCTCGATAGAGGAGCCCGTCGGGGAGCGGCGTGTAGGGGAAGTTCGCGTTGACGGCTCGCGCGGGTGCGTTGCGCTCCTCGTTCCCTGCGCAGCTCGCTGAGACCGTTGTCGAGCCCCCAGATGATTGGGCTGCCTTGAGGGCCTTGCCAAGCCCTCGCCCCCGCCAGGAGCGACGCACCGGCAAGCATCTCGTGCTCGGCGATCCCAGACGCACGGTCCATCCAGCCGAGCTGCCCGAGCCCAACGACCTCGGCTTGGCTGACAGCGATAAGCGTCGCCTCGGGGATGTCTCTGGACCTGCGAGACGGCGCGGTGCGAACGCTTCGAACGAGCCGGGACTCATGGGAACGTCTGCCGTCATATGGCATGTCGGGCATCGCCTCGAGAGCAACTCCCAAACGCCCCGGGCAAGCTCCGGTCGCTCGGCGAGATTCGTCATCGGCGACGTTCTCAGGCAGGTCAAGAGGCGGGCGCGGACGGCCGTCGAGCACTAGGCGTAGGCCACGGGCTCGATTCGCAACGACGAAGCCGTGACGTTCGGCAAATCGCACACCGCCGAGGTCATCCGCGAAGCCGAACAGCTCCAGCTCGGACTTGCCGAGCGAGCGAGCATGCGCTGATACCTGCCGGTAGATGGCCGTTCCGACGCCTTGTTCTCTCGCCTCGGGAAGGACGCAGTTGACGGCGAAGGCGGCCGCGCTCTCTTCCATGCCGGCGATGCGTGCGCAAACCGCCACACCGATCGGGTCGCCGTCGAGGACTGCGAGCCAGTCACGATACCCCGGCATCGTGCCGCGGAAGTGCTCGATGGTCTGTGGTTCGATCAAGATCCAGCGCATGACGGCATTTCGGATCCGAGCCATCGCTGCCGTGTCCGAAGAGCCCACGATTAACTCAATCACTGAGCGAACGTAGTGCGCTTTGCTACGAGCGTCGACCGCGACACTCGACACATCGGGGACTCGGCTGAGGTAGCCGTTCGCCCGGCAGGAGCGCACAACCGTGTGCGAGTGTGCGGGAATGTCTCTTGACGAAGCGTGGCTGTCGCCCATCAGTCAAACGCCCGTCGGCTGCTGAGGAGTAGACTGTCGATCGTCGCCTTCGTTGCGCGCTTCTCCTGAAGCCCGTTATTCACAGCCGCACCCCGCCCCGGAAGGGGGCACCATGACGAGCACCATCTCTCTTGTCCGCCACCGCGTTGCCGACTTCGACGCCTGGAAGAAGATCTACGACGGCTTCGCCACGATCCAAACCGAGCACGGCGTACTCGGCCACCAGGTGCTGCGCTCGATCGAGAATCCCAACGACGTCATCGTCACCCACACATTCGACTCACGCGAGGCCGCGAAGGCTTTCTTCGCCATGCCTGAGTTGAAGGAAGCAATGAGCCAGGCGGGCGTGGATGCCGACTCTGTTCAGATCTCCTACTTCGACGAGGTCGAAGCCGGCACGCTGGTCGGCGTCTAGTCAGACCTACGAGCCGGGCCGCGTTGCATCGGAGGCGCGGTCCGGCTCATCTCTGAGCGCCGCCGATGAGCGGCTCGCACGAGGAGGCGCATGCCCCCGCAGTCTGGTTCCACCAGAACCTCGAGACCTGCCTTCCTCGGGCCGAGTGCACGTCGTCGGCGCAGGCCCCGTGGGTCTTTTGCTCACGGCACTGCTCCAATCGATGGAGAGGTTCTCTGTGCGACCTCTATGAGAAGCGGCACGAGTACACGCGAACCCGGATGGTTCAGCTCGCACCGTACCTCGTGGCGAACTCAGTCGAGACCTACCGTGTCGATTCCATCGATGGAGGTAGCGTCGAGGCGATCTTCGATCCACAGAGCTCGACGAGGGCCTCGCGTTCAGACAGTCGATTCCTTCGGACCTGATGGCGCTTCTTCGCGGACTGGCACCTTGGGTTTCTGCCCGCTCAATTCCATCGAGCGCTCCGTCAGCGATCTGATCGACGCGCGCGGTCGAATCGGGTGCAGCGCACCGCGGCCGTCGTAACCGGCCGAAGACGCGATCGCGATGCTCGAACCGGGAGACATCCTGATCGACTGCACCGGCAGCAACTCGCTGCTTCGAGATCACCTGGCGGCTGGCTCCGACGAGGTGGATGGAGGCAGCGAACACGCTCAAGATCCGGCTCGAATATGCGCTCGTCATCACCTTCCTGTACGGCCAGACCGTACGACTGCAACGAGTACTGCAAGTACTACAAGAACATCGAGAACGCGCACTACAAGTTCATTCCGATGGTCCACCGCACGCACGCACGACGGCAGCGTCAGCCACGTGACGGGCATCGTCAACATCACCGCCGAGGACTATCGACGCGATGCCGTCCCGGTTCGACGGCGAGTGGCTTCGCAGCAACTTTCCCGACGTCGCCCAGTCGATGGACCGTTTCATCGACAAGATCAAGCAGGAAACGCACGGCGAGGTGCTCGGCGACCTCGAGATCGTCCGGATACCCCTGGATCTGTACCGGGCCCGCAATGCGACCAGCCGGCAGTGGCTTGCGACGGGGCCCAGCGACCACCCGTTCGCCAGCTCGCCGGTGTTCCTCGCCGGCGACTCGGCCATCGGCTCTCCGTACTTTCAGTCGATTTCGCTTGGCTTCGAGTGTGCGATGTACCTCGCAGGGACTCATCGCGCAGCGCGACCTGCCACTCGGAGAGATGTTCGCTCGCTACGAGCTGTACATCTACAAGCAGTGGCTTCGCGTCTACATGCACAGCAAGATGATCAAGCACAACAAGGATCTGTTCGAGTCCGTCGACGACCCGCTTGCGCTCCTTGACAAGCTGCACATCTATTAGCGGGATTCGTGATACTGGTCCGTGATGTCGTGCCCGCACTGTGGTCGTGCCATCGTGATCGAGCACACCCCTCTGAACTACCCGCAGGCTCAGGTGCTGAAGGTCATGCCCGAGGACGGCGCTGAGGTTCGCGTCGAGCACCTGCCCGAGGACTTACGCAAATACCACCAGGACGCGACCCGCGTCCTTGACGCCGTAGGAGCGCACGCATCCCACGTCGATGAGAAGACGGCGCGGCGGGCATCGCGGTTCACAACCAGGTTCTGAGGAACCTCTTCGAGATCCCGCCTGAGCTTGCCGCTCGCTCCGAGCCAGTGGACGACCCCGAGTAGAGCACGCTCCGTGCAGGCAAGGCGAACATGATGCGACACCTCCGGTGAGGTCGTGCTGTCGTGCGCCAGCGTTCGGGAATGTCACCCGAGGGTTGCTTAGGGACGGCCAAGCCGGGTCGGGGGCCAATAGGTCACTTCGACCCGCCCGATGATGCTGGCGCGGGGAACGACGCCCCAGCGTCGCGAGTCACACGACATTGCTCGGTTATCACCGAGAACGAAGTAGCCATCGCTCGGGTTGCGCTCCCAGCTCCCGGTCTCGCCTCCACGGTAGGCAGGGCGAAGGTACGGCTCGCTCAGCCGGGTGTCGTTTTGCGCGGCCGCCCCACGCCGCCCGGCCCTGGCGAACGCCGACGGAAGCGGAAAGCGGAACCTCACACGAAACGCGGCGTGGGACAGCCGCCCGTCATGGTCACCGGATGGCCGAAAGATCGCGTCGTCAGCAACCGCGACGGGCCTCTCGAGGCCCACGTCATGAACGCCGACGGAAGCGGGCAGCGGAGTCTGACGGGGAGCGAAGAACGCTGACGTCTAACTCTCCGGGAGACAGAGCCGCCTGATGCGCGAGTGTTCAGCAATGTCTCCTCGAGAAGGAGGTGTTACTTCGACACGAAATGGCGCTCGGCAGCGACGCGGTAACGGTCCATGCCCCAGACGGAGAGGATCGGGAGCGAGGCAGCCTCCTCCCGCGTCGCGGGCCGCAGTCGGGTCCCGCGCCTTCGTAGAGGTAGACGACCCCACCGCAGCGGTGTGTGACCTCGCGCACAGGCGCTCGGCCTCCCCTGACGTGCCGCCGATACGTGTGTTACATACTGAACCATATGGCTCGGTACCTACCCGGACCCCCCTCGATGCCCTCGTTCGCCGCGCTCTCCGACGCCACCCGACGTGGCGTTCTGGAGCAACTCGGGCGTGCAGACGCTTCGATCACGGACCTTGCCGAGAAATTCCAAATGACCCTCACGGGCATGAAGAAGCATGTTGGCGTCTTGGAGCAGGCGGGGTCGACACCACGGAGAAGGTCGGGCGCGTGCGGACCTGCAACCTCGGCCCGCGCCGACTGGAGGAAGAGGCGGCATCGATCGAGAGGTACCGCCAGCTCTGGGACGCACGCTTCGACGAGCTGGACAAGGTTGTTGAAGAACTGAAACGGAAGGAGAAGGTTGAATGGACGCAAGAAAGAGAGTGAGCTTCCCCCCATGAAGAACCGCACGACCGTGGAGCGGAAGTCCAGCGTGGGCCTCGTCGTCACGCGAACTTTCAACGGCGCGGCGCGCCTTGTGTTCAAGAGAGGCGTGGACCAAGCCCGAGCTGTTCAGGCAGTGGTGGGTGCCAAAGTCGATGGGAATGTCCCTGGTTTCCTGCGAAATGGATGTTCGTGTCGGAGGCAAGTACCGTTTGGAGTTCGCACACGCGGACTCACAGTCGGCGTTCTTCGGCACGTACAAGGAAGTAACACCGCACTCGCGCCTCGTCTGGACGAATGAGGAAAGTGACGAGGGTTCCGTCACGACGGTGACCTTCGAGGAAAAAGGCGGCAAGACGTTGCTGGTCATGCACGAGCTTTCCTCGAAGGAAGCTCTCGACGCTGCCGGCACCGGGGCGGCGGTGTGATGGTCGAGACATTCGCGCAACTGGACGAGCTTCTCGTTACCCTCGGCGCGAGCGTGGCACGCTCATCAAGTCTGCCCATCTCGACCAGGGCTTCGACCCGGCCGCTTTCGGGCTGAGCGACGAGTAGAACCGAGGGGCGCGTCCCTGGGGCGCCCCCTTCTTCCCTTGTAATAGCAACGAAACTCGTTGGCTCGGCTGTGGCGCCCGCCCGCCCGCGCTCCCCCTCTGGTCGGGCCAGCTTGGGGGCCACGCGCGAACGGAGTGAGCACGGGGGCTGGCCCGACCAGACGCGGGCGGGCGCCCGGTCAGGGGGTGTCGTCCGGCGAGGCCGTAAGCGTTTCTGGCAAGCCGTCGGAAACGGTGCCCGGGAAGCACGCAAAGCGAGACAAGGGCGGCTAGACCCCGATCGGGGCGCGAAGGGGGAGTGCTACCCATCCGGGGGGCCTTCGAGTCAAGCGTCATGGACTCGGAGGTGGTTCTCGTTGCAGGCTCGGTGGACGTTTTCGCTGTATCCGCAGGCGGCGGAGGGCGGTGGCTGCTTTGTGCCTCCGCAGGTGTCGGAGGGGGCGCGCGGCGGCCAGCCGGATCCGGTGCGCTCGCAGACGGAGGCGGGTCGGCGGGCGCGGCGACGCTGCGCGTCGCTACTGCGCGGCAAACAGGCTGAACCGGTTTGCGACCCTGACGTACGCGCGGAGCTGTCGAGATCCGCGGCAACTGCGGGCGGTAGGCGGGCTTTTTCCGTGGCTTGCGGAGTGAGCTTGGCGGCGAGGCGCTGCCGTACGCGTGGACGTCGGAGTGGCATCCAGGCGGGCACGGTTTGCACGTTCACTTTGCGGTCGGCCGCTGTGTGCGGCAACGGCTGATCCGGGATGTGTGGGCCCGTGGATCGTCCACATCAAGCTGATCGCGGACCTCCCGCAGGGCTCGGGCGCTCTCGAGGAAGCGCGGGTCGCCGCGGCCTATCTCGCGAAGTACGTCCTCAAGAGCCTTGACGACGAGCGGCGCGGCGCGGGGCTTCACCGTTACGAGGTCGCGCAGGGTTTCCAACCGCAGCGGTTGCGGCTTTGGGCACGCGGCGAGGCGCAGCTGCTAGCGAAGGCATGCGAGCTGATGGGTGCGAAGCCCTCGCGGGTTTGGCGTTCCTCGAGGAGGATGGTCGGCTTGGCCCGCCGTCGTGCTGGGTTGCCTGGTCACGCTGACATCACCCCTGACGTACTGCGCGGGTGGGTGGAAGCCTCGTGCGCGGCTCAGGGCATTGCGGTGGTGGTGACCGACGTGGCGGTGCCGGCGCGGTGGCGGTGCTGCTGGGGGCGCCGCGCCGGCCGCAGGCCGGGGGCGCACCCAGCAACATGCTGCTGGCTGAGACGCGCAGACGGGGCGGAGCGGCTGGGTCGAACCCGTTGAATCCTCGGCGGCCAGCACCGACAACCAGGTGGTCGAGGACGGCTGCGACGATCGCATGCTGACGATGCAACGGCAGTCCTTCCCACCTGTCCCGCAGCCCGGCGGCGTTCCCGACGAAGCCATCGAGCGAGGTCGAGCGGCTTAGTGTGCCGAGCTGTCGTTTCGCGTCCTTGATCCTGGCATCAACGGGCGTCCTTGCAGCGGCCCACTCCTGAAGACGAATCACTCTTTCGCCGTACATGGCAGCAAGCGTTTCCAGCTGAGCCTGAGCGTCGGCGATCTCGGCTCGCAATCGCTCGGCGCGTCGGGTCGGAAGGCGCGCCGGCCAGTGCCGCGCGCAGCTCGGGCGAATCGAGCCGATGCAGCACGGCTTCAACAACAAATGCCTCCAGCGGCTCCGCAAGCACGTAGAGGTGCTGGCCGCAGCCCCGACATAGCCGGGGCCGGTCGCGCACATGTAGCGCCGCGCGCCTGCCTCGGGCGTGAAACCAACGTCGCGCCGCACAACCCGCACCGCAGCAGCCGCACAAGCAGATAGCGACGAACCGCTTGGTTCGTCCTGCGTGACGGGTCGGACAGCGTCGCAACTGGGCCGTCTGCTGCGGAGCGATGATGGCGCGGGCCACTCACCCTCGGCCACGATCCGCCACGGTGCTCGCGCTGCCCGCTAATCCGACCAGACATCAGCAGCCGAGTCAGCGTCTGTGGCTTCCACGACACGCCAGTCACAGTCGAAATGCCGCGCTCGTCAAGATCGCGGCACAGCGCGCGGAACGCCTCACCCGCAAGCACTCGCTCGGCAAGCCCCGGATCACGACCGCCTCAGCCTCGACGATCGTGCGCCGGTCGGCGTCATAGCCGTAAGGGCGCGTCCCTCCCCCGGAGACCTTCCCGGCCTGGGCGAGCTCCTGATGCTTGCGCGTGATCCGTCTGCTCTTGTCGTCGCTCTCCTTGCGCGCCATCGCGCCGAGGATACGAGCGATCAGCTGGCCATCATGGGTCGAGAGGTCGATATCCCCGGACACCGACGCGAGCCGGGAAACACCAACTTCAGCGCAAAGATCGATGAACTCCTCAAGCTCGCGCGGCTGCCTCACCAGCCGATCAACGTGCCAGACCACCACCGCATCGAGATCGCCCGCGCGCAGATCCGCCAGCAAGCGCCGATACGCCGGCCTCGTACGAACCCTGTACGCGCTCACATCGTCATCGACATACCGCTCAACAACCTCCCAACCCTCACGCTCAGCCCGCCCCTCACAATCCAGCACCTGCGACGCACCCCCAGCTGATCGCCGTCGCGATCGACGAAATCCGCGCATAGATCGCCGCCCGAAACATTCAGGGTACATACAGACACCCTCGGATGCATCAGCGTGCTCTCGCCAGACCATCGTCAGACGACGTAATAGCGGGGCGCCACGGGGACTGGCTGGACCCGGGCCTGCACTGA